>JBLWYG010000044.1:0-22856 GCA_048267045.1 Roseovarius sp. | reverse complement strand
ATGCGTGACCATCAACACGGTCTTGCCCCGGAGCAGCTCGGCCGTCAGGTCCTGCACCTGCGCGCGGGTGCGCGCGTCGAGGGCCGAGAACGGCTCGTCCAGCAGCACGATGGGGCGATCCTCCATCAATGTGCGCGCCAGTGCGGCGCGCTGGCGCTGGCCGCCCGACAGCGTGGCGGGACGTTGATCGGACTGCGCGCTCAGCCCGACATCATTCAGCAGGTCGGCGGCGCGCCGGGCATCTGGCGCCGTGCGGCGCAGGCGGGCGCCAAGCATCACGTTCTGCGCGACGGTCAGCCATGGCAGCAGTAGGTCGGACTGGGCCATCAGCGCCACGCGCCCGGCGAGGGGGACGCCGTCAGTTGCATTTAGCGTGCCGTTTAGCGTCGCCTCGTCCGCGATGCCTGAAATCAGGCGGAGGATCGTGGATTTGCCCACGCCGGACGCCCCCAGCAGGCAGGTCCATTGGCCTGCCGCCGCCGTGAGCCGAATAGGCGGTATCAGCGGCTCGCCGTCGATAGCGACGGACCCTTCCAGCAGGATGCCGGGTGCCGTCATCCCCGCAGGCCCATGTCCCAAAAGCCGATCTCCAGCCGCACGGCGGTGCCAAACCGGTGCGATAGGGCGCCCCATCGCGGGCTATCCTGCGGCGATGGCCCCAGACGCCGGGTCATGGCGGTGTCGATCAGGGCGCCGACGTCGCGGCAGGTTTGCTGATACTCCGGTCCGGCATAGGTGTCGATCCAGTCGCCATAGGGCGTGTCGCCGCGCGCCGCCGCCAGCCGCAGGCCGATTTCGCCATAGCCCAGCACGCAGGGCGCCAGCGCCGCCAGCAGGTCCAGAAAGTCGCCCGAATGGCCCGCATCCAGCACATAACGCGTATAGGCGATGTTCTGCACCGCCTCGGGCGCGGCGAACAGCGTGGCCTCGTCAATGCCTTCGCGCGCGCAGGTGGCGACATGCAGCGCGATTTCGCCGTTCAGCAGCGCGTCCAGCGTGTTCGTGGCAAAGCGCATTTCCTCGACCGTGTCGGCCTTGACCACCGCCAGCGCCCAGGCGCGGGAGAAGTGGATGAGAAACACGTAGTCCTGCACCAGATAGCGCAGATAGGCTTCGCGCGGCAGGGTGCCATCGCGCAGGCCCTCGACAAAGGGGTGATGGGTGTAGGCGTGCCAGTCCTGCGCGGCGTCCGCACGCCATGCGGTGAAGGTATCGCCGTACATTACTGCGCCTCCGGTACTGCACTGGCCTCGGCACCCGGGTCGATGGCCAGTTCGGAGACCGGGCGGGTGCCGTCCAGCAGCCCGGCTTCGTTCAGGAAACGCTCGAAATCGGCATAGCGCGCGATGTCGACGGCGGCAGGGCGCAGGGCGAAGCGCGGGATCGTGTCGGTCCAGGCGCGGGCGTTCAGGGCGTCGTCCAGTTCGGTCGAGGTGGATTTGAAGAGCTCCCAGCTGTCCTCGGGGTGGTTGACGATGTATTGCGTGGCCTTGCCGGTCGCGCGCAGGAAGCGCGAGATTTTGCCTGCATCCATCGTCTCGGGGTTGGCAACATAGATCAGCTCGTCATAGGTCGGCACGCCGATTTCTTCGAGGAAAAAGCAGGTGCCGGGGACGCCTTCGATCTCCATCTGGTTCAGCTCGAAATTGCGATAGGCGCCGATCACCGCATCTACTTGCCCCGACATGACCGAGGGGCCAAGCGACCAGTTGACGTTGATCATTTCGACATCGTCCAGCGTGATGCCCTCCGCATTCAGGATCGCAGTCAGCAGCGCCTCTTCGACGCCGGCGACGGAATAGCCGATCTTGCTGCCCTTGAGGTCTGCGACTTCCCTGATGGGGCCATCCTTGAGCACCAACAGGCAGTTCAGCGGGCTGGCGATCAAAGTGCCGACGCGGATCAGCGGCAGGCCCTCGGCGATCTGAAGATGCAGTTGTGGCTGGTAGGAGACGGCCAGATCGACTTGTCCTGCAGCGACCATTTTGGGTGGGGCAGAGGCATCCGCGGGCGCAATAATTTCAATTTCCAGACCTTCGTCGGCAAAATATCCACGCTCTTGGGCGACGATTATCGGGCCGTGATTGGGGTTGATGAACCAGTCCAGCACGACCGTCATCTTGTCCTGAGCAAAGGCCGGTGCAGCGGTCAGCGCACCGAGAAAGGCGGCTGTAAGGGCGAGGTGTTTCATGTCGGCTCCTTGGCGGCGGAACCGCGCGCATGGCTGCGGTCCGAGTGATGGCACAGGGCCGACAGTAAAACGGAAAAATGGCGCAGGGCCGCGCAGGCGGCACCTGCAATCTCCGTTCCCTCCGCCGGTACTGACCGGATCAGGTTCGATGGGTCGGCAAATTGCCTCTCAGCCCCGGCTTATCGGAGCACCCCAACGGATAGGCCTGAGCGTAGCAAGCGCCGGTCGCGCGTGCAAGCGGCGAAAGGACGCTGCGCGCGGCCTCGCCTGCGGCGAAAATCGTCCGTTCAGGTTGGGTGCGAAAGGCGGTAGGCTGCGCAGAAATGATGCGCCGAAACAGACCCGGAGTGATATCCATGATGCCCAGATCCGAAACCAACGACATGCGGCTGTCCTACGCCGTTGTCGGCGCAGTGGCTGGCCTGTCGGTCTGGGGGCTGATCGATGTTCTGCCGGACATCGTGAACAACGCGCGCGCCGCGTTGCTGCTGATTGCCGCCGGGCTGGGGTTTTTCAGCGTATGGCTGGCCCTGCTGGGGCCGGTTCACCTGATCCCGGCGGCAATGGCGGCGCTGGGCATGGCAATGCCAGCCGCGCTGCTGCTGTTCTGGGCCAGCTTTCGGCATGCCGAGGTAGAGGCGTTTGTGGACCGTGGTTACGCTGTTGCCGCCTTTGTATATCTGCTGGCGATCGGGGCGCCCTTCGTGATCGCCGGGCTGCACCGGCATGGCGGCTGGCGGCATTACGGCGACCTGTTCGACGGTGCGTGGAACCTGGCGGTGCGGGTCGCGGCGGCCTGGCTGTTTGTCGGGGTGGTCTGGCTGGTGCTGCTACTGTCGGATCAGTTGCTGGGGCTGGTCGGGATCACCGTCATCAGGGACGTCATCGAACTCAGGCCGGTACCCTATCTTGTCAGCGGTCTTGCGCTGGGCCTTGGATTGGCCATCGTGCACGAGTTCCGCGATTACGTGTCGCCGTTCCTGGTGATCCATCTGCTTCGCGTGCTGCTGCCGGCGCTTTTGGTGGTGCTGGCGGTCTTTATCGCAGCGCTTCCGTTTCGTGGGCTGTCCAGTCTTTTTGGCCAGTTTTCGGCGGCGGCGACGCTGATCGCGGTAACGGTGGCAGGCATCACGCTGGTAACGACGGCCATTCACCGCGACGATGGCTTGTCGGTGCAGGGTGCGGGCATGCAGGCGGCGACTCGGGCGCTCAGCGCAATGCTGCCGGTTCCGGCAGCTCTGGCGCTGTGGGCCGTGTGGCTTCGAGTGGACCAGTACGGGCTGACACCCGACCGGGTGGCGGCACTGATCGCGGCCGCGGTCACGCTGATCTATGCGCTGGCCTACGCCGGCGCGCTGTTGATGCGCGTCGATTGGCGCCGCCAGCAACGCAGCGTCAACCGCTGGATGGCGCTGGTCACGCTGGCGATTGCGGCGCTGTGGCTGACGCCGGTTCTGAACGCTGAACGTCTGGCAACCGCCAGCCAGCTCGCACGCGCCAAGGACGGTGTGGCGGTCGAGCATCTGGCACTTTGGGAGATGGCCAATGAGTGGGGCGTTGCGGGCCGGCGTGGTCTGGCCCGGCTGGAGGCGCAGGCGGATCCGGCAGAAGGCGCCGATTTGCTCGCGTTGATCGAAAGAGCCCGCCAGACGACAGAGAAATGGGATTTCGCGAAGGTCACGGATGGTGACGGGATCGACACGCTCGACGGGGTCGTCCCGCTGCGCCCGGAAGGAAGCAGCCTGCCGCGGGGCGCGCTGGATGGGCTGAACCCGGTTGAGCGGCGCCAGATCCACGAAGCTTGCAGGCGGCGCCTGCCTGGTGGGCTTCCGGGCTGCGTCATCGTGATCGCGCCGTTCGAACCCGCCGAAGATGCACACCGCGCCATTGGTTTGTTCGCGACAACGGGTGATGGCGCGCGATTGGCGGCATACCGGATCGACAATGGTCGGCTGTTTGCGCAGGGATACCCCTTGGATATTCTGGCGGGAAGCTACCCATATGTCCCGAACGATGCGATTGCCGACATTCTCAATGGCCGGTTTCGTTTGGCGCCGTCGCCGCGGACCGTTCTGGAAGTCGGGGACATGCGGTTATTTCCGCAAAATTGAAAACGTTCGTGAATTCTTAAGATGCGTCCTGCATATCTGATCCAAGACTGAGCGGAGTTGGATATGCACGGGCTGATCAATCGCGCAATAGAACGTTTCGTGCGCGACTCCTACGGACGTGACGTCTGGGGCGCGGTGATGCGGCGCGCCGGGCTGGATTATACCGAGTTTGAATCCATGCTGAGCTATGAGGAGCATGTGACCCATGACGTGCTGAGCGCCATTGCCGATACGCTGGAGCGCCCCTTGCAGGATATCCTTGAAGATATCGGAACGTATCTCGTCTCGCACCCAAACGTCGAGGCCTTGCGCCGCCTGCTGCGCTTTGGCGGACCGACATTCACGGAATTTTTGCACTCGCTGGACGATCTGCCGGCACGCACGCGGCTTGCCGTGCCAGACCTGTTCCTGCCCGATCTCGAATTGCGCGACCATGGCGAGGGACGCTTTAGCGCGCTTTGCCGTGGCAACATGCCGGGGTTCGGTCATGTCATCGTGGGCCTCTTGCGTGCGCTGGCGGATGACTACGGCGCGCTGGCCCTGCTGGAGCACAAGGGCGGTTCTGACGGTTTGGAAGTAATCGAGATCCGATTGTTGACTGTGGAGCATGCCAGCGGGCGCAGTTTTGATCTGGGCGTGGGGGTGTTGAAATGACGTTTCACCCAAGCAAGGACGGGCCGTCACCTGACCATGGCATGGCGATGATGGATGTGCTTTGCCCGATGCATGCGGTGCTGGATGCCACCGGGCACGTGGTTTATGCCGGTCCGACATTGACCAAGATATTCGGGTCGGTGCCGCTGATCGGCGTCAGGTTTTCCGAGTTGTTCGAAATCAAGCGCCCGCAAACCGATGGCTCCATGCGGATGCTGCTGGCTCTTGCGGGTGCAAAGCTGCATCTGCGGCTGCGCAGCGCGCAGCGCACAGACCTCAAGGGCGTGGTCGTGCCGCTGGCGCCCGGCACAGCCCCTGCGGGCGGCGCGCTCATTGATCTGTCCTTCGGGATTTCGATCATAGACGCCGTGCGGGATTATGACCTCACCAGCAATGATTTTGCCGCAACCGATCTGGCCGTTGAAATGCTCTATCTGGTCGAGGCCAAGGCCGCGGCGATGGAGGCGTCGCACAAGTTGAACCTGCGCCTTCAGGGCGCGATGATCGCGGCCGAAGAAAAAGCCTATACAGATACGCTGACCGGGCTGCGCAATCGCCGCGCGCTGGCCTATGTTCTGGAGCGGTTGGCCGAGGCCGAGCAGGATTTTGCACTGATCCATCTGGATCTCGACTACTTCAAGGCTGTCAATGACAGCATGGGTCACGCAGCGGGCGATCATGTGCTGTGCGAGGTCGCACGCATCATGGTCGAGGAGACGCGCAGCGACGATACCGTTGCTCGCGTCGGTGGTGATGAGTTCGTGATCGTGTTAAAGCGGCTTACCGATGCAGCCCGCGTGCATGATATAGCGACACGCCTGATCGTTCGCTTGTCCAAGCCTATCCCGTTTGCGGACCGGTTTTGCACCATATCGGCCAGTGCGGGATCGGTTTTGTCCTGTGATCATGCACATCCCGATACGGCGCGGCTGATGCTGGAGGCCGACACTGCACTTTATGCCGCCAAAGATCGCGGGCGCGCGCGGCATGTCCCGTATCTGCCGGATCTGGGGCATGCCGTCGATGGCCTGCGGACCGCATGTCGACGGGCCGCTGACACGCAGGACGGACCGGGCTGATTTGCGGTTGCGCCTGGTCCGGCGTGCAGTGTGGCCGATCATGCCTGAGCGGAGCGCCGGTGAGGCGTTGGAAGCAGCCGTCGCCACTTGGCGGGATGGCAGCGCATGTCGCTTGCAGTTCCCACTTGCCCACCTCGTCTGATGCATCCAGCTGTTTTGGGCCTTTACTGAAACGCGGCGAGATGGGTGTGAGACGGCCTGGTCCGACAACACCGACCGACGTGCCACCGCGTCTTTTGGGTCAGGTGTCTGGTTGAGGCGCCAGCGCGCGATCCGCCTCGGGCACGTTCAGCGTTGACCAGGTGTCATCCTCTGATGGCGGCGGCGGGATCGTGCAGGCACCTTTGTGGATATTCACCTTTGCTATGAAATTCGCGGATATCGGCGCGGTGACAAACAGAAAGGCCATGATCAGAAGATGGTGCAACGCTCCGTCGCTGAATATCTGCCCATGGATCATCGCCGCCAGAAGCAGACCACCTATGCCGACAGTTCCGACCTTGGTCGGGGCGTGCAGACGTGTCATCGCATCGTTGAATTTCAACAGCCCGATCGAGCCGATCAGCGAAAAGGCAGCACCGACAATGAGGCAGGCCGCTACGGCGTATATGGCAATGATTTCCCAAGTCATTCGATGATGTCCCCCCTCAGGACGAACCGCGCATAGGCCACCGTACTGACAAATCCAAGCATGGCGATGATCAACGTGACCTCGAAATAGATTTGGGTTCCCTGCGCGATCCCCAGCAGCACGATCAGGCCGATCGAGTTCACGACCATCGTGTCCAGCGCAAGTATCCGGTCGCCGGTGCCCGGTCCGATGATCAGGCGGATCATTGCCATGACCTGTGCCACTGCGACCGCGATAAAGGCAATCCACAGCGCGACATTCATGACATCCATGGCCAGGGTCATGTGAATATCTCCATCAGGCGGCGCTCGTAGCGATATTTTATGTCGTCGCGTATCGCGTCCGGATCGTCCGTATGCAGCGCATGAACCAGCAGGCTGTGCCCCTCGTCAGACAGGTCCGCTGACACGGTTCCGGGCGTCAACGTTATTGTTCCGGCGAGGACCGTGATCGCCTCGGGCAGGCGCAGGTCCAGCGGCACGACTACCCAGGCGGGGCGCAGGCGGGCATTGGGTTTGGTCAGTACGATCCAAGCCACCTGCACGTTGGCGACCATGATGTCCCAAAGCACGATCACCATATAGACAACCATCCGGCCCAGCCGGAAACCGCGCGGCGTGCCCGGCCACCAGACCGACGTGACCCAAGGGATCAGGATACCCAAGATCAGTCCGAAAACGATCATTCCGGGCGAAAGTGTGTCTTGGAGCAGCAGCCAGACCGCAGTCAGCAGCAATGTCAGAAACGGATGCGGCAAAAGCCAGTAGAACGCGCGCGTCATGTTCAGTGCCCCTCCTGCGGATCGCTCAGCTTGCCGGGCGTATCCAGCACCGTGCCTATATACGGCACCGGTGCGAAAAGCTGCGCGGCGATGGCTGTAGTATAGCGATGCGCCGGCCCGGCGAGAACCGTCAGCGCGATCAGCAGGGCCAGCAACCCGCCCACAGCCGTATATGATAGTGCCGATGGCGCAGGTGCCTGCTCCTCCTCGGGCGGTATCGAGACCGCCTTCCAAAAGATCGTGCTGCCCGCACGGCCAAATCCCACGATGCTGATCAGGCTGGTGCTCAACACGACGGCCCAGATCCAGATGACCAGAGGCGACTCGGTGGCGGCAGTGAGAATCAGCAACTTTCCGACAAATCCCGACAGCGGCGGCAGTCCGATCGTCGCGATGGCGGCGACAAAGAACATACCCGCTGTCAACGCCGCGCCCGAGACCGGCGACGCCGCGCGCAGGCTCAGATCAGCGCGTCCGCTGCGCGTCAGATCGGCGATCAGGAACAGGGCGGCCGCTGCAAATGTCGAATGCGGGATGTAGTAGAGCGCGGCGGCGATACCCGCCTGGGTGAACAACGCAACGGCGATCATCACCATCCCCATCGACCCGATCACGGCATAGGCGATCAGACGGTCCAGTTGCCGCGCCGCGAGAATGCCGATCATGCCAACCGCTATTGACACCAGAGCGGCAGGGGCCAGCCAAAGGCCGTGCAGCCCCGCCGTGACCTCCAGATCCGGCGGAAAGATCAGCGTATAAACACGGATGATGGCGTATCCGCCCACCTTGGTCATGATGGCAAAGAGGGCCGCGACAGGCCCCGGCGCCTCGGCATAGCTGGAGGGCAGCCAGAAATGCAGCGGCACGATAGCGGCCTTGATGGCGAAGACCAGGAGCAGCAGCACCGCCGCCACGCGGATGCCGACGCTGCCGTCCGTATCGATAAGCGCAACGCGCCCGGCAAGATCAGCCATGTTAAGCGTCCCTGTCTCGGCGTAGATCGCCCCAAGGGCGAACAGGAACAGCGTCGATGCCAGCAGGTTGTACAGCACGTACTGGACGCCCGCCCGCAGTCGCACATGTCCGCCCGAATGAATCATCAGGCCGTAGGATGCGATCAGCAGCACTTCGAAAAAGACAAACAGGTTGAACAGGTCACCGGTCAGGAACGCGCCCATCAGCCCCATCATTTGAAACTGAAAGAGCGCATGGAAATGCCGCCCGCGTTCATCCCACTTCGATCCGACGGCATATAGCAGCACCAGCAGACCCAGTACCGCCGTCAACAGCACCATCATCGTCGACAGCCGGTCAGCGACCAGCACGATGCCGAACGGCGCTGCCCAGTTGCTGAGCTGATACAGCGTGATTGTCCCGTCAGAGGCCTGCCAGGCAAGGCCTGCCGTGATTGCGATGAGGGCCAGCAGGCCGGCAATCGACAGGGCCCGCTGAATAACGATGTGATATCGCGCGGCCAGCAGGATGAATGGTGCGACGATGGCGGGCAGAATGACGGGCAGGATTATCCAGTGCATCATGCGGCGCCCTCCTTGCCGCGATCATCCAGTTCGAGGTCGTCCGCGAAGTCGTCAACGGGATCGTTCACATGATCGTCATCCGCACCCAGATATGCGCCGAGCGCGATCATCACGATGACCGCCGTCATACCAAATGAGATAACGATTGCCGTCAGCACCAGCGCCTGCGGCAACGGATCGGTATAGGTTTGCGCATCGTTCAGGATCGGGGGGGCTCCGATGGTCAGCCGCCCGGATGCAAAAAGGAATACGTTGACCGCGTAGGTCAGCAACGCCACGCCGATGATCACCGGAAAGGTGCGCAAGCGCTGCACGAGGTAGAGGCCGGCAGCCGTCAGAATGCCGATGGCGGATGCGACGAGCAATTCCATCTCAAACCTCCTTTGCCGCTTCGGGCTGTGGGGGGGGGTCGCGGGAGGGGTCTATGTCCATCGCATGTTCGCTGTCTTCGACATGGGCGCGTCGCGCGAGGCGCGAGAAGCTCTCCAGCGACAGCATGACGGCGCCGACCACGGCAAGAAAAACGCCCAGATCGAAAAGGGCGGCGGTAGCCAACTCGAACTTTTCGAAAGGGGGGATGCGGACATAGGCAAAATCCGAGGTCAGGAATGGCTTGCCAAAGAACCAGGACCCGATGCCGGTCAGGCCTGCGGTCAGAACGCCCGCGCCGATGATGCCATGATAGGGATAGCGCAGCCGCGCCGAGGTCCAGCTGAACCCGCTGGCCATGTATTGCATAAGCACCGCGATCGATACGACCAGACCAGCGATGAACCCGCCGCCCGGCTCATTATGGCCACGCAGGAAGATGTAGAAACCGACCATCAGCACGACCGGCATGATGACGCGGGTCAGGATCACCATCATCAGCGGGTGGATGTCGCCGGCGCGCGGCTGATCGGGCTTGCGGTTCAGAAGACGGGCGCGAACGGGGCCGTTCAGCAGCGCCTCGGTCAGGGCGTAGATCAGCAGGGCGGCGATGCCCAGCACGATGATTTCGCCAAACGTGTCGAAGCCACGAAAATCGACGAGGATGACGTTGACCACATTGGTGCCGCCGCCGCCCTTGTAGGAATTGGCCAGATGAAAGGCCGAGATCGACTGGCTCACCGGATCGCGCAGCAGATAGTAGTAGGATAGCCACATCGCGCCCAATCCTCCGGCGATGGCAATGGCCGCGTCGCGGGTACGGCGCAGGATCGTGCTTTCGATCGGGGTGCGGTTGGGCAGGAAATTCAGGGCCAGCAGCATCAGAATCGTGGTGACGACCTCGACCGTGATTTGTGTCATCGCCAGATCGGGCGCGCTGAAATAGACGAACCCGATGGAGACAAACAGACCGACGATGCCCAGAAGGATGAGCGACAGAAGGCGGTTGCGATGCAGAAACACCAGCGCCAGGGTGGCCGCCGCCAGCATCAGCCATGCCGCCATGGAAATAGGTCCGATTGGCAGCATGTCGTAGGTTGCAGGCGCGATGGTGCCGGTGCTCCATGCATGCACGCCGGCAATCACGACAGTGGCGGCCATGATCGCGCCGTAGCGTGTAAAGGCACCGTCGTGCAGTGGCTGCATGATTGCGCGAGCGGCGGCGACTGCGCCGTCGATGATCCGGTCAAAGATCGTCTTTGCCTCGGGGCGCGGCGCGGCGTCCCACAGCCGTAGCGTCGGGGCGTGCAGCGATACCAGTGCAAGCGCGCCGGCCACCGCGATGATCGACATCCACAGCGCCGGCACCAGCCCGTGCCATATCTTGAAATGCGCATTGGGCAGCGCGGCGGTGCCGCCCAGCACGGCCTCCGTCACCAGCTTGATGAACGGTTCGACCAGAAACGGCGCGACGCCGATGGCGACGACCGGAACGATCAGCACGGCAGGGGGCAGCCACAGACCCGGCCCGGGATCGTGCGGCGCGTCGGGATAATCGTTGCGCACCGGCCCCAGAAACGCATGCGCGATCAGGCGAAAGCAATAGGCCGCCGAAAACAGCGATCCTATCACCGCCAACACCGGCACCAGCCAGGGCATCCCGAACAGCGTGGTGTGCAGCGTTACCTCCAGCATCATTTCCTTGCTGAGAAATCCGTTCAGCAGCGGAACACCCGCCATCGACAGCGCGCCCAGTGTCGTGATCACGAAGGTGATCGGCATCAGGCGCCGCAGCCCGCCCAACCGGCGGATGTCGCGGGTATGCACTGCGTGGTCGATGATCCCCGCGGACATGAACAGTGCCGCCTTGAAGGTCGCGTGGTTCAGGATATGGAACATCGCCGCCATCGCGCCAAACGCCGTGCCGGTGCCCAGCAACATCGTGATCAGGCCCAGATGGCTGACTGTCGAGAAGGCCAGCAGCGCCTTCAGGTCATGCTTGAAGAGGGCAATGACCGCGCCCAGCACCATCGTGACCAGCCCCGCGCCGGTGACGATCATGAACCATTCGGGCGTGCCCGACAGCACCGGCCACAGCCGCGCCATCAGGAAAATGCCGGCCTTGACCATAGTGGCTGAGTGCAGGTAGGCGCTGACTGGTGTCGGTGCGGCCATTGCGTGCGGCAGCCAGAAATGGAACGGAAACTGCGCCGATTTGGTGAAACAGCCCAGCAGGATCAGCAGCAGCGCCGGGACATAGAGCGGCGAGGCCTGGATGACATCGCGCCGCTCAAGAAGAACGCTCAGATCGTAGCTGCCGGCGATCTGGCCAAGGATCAGCATCCCACCGATCAGCGCCAGACCGCCCATGCCGGTTACGGTCAGCGCCATGCGCGCACCCTGCCGACCCTCGGGAAGGTGCTTCCAATAGCCGATCAGCAGGAAGGATGACAGCGACGTCAGTTCCCAGAAAATAAGCAAAAGCAATATGTTGTCGCTAAGAACGATCCCGACCATCGCGCCTTGGAATAGCAGCAGGTAGGTGAAGAATTCGCCCATGTTGTCGTCGCGCGACAGATAAAAACGCGCGTAGGCGATGATCAGCAAACCGATGCCGAGGATCAGGCAGGCAAAGAAAAAGCCCAAGGGATCCAGCATCAGGTTCACGTTCATTCCGAGGCTGGGCAGCCAGTCGATGCGCGCGGTCACGACCTGCCCCGCGAACACGGCAGGCGCGTTGGTCAACAGCCCGATCAGCGCGGCCAGCGTCACTGCGCCTGTCACCCCGGCACAGGCCTGACGGCCAGCGGAATTCATCAGTCCGGGCAGGAGCGCCCCGAGGAACGGCAGTAGGGCGACAAGGAAGAGGGACACGCGAACTCCTGATCTGCTAACCGGTCCCTGTGTGATCAAGTTTTGCCTGCGGCTCAAGCAAAACCGACGTCAGTGCCGTGCGAACAGCACGTTTGTCGCAGATTTTTCGACATTGAGGCGGTATGACAAACTGATCGTCACACTAATTCCAAAAGGGCTGAACTGAGCGGCCACCGTGCTGCCTGCCAAGGGCAATCCTTGCCTCGGCGCGCATGTGAACATCCCGGGTAACGTGAGGCGAGGCTGAAAATCGCATGATGGTCCGTCGCAGCGGGGCGGTTGTGTAGCTGTCACCCTCCAATAGCTGATCTCCGACAAGACCTCTGGCCGGCCAGCGCGCCAAACGGTTGCGCTCGACGCGCTCCGCCGAACAAAAACGTCGCTCAGTCAGGCCTAGAATAGCGGTCATTATTTCGGAGCCATGCAAGGTCGGGCAGATGCGCCGCATTGCCAATCTGTATAAAACTGATCATCGCCCGGTCAGGCATATCGCCTCATGTCTCGGTAGAGACCTTGATGAGGTAGCTATGGCTCTGGTGCATTGGAAAAATCGTGCGGATGCATCGCGTTGCAAGCGTCGTGATCAGAACCTGCTACCCTTCTGTCATGTGCCGCAAATATGAGGCTGCATCGGTACTTCGCCCGCAGGTTTCTTGTGATGTTTCTTGGGATTTTCGTGATCCTGGCGACCATACTGGCATCGATTGACCTGATGGAAGAGGTTGGACGCTTTAGCGGCAACGGGCTTGGGTTTGGAAAGATGATTCAGCTCGTAGTGCTGAGCGCGCCAAGAGGGCTGTATGAATTTCTACCGCTCGTCATGATCCTTGCCTCCCTCGCGCTTTTCCTTGGACTTGCGCGATCATCGGAGCTGGTAGTCACGCGCGCCTTGGGCTGGTCGGCATTGCGGGTGCTGTTCGCGCCGGTCGTGGTTGCGGTGTTGATCGGCGTGACCGCGGTGACGGTCTTCAACCCCATCGTGACAGGCACGTCCAACCGGTACGAAGCGCTGAGTACGCGGTATCGCAACGGCGACGAAAGCTCTTTTTCGATCAGCGGCGATGGACTCTGGCTACGTCAGAGCACAAGCGATGGACAGGCGGTGATCCACGCCTCATTGGCCAATGCAAGCGGATCCGAATTTCAAGACGTGACGTTTCTCATGTTCGACGGTGATGGCACGCCGTCCGAGCGGATCGAGGCCGCTTCAGCGAGATTGGATGTAGGCCATTGGGTGGTGGACGATGCCAAGGTCTGGACATTGACCGATGAGGACAATCCCGAGGCTGGGTCCCAAAGACGTCAGCAGATGCGCATCCCGTCGACCCTGACGCCAGAGCGCATCGCCGCATCGGCGGGCACGCAGACATCGATTTCGTTCTGGGATATGCGCGCTCATATCGACCAACTCAGGCGCGCCGGGTTTTCGACACGCCGTCCTCTGGTCTGGTTTCAGACAGAACTTGCGCGGCCATTGTTTTTGGCGGCGATGGTGATGATCGGGGCCGCGTTCACAATGCGCCATGGTCGATCGGGCCACACCGGGCTAATGGTCCTGTTCGCGATCATGGCAGGCTTCTCGCTTTATTTCATACGAAACTTTGCGCTGATCCTTGGTGAGAACGGACAGATCCCTGTCCTGCTCGCCGCATGGGCGCCGCCTGCGGCAGGACTGCTACTGGCGCTTGGGCTCATCTTGCATCTGGAAGATGGATAATACGCACAGATAGATTGCGCCATCTGAACAGGATTTGGAGAGGATACCTGAAATTCTTGAATGGTCTGCTGCTGGGCGGGCCCTTGGCGCAGCCATGCAAAGTCGGGACCGCTTCACAGGCGACTTTTGTCAAAAGGAGCGGGCATCCCTGATATCGATTTATCCGGGATGCCCGCGAAGATATGTCTATTTGCGTTACCAGATCGACGGGTGAGGCGTTAGTATGAGCTTGGCGACAAGAATTCGCCAGGCTTCTTTATGACCGCCTTCACCCATTCATCGGCGTCGTGCAGAACCGTCGTTGGTATCCGGTGGAAACCGTCTCAGGCTTAGTGTCCTTAGCGATGGTGCTCATGTGCATATACGGTCACGTAGTTCATGGCGGCATCGTTCGTGCCGGCCGCCCTGATGTTCTTGGCTTCGACGGCGACACAATCCCGTGCACCAACCGGCAGCTTTTGTTCGCCATGCGTCACCGAAATTTCATGACGGCCAGTGTTGCAGACCGTGTAATGACCCACTGTCGTTTTGTCGACGAGCTGCTTCTCCTCCGTACCGCTAATTTCAGCCGAGGCGACCATGGGGGTCGCGCCGGGCAGAGCGAAACGGGCGCCGTGATCTTGCTGCGCGAAAGCGGCGGTGCTTCCGCCGAAGACAACCAGGCAGGTGAGTAGGGATGTTGTCGTGATATGTTTCATTTTGTTCTCCATTGTTCCGTTCTTCATCGTTGTGAGGCTGGCAAGTTTGCCAACATCCAAAACGATGTTTAAGTCATCGAGCCGCCGCCCACCTTTCCGGAAATATACATTTCTGCAAGATTGACAGCGCCGTGTGGAACACCGGATAGCAACGCCCAGCCACCATACCATGGGACGGTTGCGTTCAGTGGCGATTCCCGTTTCACTTTGCCTTCAGCAAAACCCCAATCGCGCTGGCTCGGTCGATTTCGGTGTGGCCGAGAGTGCACAGCGCCGCCGGATCTGATGGAGCCAGCCCTCTGGATTTCACATATTTCTCGCCGCGCTTGCGCATCCGCGCCTTTTCATCCGGGCTTTTGACGTAGGCTTTGATTTCGGCGCTCGTGTAGCCAAGGTCGTTGGCGCGCCTTTTCAGCGCATAGAGCACCGATAGCCCTTTGAAAGTGCGCGGTTCAATCTCATCGCATTTGTCACTGATTTCAATTGCCAGCGCCACCCACAGCATCGCGTCGTCAATTTCCCTGACATCGTGCAGCAGGGGTTTGGCACCGGCGGCGGCACCCGAGGTCAGCGAAAAACTCAGTATCAAAATAGCGATCATACGCATGTATGTGTTCCTTTCGAACGGAATATCAGACGCCATTCTCATCGGGGCACGCCGCGAGCGCCTCACATTCATCGGCCTTTCGATCCATTTTTTTGAATGACAGATATGAAAGCGGTAAAGATCCAAGATACATCATGTTGCCAAAGATCAACGTGGGCCAAGGATAGACGATCAGACAGACCACCAACACCACAGCGCCAACTATGACGAATGGAAGATGGGCCCTTTTTATGGATGCATGTTTTACCGAGTAGGTTGGGATCGTGCTGACGGCCAGCAACCCAACGCTGATGATGTAAATGGCTCGTGCGACGGGCAGATCGGTGTCCTGCCAGCCATGCAGATGCAGAAAGATCGGCATCAGTGCGAGGCAGGCCAGTGCAGGCGCGGGCACGCCTACAAAGAAGCCATCCTTTTTCAATGTCACGTCGGCGCGCTCGATGGACAGGTTGAACCGCGCCAGCCTTAGCGCGCAGCACACGGCCAGAACCAGCGTCGCGAGCCAGCCAAGGCTGGCATGCTCGGTTCCTATGTAGAGCGTGTTGTACAGCAGTAGTCCCGGCGCGATGCCGAAATTGAAGAAATCGGCAAGACTGTCCAATTCGGCGCCAAAGGGGCTGGCAGTGTCCAGAAAACGTGCAAGCTTGCCATCTGCGGCGTCCAGGAACACGGCCAGTAGGATGAAATAGAGGCTTGGTTGCAAATGCCCTTCGAGGCTCATCCGCACCGACGTCATTCCGGCGCAAATCGCGAATACAGTGACGATACTGGGAACGAGGTGGCGTAATTTGATGCGCTGTGCCCCGGTCATTCTGCAATTCCCGGACGCGTTGCGTGTGGAGTGGCGAGATCTGCCAGAATGGTCTCGCCACCAACCGCGGTCTGGCCGACGGCAACCAAGGGTGAAACCCCTTCGGGCAGATAGACATCAAGTCGGCTGCCAAACCGGATCAGGCCGAACCGATGGCCGATCCCGATGCTGTCGCCCTCACGGACAAAGCAGACGATACGTCTGGCAACAAGGCCCGCGATCTGGACCACGCCGATGCGCACGCCTGCCGGGGTTTCGATCATCAGGGAATTACGCTCGTTCAGCTCGCTTGCCTTGTCGAACGAGGCGTTCAGGAACTGTCCCTTGTGATAGGTGATGAGCCGAACCGTACCAGCGATCGGCGCGCGGTTCACATGGCAGTTGAAGACGTTCATGAACACCGACACGCGCGTCACCGGTATGTCCCCAAGCCCGAGTTCCCTGGGCGGGACGACGTCCTGGATCAGCGACACGACGCCATCGGCAGGCGAAAGGATGAGGCCCTCCTGCTGGGGGATCACGCGCACCGGATCGCGGAAAAAATAGTAGCACCATACCGTGGCGCCGCAGCCGAGCCAGAACAGTGGCTCCCATATGAACGCCAGAACGACGGCGATTGCAGCGAAGATCGCCACGAACTTCCGTCCTTCCTTGTGCATCGGGACAGCGATGATCTTGACCATGTTCATGGGCGTTCTTTCAGAGAATTTGAAAATGTTGGAAAATAACCGTTCCGATGAATACGCCATTTGCAGCAAGCATGCACATCGTGGCCAAAGGCCCCAGATCCTTAGCATCTCGCGCAAACTCCTGCCAGTGCGGCGCCAGATGGTCTACGATGCACTCAATCGCGGTGTTCAGGGCCTCGACGGCGACAAGCCCGAGAAACAGGATCAGGAAAACGCTGAACTCGCTAGAGCTTGCGCCGATGCCGATAAGCAGGGCCAAGGACAGAATGAACGCCAGAACGATATGCCGAAAGGCCGTCTCCTTCCACAGCCGCCGGGCGCCGCCGAGTGAATAGACCGCCGCGGCAAAAACGTGCCGGATGCCCGTAATCCGTTCCGGCTTTGGCCGGGCACATGGACCCTCGATCTTCATCGAAAGGCGACTTGCTGTGGCGGTCTGCAGGGCGCGAAAATATCCAGATCCTGATTGCGTTCAGTGGTTTCGATATCCAGCATCCCCAGAACCGAATGGAAAAAGTTGTCGTGGGATAGCGCGCTATTGCCGGGCGCTGCGACGCAGCCATAATCCAGCCTCATGTCCCGCTTGAAATTGTCGGACATCCACACCACCATCGGCACTCGCTTTTGCTCCTCGGGCGCGATCCAATAAGGGGCAGCATGCAGAAACAATCCCTTTTCTCCAAGGGATTCGCCGTGATCCGACACATAGATCAGCGCGGTGTTGAGGTCCGGCAGAGTCGACAGGAAATCAATCGTCTTGGCGACTTGAAGATCGGTATAGGCGACCGCATTGTCGTACGCGTTGACAATGTCATCGGGCGAACAATTGGCCAGATCCGCGTCCCGGCAATCCGGCAGGAACCTGGCAAATTCCCTTGGATAGCGTTCGAAATATGCCGGTCCGTGGTTGCCGATCTGGTGCAGCACGATGACGGTATCGCGTGTGATCGAACCGGCCCTCTCCTGAAGCTGCTTCAGCAGGATGCCATCGTTGCATTCTCCGCCGCCGCAGAATTCCGGATCCTCTGCCTTGTTGAAGTTTGCATAGCTCACGCGCTCGGCCACGCCCATGTCGCCGGTGTTCGCATCCCACCATTCGACATCGTATCCGGCGCGCACAAGAACGTCCAAGAGGTTTTCCTGAGCGACGGCCCTTTCATAGCTGAAATCCTTGCGGTCCAGTTTCGAGAACATGCAGGGAATGGACACGGCTGTTGAGGTGCCACAGCTTTGGACGCCTCCAATCGACAGAATGTCACGTCTGGCCAGCTCTGGTGAGGTGTCCCTGCCATACCCGCTAAGCCCCCAGTTCTGGTCTCTCAACGTCTCGCCTATGATGAGGACGGTCAGAACAGGGCGCCCTGCGCCTCGTGCTACGTCGCCCTTGTGGGCATCCAGCGCTATTTTCTGAAACTCCAGAGACTGCGCCCTCCACTTCATTTCAGCATATTTCACAATGCTTTGAACCGTGGATTCCGGGTGGAGTATTTCCCTCATTCCCGGTGATTGTTTGATACCGAAGGAGAATACCTGATAATTGCTGTAGGCCGCCCCGATGAAAACCAGACCGCACAGGACAATCAGGGCAATGTGGCGCGATGCCGATTTCCAGAATGGCGGATGCGAAACCCGTACCGCCAGAATGACAAGTGACGGCATGAACGCGAAGAGGAACATGTATCTTAGATAGGCCGGTGTGAACAGGTTTCTGGACTCATTCGCGGTTGTGCCCAGTATGTTCTGAATCATTTCACGATCAATGATGATTCCCATCGTCTCGTGATAATACGAGGCGCCGGCCGCAATCATGATGTTGGCGATCAGAAACGGCTTCAGAAACCAGCGATTGGTGAAAACGAGGACGTAGACCATGGTGAATGCCCAGATGCCGACCCCGAACGTGATCAGCAGGCCGGGCCGCGCCCCAAACAGATCATAGGCCCGCTGCCAGAACGAGTGGCTGTAGGCAGCCAGCAGCCACATGTTTGCAAGAATGACCAGCATAAGACCCGGTATCGCGGGGCGCGCCGCCCACAATCGCATCATAGCCCTCAACAGAGATTTGGCCGTTGGCGAACCTCGATCAGAGCTGCGAGAGTGATTGGATTTGGTATTCGCCGACCCGGCAGCGTCTTGTTTTGCCATGTGATTGAACGCTTCCACCGGTTGCTTTTCGCCACCTTTAAGGGCGCATTTGTTCCGGGGAGGTGGTCGGCACTATACCAATCGGTAAGCTGCGCGCGGGGTCATGCAGCCGTTTCGTTTTCGGCCGAGGTTTCATTGCGCGCAGGTCCGCTGGCCCGTAGCATCGATCCTGTCAGGAAGCAGCAAACGCCCACCTGCGGCACAATATGAAGGTGCCCAATGCGACCAGGCCGGTGGAGACGATCAATGTCGCGGTCGGTGACAGGACATGGCGGGTCAAAAGGCCGGCAAGGAGCGTCTCGTTGGCGGCAAATCCGGCGAGGGCGACGACCATGAAACGCGCCAGCGATCCCGGCACGGAATTTCTGCCGGGGGAAAACGTATAGCCGAAATGGCCAGCGAAGCTGACGAAGAAGGCAATGCAGAACGCTGCGGCATTGGCGATCAGCGGCCCCCAGCCGGCGTGGATCAGGGTGACACCGACCAGAAGATGGATCAGCGTCGCAGCCGCGCCAATGAGCGAGAAACGGACTATCTGCCAGATCATGACTCGGGCAACGGCTCGCTGACGGTTTCCTCGGCGATGATGAAGCCGGGCCGACCTTTGACCTCCATGAAGACCCGGCTGAGGTATTCGCCCAGAACACCGATGGAAATCAGCTGCACGCCGCCCAGAAGGCAGACCGCCACAACCAGCGTGGACCAGCCCTGCACATCGACGCCAAAGAACAGCGTGCGCAAGGCGATCCAGACCCCGTAGAGGATCGACAGGGAAGCGATGGTCATTCCGATGCCGGTCCACATGCGCAGCGGCCAGTTGGTGAAGGATGTGAGCCCCGTCAGCGCCAGGCGAAACAACCCTGGAAAGCCGAACTTGGAGATGCCGCTGCGGCGCGGCTCCAGCTCGATCGGGACCGCGATGGACCGAAAGCCGACCCAGCCGTAGAGACCCTTCATGAACCGGTCGCGTTCGGGCAGGGCGCAGAGCGCGTCCACCACGCGGCGATCCATCAGGCGAAAATCGCGGGCATCCGGGGGGATGTGGATCTTGCTGCCCAGCCCGAGCAGGCGGTAGAAGAGCCCGGTCATGGCCCGCTTGGCGCGTGGTTCGTCCTTGCGATGGGCGCGGGTGGCATAGACCATCTCGAACCCGGCGCGGTAATGCTGCAGCATGGTTTCCAGACAACTGATTGGCTCCTGCATGTCGGCGTCGAGGATGAACACCGCCGCGCCCGCCGCACGCTCCAGCCCCGCCATGATCGCCTGCTCCTTGCCGAAGTTGCGCGACAGACGCAGTGCGCGCACCGGCGCGCCCTGAGCCATTGCAATCGCGTTGTCGCAGGTCGCATCATCGCTGCCGTCATCCACAACTAGGATCTCGTGACGCAGCTTGAGACGCGTTGCCTCGGCATGAACGCGGGCGATGGTTTCGACGATGTTATCCGCCTCATTGTAGGCGGGGATCACGAAAGACAGATCGATGGCCCGATTGATCCGCCTTCGCGGTTGCAAGACGGCGATGGACGGGATGGGGTTGATCATCTGCCTGCTCCGCAAACTGTAGTGTCGCGCCCTTTCTACAGCCCGGTTTTGCGCCTGCGCCTGATCAGAACTATACGATTTGGCAACAAAGAGATTTTCAATGGCGTAAAACGGTTACGGTTGAAGTAGGACTACAGGGCAAAGTACTGAATAGGATAGGGAGATCATGCGCATCTTGGTGGTCGAGGACGATGTCGAGACGGCCGATTACATCTGCTCCAGCCTCAGCGCGCAGGGCCATGTGCCGCTGCATGCTGCGGATGGCAAGGAAGGCTATCTGCAGGCGCTCGACAATGATTTCGACGTGATGGTGATCGACCGCATGCTGCCCAAACTGGACGGCCTGTCGCTGGTCAAATCCATCCGTATTGCCGATGTCCCTACGCCGATCATCATCCTCAGCGCCATGGGCGGCCTGAATGACCGGGTCGAGGGGCTGGATGCCGGGGCCGATGATTATCTGGTCAAACCCTTCGCCTTTTCCGAACTGCACGCGCGGATCTCGGCGCTGATGCGGCGCCCGCCCATGCAGACCGAAGAAAAGGTGATGAAGGTTGCGGATCTGGAGTTGGATCTGGTGCGCCACAGTGTCGAGCGGGCAGGGCAGCCGATCACGCTGCAACCCCGCGAGTATCGCCTGCTGGTCTATCTGCTGCGCAATACCGGCAAGGTTCTGACCCGCACCATGCTGCTGGAGGCGGTGTGGGATTTCCATTTCGATCCGCGCACAAATGTGGTCGAGACCCATATCAGCCGCCTGCGCAACAAGGTCGACAAACCGTTTGCGTCCAGCCTGATCCACACTGTGCGCGGCGCGGGATACAGCCTTCATGCCTGACCGCGCGGGTTCGCGGCTGGGCCTGAACCGCACGTCTGTGCGCCTGTCGCTGCAATTCGCGTTTCTCTACGCTATCCTGTCCGCGGTGATGTTTTTCGGCGCCTACTGGATGACGGATTATGAGGTGCGCGACTGGATCGAGGACCAGATGAGGTCCGACGCGGTCGCGCTGGAACGGGTCTTTGATGCGAAGGGTGCGGCCATTCTGACGGACCGCGTCGCGGTCCTGAGTGAATTCAGTTTCGAGAACGAGCGAGTGTATCAGCTACGCGGTCCAGATGGCGCCCATCTGGCGGGCAATGTAATCAACAGTGAACAGTTGGAGGACGGCAACTACGTGCCCGTCGCAGGTGTCGACGCCGGCGGGGCACCCGACCCGGAAGTATCGGGTTATTGGATCAGAGTTGACCGGATCGGTCCCTATACCCTGATCCAGGGCACGGGCGATCATGTGATCGCCGAGGTAATGGAAGCCCTCAGTATCGCGCTCGTCGCGGGCTATATCTTGGTCATTTCGGCGGGGCTTTTCATCGGCAAATTCGTGGGTGTGCGCACCGAGCGGCGTATTGGCCGGATCATGCGCACACTCGAGGATGTGTCGCAGGGGGCTTTGACCGAACGCATTGCTGCCTCCGAGGTCGATATGGATGACCTGTCGCGTGTCTCCGGCGCCGTGAACGCCGCGCTGGATCAGCTCCAGACCCTGCTGGAAAGCCAGAAACAGATCGCGACCGATATCGCGCATGATCTGCGCACGCCCTTGCAGCGCCTGCGCCAGCGGCTTGAGCGGATGATCGAAACCGGGGCCGATGACGAGGGCCTGCAAGCCGCGCTTGGCGAGACGGAAAATCTGATCGAGACGTTCAAGGCACTTTTGAGGATCGCGCAGATCGAATCCGGTGTGCAGCACGAGCATTTCGTCCCCGTGGATCTGGGTGATATCATGCGGGAGGTGGCAGAGATCTATCAGCCTGTGGCCGAGGATGAGGGGCAGGTATTGACCGCTTCGGTGCCGCAGACTCCCGTGCAGATACAGGGCGACCCCGCCTTGCTCAGCCAGCTGCTGGCAAATCTGATCGAGAACGCGATCCGCCATTGCCCGCCGGGCGCGATGTTTCATGTCACCCTTGAAAAGGGCGCGGATGGCGCGCGTCTGAGCGTTTCGGATGATGGTCCGGGGATTCCGAAGGATCAGACCGACAAAGTTTTTCGCCGCTTCTACCGTATCGACAAAAGCCGGACATCGGAGGGGCACGGGCTGGGCCTGCCACTGGTCAAGGCAATCTGCCGACTTCACAACGCGCGGATCGAGCTTTCGGACAATGCACCTGGTTTGAAGGTTTGCGTGACCTTCCCACGGGCGGTGGCGTTTGAGCCTTAGTTTTTGATCTCTCCGGAAACGAACAGGACATTACCGCGCCCGAGCTCGAGCAGCGCGAATTCTTGGGATTGCAACTCGATCACAGTCCTTTGACGTCTGGCGCCGCGACCGAGCAGGTCAAGAGTAAGCCTCCGGCGGCGGCCGTCTGATTTCGGGATCGATCCGATGGTAAGTCCGACCTTATGTCCGACTTTATCAAC
>JBLWYG010000043.1:0-23018 GCA_048267045.1 Roseovarius sp. | reverse complement strand
CATGGTGATGTGCGACGCGGTCGCGTGGCAGATGCTGGGTCTGTCGATGGCCAGCTGGAACATGCTGGCGTCGCTGGGCCTTGCCGCCATGTGGGTCATGGCCGCGCGCCGCTAGCGCCCTACCCCGCCGATTTGCGTGTGCTCAGCAGCAGGCTTGTTTCGCTGCTGACAATGCCGTCCATGCGGCGGATCTGGCTGAGCACGCGGTCGACCTCTTCCAGCGTCGAGGCGCCGATTTCCACGATGATATCCCAGCGCCCGTTGGTGGTGTGACTGGCGCGCACGGCGCTAAGGCCGTTCAACTGGCGCAGGATGCGGTCGGTCCCCCGGCCCTCGATCCCCAGCATCATCAGGCCGCGCACCGGATCGCGCGCCGCGTCGCCCTTCAGAACGACGGAAAATCCGACAATCTCGCCATTGCGCTGCAATCGCTCCATCCGGGTCCGGACGGTTGTGCGCGACACGCCCAAGGTAGCGGCCAGATCCGACAGGGACGCGCGCGCGTCATGGCGCAGCGATGAGATCAGCGCCTGATCGGTTTCGTCCATAACGGCATATGATCCTTCCATTTCGATCAATCTTCTTCCAATATGTGCAAATTGTCCACTTCCATCCACCCCATTTGCGTAACAAAGTGCACCATACCAAATAGGAGAGCGACATGACCGGCAAGACCTGCATCCTGATCGGCGCACCCATGGACAGCGGCAAACGGCGCCAGGGCTGCCTGATGGGCCCCGACGCCTACCGCGTGGCGGGCATTGGCCCGGCGCTGGCAGATCTGGGCCATGACGTGGTCGATATCGGCAATGTCGCGCCCGACCCAGCCGAGGCACACCCGGATCTGCCCGGCCACCTCTATGCCCCGGCCGAGATGATCGGCTGGACCTCCGCCCTTGCCCGCGCCGCGGCCGAGGCACTGCCGCGCGGCCTGCCGATTTTCCTCGGCGGGGATCACGGCCTTGCGCTCGGCTCGGTGCTGGGTGCCGCGAACCATGCCGCCGCGATGGGCCGGCCGCTGTTCGTGCTTTGGCTGGATGCGCATACCGATTACCACACACCGCAAAGCACAGCGTCCGGCAACCTGCACGGCGCGCCGCTGGGCTATGTGACCGGGCGGGACGGGTTTCACGGTTTCCCCGAGGTCGCCCATCCGGTGCCGCATGAAAATATCTGCCTGCTGGGCCTGCGCTCGGTCGATCCGGATGAGCGCGAGGCGATGCAGGCGACAAACGTGCGCTACCACGATATGCGCAGCATCGACGAGGCGGGGATCGCCCGCCCGCTTGCCGCGTTCCTGAGCGATGTCCAAAAGGCGAATGGAATGCTGCATGTCTCGCTGGATGTGGATTTCCTCGACCCCAGCTTTGCCCCGGCGGTCGGCACCACCGTGCCCGGCGGCGCCACCATGCGAGAGGCGCATCTGGCGATGGAAATGATCTGCGATGCGGGCCTGATGACATCGCTTGATCTGGTCGAGTTGAACCCGTTTTTGGATGATCGCGGCCGCACCGCGCAGGTGATGGTCGATCTGGCCGCCTCCGCGTTTGGCCGCCGCGTGTTCGACCGCCCGACGAGAGCCTATTCATGACCGTTCAGGGCCCCTCCAACGTGGTGATGATCCGCCCCAACAGGTTTCACCCGAACCCCGAAACAGCCGCCGACAATCGGTTTCAGTCATTGCTGACGCTCAGCGAGGACGAGGTCGCGGCCAACGCCTGGAACGAATTCGACAGCGCCGTGCAGCGCCTTCGGGATGAGGGCGTTGGTGTGCATGTCTTCCAGGACGAACGCGAAGATACGCCCGACGCGGTTTTCCCGAACAACTGGTTCTCGACCCATCCCGGCGGTCATGTCGCTGTTTATCCGATGTTCGTGCCCTCCCGCCGCCGCGAGCGGCGCGATGATGTGATCGAGATGCTCAAACGCGACTACCGCGTGCAGGTGGTCACCGATTATTCCGGGCTGGAGCAGGACGGCATGGCGCTGGAGGGGACCGGCGCGATGGTGATCGACCATATCGGGCGCATCGCCTATGTCGCGCGCTCGCACCGCGCCGATCCCATCCTGCTTGAGCGGTTCTGCACCAACTTCGGCTACGAGCCGATGGTGTTCGACGCCATCGACGAGAGCGGCGCGCCCGTCTATCATACCAATGTGATCATGACGATCGGCACGCATTTCGCGATGGTCAGCCTTGACATGATCGAAAAGGCAGGCCGCCGCGCCGAGATCGTCGAACGTCTGGCCGAGCCGGGCCGCGACGTGATCGACCTGACGCACGCGCAAATCGCCCAGTTCGCCGGCAACGCGATCGAGCTGAGCACACCGACCGGACTGATGACGGCGCTATCCTCGCGCGCATTGGCGGCTCTGGACAAAAGCCAGATTGCGATGATCGAGCGGTCAACCCGCATCGTGCCGCTGGACATTCCCACGATCGAGGCGGCCGGCGGATCGGTCCGCTGCATGATCGCCGGGCTGCATTTGGCAAAACGAAACTCTACCTTAGAAAAGGCCCCGAAATGAGCAATCTTTCCCCCTCTGACAAGGCCTATGTGCCCTTCGTCAGTGTCGACAACATGATGAAGCTGATCCACCATATCGGGATCGAGGAAATGCTGATCGGCCTGTCCGATTACATCGAAGAGGATTTCAAGCGCTGGGAGTTGTTTGACAAGACACCCCGCGTCGCCAGCCATTCCGAAGAGGGCGTGATCGAATTGATGCCGACGTCGGATGGTGAGGTTTACGGCTTCAAATACGTGAACGGCC
The DNA here is from genome assembly GCA_048267045.1 of Roseovarius sp. Lineage (GTDB taxonomy): Bacteria > Pseudomonadota > Alphaproteobacteria > Rhodobacterales > Rhodobacteraceae > Roseovarius. Next base: position 20,243 of record JBLWYG010000043.1, on the reverse strand, counting down.
ACCCCAAGAATACCAAGGAAGGTCTCCAGACAGTCACCGCCTTTGGCCTTCTGGCCAATGTCGGCAATGGCTATCCCGTTCTGCTGAGCGAAATGACGATCCTGACCGCGCTGCGCACGGCCGCCACGTCGGCGCTCGTGGCGAAATATCTGGCCCCCAAGGGCGCGGACACGATGGCAATGATCGGCAACGGCGCGCAGTCCGAATTCCAGAGCCTCGCGATGAAGGCGATCGTCGGCATCAAGAATGTGCGCCTGTTCGACGTCGACAAGGCTGCGACACGGAAGGCCGCGAAAAACCTTGCCGGGCTGGGCCTGAACGTCGTGGAATGCGATAGCGCGGAATCCAGCATGGAAGGCGCGCAGATCATCACGACCTGCACCGCAGACAAGCAGTATGCCACCATTCTGACCGACAACATGGTCGGAGCGGGCGTGCACATCAACGCCATCGGCGGCGATTGCCCCGGCAAAACGGAACTGGCCCCGGCCATTCTGGAGCGGTCCGACATCTTCGTGGAATTTCCGCCCCAGACCCGGATCGAGGGCGAGATTCAGCAAATGGCCGAGGATCACCCGGTGACCGAACTGTGGCAGGTGATGACTGGCGCAGCCAAGGGACGCACCAGCAACAGCCAGATCACGCTGTTCGATTCCGTCGGCTTCGCGACCGAGGATTTCAGCGCGCTGCGCTACGTGCGGACGAGGATCAAGGGAACGGACTTCTTTCAGGATCTGGACATGCTGGCCGACCCTGACGATCCGCGCGACCTGTTCGGAATGGTACGCCGCGCCGCAGCCAAATAGCAAATGCGCCGCGCGGGGCACGGACGACATCCTGCCCCGCGCGGTTTTCCAGCCCGCGCGGCAGGGATGCCAATGATACGCAAAAGAGCCGCCATCCTTTGCACGGTGCTGATCGCTCGCCTGGCATGCTTAGCGCCGCGAGGCTGCCCCGCAAGGGCATCCCCGCGGCTGTCGTTCCCCGCGCATTGAGCAACTGTTGAAGAAAACGTCAGGGCGAGGAAAAAGTGTGTGCCCGGCGACACCGGGTGTATGCGTCGCCGGACCTTATGGGTCAGCCGTCGCTAGCGGGAAGCAGGCCTGCCTCCTGGGCCGCGCCCATCTCGGCCTCGTCGATCGCGCCGTCGGCGTTGGTATCGATTTGGCTGAACTGATCGGCAGACATTTCCGGATATACGGCCTGCACCTCGTCCACGGTCAGCATACCGTCGCCATTGGCGTCCATGTCGGCAAGAGTGCCTGCTGCGAAGGCTGTCGTTGCCAATGCGCCAGCGGCCAGCACGGATGCGATAAACTTGGTCATGGTGTTTCTCCTGTAGTCTTTTGCTTTAGGAAGGGGCTGCATTGCCCGCTTCACCTCACAAGACGCGTCAGCTGCGTTTTGCGTCCCTTCTCAGTTACTTATTCCACAAATCAAGCGACAGCCCGCCGATGAAGGGGGTCAGGAGTGGCGCCGGTTCGCGCAAAAAGGCCCGTGGGGCGCCATCGGCGGAAACTCTCTGAATTGCAGTCGCGGCAAAGGCGCCCAACATGAGTCGGACCAATGACCGCCAGAAAGGCCGATCTCATGCCCCTGCCCTATACTGCGCCTCATCCCCGCTCCCTGTCTCAGATCCTTGCCGAACTCCATCCGGATCTGATGCGCCTCGCCCGGCGCCTCGCGGCCAGCGAATCCGAAGCGCAGGATCTGGCGCAGGAGACGTTGCTGAAGCTCTGGCTGCGCCGGGACGATATCGTGCGTGTGGAAGATTTGCGCGCATACGCCCGCGCCGCGCTGCGCAATCTCTACCGACAGGGGCTGCGCCGCGCGCCGCATCTGCCGCTGGACGACACCGAAGGCCCCAGCATCGACCCCGAGGTATTTGGCACGCTGGCGCTGGCCGAGGTGCAGGGTGCGATACGCCGTCTGCCCGGCGATCAGGCCACGCTGATCGCACTGGTGATGTCGGGCGAAACCAGCCCGGCGGTGCTGGCGGGGCGCACGGGCTGCGGGGTGAATACGGTGATGTCGCGCCTTGCCCGCGCCCGCGCGCAACTGCGCCGCGACATGGATCTGCCCCCCGGCGCGCCGGTGGCGAGCCTGCTATGACGCCTAGAGTCCCAGCGCATGCCGCCGCTCGGCCGCAAAGCCCTGCACCAGCCGGTCGGCAACCAGCGCCAGGATCGCCATCGCCGCGCCAGACGTGATGCCCAGCCCGATATCGGCCTGCCCCAGCGCAAGGAAGATCGACTGTCCCAGCCCCGTCGTGCCGATCAGCGCAGCAATCACCAGCATCGCAAAGGCATAGAGGATCGTCTGGTTTAGCCCCAGCAGGATCGTCGGCGCGGCATAGGGCGCGCGCACTTCCCACAGGGTCTGCCACGTTGTCGCGCCCGATGATGTGGCCGCCTCGATCAGATCGGGTGGCGTGGTGACAAGGCCGTGGCGCGTATAGCGGATCATCGGCACGATGGCGTAGAAAATAATGGCAAGAAAGGCCGAGAATTCCCCGATCTGAAAGAACATCAGCACCGGAATCAGGAACACGAAAAGCGGTATGGTCTGCAGCATGTCGCAGATCGGCTGCACCACGCGCCACGCCAGCGGACTGAGCGCGCAGATCAGGCCGATTGCCCCGCCAAGGATTGCACAGGTCAGCACGGCGGCGCCCGACAGGTACAGCGACCACAGCGCCTTGCCCCACAGGCCCGATAGCAGGACCGCCGTAAGCATCAGCACCGCAAACAGCGCCAGACGCCGCCCGCCCGCCACCCAGCCGATGGCACCCGCGCCGATCAGGACAAAGGGCCATGGCAGCTCGGCGACGCCCGTCTCGACGACGCCGGCCAGAATGGGCAGCATCAGCCCCGCCGCCACGCGGCCGCGCAGGGCAATCACGCCGCCGATGACACCAGAGGCGGCGAACAGCGCGGCGCTCATCCAGCCGGTCCACTGGAACCCCCATGTGAAAGGCAGCACCGCCCCGTCAAGGCCGATCCGCAGAGGCAGAAGCCCGTAGAACATCGCGCTGTTTTTGATCGCATCCAGCGCCGCACCATTGGCGCGCACGAACGCCGTCAGCCTGCCATCGACCCAGTCCGCGACCGGCACCAGCAGCGTCAACTGGCCGGCAGCAGGCAGATAGAGCCACGCCAGCACGGCGGCAAAGGCTCCGGCCGCGACGATTGCCAGCGCGACGCGGCGCGAATGGCGCTGCTGCTGGCGCGCCATGCCGGCGCTGATCCGGTCGATCACAATGGCGAACGCCACGATCACCAGCCCCGCCAGCAGCGCCGCGCCGAACTGCGCCTTGCGCATGGTCAGCAGGACCTCCCAGCCGATATCGTTGAATCCGCCGATCACGGCGGCGATGATCACCATCGACAGCGCGGCCATGAGGGACTGATTGACGCCCACCATGATCTGCGTCGTCGCCGACGGTATCTCGATCAAGAACAGCTGCTGCACACGGTTGCCGCCCGACATGATCGCCGCTTCCTTGATGTCGGTCTCGATCCGTTCCAGCCCCAGCATCACGTTGCGCGCCATGGGCGGCGCGGCATAGATTGCCGAGGCGATCAGGCCCACGACCGGGCCAAAGCCGAACAGCAGCAAAAGCGGCGTGAGATAGGCAAAGGTCGGTACCGTCTGCATCACATCCATCACCGTTTGAACAGCTGATTTCACACGCGGCACCTCATTGGCCAGAATACCCGTGGCGCCGCCCATGATCAGCGCCAGTGGCACCGATACGGCGACCAGCGACAGGGTGTTCATGCTCTCAACCCAGTAGCCGGACGCGACGACAAAACTGAAGCCCGCAAAGCCCAGTACCGCCAGACGCACCCCCCCCACATACCAGCCAAGCGCCGTCACCAGCGCCACCAGCAGCGGCCAGGGCGTGTGCAGCAGCAGCGCCTGTGCCCAGTCCATCGGATAGGCCAGCACGGCGGATACCAGGCGCGCGCCCGGCTTGATCAGGTCCAGAAACCAAGTCAGCACGAAATCTATCCAGCGCGCCATTGGCAGCGTCCAGTCACTCGGAAACCGGCCCAGCCACGGTAGATACGGAACCAGCGCCATGCACAGCGCGCCCGCGACCAGCACCACCAGCGCAGCGATCGTGCCGGGGCTAAGCCGTCGCCACGCCCCGGCCCGTTCGGCGGTGCTCATGATGGATCGACCTGCAGCGCGCTGGCCAGATCCGCCGGATTTACCATGCCCGCAATCTGCCCGTCCTGCCCCCAGACCGGCACCGGCTCATAGAGTGACATGCACGCGGTCAACGCCTCGTCCAGAGTCATATCCACGCGCAGGCCCGGATCATCGGCAGGCGGCGGCGCGCCTGGATCGACGGCGTGCAGGACCGACGACAACCGCGCATGGCGCCCCTTCGCCACATCCCGCGTGAAATCGCGCACATAATCGTCCGCCGGCTCCAGCACGATCTGGCTGGGCGTGCCGATCTGCACGATCTGGCCATCGCGCATGATCGCGATACGGTCGGCGATCTTCAGCGCTTCGGCGATGTCGTGGGTGATGAACACGATGGATTTGCGTAGGCGCGCCTGAATATCCACGAATTCGTCCTGCAACTGGCGCCGGATCAGCGGATCCAGCGCGCTGAACGGCTCGTCAAGGAACCACACATCGGGGTTCACGGCCAGGCTGCGCGCGATGCCCACGCGCTGGCGCTGACCACCGGACAGCTCGCGCGGATAGGCCGCCTCGCGCCCCTTGAGGCCGACCAGCTCGATCACCTCCTGCGCCCGCTCCAGCCGCTGGGTGCGGCCCTGACCCTGCATCTTGAGCGGAAAGGCAACGTTTTGCGCCACGCTCATATGCGGGAAAAGGCCGAAATGCTGAAACACCATGCCCAGCTTGCGGCGGCGTAACTGGGTCATGCGCGATTTCGCAGCGGTCAGGATATCCTCGCCGTCGATCTCAACCTGGCCCGCCGTCACCTCGATCAGGCGCGAGATGCACCGCACGATGGTCGATTTACCTGATCCGGACAGCCCCATGATAACGAACAGCTCGCCGCGCTGCACATCGAAGCTGACGTTCTGCACTGCGGGAACCAGTCCCTGATCGCGCAGCAGGCGTGCCGCTGCGTCCGCATTGCCGCCGGAACGCTCAAGCGCACCAGACAGGCGCGCCGCCGCGCCGGTTCCGAAAATCTGCCAGACATTGCGGCAGCGGATCGCGGGGTGATCCGGGTGGCCCTGTTCGGTCATCTATGTCTCCGAGTCTCCGAAATATCTGGATACGGGCGGTTTCAACTGCCCTCCGGACCGACCATCTGGAATGCAACCCGGGTTTACATAGAGAGAAGACAAGACTGCAAGGCCGGTCATCATCCCAACGATCCGGCATTCAGGATTTCTGCAACGGATCTGCGCGGACACTCGGTTTCATGGCACCGCCCCCGACACGCCAAACATTTCGAGGGCAGTGCAGCGATCACTCCGTCGCGGCAGCGACGACGGGTTTCCACTTCTCGGGGTTCGCCTGCATCCAGGTATCTACCGTCTCCTCGACGGACTGCCCGTCAACATCGATCTTGCCCATCATCGGCTGCTGGTCTTCGACGCCGAGCTGCATGTTCGCAAGAATTTCGCCAGCGGCGGGCCATTTTTCCGCCAGACCGGCCCATGATGCCTTGAACACCCGGGTTGGCGTGAAATCGCAATCATACGTGGCGTCCGGATTGGGCCCCCAGGCCGGATCGTCAAAGCAGGCCTGCTCGCCCACCGGCAGATCGACGAACCTGACGTCATAGGCCGACATCGCCCAATGCGGCTGCCAGAAGGTAATCAGCAGCGGCGATCCCTTTTCGGTCGCGGCGCGCAATTCAGTGATCAACGCACCTTCCGATCCGGCGGGAACGGCCTTGAAGGGCAGGTCGAACCCTGTGATGCGGTCAGCGCCGGGCGTGCCCCAATCGGCCGGGTAGTCAACCAGGCGTCCCGCGGGCAGCGTCTCGGCTGTGGCGAACTGGGCAGCGCAATCCTTCAGTGCCTCCCACGCCGGCAGGCCGGGGCAGATGTCGGCGACATGTGCGGGATAGGCGATACCCTCCTTCGCCTCGAGGCCCAGATCGCCGAGTTCGGTCACGTCGCCTGCCTCAATCTGCTTGTCATAGTCGTCTGACACGTTGGACGACCAGATTTCCATCGCCGCGTCGATTTCGCCGTCGGCAAGCGCCTGATACATGTTCATGTAGCCGGCCGTGACATACTCGACCTCGTAACCGGCCGCCTCGAGCATCTCGCCCGCGATGCGGGTCGTGACGTGCTGTCCGGTCCATTCGTTCACCGCCAGCTTGATCGGCGCGTCAACGGCACCCAATTCGGCAGCATGGCCTGCGGTTGCGGTCGCGGCCACGAGGACCGCAGCCCCAAGATAGGTTTTCGTCACGGTTTTCATTCATATCTCCCTATTTGCCCCAGTATCGACCGAGTATGGCATGGTGTCACTGTGTAATCTGTTCGTTTTGGACGACATTTATACTTGGACACGTGGGCAAGCGCGCAGACCGGCAGATAAGTATCATCATTATTGTCACCCCACATTTTACCATGGTGACGACTGCAGGCTTCGTCGATCCGTTTCGCGCGCAAATTATCTGGACACAGCCGCGCAATTCGCTTGGGAATTCGCCTCTGTTCGGGCGGCCTCCGCAACGCCGACAATGGCATGTCGATGGACACGCTGCATCTGGCGCAGGTTCGCGATACGCGCCGCAACGTGGCCATTGTGTCATCAAGCTGGACGCTCGCGGCACATGGCAGCGCACCCTTGCGCAGTGCACTCTGGCGTTGGGCGCGGTCCGGCGCAACGCTGGGCAGCATTGACACCGGGGCGCCTTCATCCTGACGCGGGCGGGGTTGCTCTACAGGGGCCGCGCGACCGTCCAGTACGAAGATATGGACGCGTTCGGGAACTCTTTCCGAACTGGATCCTGACCGAGGAATTGCGTGGTCTTGACGGAAACAGCATCAGGTGTGCTGGCGGCGCTGCATCGGCGGATTGCGCATTGCACATCATTCGATGCGCAAAAGGCGACGCCTTGGCCAACGCCGCCGCGGAAAAGCCTCTGGGCAGCACCGTGCCCGGCGCGGTCAAGCGAGCCATCGCAATGATGGAACGCAACCTAGTCGCCTCTGCCGATTGCGGCGCTTTGCCGCTAATTCGGGGTATCGCATCGTCAGCTGAACTGGCTTTTCGCCGCTTTTGTGCGCAAAACTCCGACGAATTACGCTCGTGTCATCAGAGCGGACCGGGTGCGGGGTCAAGTAACCCGAACCGACCTCGCCATGTCCCAGAAAGCCCTTGCGTCAGGGTTCACCAGCCAGGTCCATCTCTCACGCGCCTATCCGCATCCGTTTCGGCATCCCGTCCAGCCGCGACCGGATTGAGGGCCGAGTATCATTCAAATTCCGTGCCTAGCCGAGACACCGGACTCAACGCCTAGACCATCGTGCGGTCTTGGTCTGAAAGATGTCCCCCTTCCAGGGGTAGATGATCATGCGGCCAAGCCGTCGGGTGTGTTCGCCTCCGGAACCGGGCGTGGCACCATCATTGCGCTCTGGTCTGCTTTTCGTGGTCCGATTGTTTTGGCGCCGTCCGTGCAAGACGCCATGATCATGTTTCAGCGCCCTTCGCGCGGCTTCAGCCTGCACCGACATCCGTTGTTGGACTGTCGCACTTCGGCTTGGCTAGGGATCACCCATCTGCCGCTGCACGACTGCGGTCAACTCGGTCAGGGAAAACGGTTTCGGCAGAAAGACCGAGTTGGGTATCCGCGCCTGCGTGTCACCGAAATCCTCTTCTGCATAACCCGACACAAAGACTACACGCACATCAGGTCGTGCCTTCAGCGCCTGCTGTACCCAACTGGGCCCATCCATGCCGGGCATGACCACATCAGTCACAAAAACGTCGATACTTATCTCGGTATCCTCAAGGATTTCGAGCGCTTCTTCTGCCGATTCTGCCTCCAGCACGGTAAAGCCGCGCATTTGTAGGGCGCGTGACGCGAAGGCGCGCACAGGCGCCTCGTCTTCGACCAGCAAAACCAGACCTTCGGTCGGGGCAGTGTCGATCAGAGGTTTCGGAACAGGATCACTGCGGGCCTCCACCGCTTCATGTGCGGGGAACATCAGAAAAAAAGTCGTCCCGGCGCCTTCTTCACTGTCGACAAATATGAAACCGCCGGTTTGCTTTACGATGCCATACGCCGTCGAGAGCCCCAGTCCGGTGCCCTCACCCGTACGCTTGGTCGTAAAAAACGGCTCGAAGACCTTCGTCAAACGATCCGGCGGAATGCCCGTGCCCTCATCCGTAACGCTGATCCGCACCCATTGCCCCGGCGCCACGACCGCCCGGTCGCGATGCAAGGCCTTTTGCAACGTGACGTTCTGCGTCTCGATCCGGATCTCGCCTCCGTCGTGCATCGCGTCGCGCGCATTGACGACCAAATTCATGACGACTTGCTCAAATTGACGCTTGTCGGCCCTTATGGACCACAAGGTGGGATCATGGTTCAGCGACAGCACCACCTTTTCCCCGACAAGCCTGTTCAACAGATGTGTCAGGTCCGAAATCGCATCCCGCAGGTCCATTATCTCGGGTCGAAGGTTTTGCTTGCGTGAATATGCCAGCAACTGGTTCACCAGCGATGCCGCGCGGTTGGCATTCTGATTGATCTGAAGCAAATCGCCATAATCCGAATCACCCTGATCGTGGCGTAGCAGCAATAGATCGCAATGGCCTGAAATCGCGGTCAGAAGATTGTTGAAGTCATGCGCCACGCCGCCCGCAAGCTGACCTATGGCCTGCATTTTTTGCGACTGGACGAACTGAGCCTCAAGCGATTTCAGTTCCGTCGCATCGTTCAGCACCGCGATCAGGATCGTCTCGCCATTCTCGGTGGCCCGGTTGAGCGTGACCTGAATGAATACCTCACGGTCCGATCTGCGCACGCGCAGAAACTCTGAGTGGAGCGCCCCGCGGGCCAGCGCTGCATCCTCCAGCCAGTCCGGAATCGAGCGGCCCAGCCCTTCGAGCAAATCCGTGATCTGGCGACCTCGTGCCACATCGCAGCCCAAAAGTTCGGCGGCCGGGCGATTGCATAGATCGATCGTTCCGCTACGCGCCAGCTTCAACAGCGGCACCGGCAACTCGTCAAAAAACGTCCAGCCGGTAGCCGGACGTTCCGATACGGCAACCCCTGGCATCAGAAAGATTTCCCGGCGCCCGGCAATACCCTCCAGTTCGACGATCAGGCACGATTGCACGCCAGCCTGCGTGCTGATGTCGTTCATCTGGCCTGAGCGCAGCGGCAGCGCGGGACAGATGCGATCCAGCGTGCGGGCCCGCTCGCCGATCAACAGGCGCGCCGCATCATTCATGAACAGAACGGCATTGTTGCGGCCCACGGTAAGCATCGGGAGCGGTACCGTATCGCTGCGCCGTGCAACTACATTCGAGGACTTCTCGATCCTCCACAGGAGTGTATCGGCCCCCGCCCGGTGGACCGACAAACGCACATGGCCTGCTCCTGTGACCACATCCTCGTGCGCCGATCCCCGCACGGCCGCGCGCGTTTGCAGACGATACAGAATCGCGCCCGGATTGGCGATCAATGGCTGAAGCGCACCGCCCAGCGTGCCGAAGCCTTGCGCATTGTAGGCGCGCTGTGCTGCCGCGTTGCAGCACAAGATGCCCCCGTCCGGCCCGGTGACCACGCTGGCAGCCGCGTCATGTTCGATCAGCATGCGAACGGAATCGGCAGCACGGCCACCGGCCGCGATGTCGAGCCATGACATGAGCAGGATCCACCCTGTGCAAAACGTCAACACCAGCGCCACGAGGACGACGGTCTGCTGTTCCAGACCCGGTCGTATAATAAAGGCGGTTGCCGCGAACAGCACCGCCGAGCAGAAAACCAAACCCGCGTGAGGGCGCATCTGGGTTGTCGCCCGCTTGATCGGGTCGAGGGAAAGTGAAGATATGGTCAAACCTGAAGGCCCTGCATTGCGACTCGGTGCCCCAATCTTTGGTTCAAACCATTTAACTCCGGCTTAACGCCGAACAGGTTAACACGTCAGGGTTGCATCACTACCTATCAGTCCCGGCAGAGGTGTGCCACGAAGAAGCCGTCACCGCCATCCGTCACATCAAACCTGTGGGATTCTCGCCGCACCCAGCCGGTTGTCGCCGCGAGGAATACGGCGATCTGATCCTCATTCTCGGCGGTCAAAACCGAGCAGGTCGCGTATACCAGTTGCCCGCCCGGCGCGACAAAGTCTGACGCTGAAGCCAGGATCTGCCCCTGAACCCGCGTCAGATTGGCCAGGCGCTCCGGTGTCAGCCGCCACTTGGCCTCGGGTGCGCGCCGCCAGGCCCCCGATCCGGAACACGGCACATCGCATAAAACCAAATCGAACAGCGAGTTATCCGGGTTTGGCAATGTGGTCAGCACACTTATATCCACCCCGGCGCGAGCGGAACGATTCGGCAGATCCTGCATCCGCGCAAAATCCGCGTCATGGGCAAAGAACTGTGCATCACAGCGTGCGGCAAGTGCCAGGGATTTTCCACCACCACCCGCGCAGTAATCCAGGACACGCGCCGCGGTTGGCAGAGCAATACCGTCCATAGCGGCTTGGCTGGAGCCGTCCTGAAGTTCGACCAGCCCGTCCAGATAAGCATGGCTACGCGCCAGACGGCGCGCTCCATCAATCACGATTAATGCCGTATCTGAAATGGGATGCGGGGCAGTCTTGATGTTCTCATCAGCCAAGGCCGCAATCGCGCCATCACGATCCACCTTGCGGCTGTTCACCCGCAGCATGACCGGGGCGCGCTCTTGCAAGGCGTAAGCGGTCGCCTCGGCCTGCGTCCCCAGCGATGCGCGGAACAAATCGAGTAACCAATCAGGCAAATCACAGGCATCAGCGCCGGTCGGGGCGCTTCCTGCCATTTGTTCTGCTGCGCTCAGCGGCTCCGGGGCGTGGCCCACCCCGGAAAAAACTGTGCCCGTGTCAGTCCCCGCGGCACGCAATGCGCCGATCATCCGGGCGCGTCCCGTATCGCCGCCTCCGAGGGTGGCGTAGGACCGCCAGCAGCGCAACGCTTGAAACACGTGGTCGCGCACTGCCGCCCGGTCGCCCGATCCGGCAAAGCGTGACCGTCGGGCCCAGCCAATCAGCGCCTTTTCAGCCGGTTCGCCGCCCGCGACATGATCGAGGATTTCGATCGCAGCCTGAACACGCGCGCCCGGCGTCACGCGGCCACACCATCATGCATCACATCCGAAATTGGTAGCAACATACTGATATCAAGACCCAATCCGGTAATTCGGAGACTCCCGCGTGATCTGGACATCATGCACATGACTCTCGCTCAGACCCGCGCCGGTGATACGGACAAATTCGCAATCGCGGCGCATCTCCTCGACCGTTGCGCAGCCCGTATAGCCCATCGCAGCACGCAGGCCGCCTACCAATTGGTGGATGACCGTCCCTGCCGCACCCTTGTAGGGCACCTGCCCCTCGATGCCTTCGGGAACCAGTTTGTCACTGGCCGCATCTTTCTGGAAATACCGGTCGGCCGAGCCACGCGCCATCGCGCCCAAGCTGCCCATACCGCGATACGCCTTGTAGGAGCGACCCTGAAACAAGATCATCTCGCCGGGCGCCTCATCGGTGCCCGCGATCATGCTGCCTATCATGGCGCAGGATGCGCCTGCCGCGATCGCCTTGGCGAAATCGCCCGAGAACTTGATGCCGCCATCGGCAATGATCGGGATGTCGCCCGCGGCGGCGACGCAATCCATGATCGCCGTCAGTTGCGGAACGCCGACGCCAGCGACCATACGAGTGGTGCAGATGCTGCCCGGCCCGATGCCGACCTTGACCGCATCGGCCCCTGCGTCAATCAGCGCGCGAACCGCGTCGCCGGTTGCGACATTGCCGGCCACAATCTGCGCTTCGCCCGCGATCTTGCGTGCGCGCCTCACCGCGTCGGCCACACCGGCGGAATGGCCGTGCGCGGTGTCGATCACGATCATGTCGCACCCCGCATCAATCAGCGCCTCGGTGCGCTCGAAACCTGCATCGCCGGTCGTGGTGGCAGCAGCCACGCGCAACCGGCCCAGACGATCCTTGCAGGCCGAGGGGTTCAGCACGGCCTGCTCGGTATCCTTCAGCGTCAGAAGGCCGGTCAGCTTGCCCTTGCCATCCGTCACCAGCAGCTTTTCTATGCGCCGGGCCTTCATCAGGGATTTGGCTTCTTCGAGTTCCGCAGGCTCATGCAAAATCGCCAGATCGTCCGACGTCATCATCACGCTGACCGGCGTGTCGGCATCCTGAGCAAAGCGCATGTCGCGGTTGGTCACGATCCCCACGACCCGACCGGAGGTATCAACCACCGGAAATCCGGTAACGCGGTATTGCTGCTGTAGCGCCTTGGCGTCGGCCAGCGTCTGATCGGGCGTCAAGGTGATCGGATTATAGACAATGCCGGACACGAACCGTTTGACCTGCCGCACTTCGTCAGCTTGCGTCGCCACGTCGAAATTGCGGTGAATCACGCCCATACCGCCCGATTGCGCCATGCAGATGGCCATGCGCGCCTCGGTCACAGTATCCATGGCCGAACTGAGCAACGGGATATTCAGCGCAATAGATTTTGTGACCCGCGTGCGGGTATCGGCGGTGCTGGGCAGCACGGTCGACGCGGCGGGAACCAGCAGGACATCATCGAAGGTCAAAGCCTCACGAATCTTCATCACGTTTCTCCATGAACAGATCGTTTGGCAAGTCCCTATTTCACGGATGCCGCCGGTGCGAAAGAGCAAACCGGACTGTAAGGCGAAAGGTGGCTTGCCCTGCCGTGCCGCTAGGGGCCGATCGCCGCGGGCAGATCCGGCGCAAAATCCGGTCTCGCGCACGATACGCGCCCAGCCGGGTGATCTGAGTCGCCTTGGCAGCGGCTGTGATGCCGGACGATCCTGACCGCGGGCTGGCGATTTGTCGGCGGCGCCTCGAAGAACCCGTTTTGCATCATCGCGCGCAGACGACAAGATTGCGCACCCCGCAGGACTCGAATTTCCGAAAATATACCCTCAACAGGCCTCTGATGCGCGCATCCACCAAATTACCCCCGCTCTGCGCAACATATGAAAAGAACTTTGCGTCGCTGCGACATTTTATCCACGACATCCGCTTGACGCCCCGGCGCGCCGGTCATAATGTCCGCCTCGCACGCAATAAGGAATGGTCCAATGGAGCGGCTAGTAGTAGGTATCCCGAAAACGCGCATGGGCCGGTAAGCCGGACACCCAACAGGTCCCCCATGCGCCCCCGCCAGACCGGGGGTTTTTTTATGCGCGCAAGCGGAATGATGTCATGAACGGAGCAAAGCGATGACACGTCAGATGACCGGAGCGAAAATGGTGGTTCAGGCCCTCAAGGATCAGGGCGTGGACGTCGTCTTTGGCTATCCCGGTGGCGCGGTCCTGCCTATCTACGACGAGGTGTTCCAGCAAAACGACATCCAGCACATTCTGGTGCGCCACGAACAGGGCGCGGTCCATGCCGCCGAAGGCTACGCGCGTTCGACCGGCAAGCCGGGCGTGGTGCTGGTGACATCCGGCCCCGGCGCGACCAACGCGGTGACCGGCCTGACCGATGCGCTGCTGGACAGCATCCCGATCGTGGTGCTGACCGGCCAGGTGCCGACCTTCATGATCGGGTCCGACGCCTTTCAGGAGGCCGACACCGTCGGCATCACCCGCCCCTGCACGAAACACAACTGGCTGGTCAAGGATACGGCCAACCTCTCGGCCGTCATCCACGAGGCGTTCCACGTCGCCACCGCAGGCCGCCCCGGTCCGGTGCTGGTCGATATTCCGAAGGACGTGCAATTCGCCAGCGCCACCTACACCCCGCCACAAAAGGTGCGCACAGGCCATTACCAGCCACAGGTCAAGGGCGATCTGGACGCGATCACCGAACTGGTGGCCGCGATGGAGACGGCCAAGCGCCCGCTTTTCTACACCGGCGGCGGCGTCATCAACTCCGGCCCCGCCGCCAGCCAGCTTCTGCGCGAGCTGGTCGAGGCGACGGGCATCCCGATCACATCGACGCTGATGGGCCTTGGCGCCTATCCTGCCAGCGGCAAGGCGTGGCTGGGCATGCTGGGTATGCACGGCCTTTATGAGGCGAACATGGCGATGCATGATTGCGATCTGATGATCAATATCGGCGCGCGTTTCGACGACCGGATCACCGGTCGGCTCGATGCCTTCTCGCCCGGCTCGAAAAAGGCGCATATCGACATCGACCCCTCCTCGATCAACAAGGTGATCAAGGCCGACATTCCCATCGTCGGCGACATCGCCCATGTGCTGGAGGATCTGCTGAAGGTCTGGAAATCACGCGGCCGCAAGGTGAATACCGAAAGCATTGCCAAGTGGAACGCCCGCATTGACGAATGGCGCAAGGTCGATTGCCTCAGCTTCAAGCAAAGCGGCAAGACGATCAAGCCGCAGCACGCGCTGGCACGGCTGGAGGCGCTGACCAAGGATCACGACCGCTATATCACGACCGAGGTCGGCCAGCATCAGATGTGGGCGGCGCAATATCTGGGCTTTGAGGATCCGAACCGCTGGATGACGTCCGGCGGCCTTGGCACAATGGGCTACGGATTTCCGGCGTCCATCGGCGTGCAGATGGCGCATCGCGACGCGCTGGTCATCAATGTGGCGGGCGAGGCAAGCTGGCTGATGAACATGCAGGAGATGGGCACGGCGATCCAGTTCCGCCTGCCGGTCAAGCAGTTTATCCTGAACAACGAACGCCTCGGCATGGTGCGCCAGTGGCAGGAATTGCTGCACGGCCAGCGCTATTCGCACAGCTGGTCCGAGGCGCTGCCCGATTTCGTCAAGCTGGCCGAAGCTTTTGGCGCCAAGGGCATCCGCTGCTCGGACCCCGCCGATCTGGACGATGCGATCATGGAAATGATCAATTACGACGGCCCGGTGATCTTCGATTGCCTGGTGGAAAAGCACGAAAACTGCTTCCCGATGATCCCGTCGGGCGAGCCGCATAACAAGATGCTGCTGGGCGAGGCATCGACTAAGGATGCCATCGGCTCCAAAGGTGCGGTGATGGTTTAAGAATGAAGCGTAACGTCACGTATATAGAGTATTTTCCGCAGTATGAATGCGCCTGCACTGCGCGACTGCAAAGGAGATGACATGTCCGCACTGAATATCAAGAAAGGCTCGAACAAGCATTCGGCCTACAACCTGCGCCCCACGTTCTCGGACGTGGAAGAGCGCCACACCCTCGCCGTCCTCGTCGACAACGAGGCCGGGGTTCTGGCCCGCGTCATCGGCTTATTTTCGGGCCGGGGATTCAACATCGACAGCCTGACCGTGGCCGAGATCGACGCCGAGGGGCACACCAGCCGCATCACCATCGTCACCACCGGAACGCCACAGGTGATCGAGCAGATCAAGGCGCAGCTGGGCCGCATCGTGCCGGTCCACGAGGTTCACGATCTCACGGTCGAGGGCCGTGCGGTCGAACGGGAACTGGCCCTGCTCAAGGTCGTTGGCGAGGGCGACAAGCGGGTCGAGGCGCTGCGCCTTGCCGATATCTTTCGCGCCAATGTGGTGGACAGCACGCTGGACAGCTTCACCTTCGAGATTACCGGCACTTCGGAAAAAATCGGCGCGTTCGCTGACCTGATGCGCCCGCTAGGATTGTCGTCACTGGCACGCACCGGCATCGCCGCATTGTCGCGCGGCATCTGATCGGGGGCGCAAACCTGTCGCGCCCAGTGTATTCCAGAAACAACAGCGACGGATCCCAAGGGATCCGCCTCTTGTAATTCAGTGGGTATCGACGTCGCGTCCGCGTCAGGCGTAGGCTGCTTGCCGGGCCTGTTTGAACGGAATGATATCGGCGGCTCTTCCGGTATTGGCGGGGATCGGCGGGTCGCACCGGATCGCACCAATGCGCGTCCCGGCCTTCTTCAACTCGGCGCTCAGGGTCGGATGGCTCCGGCGGGTGACGAGGCGGGGCATGTCCGCCAGACGCATCGCGCCCGCGTTGCGCAAATCGAACTCGACCAGATCGCCCGCCGCCATGGCCGCATCAGCGCCGGATGCGCCGCGATAAAAGGCCAGATCGCCATGATCCTCGCACCAGATGACAGCCCGATTTTCGCGCTGATCCGTCCAAAGAACGACTCCGTACATGTGTATTCCCCCAAAATTCCAAATTCTGCGGCAGAAATGATCCATGCCGCCTGATGGCCTGCCCCGACGTACGCAGCGTGTATTCGCCATCTTGATCAAGGGCCGGTTGCTGATTCAAAATGTCGTGTTCACGCACGGTCGACCATGTTTGAATCCGCGTCTGAATCAGGCTATTTGTGTCATGTCGCGCGAATACTGACGCCAAATAGCGTCAGCTGCCGTGACAAGCTGTCAAGGACGTGTTCGAATGGTTCGCGACGCGCTAAAAACAAGTGTCTGGAGGGAGACTGTCATGCGAAGATTAATAAATACCCCGGTCCTTCGCATCCCGCCATGCAAAGGGCCGACCGCTGCCGCAACCCGCCTCGAATGAGGGAAATCGCGCCATGACCACCACGTCTATGTCTTCTGCCGAAAGGGCGAAAGAGCCCGCGCAGTTGCGGGCAATTTTCGGCGAGAATTTGCGCACGCTGAGCGCGGATTATCCATCGGTTGCTGGCCTTTGCCGCGATCTGGGCATCAACCGCACCCAATTCAATCGCTATCTCAGCGGCGAGAGCTTTCCGCGCCCCGACGTGCTGCACCGGATCTGTCAGTTTTTCGGCACCGATGGCCGGATCCTGCTGGAGCCGGTTGAAAGCCTGGACAGCGCGTCATTCGACCTCCTTGGCCATCCCGCAGTGGCCGGCTTTTTCGGGGCGGCCCCGATTGACGTATCGGTGGATCTGTTCCCCAACGGGATCTATCGGTTTGTCAGGCGCAGCTTCATCGACGAGGCACAGTTCGTCATGGGGCTGGTGCTGGTTTACCGCCAGGATGGATACACCTTTCTGCGCGGCTACGAGCCGCGCGAGGCCATGCGCGCCCAAGGCCTGTCAATATCGCCGCGCGACCGTGAATATCGGGGCATCGTCATGCGCCAGGAGGAGGGTATCATGATCATTGTCACCCATCGCAATTCAATGGCCTGTTCCTTCAATTTTCTCGCGCCAGAAACCTCGTTTCAGCGCAATCTCTGGGAAGGATACGTGACCCGCACCGTCCGCGAAAAGATCAGCGGCATTCGCGCGGCGCGCATGGTGTACGAGCATCTAGGCCAGAATACCCGCGCAGTTCTGTCGGTCGCGCGCACCACCGGCCTGATCGGAATCGAGGATGTCCCCCCCTTCCACGCGCGGCTGCTGCGGCTGGATCAGCCGTTTCGGTGACGCAGCGCAGCCGTGACCGTCTCAGGCCGCCTCGCACAGCAAACGGTATAGATGCCATGTGGCATGGCCCAGTAGAGGCAGCACGATGAACAGGCCCAGAAGACCGGGCAACAGCGCCACAAGGGTCGTTCCGGCGATAAACAACGCCCATGCCAGCATCGGCACCGGATGGGCCGTGACCAGACTGAAACTGGTGATCATCGCGGTGACGAAATCCACCTCGCGGTCCAGCAGCAAGGGCAGCGCGATTACCGTGATCATGTAGATCAACAGCGCAAACAGACCGCCCACGACGCTGCCCACCGCCAGCATGCTGATGCCTTCGGAGGTTAGGTAGATGGCAAAGGAGGTCGACACGTTCGTCATCGTCGAAAAGCCTAAAAACAGCGCAAAAATCATGTGTGCAAGGAAGGACCAGAACAGGAAAACCATCACGATGATCGTGATGATCGACGGCAGTTGCCGTTGGCCCTGCCTGCGAATGACGCCGAACACGGCCTGCGGATTCAGCGGCAGCCCTTGCTCCAGCCGGTGGCTCACCTCATAAAGGCCAACGGCTGCGAAGGGTCCGATTAGAGGGAAACTGACAGCCGCAAAAATCAGC
Organism: Roseovarius sp.; assembly: GCA_048267045.1. Taxonomy (GTDB): domain Bacteria; phylum Pseudomonadota; class Alphaproteobacteria; order Rhodobacterales; family Rhodobacteraceae; genus Roseovarius. Next base: position 2,149 of record JBLWYG010000043.1, on the reverse strand, counting down.
CAATAGGTATGCCCGGTCGCCACTGTCACCCAGATCATGAGCCACCCGATAACGACATAGATGCCGGCAAAAATCATCGCATAGCCCGGTGCACGGCGCATGTCGCGCCAACCTCGGCGCAACGCCTCGCCCAGCATGAAAAACGTCGGCGCGCCCATTTCGGGCACGCCCATTTCCGGCATTTTCTGCTCGTCCAGTCCTGTTTCCTGCATCCCCGCCCTCCTGCGATGCGCCGCCAAGAAACCAATGTCGTCCCGCGCGGTTATTGTACGCAGCAGAGCATAGCGAAAGGAAGCAGCCCATGTCATCGTCCAAATCCAAAGACGAAATCTGGCGCGAATGGCGCGATCTGGTCAACATGGCCCCTCAGGAGCTGGCGGACTGGCTGGACACGGACGCGTCGAAATCGGTCGGCGACAGCGATTCAGGCGAATCCACCGGTCACGCCTCGGGCCGCCGCATCGTCAGGATCAAGCGCACGAACAAGGCCGATCTGACCCAGGATCAATGGGATCACATGGCCGAAGTCGTCGGCTACATCAAACGCCACACAGCCCAAGGCGGACCGGACAAGGACAAGGCGCACTCGGACTGGCGCTATTCGCTGATGAACTGGGGCCACGATCCTTTGCAATGACGCGCGGACAGAGCGCTATGCTCCGAGAGGTCTGGAATGTTGCCGCTGGGTCGCTGCGGCAGGCAGCACCTGTCAATCGCCCTGCGCCTCTGCCCGGCTTTTGCCGCTGACGTTCATGGCCAGCGTCGCCGCCATGAACGGGTCCAGATCGCCGTCAAGCACGCCCTTGGTATCGGACGTCTCGTGCAACGTGCGCAGATCCTTGACCATCTGGTAGGGTTGCAGAACATAGCTGCGGATCTGGTTCCCCCAGCCGGCGTCGCCCTTGGCGTCATGCGCCTCGTTGATGGCGGCATTGCGGCGGTCCAGCTCCAACTGATAGAGCCGCGACTTCAGCGCCTTCATGGCTATGTCGCGGTTCTGGTGCTGGGATTTCTCGGACGATGTCACGACAATGCCGGTCGGGTGGTGCGTGATCCGCACGGCGGAGTCGGTGGTGTTCACGTGCTGCCCGCCCGCGCCCGAGCTGCGATAAGTGTCGAGGCGAATGTCGGACGGGTTCACCTCGATGTCGATATCGTCATCCACCACCGGATACACCCAGACCGAGCAGAAGGACGTGTGCCGCTTGGCCGCTGAATCGAACGGGCTGATCCGCACCAAGCGATGCACGCCGCTTTCGGATTTCAGCCAGCCATAGGCATTGCGGCCGCTGATCTTGTAGGCGGCCGATTTAATGCCCGCCTCGTCGCCCGATTGTTCCGATTGCAGCTCGACCGTGTAGCCTCGCTTTTCGGCCCAGCGGACATACATCCGCGCCAGCATGTTGGCCCAGTCGCAGGACTCGGTGCCGCCGGCGCCCGCGTTGATTTCCAGAAAGGTGTCGTTGGCGTCCGCCTCGCCGTTCAGCAGTGCCTCCAGTTCCTTGGCCGCAGCGCGTTTCTTCAAAGCCTTGAGGGCGACCTCGGCCTCGGCCACGATATCTGCGTCGCCCTCGGCCTCGCCCATTTCGATCAGCTCGACATTGTCCGACAGTTCGGCCTTGATCGTGCCGTGCGTCTCCAAAGCGTCAACCAGCGCCTGACGATCCTGCATCAGCTTCTGCGCCTTGGCGGGGTCATCCCACAGGTTCGGATCCTCGACGCGCGCGTTGAATTCCTCCAGCCGGTGCTGGGCCGTCTCCCATCCCATACGCTGACGCAGCAGCTCCAGCGATGTCTGGATTTCGTTGGTGATGGTCTGAATTTCAGCGCGCATGTTTGGCTTCCCGGTGGCTCATGCGCCTGATACCGCAGCGCGCGGCGGCGGGCAAGCGCACCCTGCCGCCGGAAGTTCCGTCAATAGAGGCCGCCCGAGGACATCGAGCCGAAGGTCGCCTTCTTGCCCACCTGCCCGGTCTGGCCGCTGGAGGTGGTGACGTCGCGGATCATCTCGTCCTCGCCTTCGCGGAACAGCTCCAGATCGTTGCCCATGGCAAATCCGCCATCGAACATCAGCCCGAACATCGGATCTTCGCCATCGCGGAAATATTCGGCCACGACACTCGGGCCCGACGCGGCCTCCGAAAGGCGC
>JBLWYG010000042.1:0-24455 GCA_048267045.1 Roseovarius sp. | reverse complement strand
CCCAGATTGACATGGGCGCGTCGTCACTGGCAACTCTGACCCAGTTGGTGGCGGCGGGGTTCGGCCTGACATTGATGCCCGAGATCGCAGCAGAAGCAGAGGTGCGCGGCGCGCCCGGCGTGGTTTTGCGCAGGTTCGATGCGCCCGAACCAGCGCGCACCGTCTGCCTTGTGCGCCGCGCATCGACACTGGGCGACGGATGGTTCGGGCAACTTGCCGTGGTGCTGACAGCCGTTGGAACCGCACTCACACGCACCGCCAGGCAGCGCTGACCGCGACGCAGGCGGGGGCACTGATGAAACGTCGCACCCCGCATATGTGCGGCTACTTGGACTGGAAACTCCCCGCGCAGCCCCATATAGTCAGCAAAAGTTACCAAACCATTCGCGGGGACATTATTCGTGCGTGATCTCAAGATACCGGCGCAGCGCCATCCCGAAAAGGCCCGGCGCCCCGACAACGCGCAGCCCAAGAAACCCGACTGGATCCGCGTCAAGGCGCCGGGCGGGCAGGGATATGCTGAAACCGCCCGGATCATGCGCGACAATGATCTGACGACCGTCTGCGAAGAGGCAGGATGCCCGAATGTGGGCGAATGTTGGTCCCAGGGCCACGCCACCATGATGATCATGGGCGAGATCTGCACCCGCGCCTGCACCTTTTGCAACATCGCGACCGGCAAGCCGACCGAGGAACTGGACGCGTTCGAGCCGGGCCGCGTGGCCGAGGCGGTCAAGAAGCTGGGCCTGAAGCATGTCGTCATCACCTCGGTCGACAGGGACGATATCGCCGATGGCGGCGCCGAACATTTCGCCCAGACGATCCGCGCCATCCGCCACCGCAGCCCCGGAACCACCATCGAGATCCTGACGCCTGATTTTCTGCATTGCGATCCCAAGGTGCTGGAACTGGTCGTCGCCGCCAAGCCCGACGTGTTCAACCACAATCTTGAAACCGTGCCCGGCCTTTATCCGTCCGTGCGCCCCGGCGCGCGCTATTTCCACAGCTTGCGCCTGCTGCAACGGGTCAAGGAAATGGATCCGACCATCTTCACCAAATCCGGCATCATGGTCGGGCTGGGCGAGGAACGCGCGGCGGTCCATCAGGTGATGGACGACATGCGCGCCGCGGATATCGATTTCCTGACCATCGGCCAGTATCTGCAACCGACCCCCAAGCACCATGTCTTGGACCGCTTTGTCACTCCCGAGGAATTCGCGGCCTATGAAAAGGCAGCCTTTGGCAAGGGGTTCCTGATGGTTTCGGCCACTCCGCTGACGCGATCCTCCTACCATGCGGGCGATGATTTTGCCCGCTTGCGCGCGGCTCGCCTGGCGCGGCTTGCCACGGCTTAGGCGGCGCTGGTCTATAACTGGTGTTCTCCTCCGGCCTGCGCCGGAGGTGCCTCAATCTGCTATTGAGGCAGTGCCGGACTTGCCCTAACACTTCTCCACCTAAGACAATTCCTCATCCTGGGTTGAGGGCGAAAACCAGTTTGGTGGGGTGCTGCATGGCGTGGGCGTTTCTATTCATTGCGGGACTTCTCGAAGTCGTCTGGGCGTTCCTGATGAAGCAATCCGTGGGCTTCACCCGATTCTGGCCCAGCGTGGGCACGATCCTTTTCATGTTCGGCAGCTTCGGTTTGCTGTCGATCGCGATGCGGTCGCTGCCGCTGGGCACGTCCTATACGATCTGGACGGGGATTGGCGCCGTCGGGGCATTCACCATCGGCATCTTTGTTCTGGGCGAGCAACTCAGCGCTACACGTCTGATCGCAGCCGCGATGATCGTGGGCGGTATCGTTCTGATGACATTATCGACCGACGCTTGAGGTTGCCCCTGTTTCAGGCGGGCGTGATGGCCTCCAGCGCAGTGCCCTCGAAGGACGCGAGGCAGGTGTCGATTTCGGCCCTCGACTGAAACAGGCAGGCCGCCGTCGACAGCGCGTCGGCAAGCGCGGCTGAGGGGGCCGATATCGTGATCTCCCGCCAGTTGGCGCGGGTCGGCGCGCCTGTTGCGGGATCGAGGATATGACCCATTGTCGCGCCCTCGTCAAAGGTCGTGCCCAGCGGCGCAGAGGTGGCCAGCGCGCGCGCGGCCAGTGGCACTTCGCCGCCCGCGGCCAGTTTGACAGGCCACGCCCCGCCAGCGGGATGCCCGCCAAGCGCGCGGAATTCGCCGGTGTCGATCAGGATATCCGTCAGCCCCTCGTTAGCCAGCAGCCCCGCCACGCGGTCCGCGATATAGCCCTGCGCGATGCCGTTCAGCGTCAGCGCCATGCCGGGCGCCATGGAGATGCCCGAGGGGTCCAGCGTGACGCGGTCCCAGCCGACCCGCGCGCGGGCGCGTGTCAGATCGGCTTCGTCCGGCATCTGTCCAAGCGCGGACGCCTCGGCATAGCTGGCCCAGAGCGGTTGAATGGTCGGATCGAAGCGGCCTTCGCTTGCGGCATGAACGGCGCCGGCCAGCGACAGACATTCCAGCATTTCAAACGGCGGCGCCTGCAAGCGGCCTTCGCGGTTAAGCTGGGACAGAGCGCTGTCGGGGCGGTAGAGGCTGAACACATCCTCCAGTCGCGAGATTTCGGCGGCAACACGCGCGCTGATCTCTGGCGCCTCGGGATGAGCCAGACGCAGCGTTGCCCGCGCGCCAAGGGCGGTGCCCTGCCATACATGGACCGGCTGCGCGGACAGGGCACCGGGCAGGGCGATAGCGGCGGCGCTGATGGCCAGAAAACGGCGGCGATTGGTCATGGTGTCACTCTCCCACTGTGCGCGACAGGTTGCGCAGGCGATTTTGAAATTCTGTATCGTCGACGTCGCCGTCCAGTTCGACAGGGGCCAGAACGGCAGAGTCGGGTATCTCATCCAGCCGCATGACTTGCCCGCCGTTGGTAGCGGCGAAGTCGGCGGCGTCTGCGGAGTTTGAGAACGGAACAATTTCGGGCGCGCCCATGCCGCCGATGGCGCGGCCACCGACGACGAAATGCGCTGCCTCAGTGTCGATCCAGTTGGCCTCGCCGGGCGCGTCCCATGCCGCGCCGGGGGCGCCCATGTCGTTGACCCAGACGGCCAGCACCGCATGGCTTTGTTCGGGCATGCGCAGATAGGCGATGACGTCACGAACCTGGCTGAAGAATAGCGGCGCGCCGGGCAGTCCGGCCAGATGAGCCTGCGCCTTGGGGCCGTCATGCTCCAAGAGGTTCATCTGGCAATAATGCCCGACCGCCGCCGGGGTCAGGGGCAGGGGCGACGTGTCCTGCGCGGTCTCTTCCTTGCAGGCCGACAGGGCCAGTAGTGCGGCGGTAATCAGCAACGCTCTCATGGCTCCACCTTCCGGAAGGCCAGCGCCGCCAGCAGCAGCGACAGCAGCGGCCAGACGGCGATGGAGGTGAGCGATTGCCACATCGGTATGGCGTTTGCCGCGCCGCCCACACCCGCGGCGGCGGCGGTGGCCTGCGCGGCAGTCAGGTTGAACAGGCGGAACGCATCGGCGGGGTTGGCCAACAGGAGCGACGGGAATACGCTGGTGGTGAAGGTGCCGCCGTCATCGGCCACGACTGCCGCCAGCAGGCCCAGATCATAAAGCACGACCAGCCCCAACCAGAGCCCGATCGCCAGCCCCGCAGCACCGGATACGCGTCGCGCCATGGACGACAGTGCATAACCGATGCCGAGGAAGGTGGCGCCCAGTAGCACAGAGGTCCACGTCAGCCGCCACAGCGCGCCAAGGCCCGACACCGCCGCCGGATCAGCCGCAATCGTGACAGCCGCGGCCGCGCCGTAGCCCGCGACAATGGCGACGATCAGGATGGCGGTATGGGCCACCAGCTTGCCTGCCAGCACCTCCCAGCGGGCGACGGGGTAGGTCAGCAGCAGGGGCAGCGTGCCGCGCTCGACCTCGCCGGCGACGGCGTCGAAGGACATCAGCAGCGCCACGAGCGGCACCAGATAGACCGACAGCGACGTCAGCGAGGCGACAACGATCGACAGCCGGTCAGCCCCCAGCGCGCCGGTCGGCGCTGATCCGGCCGCGGACAGCACCAAGGAGAAGACCACCATCAGCAGCACCGCGATCAGCACCCACCGATTGCGGCGCGCGATATGGATTTCGGTGGTGGCGGTGGCAAGGATGCGGGCGATCATTGGCCGTCCCTCCGGCTGAAATGACTGTAGATATCCTCAAGGCTGGGCGGAATGACTTCCAGGTCCGCGACCTTGCCCTCCAGCGCAGTGATCCGGCCAAGCGTCTCCAGCTTGTCGTCCTGCGTGCAATTGAGTTGCAACGCGCCCTGGACACGGATCGCGCCGGGCAGGGCGGCCATGATATCGCTGTCATAGCCATTATGCGCGGTGACATGCATCGCCACGGGCAGGGCGGCTTCGCGGCGCAGATCGCTCAGCGTGCCTTCGGCCACCATGCGCCCGCCCGACAGGATCAGCAGCCGGTCGGTGCGCGCCTCGACCTCGGTCAGGGCGTGGCTGGACAGCAGGATCGACGCGCCGTCGGCGGCCAGCCCGTCCAGCAGCTCGTAGAAATCGCGGCGCGAGACCGGGTCCAGCCCGCTGGTCGGCTCGTCCAGCACCAGAAGGCTGGGATGGCCGATCAACGCCTGCGCCAATCCGACGCGCTGGCGCATCCCCTTGGAATAGGTGCCGATTCGGCGCTTGGCGGCAAAGGCCAGCCCGACACGGCCCAGAAGGTCCATCGCGCCGGACGTATCCTCGCCGCGCAGGCGCATGTAGTGCGTGATCTGCTCCAGCCCGGTCAGGGCGGGATGGAAGGTCGCGTTTTCCGGCAGATAGGCTACCTTGGCGCGCGCGCTGGCATGACCGGGCGCCGCGCCGCAGACGGAAATCTGGCCGCTGTCGGGTGCAATCAGGCCCAGGATGATCTTCATCAACGTGGATTTGCCCGCACCATTATGACCCAGCAGCGCCACACGCTCGCCCGCCTTAACGGTCAGCGAGACATCGGTCAGCGCATGGGTGCCGCCGAACGCCTTAGTGAGTTGCGAGATCGTTAACGTCGAAGTCATAGGTGTCACTTTCATCCCTGTTGGCGACGGCTTCCGCCTCCATCTGGGTGTATTCGGGGGAAACTTCAAATTCGGGCGCGCGCATCAATGGATGGCTATCGACCACTCCGCCCGGCAGCGTCGCGGGAAAGTTGGACTGCGCCCAGCGGATCAGCTGCACGGCGGGGGCGCCGGTCAGCAAGGCGGCGGCGGGTTGGGACCACAGGATATGGTCCATCAGATCATTGGGGCGGAAAACACTGTCGGCAATACCGTCCCCGCCCAGATCGAAACCGGGGTGGTCGGACCAGTAATTGCCGCGGCCCTCAAAGCTCCACTCGATGTCACGTGTGCCGACGTATTTCACCTGCGTCCGGTTGCCGATGAATGCATTGCCGGTCAGCACGTTCCGCTCGGACCCGGCTGTGAAGTGTATGCCGATATTGCAACCCTCGAAGCGGTTGTCATAGATCAGGTTCTTGTGCGCGTTATAGATGAACGTGCAGCGGTCGGCGCCGCCGCGCACCAGATTACCGGATACATCGGCGTTGTTGGCGTAGTTCAGCATCACGCCATGGCTGATGTCGGACAGGCTGAGATTATCCTTCACGATCACCTTGTTCGAGAACATGATGGCATAGCCCAGATGGTTGCCGATCGACACGTTGCCCGACACTTCGGAATCGTTGGTATACATGTAATGCACGGCAAAGCGCAGATCGCGGAACAGGTTATTGCGGTAGGTGCCGGTGCGCGAGGCGTTGGAAAAAATGCCGTCGCGGCCCCAGCGGACCGAATTGCCCTCGACCAGCGTGCCGGGAGAGTTCCAGACATAGATGCCGTTGCCTCGATCATTCAGGCGCTTCTGCTGCGTGCCTTCGATAGTGTTGCCGCGCACCTGTGCGTTAAGCCCGCCATGCACGTCGATGCCGTGCAGGTTGCCCAGCACGCGGTTGCCTTCGATGATGGCGCGGTCAGCCTTTTTCAGGATCTTTATACCGGCATCCAGATCCTTGCTGCTTAGCCCGGAACCGGTCACGGTGACGTCCGATATCGTGACATCGGCGGCGTCGATGGTGACGGTGGTGCCATTGCCCATACCGTCGATGATCGCCTCCGCGCCGCCCGTCACGGTCAGCGGGCGGTCGATGACGACGCTGCCCTCATGGCGTCCCGGCGCGAGGATCAGCACATCGCCGGGGCTGGCCCCGGCGATGGCGTTGGCAAGGTTCCCCGGCCCCGGCGGCACGCGGATCTCCGCCGCCGCGAGGGGCAGGGCGACCGCGAGTGACAGTGCAAGGATCAGGGAACGCAGCATGGCTCAGGCAGACTTCGGTTCGACGAACATCCGGCCGCGCATCTCCATGTGGAGCGCGTGGCAGAACCACTGGCAATAGTACCAGTAGACACCCGGCTGGGCGGCGACGAACGTCACCGATGATGTGGCCTGCGGCGCAAGCTCCATCGCGATGCCGTGGTTGCCCATGGTGAAGCCGTGTGTCAGATCGTCGATGTCATCAAGGTTTGTGACGATGACGGTGACTTCGTCGCCTTGCTGCACGGTGAACTTCTCGATCGAGAAACTCGGCGCGACGCTGCTCATGTAGACGCGGACTTTGTTGCCATCACGGATGATGGTTTCCTGCCAATCGTCCAGATCGACGCCATCGGCCTCGGCCTGCGCGCGGGTGTCCGCCCACATCGGATCATTCCGATCCCAGGCCGATTTCGGGTTCACCTTGCTGGGGTCGACGATGATCGCGTCATGCGGTTCGGCAAAAGTAGGGCCGTCGTGGATCAGCGTCAGAGTGTCGCCGTCGATCGCAAAGAGCTGCTCGTTCTCGGGCTTCAGGGGGCCGACGTTCAGGTACCGGTCCTTGGAGAACTTGTTCATCGTCAGATAGTATTTGTCGCTCGCCTCCAGCGTTTCGCCCATGACGGTCGAGTTGTGGCCGGGCTGGTAATGCACATCCGCCTTGGTGATGATCGGATCGACATCCTCGCCGTTGTAGAGCTGAATCGCCTTCTCGATGTCCCAGGCGACAACCTGGCTGTCCAGGAACAGCGTGGTATAGGCGCGGCCCGTCCCGTCAAAGCAGGTGTGAAGCGGCCCGAGACCCAGCTGCGGTTCGGCCACGACAACGCTGCGCGGATCCGCATCCTCGTCGAACACCGCGTCCAGCTTGCGCACGTCGATCACCGACACGGTGGGCGACAGTTTGCCCGCGATGCACAGGTGGATCTTGTCAGGGGCCATGTTGCAGCCGTGCGGGTTGTTGGGGATCGGGATGTAACGGGTGTACTTCTTGTTCTGGCCCTTGCGCCCGTCCAGAACCTTGACGCCGTTCAGCTCCTGATAGTCGCCCGCCTCGATGCCGGCCTCGATCTCCTTGATGTTGAAGACGACGACATGGTCCATGTCAGCCTCGGTCATCTCGGCCAGCGACATGCCCATTTCCGAGTTGTAGGAGGTCGAGAAGGCATATTTGCCGTCATAGTCGCAATCGGTGTTGTCCAGGTTGCCTGTGACCATCACCTGCCATGCGACGGTCATCTCGTCGGCATTCACGGCGGTGTAGAAGTTCACGTACTTCTCCGGCTCGTCCAGAATCTTGCCGTCGTTGACCATCGGCACTTCGTCTTCGCCGTTGCAGAACACATAGTCGGTGCGCGGCCATTTCTGAGGACGCAGGCCGTGGATCGCCTTGGCGTTGGGGATCTCGATGATCTTGTCGCATTTCATCACGTCGCAGCGCACGCGGGCAACGCGCGTGTTGGCCTTGTCGTTCATGAACAGGTAGCGGCCGTCATACTTGCCCTCGGTGAAGGACATGTGCGGGTGGTGCAAATCGCCGTTGGGCGGGAATTCATGGCCGTTGGCGGCCAGATATTCCTTGGTCTTGGGCAGAAGGCCCTCGGTCAGGATCTTCTTGGATTCGTTCGTGATGCCCCAGCCGGTGGCCGAGCAGGTATTGAACACCGGAATGCGCATCAGCTCGCGCATGGACGGTATGCCCAGAATGCGCATCTCGCCGCACTGGCCAGACGACCAGAAGCCGTAGAATTCGTCCAGTTGGCCCGGTGCCACTTCGGCGCCGGCGGCGGCGCGCGCGCTGGTCGTGCCCGCCAGTGTGGCCGCGCCGACTACGGCACCGCCAGTCAGCATCGCGCGCGATCCGAATGCACCGGCAAGCGCGGCGCCTCCGGCGGTCGCGCCCAGCAGGCTGCGGCGCGAGATCGGCAGTTTTTTCCCCTCAGACATCATATGTCCTTTCATGTTGCGGTTTGGGTTTTGGGTTGGTTCGGGTGCCCGGAAATATCGCGGCCGGGGTTCGGCCCAAGGTTCGGCACCGCGCCTGTGGTGGCGCGTCGCTTCATCTTCTTGATGACGACGGGGCAGGTGGTTTTGGACTGGTAGAGGACCTGGCAATGCATGCAGTTGATGCACTCGTTGGGGTTGATTTCCCCGGTCGGATGGATCGCCTGTACCGGGCACTGATGGGCGCAGGTCTGGCACGGGTTTCCGCACTCGTGATAACGCTTGAGCCAGTCGAACATGCGCAGCCGCGCCGGGATGGCCAGCGCCGCACCCAGCGGGCACAGATACCGGCAGAAGAACCGCTCGACAAAAAGGCCCGCGACCAGCAGCGCCGCGGCATAGGCGACAAAGGGCCAGGCACGTACGAAATTGAGAATGATCGCGGTCTTGAACGGCTCGACCTCGGCCAGACGCTCGGCCTGTTCGATGCTTGTCAGAGACACGCCGAAGAGCCCGAGAAAGATCATGTATTTCACCGGCCACAGACGCTCATTCAGGCCCCACGGGAGCGTCCATTGCGGGATGTGCAGCGCCTTGGCGATCCGGTTCAGCAGTTCCTGCAGGGCGCCGAACGGGCACAGCCATCCGCAATAGGCACCGCGCCCCCAGAACAGCAGCGCCGCCGCCACCGCGAACCACAGGATGAAAGTCAGCGGGTCCAGCAGGAATGCCTGCCAGCTGAAGCCGGACATCAGCGAACCGAACAGTGCCATCAGGTTGACCACCGACAATTGCGCCTTTGCGTACCAGCCCAGATAGACCAGAGTGACGGTCAAAAATCCGATGCGGAACCAGAAGAACGCGCGCTCGTTCCGCGTGGCGAAGCTCTGGAAGAAAAACGCACCGGTCAGGATGGTCAGCATCACACCCAGAACGATGATCTCGGTCGTCTTGCCCGCCCAGATCCGCTTCCATAGGGCCTGATGCGCGTCCGCTTCGGTCTGCGTGGCGACCTCGGCGACGTTGGCGGGGACGTCAGCCGCAGGCGGGGGGGCAACCGCACGCAGGTATTGGTCCGGCAGCTCATAACCCAGATCGAATGTGGTAAACACCTTTTCGATCGCCGCCACTTCGCGCTGCACCAGCAACTGAATACGGAACGGCTGCGACGGATCAAACCCGCTATCTGCCGGGATCTTGAACATGTCGGCTTCGTTGAAGACCGGCGCGCCGTCTGCGGCGATGGTGTTGATGCGTTTGTGCATACGGTCGCGGAACCGCACCGAGACATCGTCCTGAATCAGCACGATCCGGTCAAATATGCCGCCACGCACATAGCCGGACCCCTTGAAGGAGTACAGGCCCCGGCCGAAAATGGCGACGGCGTGATCGCCGTCCTCCAGCCACGTGGCCAGATTGGCTGCTTCCGCGTCGCCCAGCAGCGCTTGCGCGATGCCGGGATGCGAGATCAGCGCGGCCTGCATTTCGATGAAGGTCGTTTCGGGCGCTTCGGTCAGCGCGCGCTTGGCGGCGCGGGGGTCTTCCATCGCGGCGAAGGCGGCGTTGACTTGGCCGACATCCAGCGACAGGCGGCGCAGGGTGCCGTCGCCCTCCAGCGTCATCCAGTCGTCTGCGGCGGTGGCGTCCGGGTCGATCTCGAATTGCGGGCCTGCGCCCTTCTCCTCGACCGCCAGACCGCCCAGGCCCAACTGCCGGGCGACCTTCAGACCGGCACGGATGATCGAATCGTCGATCACCATGATCGTGACGGTCGCGCCTGAAATGATGTCCAACTCGTGCGAGGTGCCGCCGGATTCGGCCTCGGCCACCAGATCAAGGCCGCGATATCCGGCAACAAGCGCCTTGATCTTGGAATCGGGGATGCCGATCAGGACGATGGGTTCGGAGTGCTTGACCAGTTCCACACCGATCACCTGCGCGTCATCATCGACGGCGACCATGGTGTGAATGGGCTTGCCCGAATACCCGGTGGTCGACACGAAATCGGAAGTAATGAATGCCCAGCCGATCTGCTGCCCGTCCTTGAGAACCTGCACTGCCGGCAGGTCCTGATGGATCGCGCCGAACGCATCGGCGCCTTCCACCAACTGCCCGGCCTCGACGTCATCGAGGAGCTTGGAAAGGATGGATTGCGCTGCCGCCGGGAGTCCCAAAAGGGAGATCAGGCTGACGAGGGCCAATTTTGCAAGGAGGGTGCGGAGGGTCTTCATGCGTCGGCGTCCTTTGAAAGAGGTCGCCCGTTGCCGTGCATGACTTGACCGGGGCCGGGATGATCGCATGCGATCATTTCAGGAGTGGTCATCATGGCGGTGTGCGCCAGCGGGGGGGCGCGCGGCATGGGGCGAATGTTCGATATCCGGGCGAGGGATGTCCCGCTAAGATTGAAACTGAGTGGCATATCAAACGCATGAACGACGCGCCGCGCGTCCCGCACCTGCGGCTCGCCGCCTGCAATCAGGCCGCAGCCGATGCAATCACAGCAATCAGGAGCCGACTCCGCCGGTGCGCTGCCGATGTCGACACGCACGGTCTGCGCCACGCCATTGGCACAGATTTCCATCGTCAGAGTGCCGTTCGCATAGCCGGTTCCCGCCATGGCAAAAGGGCCGTACCAGGCAAGGCACAGCACCAGCAGCATACGGGAAAAATGGGAATATGCGGTCTTCATGCTGCCTGTTAACAAGGTGTGAGGCCTCCGGTCTTTGCGCTAAATCAACATAGAGGGGCGGCTGCGGGCGCGGCTGGATGTGCCGGGATGTTTTGGCGGGAACGACCTTTCCGAATGTCATTCCGTTTCCGTTATGCCATGCCGTGACATAAGCTTGCGTCTACTCGCGGTCTTTCCATGCAAAAACCGTTTCTGGTCTGACAAATCGCATCTGCATCTGGGTGCGCGCTACGATTGTCCGTCGACCCGCAGGCACCATAGACCAGACGATTATCCGTGTTCAAGCCCGCGAAGTTACTGCACCCACGAAACACGCGGTTGTCCTTGGTGTGTTTCAGTTGCCATTTATTTCAAAAAGTTATGGCTCAAAGCTGATGTTGATTCCATGTTCGGATACCATGGATTGAAGCCGTCGGCGTTGCCTCGCTTAATCGACGCTTGCATCAGGCACGCGACTCTTCATAATGAGTATTGGAAATGCTTGTTATGGTGCCCAAGACTGACCCGCTGGACTTGTAATCCCTTGGGGGTCGTCACTGCCAGACTCGGCACATCGAATTGTTGATACTATCGTTTGACAGGAGAAACCCACGATGGATAACTGGCTTCCCAGCTTGATCACGTCGACACCTACCGAAGGTTATGAACTGGCGATCAAATTGTCGCGCATGACGATAAAGAAAACCCAAGGTGATGCGGCTGTCCGCGACCGGTTGCGACCCGAATATGCCGAAAACGCGGATTCCCTGATCGCCGTCAGCGCCGTGGTCGCTACGCATTTTGCCACCGTCGCAGCGGCCAATGGATACTGGAACGACGGGCATTGAGACGGCACGAGGTGATGCGGCCCGGCGCGGCATAGTCTCGCATGTGGACCGGTCCGCTATTTGTGCCCAAGTGCTGATTTAAACCATTTTTCGTTGCAAGCCGCCCGGTTGGAAATGGGCTGATTAGCTAGAGTCAGGGCTCATAGCCAATAGATGACGATTGCGGTGAGAACTATTGCTGAGAGGAAGACCTTTGGGCATCGGTCGTATCGTGTTGCTACCCGCCGCCAGTCTTTCAATCTGCCGAACATGATCTCGATACGATTGCGGCGCGTGTATCTGCGTTTGTCGTATTGCACGGGTTTGGCGCGCGACTTTCGGCCTGGGATACATGGTCGTATACCTTTATCTTGCAGGGCTTGCCGGAACCAATCGGCGTCGTATCCGCGATCGCCGAGCAGCCAGTCAACACTTGCAAGCTGCTCAGCAATGCCCGCGCGCCGATGTAGTCACTCACCTGCCCAGCCGTGACGAAGAAGCTGATCGGACGACCTTGGCTGTCACAGACGGCATGTAGTTTTGTATTCATACCGCCCTTGGTCTGCCCGATCAGGCGGCCACGCACCCCTTTTTAACGCCCATGCTGGTCGCAGTGCGGTGGGCTTTCAAATAGGTGGCGTCGATCATGACAGTCTTTTCTTCGCCGTGTTCGGCGGCCAATCCCATCATGATCTGGACGAAAATTCCTTTCTCGCTCCACCGCTTCCAGCGATTATACAGGGTCTTGTGCGGGCCATATTCTTTGGGCGCATCCCGCCACCGCAAGCCATTGCGATTGATAAAGATAATACCACTCGAGACGCGCCGGTCATCAACGCGTGGCTTGCCATGGGACTTCGCAAAGTAGGGCACAAGCCGCGCCATCTGATCATCATTCAGCCAGAAAAGGTCACTCATATCACCCCTCGATTTTCGACCGATGAATCATGCACCGACGAGCAAATCAATGGGTCCTGACCCTAGGCACGTCTGGGCCATCCGGATCCGTGCAGAGATTGCCGGACACGCCAGGGATCTCGCGCTATTCAACCTCGCAATTGATAGCAAGGTTAGATGCGTTAAAACCAGTCCCTCAGCTTCATTCACCGACGTCGACAGCCAAAAAATCAGCGGTATGCCATCTTTGGTATCCGACAGGAGAATCGGGTATTACCTACGTAACGTCCTGCGCGATGCGAAGGATATCGCGGTCTGAATGACGCGGGCCAATGAATTGAATACTGGCCGGGAAACCGTTCGATGTCATGCCGACCGGCACCGAAAGTGCGGGGATCCCCAAAAGGGGTGTCACCAGTGTCGGCGTCTCGTTCAGGTCCAGGTCGGCCACATCGGCATCGGCGCTGTAGGGCAACTGACTGTTGGTCGGCCAGACGCATATGTCATACGTTTCAAAGAACGCCTGCATCAGATCCCATCCCTTGCGGCGGGCGGCGTCGCCACGGGCAAGATCAGGGGCGGTAAAAGCCTCTGCGCGGATCAATGTGCGCTGCAACTCGGGTCCGTAGACGTCGAGATTTTGCCTCCATTCATCGCCGATCTCCAGACGCGCGGACCAGTCACGGTAAATTTGCTGAGCTTCCAGCATGAAGCCAAGCCCCGGATCGATGTCGACGATCTGCGCGCCCAATTCGGCAAGGCGGGCGCGTATGGGCTGCAAGGCTGCGGCGATCTCCGGCGCGATGGGCGCCCCTCCCGGGGTCAGGCACCACGCAACGCGCAGTCCCCGGACCGTAAGGTTTTTTGCCGGAGCGAGCGCCTGCGACCAAGGATCCAAGGCGCACGCGCCTGCCATCACCTCGAGCATCAGGCGCGTATCCTC
This sequence comes from Roseovarius sp., assembly GCA_048267045.1. GTDB lineage: Bacteria > Pseudomonadota > Alphaproteobacteria > Rhodobacterales > Rhodobacteraceae > Roseovarius. Next base: position 10,844 of record JBLWYG010000042.1, on the reverse strand, counting down.
CAGACTACGCGCCATCGGGCCGGGAACGCTCAGGTTATCGAAGGGGCGAGCAGTCTCTTGCAGTGGCACCACGCGCGCGGTCGGGCGCAGACCTACCACGCCGGCAAACCCTGCGGGTGCGCGGATTGATCCGCCCAGATCCGACCCATCGGCCAGAACGGTCAATCCCGCAGCCAGCGCTGCAGCGGCGCCGCCTGATGATCCCGAAACCGTGCGTGTCAGATCATGGGGATTGCGCGTGACACCGAAGACCGGGTTCGTGGTTTGCGCGCCGTAGGCGAATTCCGATGTGTTGGTCTTGCCCAGAATGATTGCCCCCGCAGCCCGCAGCCGCGCGACATGGATGGTATCTTGTTCTGGCACGTGATCGGTCATCGTGCGCGATCCGAAGGTCGTCCGCATGCCTTGCGTGGCGAATATGTCCTTGATCGCGACCGGAATTCCGTGCAATGGCCCGGCAAATCGCCCCTGCGCCGCTTCTTCGTCAAGCGCGCGGGCGCGATCCATCGCTTTCTCCGCGTCGAGCGTCACCAACGCGTTGATCTTCGGGTTGACGGCCGCGATCCTGTCGAGATGCGCCTCCAAAATCTCGCTGGCGGATATTGCACGGCTGCGCAGCAACACGGCCAGTTCGGTCGCCGTCCGGGCGCACAGACTGTCTGGGACATCGCGCGCCAGCAAAGGGGTCGTGCCGCCCGACCCGGCCATCATGACTTGAGCAATTGACTGAGAAACAGCTGTGCGCGGTCGGTTCGCGGATTGTTGAAAAACTCCTCTGGCGTGTTTTTTTCGATGATTTCGCCTGCATCCATGAAGACGACCCTGTCCGCCACCTTGCGCGCGAAACTCATTTCATGCGTCACGCACAGCATCGTCATCCCAGTCTGCGCCAGGTCAACCATGACATCGAGCACTTCCGAGATCATCTCGGGGTCGAGCGCCGAGGTCGGCTCATCGAACAGCATGATGCGTGGCTCCATGCACAGCGCGCGCGCTATCGCCACGCGCTGCTGCTGCCCTCCCGAGAGTTGCACCGGGTATTTATGCGCCTGATCGGGAATTTTGACGCGTTCGAGATACTTCATCGCCGCCTCTTTGGCCGCATCCGCCGAAATGCCACGCGATGTCGTGGGCGCCAGAATGCAGTTTTCCAGCACTGTCAGATGCGGGAACAGGTTGAACTGCTGGAACACCATGCCGACATCGCGCCGCACGGCGGCGATGTTGCGGGTGTTGCCAGTCAGTTCGATGCCATCGACGACAATGCTGCCTTCCTGGTGTTGCTCCAGCCGGTTTATGCATCGGATCAGGGTGGATTTTCCTGATCCCGACGGCCCGCAAATCACAATACGCTCGCCGGTCTTGACCTCCAGATCGATGTTCCTGAGAACCTGGAAGTCACCGTACCACTTTTGCATCCCTTGGATGCAAATGGCTGTTTCTGGTTGTGTTTGCGTCATGTTCTTTCCCCGAATTATGGTCGACGGATCAGTCGAAATAACCCGCGCGGACCGCCGCGCCGATCATCATCACGATGAAGCGACCGGCGGTGATTGCGGTGATGCCGTTGACGTCGCGCGACGGCGTGATCTCGACGATGTCCATGCCCACGACGCGCCCCTTGCGAGCGAGACCGTTGATCAGCGTGCGCATCTGCGGATAGTTGACCCCGCCCGGCGCCGGTCCGGCCACTGCGGGCATGATGGTTGGGTCGACGCCATCCGCATCGATGGTCAGGTAATACTGACCGCCATCAGGAATCCGGTCGAGGATCGCCTGCATCCCGACCTCCTGCAATTCGGTATCGGGCACCAGGTTCGAGCCATAGTCGAGCGCCGCCTGGACTTCTTCGGGCCGGCCGCTACCTGCTGCACGCAGACCGATCTGCCAGATGTCCTGAATATGCTCCATCTCGGCGGCGCGGCGGATCACGCTGGAGAGGCCGTGATCGACACCATGAAACCGATCGCGCCAATCCACATGCGCGTCGATCTGGATCAGAGTGATCGGCCCCCGGTCCTCGAAAGCCCGGAAAACCGGGATCGGAATGGCGTGATCGCCCCCCATGATGATCGGCATCGCGCCCGATTCCAGGATCTTGCGCACAACCGCTTCTGATCGGTCGTGGTTACCGGCCACATCCTTGGCCTCTGCCACCACGTCGCCGCAATCCACGACGCTGATATCGCGCCCGTCCAGCATCGTACCGCCGATGTCGAAGTCATAGCGGTCCAGCCCCCGCAGCGCGCGCTCGCAGTAACGCCGGATATGGGTCGGAGCGGTGGACTGATCATTGCTGACTTCGGCCATCGAATACGGGTCGCCAAAGGGAATTCCCAGCAGGGCGACATCGGCTTTCAGGTTGTCCAGGTCCGTGACCAGCGGAAAATCGTGGAAGGTCTGGAATTCTCTTTTCGGGGGGGAAACAAGTGTGGTTGTCATGATATGTCCGCATTTGGTTTGAGGAATGGTGTTCGGATGACGCTGCGCCTCAGCGCCCCGCCATGTCGTCGATCCGGAGGGCCGGGCGTTTGGTCGGGGATTTGGGGATCACCAAGTAGCGCGAGGCATGGCGCTCCCATCGTTTCAGCCCGTAGGCCACCAGTGAATTCAGCGCCCAGTACATCAGACCAATGACGGTGAATGCCTCGACAGGCGCAAAGGTGCGGCCGATGATGATCTGCGCCTGATAGGTCAGTTCGGGCACGGTGATCGCCGACAGGATCGCTGATTCCTTGATCAGCGTGATCGTCAGGTTGGTGGTCGTCGGGATCAGATAGCTCAGCATCTGCGGAAAGATCACACGCTTCTGGACCGTCCAATATCCAATACCCAGGGCGTTGGCGGCTTCTGTCTGACCCTTCGGGATGGTCAGGATCGCCCCGCGGACATTCTCGGCGAAATAGGCTCCGCAATAGGTTGCCAGCGTGATGATTCCAACGGTGACGCCACCCAACCGGATACCAATTGTCGGCAGGACGAAGAAGACGAGGTAAACTTGGATCAGGAACGGTGTGTTCCGGATCAGTTCGATGTAACCGATCACCAGCCAGCGCAGAAATCGGCTGTCGGACATTCGCGCCAGAGCGCAAAGAGATCCGATGGCAAATCCGACCGGCACGGCAATGCCGCAGATCAATAGCGTGTAACCGATACCCGCCAGCAAAAGCTGGTAGCCGTCGATGATGACCGAAATATCGAACGTCATGCGCGCGCCCTTTCCGACCAAGTTTCAATGCGCCTCGTTGCATAGCTCATCGAAGCAAGCATCACGAAATAGAGGACTGCGGCCAACAGATAGGCTTCGACCGGCGCGTATGTTTGCAGCAGCACCAGTTGCGCGGAGCGGGTAAGCTCGACAACCGTGATGACCGACAACAAAGGGGATGCCTTGACCAGCATGGTGAACTCGTTCGTCAGAGGCGGCAGAACCCTCACGAAAAGCTGCGGCAGGATCACGCGCCGCCAAGTCGTGCTGCGCGACATCCCCAACGCGTCTGCGGCCTCCCACTGGCCTTGCGGCAGGGCGCTGAGCCCGCCGCGCAGAATCTCTGTTACAAAGGCGCCGCTGTTCAGGCTGAGCGCCAGAAATCCCGCTGCAAAGGCTGGGATGTTGATCCCGACAAGACCCGGAAGCGCGTAGTAGACAAAGAATATCTGCACGAGGATCGGCGTGCCCCGGATCAGGCTGATGTAGATGTGAGCCACCCACCTGACCGGCGCCACCGGCGCGCGCTGCATCCCCAGCAGCGCCAGAGCGACAATAAGCCCCAGCAGGAATCCCGGCAGCGACACACCGACGGTTACCAGCGCTCCTTGCAGGAAAAGGGGGTATTGGGCGAGCGTTTCGTACATTGTGACTCTTCGGCTGAATGAAGGGTTTGCCGACCCTGAGGGCGCACCCCGAGGGTCGGCAGGAGATGACGGTCAGCGTGCGCCTTCGGGCAAGTAACCCTCGGCAGGCAGGTCCATGGTGAAGCCGAACCACTCCTGCTGCCATTCTGCCAGTTTGCCGCTGTCGGCCAATTCCCCGATGATACCGTTAAGATAATCCCGCAGGTCCGAGTCGTCGGGATGTGTCACCCAGGCCAGATAGCGCGGCTCGCCGACCTTGCCGACGATCTTGAACTTATCCGGCTGCGCCCGCATGAGCGCCGCGGCGCCGTTGGAGCCGATCAGCGCCGCATCCACCTGCCCCGAACCGACAGCAACATAGGTTTCGGGAAAGGCCTGAAAGAGCTTGAGATCAGCGAAACCTTCACCGCCCTCGGCCTTCAACATCTCGTCGAACTCCTCGACAACGGGTTGTTCTGCCGAAGCCAGCTGAGTTGCGACGACCTTGCCGGCAAGATCTTTCTCGGATTTGATATCATCGTTATCGGCGCGAACCATCACGATCGTTTGGACAGTGCCGATGGGGCGAGTGTAGGCATATTTCGACGCCCTCTCCTCATTGATCGAAACCGAGGTTGCGACGAAATCGAATTTTTTAGCCAGAAGGCCCGGTAGAATACCCTGAAAAGGCAGGTTAAGCTGCTTCAGGTCAACGCCAAGGTCAGCGACCACAGCATCAAGTATCTGTTTGCTGTAGCCCGTGATCTCACCGTCGATGATGAACTCGAAGGGTTCATACGCGGCTTCGGTTCCGACCGTCACCACACCGGCCTGCTTGATTTCTTCAACCTTTCCACCGTCCTGCGCCGCTGCGGAGGATGCGGAAAAGATCAAGGTTGCGCACAATGCCGAAGCCAAGGCAGTCGCAACACCCGTCCTGAAATAGCTGAATCCGTTCATCTTGTTCGTTTCTCCCTATTTGTCTGGTGCAAGATTCATGCTTGCATCGTCCATTGTCGGAAAAGTTTAGGGAGGTCACTGGCCACGTAACAGGCTTGTCAGCGAAACTTCACTTGTATATTTGGTCAAGTATGGACTCCGCCTCGCACCTACATCGCCTCCGGGGGGCAGAGATTAACGGCCTGAGCGTTTTCAAGGTAGTGACGGAAAGCGGCGGTTTCTCGCAGGCCGCCCGGTTTTTGGGGATCGATCTGTCGACGGTCAGCCGTCAGGTCAAAGACTTGGAAATCAGGCTTGGGTTCGAGCTGTGTCGGCGGGGACGCAGCGGCTTCTCCCTGACGCAAAACGGTCGGATTGTTTACGACGTGGCGTGCCAGATGGTCGATACGCTCAAGGACTGCGATGCACGGCTCGAGGGTTTGCGCAGCGGTCTGACGGGCGCGTTGCGGATCGGACTGGTGAATCACTTGCTGTCCGCACCTGAACTCAAGTTCCATGAAGTGATCCGGCGTATGCGCCAGCAGGCTCCGAACCTCATCATCGACTGTCAGGTGATGAGCCCGCCCGAGATCATGCGCCAAGTGGAGGACAGACATCTGCATCTCGGTATCCTTGGCGCGATGGAGCGGAACGACCAACTGGATTACTCCCCTATTTTCAACGAAGAAGCCGGGCTATTCTGCGGGCCGGGTCACAGCCTCTTTTCCGGTTCCCCGACGGAATTCGACGAGACCAAGTTGCGTGGAATGCGCTACGTCGGACGAACCCACAACTCGCATACCGACATGCTGGCGCAATCCCTGGGAATGATCGCCGAGACGACATCCAACGATATCGACGTCATCTTTGCGCTGATTTTGTCGGGTGTCTATCTTGGCTTCGCCCCGATCCATGCCATTTCCGCCCTGGACCCGGAGAACAAGGTGCGGCGACTTCCGATCACTGGGTGCGACTGCAACGTCCCGTTCTACGTCTGCACTCGCAAACTGCCTCAACAGGCGCGGCGCACTAAGCTATTTCTGAAAACGCTCCGAACCATCATAGGCCCCTCGTGTAAACCGTAGTATGTGCGCAGAAGGGCAGCTTTCGGAACTCGGTGGCGCTGCCAGCTGCTACGGATGAAAGTCAGCTCTGGGCCGAGGCTGTGTAAAAATGCCTTGGCATGTTAGTCTTTTTCCACGGCAGAGGAAGGCAGGCATGTTGGGTTACATCGAAGGTATTGACCGGGAGCAGACCGCGCTTTTTTCGGAGCGGCTGGCGGACTGGATCAACGAGGATCACCTGGTCCGCGTCGTGGACCTCTTTGTGGACGAGCTCGATCTGGCGACGCTTGGCTTCACACGGCATGCACCTGCCCGGACAGGACAGCCGGGGTATCATCCGGCGGTTCTGCTGAAACTCTTCATCTACGGCTACCTGAACCGCATTCGCTCCAGCCGCCGGTTGGAACGCGAGGCGGGGCGGAACGCCGAAGTGATGTGGCTGACCGAGCGATTGGTGCCGGATCACAACACCATTGCCGATTTCCGGGGTGACAACGGTGCCGCCATTGGCAGGACTTGCGCGCAATTCGTCGAGATCTGCCGCCGGATCGGCACATTGAAGGGCGCTTGCGTCGCCATCGACGGCAGCAAGTTCAAGGCGACGGGCAGCCGCGACCGCAACTTCACGAAGCGCAAGATCGCCAGCCGGCTGGAGCATCTCGAGGCCGACGCCCAGCGCTATATCGACGATATGGTGCGGATCGACCGTCAGGAGAGCAGCGAGGCCCACGCCACCAAGGTGGCCAATCTCGCCAGGCGCTACGGGCGCACCCGGCAGGGAATCACGCGGCTCAAGACGATGGATGCAGCCTTGGCCGGGGCCCCGGACGGCTAGATATCGCTGACCGATCCTGATGTCCGCGCCATGGCGACCAATGCCCGCCGGAGCGGCCTGGTCGGCTACAATGTCCAGAGCGCAGTCGATACCGAGACACACGGTGCCGAGGCTGTTCGCGACGCAATCGTAGGGACCATCATCGTGCTACCAGCGCACCTGCGCAGATCCCTGACCTGGGACCAGGGCGCCGAGATGGCACAACACGCCCAGCTCCGGATCGACACCGGTCTCGACGTCTACTTCTGCGACCCGCAAAGCCCCTGGCAGCGCGGCAGCAACGAGAACACAAATGGTCTGCTCCGCCAATACTTCCCCAAGGGAACGGACCTCAGCCAGCATCGCGCGGAAGAATTGAATGCGGTCGCCCATGCACTGAATAGGCGACCACGCAAGACACTCGGCTGGCGAACACCGGCAGAAGCACTCGACCAGCTGCTCAAACAGGATATGATCGAAGGTGTTGCGACGACCGGTTGAATCTGCCCAATACCTGTCGATCAGATACACCGAGCGACTGGCCGAGGCCGGGATCGACCCTTCAATCGGCAGCGTCGGCGATTCCAATGACAATGCTTTGGCCGAAAGCATCATCGGCCTGTTCAAGGCCGAGGTCATCAACTTCCTTGGCCCTTGGAAGTCCGCGGGTCGGGTCGAATGGGAGAAGCTGAAATGGGTCGACTGGTACAACACCGAGCGCCTGCACAGCGCCATCGAATACGTCACGCCACGAGAAGCTGAGGAGGCTTTCTACGAGAGCTTGAACGCAGATGAAAAAGCAGCCTAACTGTTGAACCAAACCTTCTCTGGTAAACCCGAGGCGGCTCAATCTCGCCGGCGAAGGTGGATGCGACAGATCGGTCCCTGGCTCGCCGCGCTTCGCGAATCTGCGCGCCCTCGGCCGCGATTTGCTTGAGGTGGACTTCCGGGTCGCTGACTGGGGTATCACCTTCCTGACGCGCAATCATGCGGGCGACGGCCCGACGCACCATGTTCTGCGACATCGCCCGGACGCCGTCTACATTTACCGGAGTTCCCTGAAGTTCCGTAAGCACGTCTCTCTCTCCTGCTTCCACCGCGGACGGCAGGCCCGCTGACCGCTTTACCGCGTCGGAGAGAACTTGGGTACGGAGCGAAACCGACAGAAATGCCGGCGCCCCGCGACGCCGGATTTTTTCGGGCCAACGGCGCCGAAAGTGGAAGACCTGGTTTCTGCGGACGAGGTGCAAGCCCCATTTTCTGCCAGTGACACGCGGCCTGCACCCGGGCCGATGTGACGCAGTTTGTGAAGCACCGTGATGTGCAGACGGGAGGCTGGCCGCTTGAAGGGTGGCTATCCCATTTGGAAATATGGATTTTTTCGGTGTCATTGGCTGGGGTGGTAGGATTCGAACCTACGATACACGGTACCAAAAACCGATGCCTTACCGCTTGGCTACACCCCAACGTGGCGTGGTGATTACTCCGGCCCGGCATGGGGTGCAAGACCGAATGGCAAAAATTTCCGGCCTTTTTCCGGTTTCCATGCGATCGTGGCGACTTGCCCGATACCCGGCAACCTGATGGGGCAGGTCAGTCCAGTATTTCGTCCGAAGCCACACCCCAGATTGTCGATTTGGGAACCCAGCCACTGTAGCCGCCAACCGACAGGTCGCACCAGTCGCGCATGCATTCATCGATGCGCGCGATCACGCCCAGCTCCAACTGGGCCATTACCAGCGACTTTGGGTCGGGAGTGGCGTGCATTTGCAGCATGTCCTTCTCAATCAGCACGGTGCGAACGCCGGACAGCAGCGAGTAATGCATCCAGCCACCAGCGCCATCGCGGTCGCGCACGCGGCGCCAATGGCCATGCTCGGCGGTGATTTCCAGCGGCGTGTCGCGTTTGCGAAATATCCAGTCGATGCGATGGGTCCGGCTGGGGCCGCGCCGTGCGTAGCCTTCGGCGGCCTTCATCGACACAAAACGTGGCAGTGGCAGGTTCGTGACCGGACCGCGATCCTGCGCGGTGGCGGCCAGAGGTAGCGCGGCGGCAAGCGTTAACGCCAAAAGCGTTCGAAATGGCCTGATCATATTCAGATTTCTGCCCGTTCTGACCTGCGGGGTTCTTGTGCCCCGCCCGTTACTGCGCCACCATGTCACGAAGACTGTGGACATGGAAGATCAAGGAGGCGCTTCATGCCATCTCAACGCCTGAGTGTTGCCCTGACGCGGCGCTTGCCGGAACCGGTCGAAGCACGTCTGTGCGAGTTGTTCGACACAACGCTGCGCGATGACGACACACCGATGACCCGCGAGGAACTGACCGCTGCGGCGCGCGGCTGTGATGTGCTGGTGCCGACGCTCACGGACCGGATCGATGCGGGACTGATCGGTCAGGCCGGCGACCGGCTGAAGCTGATTGCGAATTATGGTGCGGGCGTTGATCATATTGACGTGGCGACAGCCCGCCAACGGGGCATATTGGTGTCCAATACTCCCGGAGTGTCGGCTGATGACACAGCCGACATGACCATGGCGCTGATCCTCAGCGTCACGCGCCGCATTCCCGAGGGACTGGCGCTGATGCAGTCCGGAGAATGGCGCGGATGGTCGCCTACGGCACTCTTGGGTGGAAGGGTATCCGGGCGGCGGCTGGGGATCCTCGGCCTCGGCCGGATCGGGCAGGCGGTGGCACGGCGCGCGGTGGCCTTTGGCATGGAGGTGCATTACCACAACCGCAAGCGCCTGCGCCCGGAAATCGAAGAGGAACTGGGCGCGAGGTACTGGGAGAGTCTGGACCAGATGGTGGCGCGGATGGATGTGATTTCGATCAACTGCCCGCATACGCCTTCAACCTTTCACCTGATGAACGCCCGTCGGCTGAAGCTGATGAAGGAAGGCGCAGTGATCGTGAACACCTCGCGCGGCGAAGTGATCGACCAGAATGCGCTGACGCGGATGCTGCGCGCGGGCGAGATTGGCGGCGCGGGTCTGGATGTTTACGAGGACGCGGCCAATCCTCGCCTGCGCGAGATGAAGAACGTTGTGCTGCTTCCGCATATGGGCTCGGCCACAATTGAGGGACGGATCGAGATGGGCGAGAAGGTGCTGGTGAATATCAAGACCTTTCAGGACGGCCATCGCCCGCCCGATCAGGTCGTCCCGGCGATGTTGTAACATGCGCGCGTTACTCCTGACATTTGCGTTGCTGGCAGGCGGCGCTGCTGCGCAGCAGGCCGCCGACGCCGTTGCGCCGGAAACTGGCGCGTTCGAGGCGCAAGTCGTCACCGCACCCGTTCTGGCGGATGATTGGATGGTCGTCGCCGCGCATCCGCTGGCCAGCCGGGCAGGGGCGCGCGTTCTGCGCGAGGGCGGTACCGCTGCCGATGCCATGATCGCCGTGCAACTGGTTCTGGGGCTGGTCGAGCCGCAAAGCTCGGGCCTGGGGGGCGGCGCGTTTCTGGTCTGGTATGACGCGGCCAGCGGCGGCTTGACCACGCTGGACGGGCGCGAGACGGCGCCGATCGCTGCGACGCCGCTTCTGTTTCAGGACGACGCGGGCCAGCCACTGGCGTTTATGGACGCAGTCGTAGGGGGGCGGTCCGTCGGGGTGCCGGGCACGCCGATGTTGCTGGCCGAAGCGCATGCGCGCTGGGGGCGGCTGGACTGGGCGGATCTTTTCACCGAGGCGCAGGATCATGCAACGAAGGGCTTTGAAGTCAGCCCGCGCATGGCAATCTCCATTGCCGCCAATGCCGACACGCTGGACCGCTTTGCCGCCACGCGCGACTACTTCATGCCGGCCGGGCGCACGCTGAAGGCGGGCGATATGCTGACAAATCCGGCCTATGCTCAGACGCTGGAAACGTTCGCTCAAGAGGGGCCAGCGCCATTCTATACCGGCGACATCGCGCGGCAGATCACCCGCGCCGTGCAGTCGGCGGACGGGAGCCCCGGGGCGCTGAGCCTGATGGACATGGCGCTTTACACGGTCAAGGAACGTCCGGCGGTCTGCGCGCCCTACCGCGCGCATGACGTCTGCGGCATGGGGCCGCCGTCATCTGGCGCGATCGCCGTGGGGCAGATCCTGGGCACGCTTGCGGACTATGATCTGGCGGGGTTTGGCGCTGATGACCCGCAGGCGCGCCGCCTGATCGGGGATGCCACCCGGCTGGCCTTTGCAGACCGGG
>JBLWYG010000041.1:0-24885 GCA_048267045.1 Roseovarius sp. | reverse complement strand
GGGGTTCTAAGCCCACCAATCAAAACCCGCAACCCCCAAATTCAGGAAAATGAAGCTTTTACCCAAGTAACTGAATTATTTATATTTTTATATATTCTTGGTTCTATCAACCAATCGGGAAGCCTGTCACACTCGAGAATCGGAGTCGGTTGCCCGTAGCAGCGCGCGACCGTCCGGTGGCCAAGCCAAGACGCCCGTGACTGCGTTCCACTAGATAACTGGCGCGAGGATATGGGCGACTCCGGCAATCCTTGGCTTGCGCCTGTCCGTAGGAGCCGCCGTGAGCGACTGATGACGCAATACACGTGACGGCAGCTGAAGATGGAACGTATCCGCGGGCTTTGCAACGGACAGTCAGCTTGACTACCCGCCACTCTATTTCTAGGCTGATCTGCAGTTCGGTCGACTGAAAAGATGGCAACTGCGGACAGGGGGTGCTTTGAGTCTGACGGACCTCTCGACATGCGTGTCCGCGAATTGGTCGCCGAAGATAGGCGATCCAACCTTGATGGGGTGGGTAACAGTCGCCTCATACATTGCAGCCAGCGTGTTGGCGGCGCTTGTTTTCAGCCGGAGCACCACACGGCTGCGCATGTTCTGGTTGGGACTGGCAGTGCTTCTTCTTGCGCTGGCAGTTAACAAACAGCTTGATCTGCAGTCTGCCTTGACCGCGGCGGCACGGTGTATGGCCAAGGCGCAAGGCTGGTATGCCGAACGGCAGTCCATCCAGATCCGGTTTATCTATTCGGTCATCGGCATCAGCCTGTCTGCAGCGCTGGTGTTGGCCTGGACTATGCGACGGGAACTGGTCCATATTTGGCTGGCACTGATCGGGATCGCCTTTCTGCTTGCATTCATTGCCATTCGCGCCGCCGGATTTCACCATTTCGACCAATTCATCGGCTCGCAGTTTGGCAGCTTTCACATGAACTGGATCCTCGAAATTGGCGGTATTGCAATGATCGCTGCGAACGCGCTGCATCTGCTGTCACGCGGATCCAAGGGAAGCACTTTTACGCGGTCCGGGCGCTAGCCCAACGTTGGTCCGGTCGAACAACGGGCAAACGTGCCATTTCAGCAAATGAAATTGATAAAAGTAGCAGATCCCCCGAGCACCGAGCAGGCGCGCGCGTTGACGCCAGTCGCCGACGGAATACCGTCACCCAAGCAGTCGCATGGCCCTGACGTGGAGCAATTAGTGGATCAAACACCGCGGCAATGTAAGCGAGAATCACGAAAACGTCTGGATCTTACTAGATCCCGATTGGAAATGGTGCCCCCACACGGACTCGAACCGCGGACCTACTGATTACAAATCAGTTGCTCTACCAGCTGAGCTATAGGGGCGCCGAGCGGGCGTTTAGCAGGGCGGGCGCGGGTTGGCAAGTCTGGTCAGGGCGTAATCAGCGTGATGCCGGGAAGCCGGCCCATGCGATAGACGTCCTCGTCGTAAAGATCGCTCAGTTCGTCGACGATATCTTCGGTCCAACCCGGCAGGTCCAGTTCTTCCTCGATGGCCTCCTCGTCGGCAAACTTGTCCAGAAAGGCCGAAATCACCCGCCTTTCCTGCATTTCGGTCATGCCGGGATGTCGCGCCAGATATGCTTCGAACCGGGTCATGCCCGCCGTCGTCATGATTTCGCGCAGCAGGTCGTGTTCGCCCATCAACGGCACGTCGTGGTCCACACCGGCCATCTTGCGCAGGATCTGACCCCAGATCAGCGGCGTGTCCTCGTTGCACCAGACAGTGATCGGAACGTCGGGGATCGCGCCGCGCACCCTTACGATCATGTCGGACCAGCGCATTCCGATGGGATCGGTGCCGCCCAGATATGCGCTCATGGTATCGAATTTTGTCTGCGCCAGTATCGCGGGCAGGAAGGTGGCCGGGTTGCAGACCCCAAAGAGCATTTCGATGTCGTCACCCTTGAAAATCTCGCGGAATACCTGCGTGCGCCACGTGGCCGACGTGTAGAAGGCGCCACCTGACGCCGCCATTTTCGGTGTGCCGAAAAACCCGGGGTTGGACAGCACCAGCCGGTCGGGCGCGTTCTCGAACCCCATTGCGTCCAGCAGCACCTCGCGCGTGTCGGACGCAATGGCCCCCTGCGCCGCCGCATGCAGAATATCGCGCAGCAGTTTGCGGTAATCCCTCGGGCTGGGCACCTGTGTTCCCCGCGCGGCCAGCATATCTCGGTTGGCGATCAGGCATTTCAGCAGCCGGTCCTCGTCGGTGACGTGCGCGCCTGCATGAAGAACGAGTTGCATGATGCTGGGTCCGGACCTGGGCATTATCGGGCTGGCCAATTTATAAGTGCCTTTACCGCAAAGATAAACCGCTTTCGGCGGGGCGTTTGCCTTGCTCTATGGGTTGAACACCGCGAAAAAAGCATCAAGTGTGGCTGGCCCGAAGGAGTGCCCTCAATGCCCTACGCCCATTCCGACAGCCAGCCGCCCGTTTTGGCCAATCCCGCGCCGGACGTTCGCGAGCGGCTCAAGCTGGAGGGTGGCAAGCAGTTCGAGCTGGTGACGGAATTCTCGCCGGCGGGCGACCAGCCGACCGCGATTGCCGAAATAAGTCAGGCGGTGCTGGACGGCGAGCGCGATCAAGTGCTGCTCGGCGCGACCGGCACGGGCAAGACCTACACCATGGCCAAGGTGATCGAGAAAACCCAGCGCCCCGCCATCATCCTAGCCCCGAACAAGACGCTGGCGGCGCAGCTCTACGGCGAATTCAAGGGGTTTTTTCCGAACAACGCGGTCGAATATTTCGTCAGCTATTACGACTATTACCAGCCCGAAGCCTATGTCACGCGCAGCGATACCTTCATCGAGAAGGAAAGCCAGATCAACGAACAGATCGACCGCATGCGCCACTCGGCCACGCGCGCGCTATTGGAGCGGGACGATGTCATCATCGTCGCGTCGGTGTCGTGCATCTACGGTATCGGCAGCGTGGAAACCTACGGCGCGATGACGCAGGATCTGACCGTCGGCACCGACTACGACCAGCGGCAGGTGATGGCCGATCTGGTGGCCCAGCAATATAAGCGCAACGATGCCGCGTTCCAGCGCGGCAGCTTCCGGGTGCGGGGCGACAGCCTTGAGATTTTCCCCGCCCACCTTGAGGACCGCGCGTGGCGGCTCAGCTTTTTCGGGAACGAGCTGGAGGCGATTACCGAGTTCGATCCCCTGACCGGCGAAAAGACAGGCAGTTTCGACAAGATCCGCGTTTACGCCAACAGTCACTATGTGACGCCCAAGCCCACGATGCAGCAGGCCATCATCGGCATCCGGAAGGAACTGCGCATCCGCCTTGACCAGCTTGTCGGCGAGGGCAAGCTGCTAGAGGCGCAGCGGCTGGAACAGCGCACGAACTTCGATCTGGAAATGCTGGAAGCCACCGGCGTCTGCAACGGGATCGAGAACTATTCGCGCTACCTGACAGGCCGCGCCCCCGGCGAGCCGCCCCCGACGCTGTTCGAATTCATCCCCGACAATGCCATCGTGTTCGCCGACGAATCCCACGTCAGCGTCCCGCAGATCGGCGCGATGTACAAGGGCGACTACCGCCGCAAATTCACGCTGGCCGAGCATGGGTTTCGCCTGCCATCCTGCATGGACAACCGCCCGCTGAAGTTCGAGGAATGGGACGCAATGCGGCCCCAGTCGGTATTCGTTTCCGCCACCCCGGCCAAGTGGGAGATCGAGCAGACCGGCGGCGTATTTACCGAACAGGTGATCCGCCCGACCGGCCTGTTGGACCCGATGATCGAAATCCGGCCGGTCGAGACGCAGGTCGACGACCTTATCGACGAGGTGCGCCGCGTCACAGCCGCCGGATTCCGCACTTTGGTCACGACCCTGACGAAACGCATGTCCGAGGATCTGACCGAATACATGCACGAACAGGGCATCAAGGTGCGCTACATGCACTCGGAAATCGACACGATCGAGCGGATCGAAATCCTGCGCGACCTTCGGCTGGGTGCCTTTGACGTGCTGATCGGCATCAACCTTCTGCGCGAGGGTCTGGATATTCCCGAATGCGGGCTGGTCGCGATTCTGGATGCGGACAAGGAAGGCTTCCTGCGCTCGGAAACCTCCCTGATCCAGACCGTCGGGCGCGCGGCGCGTAACGCCGAGGGGCGCGTCATCATGTATGCCGACCGCATCACCGGCTCCATGGAGCGCGCCATGGGCGAGACGGACCGCCGCCGGGAAAAGCAGATCGCTTATAACCAAGAGCATGGCATTACTCCCGCCACCGTCAAGAAGAACGTCGAGGATATTCTGGCCGGTCTCTACAAGGGCGACGTGGACATGAGCCGCGTCACCGCCAAGATCGACAAACCGCTGCATGGCGCCAATCTGGCCGCCCATCTGGACGCCCTGCGCACCGATATGCGCAAGGCCGCCGAGAATCTCGAATTTGAGGAGGCCGCCCGCCTGCGCGATGAGGTCAAGCGACTGGAGGCTGTCGATCTGGCCATTTCCGACGATCCGCTTGCCCGTCAATCGGCGGTTCAAGAGGCGGTTGAGGCTGGCTCAAAGACCCGCGGCAGGTCAACGGCGGGCAAGCCCGGTCAGCGCGGTGGAAACGTGAAACGGCGCAAAAGGTAGCGGACCGCGCCCGGCACCTAAAGCGTTTCGCCTTTAATCTGAGACATCAGATTAAAGGCGAAACGCGCGCAACGGTGGTCTGGTGCGCGTTCTGCGAAAAGCTGTGATTCAGGTTTTTCGCGAAACGCTTTAACTGGAACCATTTGCCACATACTTGCGTTGCCTCCCGAACACTTCATCACGGGAGAGACCCAATGGAATATGGCATATTCGGCATTATCATTCTGGTCCTGGATATCTACGCGATCTATCAGACCCTCACCTCGTCCGCGTCAACGGCGGCCAAGGTGATCTGGACTCTGGTCATCCTGATCCTGCCAGTGCTGGGCTTTATCGCATGGCTCATCGCAGGGCCGCGCGGTGCATCGGCGCGCGTCTGATGCGTCTTTAGCTCCGGATGTATGACGAGAGCGGGCAGTTACGCCCGCTCTTTCATTTTGCAGCCCAGCGCAGGATCAGAAATCAAAAAGGTCTTCCAGAAAGCCGCCGCGCTTTTTGCGTCGGCGGGGGCGGTCGTCATGATCGCGGTCGGAATATCCACGGTCATCGCGATCATCATAGGTTTGATCCGGCACTGGACGCGATTGCGCAGGCGGCGGGGTTGCTTCAACAGCAGAGCGTTCGATGATCTTGTCCAACTCGCCCCGATCCAGCCAAACCCCTCGACATTGCGGGCAATAGTCGATCTCGACCCCCGGCCCGATCCGACATCACCAGTTCCGCGCCATCAACCGGACATTTCATCGTCATCTCCTCCTGTGTTGCCTTTTCCATGTGGGAACGCGGCAGCCATGCCGCAACATCCTACAGGCGATATTCCGCACGTTTGGCGATTGGCGCGGCCGTGCCGGGCCGTTAACCTGCGCCGCATGAAACGCAGCATTTCGATACAATCCGCACAAGGGTGCGCCCCTTGACCCTGTTGCTGATCGCGGGCACCGGCGAAGCGCGGCAGATTGCCGAGGCTTTGTCAGGATGCGGCAGCGATTTCATCGTCTGGATACCCGGCGAGGGGCGCCTTGCGCGCGATTGGGCAATTGACACCGCACCCGGCACGTTGGCAGAGCGCTTGGCAGATCCCGCCATCAGCGCCGTGCTGGACGCATCGCACCCCTTTTCCACCGGCATAACACGGCAGGCAGCGCAGCATTGCGCAACGCATGGCCTGCCCTACTGCCTGCTGTGGCGCCCCGAATGGCGCCCCCAATCCGGCGACCGCTGGATCCATATCGAAACCGAAGCAGACGCCGCCAAACACATCTCACCCGGCGCAACGGTCTTTGTCGCCACAGGTCGTGACAAGTTGGCGCATTTCGCCATGCTCGGGGCGGCGTATGTCTATTGTCGTCAGATCGGCACGCCGGACGCGCCATTTCCATTTCCGGGCGGCGCATACCTGATCCAAGAGCCGCCCTTTACGGTCGACGAAGAGATCACCCTTTTCCAACGCCTCGGCATCGACTGGCTGGTGCTGCGCAATACAGGCAGCACGCGCGCGGTGACCAAGCTGATCGCGGCGCGCCGTTTGGGCCTGAATGTGCTGATGATCGACCGCCCCGCCTCGCCGCCGGATGCCCTGCGCGCCGCATCGGTCGCGGAGGCGCTGGACTGGGCGGGTGCGCGATGATCCGCACCATCGAAACGCCCGGCGATGTCGCGAAGGACGCCGCCGCACTGGCCGCTACCTGCCCCCGGCTGGCGCATGCTTATACCCTGACCGGTCCCCTGCCCCTGCGGCGCAGACCGGACGGTTTTGCCGAATTGCTATCAGCCATCGTCAGCCAGCAGGTCAGCGTCGCCTCGGCCAATGCTATCTGGGCGCGAATGCAAGCGGCAAACCTGACCGCCCCCGCGCCGATCCTCTCCGCTGGTGACGAAGGCCTGCGCGCCGCCGGTCTTAGTCGCCAGAAAATTCGCTATGCGCAGGAACTGGCGCGCGCCGGGATAAACTTTGACGCGCTGCGCACGGCGCCGACGGGGGACGTCATCAAGACCCTCACCCAAGTGCCCGGCATCGGCACATGGACGGCGGAAATCTACGCGATGTTCAGCCTTGGCCATGCCGATGTTTTTGCTCATGGCGATCTGGCCCTGCAAGAGGCCGCGCGCATCCTCTATGACCTGCCCGAGCGCCCCAAGGAACGCGCCATGCGCGAGATTGCGGCGGCATGGAGCCCGTGGAGATCGGTTGCTGCCCGCCTGCTTTGGGCCTACTACCGATGCCAGAAACAAAGGGAAGGCATCAGATGACGCGTGTATTGAACGCAGGCCGCAAAGAGCCGATATCGGGCGAAACCAGATCCATCGTGGTTTTCCTGCACGGCTACGGCGCCAATGGCCCCGACCTTCTGGGCCTTGCCGATCCGTTGGCCGATCATCTGCCCGACACGCTGTTCGTGGCACCCGACGCCCCGGAATCCGTGCCCGGCCTGCCGAACGGGTTTCAGTGGTTTCCCATCCCCTGGATCGACGGCAGCAGCGAGGAAGAGGCCGAGCGCGGGCTGCTGGCCGCGTCGGAAGACCTGAACGCCTTTCTCGATGCGCTGATGGTGGACGAGGATGTCCTGCCCGAGCAGGTCGTGCTCTTCGGCTTCTCCCAGGGTACGATGATGGCGCTGCACGTCGCGCCCCGCCGCGAGGACGAGATTGCCGGCATCGTCGCCTTTTCCGGCCGCCTGTTGCGCCCCGAACTGCTGGCCGACGAAGTCGTCAGCCGCCCGCCCGTCCTGCTGGTCCACGGTGACGCCGACGATGTGGTTCCGCCACAATCCCTGCCCGAGGCGGCCGAGGCGCTGCAGGCAGCAGGATGGAAGGACGTCTATGCCCACGTGATGAAGGGCACCGGCCACGGTATCGCGCCCGATGGGCTGCAGGTTGCGCTGGCCTTCATGGCGGACAAGCTGGGGCTGGGCTAGGCCCTACCCCACGTCGCCCTTGGGCCGCATCACCAGCCAGATCAGCGCCCCGCCCGCGAGCACCAGAAACGGGACCATCGCCAGATTGACCGCCATCCAGCCCGACTGCGCGTCGCCGCCCGAGCAGTTCATCAACCCTCCCGACGCCAGCGAGGCGACGGTGACGCCGCCGAACACCAGCAGATCGTTCAGGCCCTGCATGCGCCCCCGCTCGTGCGGCTCATGCGCGCCGGCCAGCATGGAGGTGGCGCCGATAAAGCCAAAGTTCCAGCCAACGCCCAGCAGCACCAGCGCCACAAAAAAATTCTCCAAATGAACACCCTGGATGGCGACCACCCCGGCGGCGGCAAGGATCGCGATCCCGGCGCCCAGGATCTTTTCCACGCCGAAGCGCGCGATCAGATGGCCGGTAAAGAACGACGGAATATACATCGCCAGAACATGCGCGGTGACGACATCCGCCGCGCGCCCCGCATCAAAGCCGCAACCGACCACCGCCAGCGGGGTCGATGTCATCACGAGGTTCATCAGCGCATAGGATACCATCGCGCAGATGACAGCGACGGCAATGCGCGGCGTCTTGAGCAGCTCCATCCGCGAACGACCGCGCGGCGCATCGACGCTGGGCACCGGCGGCTTGGGGATGTTCAGGAACAAAAACAGGACCGACCCAACGATATTCAGCACGATCACCGCGATATAGGTGCCCAGAAACGGCACCACCATCGCCTCGGCCGTCACCTTGACCAGCTGCGGCCCAATGATGGCGCTGACCAGCCCGCCGGCGAGGACGTAGGAAATTGCCTTGGGGCGGAATTCATCGCTGGCCGTGTCGGCGGCGGCAAAGCGGTAAAAACCCTGCGCGCTCATGTACATGCCGGTCAGAAGGCTACCCAGCAAAAAAAGCGGAAAGGACGCCACATATAGGCCGTAAGCTCCTACCGCCCCGCCCAATGCACCACCGGTTGTGCCGACGAAAAACCCGGCGCGCCGTCCAAATCGCTGCATCATCGCCGAAACGGGCGTCGCCGACAGCATGGAGCCGATGACGATCATCGAAATCGGCAAGGTTGCAAAGCACGGATTGCTGGCCAGACCGGTCCCGGCCAGACCGCCGACGACAAAGATCATGGGCATCTGCGCACCCAGAAACGCCTGCGCCATGACCAGAACGGTCACGTTGCGGCGGGCGCGGGCATCGTCGGTCATGGCGGCAGCGTAGGTCATGCCGCAAAGTGCTAGTTAGGTTGGCCCGACTTGGCAAGCGCCGTGGCGGTCAGGCGACCTCGGCGACCTGTCCGCAGCCCAGCGGGTTCATGTCGCGCACTGGCTGCCCGGCCATCTGGCCTTGCCAATCCAGCACCTGCCGCATCAGCACCGACTGACCGATGCACAATAATGCGGGCGGCTCCAGCCCGCTGGCCTCGATATCGGCTGCCATGCGACTGAGCGTCGTCTCGATTACCTCCTGCTCCGGCGTCGTGGCGTTGCAGACCACGGCGCAAGGCTCGTCCGGGTCGCGGCCATGGCTGATCAAGGACGCGGAAATCTGCGCTGCATGTTTCATGCCCATGTAGATCACCAGAACCTGACTGCCCTCGGCCAGCGCTTTCCAGTTCACCGTGGAGGGGGCGTTGCCGGTGTGGTCATGGCCGGTCACAAAGGTCACCGACTGGTTCACATCGCGGTGCGTCACCGGGATGCCGGCATAGGCCAACCCGCCGATGCCCGCCGTGATGCCGGGAATGATCCGCACCGGCACACCGTGCTGCACCAGCGTCTGCGCCTCTTCGCCGCCGCGCCCGAACACAAAGGGATCGCCGCCCTTGAGGCGCAGCACCCGCTTGCCCGCACGGGCCAGTTCGACCAGATGCCGGGAAATGTCGCGCTGGACAGCGGACGGTTTACCGCCGCGTTTGCCGACATAGATCATTTCCGTCTGTGGCGCCCAGTCCAGGATGCACTCCTGCACCAGCGCGTCATAGACCACCACATCGGCCTGCCGCAGTGCGTTGAGCGCGTGGATGGTAAGCAGGCCCGGATCACCGGGACCGGCACCGCAGAGCCAGACCCATCCGGGCTGGAACAAGGGCCACTGATGCGGCGGGAGGGGGAGCGAATCCAGCATGCCCATATAGTGCGTCGGCTATCGTGTTTTGCCTAGAGGGCGGGCAGATGGCTGCCGGACGGACGCCGAAACGCGGTTCGCGCGCCCGCGCGAGCGAGATTACATCCGTTCGGACGGCAGGCGGAGCATCGGTAAATCATTCTACAAAAAGAGTACCGACAGAACAGAATTTTAATTAACGGCAAAATGCTCCGCAGCCTTTGGAACAGCGTTCTACCACCGCCCACTGACGGATCGCGCCAAAAGAGTCATGCTGGACCGAATCGGAGACGGCTCCAGCCTGCCCTGCGCGGCCAGATCGGGATGCGCCGCCGCCCTTTGCAAAACGCCCTCGGCCTGCCACGCGGCGAGCAACGCGGGCCGGGCCTCGGCGCTGACCCCGGACCTGTTTGACCGCGCCGCGCGCAGACGGCTTATCCCGGTCTCGGCCAGCGCCCGGATCCCCTCGGGCCGCCCGTCCAGCAGCGGCACGCGCCCGGCCTCCTCCAGCGCGGGAATGGCGCGCAGCCAGTTGGCGACGCCGACGGCATAGCCTGCGTCCATGATGACAGACGTCTCCGCCCGGCCCAGCGCGCGCGCGGCGGCCAGCATCAGGTTGCCGCTGGTCTTTTCCAGATAATCCGTTAGATGCGCGTCATCCTCGAACGGGTCGCGGTATATGTCCCACTGCCGGGCGACAATCAGTGCATCCAGAAGCGCAGCACCCTTGGCGTCCAGCATCCCGGCCAGTGGCGTGACGACCTCGTGCCGCCGGACAGTGCCGCCTTGCGCGATTTCCTCCAGCGCGTCGCGCCACCATTGCAGGCGCATTTCAGCAATCATCGTTTCTTGCGTCATCCACGGCGCGCGCGACACCTCGACGTTGAAGGCATAGATCGCGAACAGCACCGGGCGCGCCGCAACCGGCGCAGCCATCGCGGCGCGAAAGCGGTCGGGGTCGCCGCGCTCGACGATTCCCGCGCAGCCGATCAGGTCCTGGCTCAGTTCAGGCACCTTGCAGCAGCTTCCAGTTGATCGCATCCAGCAGCGCGTCGAACGATGCATCGACGATATTCGCGCTGACGCCGACGGTGGACCAGCGGTTGCCCTGCCCGTCCTCGCTGTCGATGATGACGCGGGTCACGGCCTCGGTCCCGCCCTGGGTGATGCGGACCTTGAAATCGACCAGGCGCATGTCGTCGATGCCGCTCTGGTAGCGGCCCAGATCCTTGGCCAGCGCCTTGGACAGCGCGTTGACCGGGCCGCGATCGCAGCCCAATTCGTCCATCGATTCGCTGACCGACAGTTTCTTCTCGCCGTCGACTTTCACCACGACGACCGCCTCGGACAGACTGACCATCCGGTCCCGCTTGTTTTTGCGCCGCTCCACCGTGACCTTGTAGCGCTTGACCTCGAAAAACTCAGGGAGAATGCCCAGCGCGCGGCGCGCCAGCAGCTCGAAGCTGGCCTGCGCGCTGTCGTAGGTATAGCCCTCAGCCTCGCGCTCCTTGATCTGGTCGAGGATGAGCGCCAGCGCCGGATCACCCGGCGCGACTTCGATCCCCGCATCGGCAAGGCGGCGGCGCAGGTTCGACTGGCCGGCCTGATTGGACATCGGAATGATGCGTGCATTGCCGACCAGAGCGGGGTCGATATGCTCGTAAGTTGAGGGGTCTTTCAGGATCGCGCTGGCATGCAGCCCGGCCTTGTGCGCAAAGGCCGACGCACCGACATAGGCGGCCTGCCGCATCGGCACACGGTTCAGGATATCGTCCAGCTTGCGGCTGATCCGGCTAAGATCCTCCAGCGCCTCCAGAGTGACGCCGGTCTCATACGTGCTGGCGTAAGGCTCTTTCAGCAACAAAGTCGGGATCAGCGAGGTCAGGTTGGTATTGCCGCAGCGCTCGCCCAGTCCGTTCAGAGTGCCCTGGATCTGCCGCGCGCCGGCATCGACTGCGGCCAGTGCGCCTGCGACGGCGGTTTCTGTGTCGTTGTGGGTGTGGATGCCAAGGCGCTCGCCGGGGATGCCCGCCGCGATCACCTCGGACGTTATGCGTCCGATTTCGGACGGCAGGGTGCCGCCATTGGTATCGCACAGCACGATCCAGCGCGCGCCTGCGGTGAGGGCCGCGTGGCAGACCTCCAGCGCATAATCGGGGTTCGCCTTGTAGCCGTCAAAGAAGTGTTCGGCGTCCAGCAGCGCCTCGCGGCCCCCTGCCACCAGATGCGCGATCGAGGCGGCGATATTTTGAGTATTTTGCGCCAAGGTGATGCCCAAGGCCCGCTCGACATGGAAATCATGCGCCTTACCGACAAGGCAGACGGCGCTGGTCCCGGCGTTCATCACGGCGGCCAGCACATCGTCATTGGCGGCACTGCGACCTGCGCGCTTGGTCATGCCGAAGGCGGTCATCGTCGCGCGGGTTTTCGGCGCGGTGTCGAAAAACGCGCTGTCGGTGGGGTTGGCGCCGGGCCAGCCGCCCTCGATATAATCGACCCCGAGCGAGTCCAGCATTTCCGCGATGCGCTGTTTCTCGGCGGTCGAGAATTGCACGCCCTGAGTTTGCTGGCCATCGCGCAGGGTGGTGTCATAGAGGCTAAGGTGGGTGCGGGTCATGCAATTGCCCTGTAGCTTTTGGCGCATTGCTCAAGGTGTTCCGCCCGTGGGAACCACGGGCAGCCCCCGACCGCCCCCGTCACGCCAGAGGCGTGCCTTCGGCACGACGGCGGGGGCTTCACCCCCACCCTCGGTCGGGGGCGACCCTTAGTGCGGAGTGGCAAGATCATTTCAAGGCGTCCAGTTTGGAGGGGTCGAAATCAGAGCCAAGCACAGCGGTGCCTCCGCTGACTCCATTCTCTGAGCGATACGCCTGCAACTCAATTCCAATTGAATAAGCCTTGGATTTCAAGGAATCGGCGGCATCCCAATTTTTCTCCCAACGGAGCAAAAGCCAACTACGCACAACACCCATGACCTTTGACACCAAGTCTTCGGAATGTCTGCCCCATCCCACGACACCAGCGGTGGGTTGATAATCAAGAACCTCGATCAACTCCCGTCTCTCAAAAGGTTGAGTCCATTCGGAGTGTCGTAATGCAACGAGATCAAAGCCAAGGAAACGCGCAGAAGCTGTAAGGGTCGAGTAATCGCCGTTTTTGAACAAATCGAACAACCTGCTCATCGCGAGCGAGGTGTTCAGATCATCAGAGACTGCTTCGATTATGCCATTGTCGATCTTTTCATTCCCGCTTTCATCAGCAACTTGAACCCATTCCCGCAATGCCGAGATGGCCTCTTTCGCCTTCTCCGCCGTCCAATCCATCGGTTTGCGGTAATGCGTCGACAGAAACACAAACCGGATCACCTCCCCCGGCACGCCCTCGTCGAGCAAATCGCGCACGGTAAAGAAATTACCCAAGCTCTTGGACATCTTCTTGCCCTCGACCTGGAGCATCTCGTTATGCATCCAGACCTGCGCGAACCCGGCGTCGGGATGGGCGCAGCAGCTTTGGGCGATCTCGTTCTCGTGGTGCGGGAACATCAGGTCGTTGCCGCCGCCGTGGATGTCGAAGCTGGCGCCCAGCAGTTCATAGGCCATCGCCGAGCATTCGATATGCCAGCCGGGGCGGCCACGGCCCCACGGCGACGGCCATCCCGGCAGATCGGGGCCGGACGGCTTCCACAGCACAAAATCCATCGGGTTACGCTTGTAGGGCGCGACCTCGACCCGCGCGCCGGCGATCATGTCGTCAATCGAGCGGCCTGACAGCGCGCCATATTTGGAGTAGCTCTCGACCGCGAACAGCACATGGCCCTCGGCCGCGTAGGCGTGGCCCTTGGCGATCAGATCCTCGATCATTGCCATCATCTGGGGGATGAACTCGGTCGCGCGGGGCATCAGATCAGGCTCCAGCGCGCCCAGTGCGCCCATGTCCTTGAGGAACCACGCAATCGTCTCGTCCGTGATCGCGCCGATATCGCGGCCAGTCTCGGCCGCCCGCGCGTTGATCTTGTCATCGACGTCGGTGAAATTGCGCGCGTAGGTCACGGCGTCCTTGCCGTAGACATGGCGCAAGAGGCGGTAGAGCACGTCGAACACCACCACCGGGCGCGCGTTGCCCAGATGGGCGCGGTCATAGACGGTCGGGCCGCAGACATACATCCGCACATTGGTCGGATCGAGGGGGGTGAACACCTCTTTGCGGCGGGTTTTGGTGTTGTGCAGCTGGATCTTGGTCATGAGGGCCTCGCAGGGGTGGATGCGCCGGGTTGCGGCGGGCTTAGCAATTCCGGCCTCTTATTGGAATAGCCCAGATCGCCACGCCTTTATTCGCCGAGGAAGCGCGCGCTGCCGCGCTGCCCGGAGGAAGTGTTGCCGGCTCCACCGCAGACCATGTGCGCTGATTTGTTGAAAACGACACATGTCGCAATCAGGACAGACAGCCCCCCGCATTCATGGCGTCATCATTCCATAGCAGGGAGGGATGGCCATGACGCCATTCAGCAAGATCGCTCTTGTCGTGCGCACCATCGGCGCCGAAAGGGGACGCGCCGCACGCGGCGCACCGAGGCGCGGCAACTGATGCCGTCGCCTTGTCCTTTGCCTCTGTAAATATGAGCCTGATATGAACGCAATCTCACCCCGCCGCACCGGTGGACGCGCCGCGCGGCGCGCCGAACGCTCTGCCCCGGTCACCGGCGCCATGCGCTCCATCCGCCCCGGAATGGAGGGCGGTCGCTATAGCCCCCTGACGGATGCCGAAGTGCTGCGCATCCACCACACCGCGCTGGACGCGCTGGAACAGATCGGGCTGGCCGACGCGCCACCCAGCGGTGTCGAGTACCTGACCGGCGCAGGTGCTATATTGGGCGATGACGGGCGCATCCGGTTTCCCCGCGCGCTGATTGAGGACACGATTGCCAAGGCCAACCGCAGCATCACCCTGATGGGCCGCGATCCGCAGCACGACATGCAGCTGTCGGGTACGCGGGTGCATTACGGCACGGCGGGCGCCGCGGTGCATATGGTGGATGTGGACGGGCGCAATTATCGCGAGTGCACGGTGCAGGATCTGCATGATGCGGCCCGCATTGCCGATGTGCTGGACAATATCCACTTTGTTCAGCGCCCCATGGTCTGCCGCGACATCCCCGACAATATGGAGATGGACCTGAACACCATCTACGCCTGCTGCGCGGGTACGACCAAGCATGTGGGCGTCTCGTTCACCGAACGCGCCTTTGCCCGCGAAGGCATAAAAATGCTGCACATGATCGCGGGCGGCGAAGAGGCGTGGCGCGCACGGCCCTTCGTGTCGAACTCCAACTGTTTCGTTGTGCCGCCGATGAAATTCGCCACCGAATCTTGCGAAGTGATGGAAGAGGTCATCATGGGCGGCATGCCCGTGCTGCTGCTGAGTGCCGGGATGGCGGGCGCGACCGCGCCCTCGACCATCGCGGGCGCCATCGTGCAGGCGACTGCTGAATGCCTGGCCGGGCTGGTCTATGTCAACGCGGTGAGGCCGGGGCATCCGGCGATCTTCGGCACCTGGCCTTTCGGCCTCGATCTGCGCACCGGCGCCATGACCGGCGGCTCGGGCGAGCAGGCGTTGCTAAGCGCGGGCTGCGCGCAGATGCACCGGTTCTACAATCTGCCCGGCGGCGCGGCGGCGGGCATCACCGACGCCAAACTGCCCGACATGCAGGCGGGGTGGGAGGCGATGTGTTCGAACGTCATGGCGGGCCTGTCAGGACTGAACATGGTCTACGAGGCGGCGGGGATGCATGCATCTTTGCTGGGGTTCTGCCTTGAATCGCTGATCCTCGGCGACGATCTGATCGGCCACGCCCAGCGATGCGTGCGCGGAATCGAGGTGGATGACGACACGCTGGCGCTGGAACAGATCCGCGAGGTCTGCATCGGCGGGCCCGGTCACTATCTGGGAACATCGCAGACGCTGGCGCGGATGCAGTCGGATTACCAGTATCCGAAGATCGGCAACCGCATGAGCCCCAAGGCGTGGGACGAAGGCGGCAAACCCGACCTCAACCGCGACGCGACCGCCCGGAAGGAGGCAATTCTGTCCGAACGCTCCGCCGCCCGCTTTGCCCCCGATGTGGATGCAGCAATTCGGAAGGCGTTCAAAATTCACCTTCCAACCTGACGCGCTGCCGGCGTAGGCTCTGCACGAACAATCCAGGGGCACGAGATGAGCACTGTTGTCTTTGTCGCCGTTCTGGGCGCCGCAATCCTGCATGCCGGCTGGAACGCACTGGTCAAAGGCGGCGCGAACAAACGTGTGGCGATGGGTGCCGTTGTGATCGGTCATGCACCGTTCGCCCTGCTGGCGCTGTTCTTTGTGCCTCTGCCCGCGCATGCCAGCCTGCCCTACATGGTGGGGGGTATCTGGCTGCATGTCGGGTATCAGATCTTCCTCATACACGCGTATGAAAAAGGCGATCTGACCCAAGTTTATCCCATCGCGCGCGGGTCCGCGCCCCTGATGGTTGCGCTGTTCTCGGTGCTGGTCCTGGGCGTTCATCTGGAGCGCTTTGAAGTGCTGGCAGTGGCGGTCATCGGCATCGGTATCCTCAGCCTCGCCGCCGTGCGGCGCGCCGACGGGCGTCGAAACGGGCACGCTGCGGCGCTGGCGCTGACAACGGGGCTGTTCATCGCGTCCTATTCGCTGGTTGACGGTCTGGGTGCGCGGCTGTCGGGATCGGCGCTGGCGTATTTTTCGTGGATGGCACTGGCCAATGCGGCGCTGATGACCCTTTATTTTGCCATGCGCAGCCCCGGAACGCTGGTTCGGATCGCGCGTCACGGTCGTGTCCCGTTTCTGGTAGGCGGGGCCGCGTCGTTTGTGGCCTATGCGGTGGTAACGTGGGCTTTTACGCAGGCGCCCATCGCGCTGGTCACCGCGTTGCGCGAAACCAGCATCGTCTTTGCTCTGCTGATCGGAGTCTTCCTGCTGAAGGAAAGACTTGACCTGCCCAAGGTTCTGTCGACAGCAGCGACATTGACCGGCGCCGTGCTGCTGCGATTTGGGCGCTAGGCACCTTCGCTATCACCATCGGGCACTGCCCTCCACGCGGCGCTGTCTGGTAGCTGGCATCTAAAGGAACCGCGCATGACGCCAATCCGGCGCCTGTCCGGATCGGTATCAACTTTCTCTATCCTTTCCAGATGCCAACAGATTTTCACCGGTATCGGAAAGGTCGGCGGCGTCGGCCTGACGTTCCAGGTCTTCTTCTTCGGATACCAGATCACCCTCGCCCACTGTCGCCACTGCATCATCGCCGGTGTCCGGGGCATGGCTTTGCACGCGAGCCTCCGCCTCGGGCTGGTCGCGCGCGAGTCGCCTGATTGGGACACCGTCAGGGAAAATGATTTCGCGGGCCTCATCAGGCATAGAGATTCCGGCATCCTGAAGCGCGCGCTTCACCTGCCGCATGAGAGCCGATCGGACTTTGAAAATCGAATAGGACCTGCCGTCGAACCAGAACTGCACGCGAATGGTTACGGTAGACGCGCCAAGCTCATCAACCAGGGCGATCGGTTCGGGGTCGTTCTGCACCGCGGGATGTGCACGAAGCGCATCAATGATCACCTTTTGCGCAGCCAGAACGGAATCGTCATATCCGATGCCGACCTTGAATTCGGTCCGCCGGTTCGGGTTGGTCGAAAAATTCGTGATAACGCTTTTGAAAACGGACGCATTCGGGATCTGTACGTGATTGCCATCCAACGTAAGCAGCACGGTGGTGCGCATGTTCAGGTTCTGCACAATGCCATGATGTTCGCCCACCTCGATCAAGTCGCCCGCGCGAAACGGGTTTCGGATGCTCAGAAGGATGCTGGCAAGCGAGTTTTCCGCGATCTCGCGAAACGCAAGACCCAGCACGATGCCGACCAGGCCCGTACCGCCAAGGACGGTCAAAGCCAGCCGGGTGAGGCCCGCAACCTGGAGCACCAGGTACAAGCCTATCAATATCACAGGAATTGCCAGAACGCGCGACACCAGTTGGAGCAGCAGCGGCGACGTGATACGGCGGCGCAGCGAATGACGGGCCAAGGCAGCCACACCACGCGAAAGCGCCCATGCCAGCAGAAGAACCATCACGGAGACCAGCAGTAGCGGCGCGAACCACTGGACACGGTTGGTCAGTTTTTCGATCTCGCGCCAGGTGGGTGTCAGATCCCAGCTGATCTCGGGCGACACCTCGATCCGGTTCACGACAGCGACCACGTCCTCGGTTCTCAGCGCCAACTGGCGGGCCCACTCCATGCGCTCGTCTGTTTCGGTCTGGCCGTCCAGAAACACGATCCCCTCGCGCACCGAAACTGCCAGAGGATCGAACCATTCACTTGCCAGCAGAATACGCCTCAACCGATCCTCTATCTCCGAGTCCCGCACATCGGGTGCGACAGATACTGTCTGTTGGGAATCGCTGGCGGCCGGGTCAAGAATGGTCGGTGATGTCTGTCCTTGGGCAGGGCCATTGCCAAAAGCCAGTGCAAACGCAATAAATATTGCCAACTGACAGATGGACCTTAAAACGCCGATGCCGTGAAGCTCAGGATTCGATTTCATAGGTTCTCCGGCCCTTTCGCAGAGGTCTATCAGTCAGCGTTTAACGTCCTGATCCACGAAAATTTCACTGATCTGCGCATCACATAGAACGAAATGCTCTGCTTTCCGGCCGCAAAACACAAGTTTCAGAATGCCGCGCTAGTTCTGGCACCGCTGCCGCTGGCTGGAGCCGACACTTGCCGGCATCGGGCGCGAAGCCGGTACTTGCGGCAAACGCCGAAGACAATCTTCGCCTGGGGGCGCATGTGCGCCGGGTATTATATCGGCCCCGCACGGAAATGAAACCGCTCTTCGCAGCCGAGGCGTATTGGCAGCGGCCATTGAAACAGTCCATGCCCGAACCGCAATAGATACACGTCGCAAACTGATCCGGGGAGTATTGGTGGAGCCTAGGGGGATCGAACCCCTGACCTCCTGCATGCCATGCAGGCGCTCTCCCAGCTGAGCTAAGGCCCCGAAGCGACCCACAGGGTCGCTGAGTGCTGATTAGGCAAAGCACCGGGCAGGATCAAGCGAAAAAATCCGGCCCGGCATGCGTTATCAGTTATCGTCGTCCTCCGCGGCGACATCGGCGATCTCGTCCAGCGAGACATCCTCGTCGTCGTCTTCGTCTTCCAGCACGTCGTCGCCCAGATCGACGTCGACGTCGTCATCATCGTCCAGTACCGCGTCATCGTCGGTATTGGCCTCTTTCATCTTTTTCGTCTCGGCATCCTCGGCGTCGGCCTTGATCGAGCGGCTCTTGCCGGTGTTCAGCTCGACCACTTCGCCGGTATAGGGGCTGATGATCGGATCCTTGTTCAGGTCGTAAAAGCGCTGGCCGGTCGTCGGGCACAGGCGCTTGACGCCCCATTCTTCCTTGGGCATGTGCGTCCCTTTCAAATATGGTGCCTTGCATGCAATCTGCGCCACCTGCCATAACGGGGCAAAGGTGTCAAAGCCTTTGAGCATGAGCAGCAGCACAGATCAGGCATATGGGCCAGCATATCCTTCCCGGCAACCCCCCTATCGAAGTGACCTTGCGCCGTTCGGCGCAGGCGCGTCGGATTTCCTTGCGCGTGTCCGCCTTGGACGGGCGCGTCACGCTGACCCTGCCCAAAGGTTTGCCCGAACGTGAGGCGCTGGATTTCGCCCGTTCGAAACAGGGTTGGCTGGCCGGGCATCTGGCAGATCGTGTCCCCGAAGTGACCGTAGCGCCGGGCGCATCCCTGCCGGTCGAGGGGCGCATGCTGCGGCTGGAGGCGGGCACAGGGCGCCGGGTGGCGCTGTCCGGCGATACCCTACTGGTACCAGGCGGCGATCCCGCCCGGTTGCAAGCGTGGCTGAAGACACTGGCGCGCGACCGGTTGGCGACAGCGTCCGATCACTATGCCGCCGCGCTGGGCCGCCCCTATGCACGCATCACGCTGCGCGATACACGCTCGCGCTGGGGGTCGTGTTCCTCGACTGCCGGTCTGAGCTATTCGTGGCGTCTGATCATGGCCCCGCCCGAGGTGCTGGATTATGTCGCCGCGCATGAGGTGGCACATCTGGAGCAGATGAACCACTCGCCCGCCTTCTGGGACATCGTCGCGCGGCTGATGCCCGACTATCAGACGCATCGCGATTGGCTGCGCCAGAGCGGAACGGCGCTGCACCGATACCGGTTTGATTGACGCGAGGGCGATTTGTGATCACAACAGATCCATGTTGATGAACACCCGCCCCGATCCGGCACCTGCCGCGCATGACCGTGTCTATCGAGGGCTGCGCAGCCGTATCATGTACGGCGAGATGGCGCCCGGCGAAGCGCTGACCTTGCGCGGCGTCGGCAAGGAATTCGACGTGTCGATGACCCCGGCCCGCGAGGCATTGCGCAGGCTGGTGGCCGAAGGCGCGCTGACGCTCAGCAATTCGGGCCGCGTCTCGACCCCCGAGCTTAGCAATGACCGGATCGAGGAACTGGCCGCCCTGCGGTCCCTGCTGGAGGTCGAACTGGCCAGCCGCGCCCTGCCCCGCGCGCATATCGCGCTGATCGACCGGTTGACCACGATCAACGCCGCCATTGCCGAGGATATCGCGCGGCAGGACGCGGTGGCCTATATCCGCCGCAATCTTGAGTTTCACCGCACGCTTTATTTGCGCGCGCAGGCGCCCGCAATGCTGGCGATGGCTGAAACCGTTTGGCTGCAACTGGGCCCGACGATGCGCAAGCTGTACGGAAAATTGCGCTATAAGGAGGCACCCCGCTATCACCGCCTGATTATCAGCGCGCTGAAGGCCGGGGACGAGCCGACCCTGCGGCTTGCCGTGCGGTCGGACGTAACCCAGGGATTGCGGATGCTGACGACCTGAGGATCAGGCGGCCAGACCCTTGCTGCCCATATCCAGGAATTTCTGGCGGCGGTCCGCGATCAGCGCCTTGGGGCTTTTGCCGTCCAGTTCCTTCAGCATCTCGCCCAGCGCCTTGCCGACGTTTTCTATCGTCTTGGCAGCAGCACGATGCGCGCCGCCCATCGGCTCGTCAATGATCCGGTCGGCGACGCCCAGCTTGATCAGGTCCTGCGCGGTCAGGCGCAGCGCCTCGGCGGCCTCGCGCATTTTCTCGGCATCCTTCCACAAAATGGACGCGCAGCCCTCAGGCGAAATTACCGAATAGACCGAATGCTCCAGCATCGCGACGCGATTGGCAGTGGCAAAGGCTACCGCGCCGCCCGATCCGCCCTCGCCGATCACAGCGCTGACCAGCGGCACGCCGATTTGCAGGCAGGCTTCGGTGGAGCGGGCGATCGCCTCGGATTGTCCGCGTTCTTCGGCGCCTTTGCCGGGATAGGCGCCGGGGGTGTCGATCAGGGTGATCACGGGCAGACCAAACTTGTCGGCCATTTCCATCAGGCGGATCGCCTTGCGGTAGCCTTCGGGCCGGGCCATGCCAAAATTACGTTCGATCCGGGACTTCGTGTCGTTTCCCTTCTCATGACCGATCACCATGACGGGGCGATCCTGCAGCCGGGCAAGCCCGCCCATGACCGCATGATCATCGGCAAAATTCCGGTCGCCGGCCAGCGGCGTATATTCAGTGAACAGCGCGTTGATATAGTCGCTGCAATGGGGCCTTTCGGGGTGGCGGGCCACCTGACATTTGCGCCACGGCGTCAGATCCTTGTAAAGATCGCGCAGCATGGTCGCGGCCTTCTTGTCCAGCGCAGCCGCCTCTTCTTCGACATCTACGCCCTCACCGGCGCGGGCCATCGCGCGCAGCTCTTCGGCCTTGCCCTCGATTTCGGCGAGGGGTTTTTCAAAGTCGAGGTAATGGGTCATCTGGGAGGCTCCGGTTGGTGCCAGCGTTATATGGCTGGGCGTTGCCGGAAATGCAATCAGTTCGGCAGGTCCAGTGCCGCCCGCAGCGCCATTTCCGGTGCGGCCAGCACAGGGATATTAAGTTCTGCCAGCAAAGCCGCGGCACCCGCCATCGACGCCTGCGCCAGCACGATACAGGCAGCGCCCGGCGCGGCGGTCAGGTTCTCGCGGATGGCGCTGGCGATGACGGCATGAAAGGGGGCCACCTGCCCTGCCTCGAACAACGGCCAGAACTGCGCCAGTGACAAGGCATGCACGCGCACCGTGTGACCCGCGCGCTCCAGCGCCGCATCCAGCAACGCGGCGGAGGGTACCAGCGTGCTGTCCAGACAATAAGCCATGACGAGATCGCCCTGCGCATCTGCCGCGATCTGCGCGGCCTTGGCCATCATCGGCGCATCAATACGCAGGATGCCCAGACCCTCGGCCATCGGCCCCAGCGTCGTGCAGGTGCAGAGCACCGCGCCAGGCGCCTCGCGGACCGTCTGCGCGATCTCGACCTGCAGACTGGCATCCGCGGCCTGCGCCCGGCTTAGCCAATCGGGCCGCACCACATGGCGCAACCTTGTCTCCGGCGCGATCCGTGCGGCCAGATCATCGAACGTGGCGCGATGCGCCTCGGCGGTGTGCAGAAGTGTCAGTGTCATGGCAGGCCTTTCTAGGCGGGCCATAGCACAGGGATCAGTGTTCCGACCAGCAGCACCGCCATTGTCCAGTTGAAGATGCGCAGCCGCACCGGCGTGCCCAGCAGCCTGCGCATCTGCTGGCCCAGCGCCGTCCAACTGGTCGTGCTGACGGTCGACACCGCGCAGTAGGCACCCGCCACCCACAGGATCGCCGTCGGCTCGCGCCCACCGGCGTAGAGCGTGATAGCCGACAGCGCCATGAACCACGCCTTGGGATTGACCCATTGAAACGCGGCGGCCTGAAGAAGTGTCAGCGGTTTGCCTGTCTCTTCTTCTGCCGCACGCGCGGGCGGCGCAGCATTGGCGATCTTCCACGCCAGGAACAGCAGGTAGACGACGCTCAGCACCGTCAGGACGGTTTGCACGACGGGGAACGCCTCGAACACGCGGATCACGCCGATGCCGACCAGCGTGACAAGCACCGGCATGCCCAGCCCAACGCCGAACATATGCGGGACCGTCCGGCGAAAGCCGAAATTTGCACCCGACGCCATCAACATCAGGTTATTCGGGCCGGGGGTAATCACCCCGACAAAGCAAAAGGCGACCAGTGCAAAGAGAATCTCGAATGTCATGGGCGCAGTAATAGCGAGCGATGCGGGTATTGGAATCGCTTTTTGCGGCGGCAGGCCACGCACAGCTTTTCAGCGGAGTGCCGCCGGGCTATGCCTTGAACCATGAAAACAATGCCAGACCTCTATGCCAAACATGTCAAATCCGGCACGCTAACCGCCGACCCGGCGCAGGAGGCAGTCCTGTCCGAGTTCGAGCGTATTCGCGCCGCACTGGAGGCGTCACAGCCCAAGGGCTGGTTTCGCAAGTCGGCCGAACCCCCCAAGGGATTGTACATGTGGGGTGGCGTCGGGCGGGGCAAATCCATGCTGATGGACATGTTCGCCGCCTCGCTGGAGGTGCCCAATCGCCGGGTGCATTTCCATGCCTTCATGCAGGAGATCCATGCAGGCATTCATGCCGCGCGCCAGAAGGGTATGCAGGACGCGGTCGCGCCCGTCGCCGCCAAGGTGGCGGAGGACGTGCGCCTGCTGGCCTTTGACGAAATGCAGATCACCGACATCACTGATGCGATGATCGTCGGGCGGCTGTTTCAGGCACTGTTCGATGCTGGTGTCGTGGTCGTCACCACCTCCAACAGAGTGCCGGACGATCTGTACGAGAACGGGCTGAACCGACAGTTGTTCCTGCCGTTCATCGACTTGCTGAAACAGAACATGGTCGTGCATCACCTGACCTCCCCCAAGGATTATCGTCAGGACCGCATCGCCGGCAGCCAGACCTATTTCACGCCCGTCAACGCAAGCGCGCGCTCGCGGATCGAAGACATCTGGCAAAGTCTGACCCACGGACAGGCGCAGCCTCATACCCTGACCGTGCAAAAGCGCCAGCTTGAAATTCCTGCCTTTCACAATGGCGTAGCGCGCGCGACGTTTTACCATCTGTGCGGCCGGATGCTGGGCCCCGCCGATTATCTGGCGCTGGCCGATGCCGTCCGCGTGCTGGTGCTGGAGGATATTCCGCTGCTCAGCCGCCAGAACTTCAACGAGGCGAAACGGTTTGTCACCCTGATCGACGCGCTTTACGAGGCACGCGTGCGGCTGATCTGCAGCGCCGCCGCGAAGCCCGAATACCTCTATGTCGAGGGCGAAGGCAGTTTCGAATTCGAACGCACCGCCAGTCGTCTGCGCGAGATGCAGTCAGATGGTTGGGGCAAGAGCTGACAGACACATCAAGGCCGACCATCGCTGCACCCCTTTCAAAAAACGCGCCACAGGCTATATACTTCGCCAGATACAGACTCTCTTTGAACGACATGGACGACATGACCCTTCAGCCGTGGACATTGACCGAGAACGACGAAGGCGATTCCGACGCGTCGGTCGTCCTTGCGACCCGCCCCAAGACGAAACGCCCGCCTTTGTACAAGGTGCTGCTTCTGAACGACGATTACACGCCGATGGAATTTGTCGTCGCCGTGCTGGAGCGTTTTTTCAACATGAACAGCGCCCAATCCTTCGAGATCATGCTGACCGTCCACAAGAAAGGCGTTGCCGTCGTCGGCGTCTTCAGTCACGAGATTGCAGAAACCAAGGTGGCGCAGGTCATGGACTTTGCCCGCCGACATCAGCATCCGCTGCAATGCACGATGGAACGGGAATAGGACACACGTGACAGGTATCCGGTTATCCTTGGCGCTGGAGGGCGGTCTGACCCTTCCGGACGCAGCGCGCATCGCCGTATTCGCCCCCGTGCCGGACAGCGATCTTTCGCCGCTGACCGCCGACATGTGCCACATCATTACCGGCGACAAACCGGCGCATGACCATTTCGCCGGGCTGGGCTATACCTGCAACACCGCGCCCGAAGGCCGCTATGGGGCCGCACTGGTCTGTCTGCCCCGCGCCAAGGACGAGGCCCGCGCCCTGATCGCCGAAGCGGCAAGCGTCACCGACGGGCCCGTCATCGTCGACGGGCTGAAAACCGACGGCATCGAATCGGCGCTCAAGGCGTGCCGCGCGCGCGCCACATGCAACGGCCCGATCAACAAGGCCCATGGCAAGCTGTTCTGGATGGACCCCGCCCCCCCGTTTGACGATTGGCGGAC
>JBLWYG010000040.1:0-25408 GCA_048267045.1 Roseovarius sp. | reverse complement strand
CGCGGCCCCGCCCCCGCGCCCCGGCCATGGCCCGGGGTCAGGCGCGGATCGCTCACAGGCCCAACGCGGCAGGCAGCACCGCCGGCAACGCGCGCGCGCCCATGCCGACGCCGCCCTTTGGCCGGGCGGGCGCGGCTGTGGGATTCCAGCCGTAGATATCGAAATGCGCGTAGCGCGTGCCCTCGGCAAAGCGCCGCAGGAACAGCGCGGCGGTGATCGAGCCGGCAAAACCTCCCGATGGCGCATTGTCCAGATCGGCGATGCCCGGTTCGATCATGGTCTCATACGGCGTATGAAACGGCATCCGCCAGACCGGATCGGCGGCCTTGACCGCGCCAGCCTCGATCGCGGCGACAAGGGTCGCCTCATCTGCATAATACGGCGCAAGGTCTGGTCCGACGGCGACACGCGCGGCACCTGTCAGCGTCGCCATCGAGATCATCAGATCTGGCGCGCCCTCCGCGCCAAAGGTCAGCGCATCAGCCAGCACCAGGCGGCCCTCGGCGTCGGTATTGTTGATCTCGATCGTCTTGCCATTGCGCGCGGTCAGGATGTCGCCGGGACGCATCGCATTGGCGCTGGCCGCGTTTTCGACGGCAGGGAGCAGGACGCGCAAACGCACCGGCAGGGCGAGCGCCATGATCATGTGCGCAAGGCCCAGGACTGTCGCCGCGCCGCCCATGTCCTTTTTCATCAAGCCCATACTGGAGCCGGGTTTCAGGTTCAGCCCCCCGGTGTCAAAGCAGACCCCCTTGCCAACCAGCGTCAGCGCGGGCCCGCGATCCCCCCACGTCATATCGATCAGGCGCGGCAGGCTATCGGAAGCACGCCCGACGGCGTGAATCAGCGGCAGGTTTGCCGCCAGCAGATCGTCCCCGGCGATGACGGTCATATCTGCGCCGTGTTGCGCCGCCAGTTCAGCACAGGCCGTTTGCAGAGCGTCCGGCCCCATATCGTTGGC
The DNA here is from genome assembly GCA_048267045.1 of Roseovarius sp. GTDB lineage: Bacteria > Pseudomonadota > Alphaproteobacteria > Rhodobacterales > Rhodobacteraceae > Roseovarius. Next base: position 24,447 of record JBLWYG010000040.1, on the reverse strand, counting down.
GGGCGTATTGATCAGATTGCGGGTCAGAGCCTCGCCCGCCGCGATGACTTCCAGCCGGGCGCCATCGACGCCGCCGGGCGCGATCAGGCGCGCGGACGGGGCATTTTGCGTATGGTAGCGGTCGAACGTGTAGCCGACCAAGAGCCAGCCCAGCGCCTCCTCTTCTGCGCGGGCAGGATCAAGGCCCTCAAGGCGGTATGTTCCGGCCGGCAGTGCCGCCGCAGCGGCTGCCAGATGAAACCGGCCACGCACGCGGGTCTCGGCGGTGCCGTACCCCGCCAGCGCCATTTCCGGCGCGCCATCAGGGCCAGGCACCACCAACACCTTGCCCAGCGCCGCGGTAAAATCGTTTGCCCGAACCCATCTGCCCAATGTCTCGGGCCGGTCTTTGAGCCAATCCTCCAGTTGATCAGCGCCGATCACATGAAGTGCCAGAGCGGCGCTCGGGTCGGTCGCAAAGGTCAGGGGTTGCGCGGTAGGCAGGGCGTTGGGCATGTGGCAAGACCTTTCGGAAGGCGGCGCAGGATCGCGGGCAGGCTCGGCCCCAACCTAATCGCCCTGCACCTGCCTGCAAGCCATCAAATCGTCATGTCCTGCAGATCCCAGATCTCGCTCAGGCTACGTTCGCCTATGCGCATGAGGCGCGAAAGCGTGGCTGCGACGGCCACTGGATCATGGGCATCTGCGCAGGCAACGACATCGGCTGCGACCCGCGACAGCATGTGCATTCCGATCTGATCCGCGATCCCCACCAGACTTCGGGCCGCTTTCCGCATGTCGGCTGAGCACCCCTCGCGGTGGGACAGCTCAGTCTGGGACAGGCGCACGGCCAGCTCTTCCAGCGCGCGGCAGACTACATCCTCTGCGCCTGCTTCGCCCAGTTTCGAATACAGTTCCTCCAGGCGGTCCGGGTTCAAGCGTACCGCCTCATCTTGTTTCAACATTGTTACCTGTTCCACGGTCTCACCCCGATTTCGTGACAATCCGCCCGGCAGCCCCCAGCACGCCCGGCCCCTGCAATTTGCGCCATAGACCTTCCCAAATGGTTTCAGCCCATGCATTTTATCACTCGAATTCAAAGCGAATACGGTCTATTCCAGTCTGAAGACATTCGCCGAAAGGACCGGAATTTGCACCAAGCGCGCCCCCTGCCGCCCTATCTGATCCAGCGCTATCACGGATGGAAGGCAACCTCGTACACCGAAAACGAAAGCTGGTATCGCACCCTCGCCCAGGAGGGACAGCATCCGCGTGCGATGATGATTTCGTGCTGTGACAGCCGTGTGCATGTCACGTCCATCTTCGGCGCGGATCAGGGCGAGTTTTTCATACACCGGAATATTGCCAACCTCGTGCCACCTTACACGACAGATGGCGGGCAGCACGGAACCTCGGCTGCGCTGGAATATGCGGTAAGCGTGCTGCACGTTGCGCATGTGATCGTAATGGGCCACTCCAATTGCGGCGGCATCAAGGGCTGCGACGAAATGTGTTCGGGCAATGCGCCTGCGCTGGATGCGCCGGGCAGCTTTGTCGGGCGCTGGATCGACATTTTGCGTCCACGCTATGAACAGGTCGCGGGTATCGTCGACGATGCCGAGCGCGCCCGCGCACTGGAGAAAGAGGCGGTGCTGGTGTCGCTGGAAAACCTGAGCAGCTTTCCCTTTGTCACCGATGCCATGCAGAGGGGCGTTCTGACCCTACATGGTTTGTGGCTGGATATCGGCGAGGGCCGTGTCGAGCAATATCACGCCGCGGACAAAAAGTTTGCCCCGATCTGACGATGCGGGTCAGCACATGACATCGCGAATAAAAAAGCCCTTGTGCCAACAGTGCTGCGCAAGGGCTTTTTCATCACTGGCAAACAATAGACTGGTTAACAAACCACAAAACGGGACCAAGAGCTTCGCACTGCGGCTTGCACGGCCCTACCAGCCACTAAATGACTCAAGGGCAAGTGGGCCAAAACGGCCGATCAGAACAACGGTGCCAACTGCCAGGCAATGGTTCGCGTTAGCGGATCTATCTGAAGGACAATTGCCCCCATGCGTTCGTCGAAGGAGCCCGACATCATCGCATCAACGCGCGCCTGATAGGCCACGTCGCCTATTTGCATCAAAACCAACACTTTGAACCCGAGAAACGCAGCTATCAGCACTGCCAGACCGCGAACCGGCAGACGGGGCTTGCGGCGTTTCGGCCGAAACACGATCAAACCGTCACGCCCCACCTTGGCCTCATAGCCGCGCGCCATACGAAGATGGTTCCGCTGAACCTTCCTGATACGGGCGTCAAACCCATTGTTTGTCGTGGTGGACATGACAGATTCCAGTTTGCCGACTCCCGATAATCGTTAATAAAAAGTTAAGATCGAATTGTGTTCAGATTGGGGCAACCGCCTTAATGATGCTGCATTCAGGTGCTTTTTTTGCTAACTTTCTGCAATGTCAGCGTTGTCCATTCACCAATCTCCTGACGTTCCGCCAGACTGTTTCCAGCCTCGATATAAACGCTCAGCACCTCATCGGCCTGTTCGTTCAGGATGCCGGAGAGAATCACATGACCGCCGGGTGCCAGCCGCTGCGTCATGCCGGCGGCAAGGTCGATCAGCGGACCCTTCAGAATATTGGCAAAGACCAGGTCGAAGGGCGCGGCGGCCTCCAATTCGGGATGGTCCAGTCCCGTCGCAATGAGGCAGGACACCCGGCCTTCCAGATCGTTGGCGGCCACGTTGACGCGGGCGACATCCACCGCCACCGGATCAATGTCGCTGGCCAGCATGACGCCCGGCCAGATCCGCGCCGCGGCCATCGCCAGCACGGCGGTGCCGCAGCCGATATCGACCACGGAACGCGCGGTAACGCCGGCGCTGGCCAGATGGTCCAGCGCGCGCAGGCAGCCCTGCGTCGTGCCGTGATGGCCGGTGCCAAAGGCCATCGCCGCCTCGATCAGCAGCGGCACGGCATCATCCGGCACCTTGCCTGCGTCGTGGCTGCCATAAACGAAGAATCGGCCCGCCACGACCGGCGTCAGCTCGCGTTTGACATGAGCGACCCAGTCGGTGTCGGGAAGTTCGGAGACCGCGAAGGGGCGCGCGCCATGGATCTTGGCCAGCAGCGCAAGGCCCGCGATGTCGGGCCGATCCTCGAAATAGACGCCGACCTCCCAGGTCCCACTGCCGTCCTCAACCTCGAACGTGCCGATGCCCGTCGGCTCGGGGGTCATGTTTTCCACTGCGTCTGCCAGTGCCTCGGCAGAGGTTTGGCCCTGCAGGGTCGTGAGGGCGGTATAGGTGGTCATGCGCGGGCCTTTTCGGTTGGCGCGCCCCTATTCGGCCAGAACCGGGGGGGAGCGTGACAGGATCGTCTCGTAGCCGGGCGCCGGATGGCGCGGGATGAGCAGCGCCAATAGCAGCGATATCCCCGCCATGCCAGCGGCCAGCAAAAACACCCCGGCGGGGGACACCAGCCACAGATAGCCCAGCAGCGCAGGCAAGAACACCGCCGCGATATGGTTGATCGTGAACGCGACGGCGGCGGTGGGCGCGATGTCGCCGGGATCGGCGATTTTCTGGAAATAGGTCTTCAGCGCCAGCGCCAGTGCGAACAGCATGTGATCCACGACATAGAGCGTCGCGGCCAGCAGCACGCCCCAGCCGAACATGTAGATGCCTCCATAGGCCAGAAACACGATCATAAGGCCCACATACTCAAAAATCAGCGTACTGCGTTCACCAAATCGGGCGACCGCGCGCCCCATAAGCGGGGCAAAGATCATGTTGGCCACAAGGTTGATCATGAACAGGGCCGTCACCTCATGCACGTCAAAGCCGAATTTTTCGACCATCATGAACCCGGCAAAGACGATAAAGATCTGCCGCCGCGCGCCCGCCATGAATTGCAGCGCATAGTACAGCCAATAGCGGCGTCGCAGGATCATCTTTTTCAGCTGCGGATTGGGCGCCTCGAACTGCGGATAGGCGATGAGGGCAAAGATGGCGATTGCTGCGGTCGTCCCGCCCGACAGCATGTAGACAATGGTGTAGGTCAGGCCCAAAGGCTCCCACAGCAGCACGATGAGGCCGTAACAGACCAGCGTCGCGCCCGAGCCAGCCGCCAGCAGCCAGCCCAGCGTCTGCGGCGCGCGCGCGCGGTCGATCCATTGCAGCTGCAACGATTGGTTCACCGTCTCGTAATAGTGAAACCCGATCGAGCTGAGCATCGTGATCGTAAGAATGCCGCCCATGGAGGGGAAATACGCGGTCAGGGCGGTGGCAACCCCCAGCAGTATGAGCGACACCAGCGCCAGCACCTGTTCGCGCACGAAGATGATGATCGCGATGACACCAATGGCCAGAAATCCCGGAATTTCGCGCACTGTGTGCAGCCAGCCGATATCGTGCCCGTCAAACTGCGCCACCTCGATGACGAAATTATTCAGCAGCGCCGACCATGTGGCAAAGGCGATCGGCATCGCCGCTGCCATCAGGAACAGCAGGGTGCGCGGCCTGCGCCAAAGCGGCATCTGGCGCGCTTCGCCTATGGGAACGGTGCGTGTCATGGGTCCGATCTACGCCCGAAGGCGGCGTTTGGCGAGGGGAATGTGCCTGCCCTGCGCCGCCTTGCAGGTCGTCATTTCGCACCGATGCGGCGGCTTCGCCAGAGGATGAATATGCCCGATGCCACGATCAGGCCCGAGCCGATCAGCATGGAGGCGCTCAGCCGCTCCCCGAACAGCACAACGCCAAGGGCGATGCCGAACAGCAGCCGTGTGTATCGGAACGGCGTGACCGCCGATACCTCGCCGGTGCGCATGGCCTTCATCAGAAACGCATAGGCGATGGTGCCAGCGGCGATCGCCCCGATCAGCCACAGCGACGCCCGGAGGTTTGGCAGCACGAAGGTATCCAGGCTCCACCCCGAGTAGATCACTCCGGCTACGGCCATCGCCAGAAATCCATAAAGTCCAAGGATCGACGTGCTGATAGCGGCAGGCGCCGCACGGCTGGCCAGATCGCGCCCGGCAAAGCCGATCATGCCGACAAGCGCCAGAATCGACAACGGCGAAAAGGCATCGGCGCCGGGCTGGATGATGACAATCACGCCCGCCATGCCGATCAAAATTGCAGTCCATCGCCGCCAGCCCACCCGTTCGCCAAAGACCAGCGCCGCCCCCGCCACGACGACCAGCGGTGTCGCCTGCAGAATCACGGTGGCCGATGACAGCGGCGTCAGCGCGATGGCCAACACATAGAACAGCCGGCCTGTCACCTCGAACAGCACGCGGATCAGCATGGGGCGCGACACGACCTCCCGCTGAAACAGCGGCTGGCCTCGACGCAGCAGCATGCAGGCAAAGACCAGCGCACCGCCCAGCCCGAAGAGAATCAGGATCTCGCCCACCGGCACCGTGCGCGACGCAGCCTTGATGAACGCATCCTCGATGGCGAACAGCGCCATTGCGGAAATCATCCAGACGCTGCCCAACATGTTCGCGCGTCTGGCGGCCAAAACAGAGGTGCTCATGGAATGTCCTGTAAGGGGCGCCCTTGATGCGCGCAGGTGTTGCATGGGCGAACGCGGGCAGCCCGTCAATGTCGGTGCGACCCGGCGCCGTCAGTAAAAGCTTTGCGGGTCGATATCGACGCTGAGACGCAGGTTGTTCGGCGCGCGCACGCCGGCGATCCACCGCGCCAGCGCCGGCTGCAGCGGCGCACCCTTCGGCGCCTTGACCAGCAGGCGCACGCGGTGGCGGCCTCGCACGCGCGCGATGGGCGCGGGCGCCGGACCATAGACCTGCGCACCGATCTGGCGAAGGGGGGCGTCTGTTCGGGCCAGCGCCGTGCCCAGATCAAAGGTCTGCTGCAAATCCGGCCCGCTGAGGATGATGCCCGCCATGCGTCCGAAGGGCGGGACGCCCGCGTGCCTGCGCTCTTCAGCCTCGGCACGCCAAAAGCCTTCTTCGTCCCCCGACAGGATCGCGCGGATCACCGGGTGTTCGGGCTGAAAGGTCTGTAGCATCGCTGTGCCCGGCTTGTCCGCGCGGCCTGCCCGGCCCGCGACCTGCCGCATCAGTTGAAACGTCCGCTCGGCGGCGCGCAGGTCCGACCCTTGCAGGCCCAGATCGGCGTCGATCACGCCCACCAGCGTCAGTAGCGGGAAATTGTGCCCTTTCGCCACAAGTTGCGTGCCGATGATGATGTCGGCCTGCCCCTCGGCAATGGCGCGGATCTGCTCTTTCAGCGCGCGGGAACTGGCGAACATGTCGGAGCTGAGGGTCGCGACGCGCGCCTCCGGAAACAGCGCCGCCGCCTCCTCGCCCAGACGTTCCACACCGGGGCCAACCGGGGCCAGCTTGCCCTCGACCTCGCAAGCGGGGCATTTGTCCGGCATCGGCTTTGTCTCGCCGCATTGATGGCACATCAGGCGTTTCTGAAAGCGATGCTCCACCATGCGCGCGTCGCAGTGATCGCAGCCGATCTGATGGCCGCAGGCCCGGCAGATCGTGACGGGGGCATAGCCACGCCGGTTGATGAACAGCAGCGATTGCTCGCCCTTTTCAATGCGCTGCGCGACCGCCGATTGGAGCGTGGGAGATATCCAGCGATTGCCGGGCAGATCCTCGGCGCGCATGTCGATGGCGCGCACTTCGGGCATGACCGCGACGCCAAACCGCGCCTTCAGGTCCAGCCGCGTGTACTTGCCCGCTTCGGCGTTCACCCAAGTTTCAAGGCTGGGCGTGGCCGATGCCAGCACCACCTGCGCGCCGCAAACTGATGCACGCAAAACTGCCATGTCGCGCGCGTTATACAGCACGCCATCCTCCTGTTTGTAGGACGTATCATGTTCCTCATCCACGACGATCAGGCCCAGATCGCGGAACGGCAGAAAGAGGGCGGACCGCGCGCCGACGACCAGCTGCGCGCCGCCGTCGCCCACCATGCGCCAGCAACGGCGGCGTTCGGTCATGGTGACACCAGAATGCCATTCGGCGGGTTTTGCCCCGAACCGGGCCTGAACGCGGGTCAGGAATTCGGCGGTCAGCGCGATTTCGGGCAGCAGCACCAGCGCCTGACGGCCCATGCGCAGGGTGCTGGCGACCGCTTCCAGATAGACCTCGGTCTTGCCCGATCCGGTGACGCCGCGCAGCAGGGTGGTGCCGTAAGCGCCGCTGCGGATCGCGGTATCCAGAGCGGCGGCGCAGGCGGCCTGATCTTCGGTCAGTTCCTTGGACGGAATCGCCGGATCAAGCCGCCGGTAGGGCGTATCGCGCGGAGTATCCACCTCGTCCACTGCGCCCTGTTTCACCAGCCCCTTGATGACCGAGGACGTCACGCCCGCCTCCTCAGACAGTTCTTTCAGAGTAAACACCTGATCGCCCTGCCCTTCCAAAACGTCCAGCACACGCTGACGCGCATCGGTCACGCGCGTCGGCTCGCTATAGCCGAGCCGGTAAACCTTGCGCATCGACGGCGGATCGCCGAGCCCCGGCGCGCGGGTGGCAAGGCGCAGCATCGCGGTTATCGGTGTCAGTGTGTAATCGGCTGCGCGCTGAAGGAAGCTGTGCATTTCCTCCGCCATCGGCGCCACGTCCAGCACGCGGATGATGCTGCGCACCTTGGCCAGATCATAGCCGCCCTCGCCCGGCCCCCAGACGACGCCCACCACCTTGCGCGGACCCAGCGGCACCTCGACGAAAGCACCGGGAAAACACCCGCCCTCGGGCGCGCGGTAGTCCAGCACGCGCCCCAGCGGCTGCGCGGTCAGCACGCCGACCAGCGCGCCTGCGACATAGAATTCGGGGGCAGCGGTCACGCGCGCAGGCTCCTTTCCGGGGTTTCACGGGATACGCCCATGGGATAGACGAAGGCCAAGCAAACTCCAATCCACCAAGAAGGGCTGCCGCCATGAAATTTTTCGTCGATACCGCCGAAGTTGACCAAATCGCCGAGCTGAATGATCTGGGCATGGTCGACGGGGTTACGACCAACCCGTCGCTTATCCTGAAATCGGGCCGCGATATTCTGGATGTCACCCGCGAAATCGCGGGCATGGTCGATGGCCCCGTCAGCGCCGAAGTGGTCGCGCTGGAGGCGGACGCGATGATCGAGGAAGGCCGCAAGCTCGCGCAGATCGCGGGCAACATCGCGGTCAAGGTGCCGCTGACATGGGCGGGGCTGAAGGCGTGCAAGGTGCTGACGGATGAGGGGAACATGGTCAACGTCACGCTCTGCTTCTCGGCCAATCAGGCGCTGCTGGCGGCCAAGGCAGGCGCGACCTTCATCAGTCCGTTCATCGGGCGGCTGGACGATATCAACCTCGACGGGATGGAACTGATTTCCGACATCCGCCAGATCTATGACAATTATGGCTACGAGACGCAGATCCTCGCGGCGTCAATCCGCACGGTGAACCACGCCTGTCAGGCGGCGCTGATCGGCGCCGATGTGATGACCGCGCCGCCCGCTGTGATCAAGAAGATGGCAGACCACCCGCTGACCGATGCGGGGCTCGACCAGTTCATGAAGGATTGGGCCAAGACGGGTCAGAAGATCGTCTGAGACGGCGCGCCGGATCTGCAGCTTGTCTCACGCTTGGCAGATAGTCTCTGCCAGGCGTTATCTTGTTTCAGCGGCCTGCGCTGTCCGGCTTGTCGCGCCCGGCCCGAAGGCCCCGATCGCATAGGCCAGCATGAGCGATATGAAAATCATCTCGCCACCATCCTCGATGATCATCAGAACGCCTGCGGTCCATGACTTTTTCTCGGTAAAGTAGTGGATGAAATCCACGCCGGCGCCGCATATGACAACCCCTGCGAACAAGGCGGCCAGCGGCCGCAGCTCCCTGCGGCAGGCGTTCGACGTCTTGCGCCATGCCAGCGCCAATATGGCGAGACAGGTCAATGCCAAGGCGATCCAAAACCCGATCTCGGCCAGGGCGACGGCGATGCGCAGATCCTCGCCATAAATGCTGCGGGAGAACCGCCCGGCTTGCTCGTGCAGTTGGAAATAATCATCCGCCAGTATCAGGGCAAAGACGACCGCCAGGCAGGCAAAGATCAACAGGCGCCTCTTGTAGTAAGCGTAGCCGAACACGCTTATGATCGCCGCCCATTTCGCGAAATTGAAATGCTCGGAAACACTGGCATCGCGGCCGATATTGTAATGGTTCGGCCATTTGGAGATGATATCGACCATCAACAGAACGCCCATCATCACGCTGATGAATATCAACAGAAAGTCGACTGCCAGCACCCACCGGAGCAACGGCTTGTGCGTAGCCACATAAATGCGCTTGAACGATTCCATGATTGTCACCTCCCCAAAATTGGCATCGGGTAAATTAGCATTCGCCCAGCTGATATCGGTGCGACGGTGCACAGCCTGTTTTCCCCGGCGCACATAGGTCGGACCGCAGCGCAGGGTCAAACGCATTGACTGCACCAGTGCGGATTTCAGCCGATTGATCTGCCCGCACGTTTCGTCAATACATCGCACAGCCGACAATTATTTCCGCCCGGCGTCAATCGGATGAAGATTTCCCTGCAACCCCATGCTACAAACCACAAAACCAAAAAACGAGCATGAGCATGAGCAGCAAACCCGAAATGGACGACCACCTGCGCGAGCAGATCATCAGTCAACCCGACGTTATCCTCGAAGATCAGGACCTTATGCATGCCCTTATCGCTGCAAACGAGCGGGCGATGGGCGGCAATATCGTCGATTTGCGCGGTATCGCTATGGACCGGCTGGCGGCGCGGCTGGACCGGCTGGAGGACACGCATCGCAGCGTGATCGCCGCAGCCTATGACAATCTGGCCGGCACAAATCAGGTACATCGCGCCATTCTGCGCATGCTCGACCCGACCGAATTCGAGGCGTTCCTGAACAATCTGGGCGGCGAGGTAGCCGACATCCTGCGGATCGAATCAGTGCGCCTGATCCTGGAATCGGTCCAGAATGATACTGATCCGGCTGTTCAGCGGATGGGCGACGTCCTGACTGTGGCCGAACCGGGATTCGTCTCGCGTTACATCGAAAACGGCCGTGGCGGTGACCGGCAGGTGACATTGCGTCAACTTAGCGGGGGGGCGTCTACACTGCATGGCCGCGCAGCAGCGAACATCCGGTCCGAGGCATGTCTGCGGCTGGATTTCGGCGATGGGCGTCTGCCCGGCATGCTGGTTCTGGGGGCAGAGGATCCGCACCAGTTCACTCCACAGCAGGGCACCGACCTGCTGACCTTCTTTGCCGGCGTGTTCGAAAGAGCGATGCGCCGCTGGCTGGCATGATCTCGCCCGCCGCAAGTGGCGCTTTGGCCCATTGGCTGGACCAGCAGCGCGCGCTGCGCGGCGCGGCTGATAACACGATCACCGCCTATTGCGCCGATGTCACCGGATTTCTGGCCTTCATGAGCTTGCACAAGGGTGGCCCGCAGGGCCTGGGCGCGCTGGCCGACATCACCACATCCGACATGCGCGCCTGGATGGCGCACACGCGCGGCGACGATGTAGGTCCCCGCTCGCTGGCGCGCAAACTGTCGGCAGTGAAATCCTTCTACCGCTGGCTGGCGGAGCGTGAGGGGTTCGAGCCGACTGCCGTGCTGGCCACGCGCAGCCCAAAATTCCAGCGAAAACTGCCCCGCCCTCTCAGCGTCGAGGCCGCGCGCAATGTGATCGATACCGCCGAATTCCAGTCACTGACGCCCTGGATTGCCACGCGCGATCAGGCGGTTATCACACTGCTCTACGGCTGCGGGCTGCGCATATCTGAGGCGTTGTCGTTGACCGGCGCCGACGCACCCCTGCCCGCCACCCTGCGCATCATCGGCAAGGGCGGCAAGGAGCGGATGGTGCCGGTCCTACCCGTCGCGCGGCAGGCTGTGGATGCGTACGCGCGCACCTGCCCCCATGCGATCACTGCCGAAGGCCCGCTATTCATGGGCGCGCGGGGCGGCAAACTCGCCCCCCGTGCAGTGCAAAAAGTGATGGAGCAGGTCCGCGGGCAACTGGGCCTGCCTGCGACAGCGACGCCGCATGCGCTGCGCCACAGCTTTGCCACGCACCTGCTGAACGCCGGCGGCGATCTGCGCGCGATACAGGAATTGCTGGGCCACGCGTCACTGTCCACCACGCAGGCCTATACCGGCGTTGACACCGCCCGCCTGATTGAAGTTTACGCACGCGCCCACCCCAAAGCCTGATTGCCCGCGCCGCGATTAGTCCCTATAGGGACGCCATGACACGCGAAATAAAAGCTCTCTCCGTTCATCTTTTCACCGCGACAGGCATCGTTTTTGCCATGCTGGCCATGCTCGCCGCTGCGGACGAACAGTGGGGTCTCATGTTCGTCTGGCTGGTCGTCGCCTTCGCGGTCGATGGCGCGGACGGACCGCTGGCGCGCAAATACGAGGTCGACAAATACGCCCCCCGCTTCGACGGCGTGTTGCTGGACATGATCATCGATTTCATCACCTACGCCTTCATTCCGGCGTTTGCGCTGTTCAAATCCGGGCTGCTTCCGGGCTGGACAGGCTGGGCGGCGATCATCCTGATCACATTCGCCAGCGCGATGTATTTCTGCGATCGCGGCATGAAGACGGCCGACAAATCCTTCTCGGGCTTTCCGGGCTGCTGGAACATGCTCGTGCTGGTCCTGTTCGCGACCGAACCGCCATTCTGGTTCACGCTGGGCCTGGTGACCGCGCTGGCCGTGGCGATGTTCCTGCCGCTGAAATTCATCCACCCGGTGCGCACCAAACGCTGGCGGGCCATATCCCTGCCGATGATCTTCATCTGGACGTTCTTCGCCGGATGGGCGGCCTGGGTCGATTTTCATCCCGAAAGCTGGGCGCATTGGGGGCTCGTGGTAACGTCGGTCTACCTGCTGGGCGCAGGCATCGTGCAGCAGATCGTGCCGGAGCGTCAGAGATAAGGGATGACCAGACCGCAGAGTGCCCGGCTTTGATAAAGATTAGCTCTGCTCACGATGCGGCCGCTGATTAGCCCCAACTTCACTGCTATAGTGCATTCGTCGAACGCTACCGATTGCGTCTGTGTGATTTAAGCAGGATCGGATCTGGTAGCCGATGCTGTAGCAACTTGATCTCGTTTTTTGAAATGACGATGCCTTTGCGCCAGTGGTTATCCTTCATCACGGTTGGGTAGACTTCCGCATAATCGCGGAATTGATCATTGGTAACGGCAAATGATGTTGGAAGATGTTTCAAACTTTCCAGAATGTACTTGTCGGCCTGAACTCCGCTGGGTACCACATAGATTTCATCTGACCTCAACCCAAAAATATCCCTGAGCAGTGCCATTGAGTGGGTTTGATAGCTTGGGAGGATACCGTGTTCTTCAAGTGTGAAATAAATATTCGCATCAAAGAAACACACGATACGATACCCTTGGGTCCGCAACTGACGCGCGATCTCTGCCAGCGGCGCCGCGCCCAACTCTTTCGCATTGCCGAAGTGGTAAATATTGCTGCCATCAAAAATGGCCGTTTTTGCATCCAATCGCAGATCACGCATGAATCTTTGATGGTCATTGGCCAGTAAATCCAACAAATCCAGCAAGTCCTGCGAGTATCGCGTATCGTTTTTACGGCGCGCACCGAAGACTATCAACCACAACCCAATCAGCATCCCCAAAATGATCAGCATGTCGTTCCTGTCCATATTGGGGCGCGCAAAATACCACCACGAGGGCAATGCAAAAATGGCCATCAGCAAGGAGAGGTTCAGCACGGTAGTTACTGTGTTTCGCAACCAGATGCCAAAATGAAATTTCGGCTTCTTGGACCGAAGGGACGCAAGTTTATGACCCAGTGTGGTTTGATCGCTTTCCATCGCATGGCTCATTCAACTGTCATCTACAAAAATGTATCTGGAGCTGTCCAAGAAGACCACAAGAAGCTTAAGTCATCCTTCGTGTTCTGTTAAATCAACAGGCCGCCCGCGCCCTCGTGCCGCAGCAGCCAGACCTTCGTCTCAACCCCGCCCTTGCCCGAGAACCCGCCCAGCCCCCCGGCTCCCAACACCCTGTGGCAAGGAATGATAATTGGTATCGGATTGCCGCCGCATCCCGTTCCGACCGCCTGCGCAGGCACTTTCAGCGCTTTCGCCAGATCGCCGTAGCTGCGCGTGTCACCATACGGAATGGCTGCGATGGCGTCGCAGACGCTGCGCTGAAATTGGGTGCCGCGCACGCGGAGCGGCAAGTCGAACTGCTGCAACTCGCCCGCGAAGTAACTTCGTAATTGCTCCAGCGCGCGGCGCAGAAGGGGGGTATCTTGTGGCAGGAACGCGTCATGCCAGTCCAGCGCGGTGATTGCGCCATGCTCTTCGGTGACGCAGATCGGCCCCAGCGGCGTGGGCAGCGAGGCGCTGGCCATGTCAGGCCGAATGCGCGCCGTCCGCCAGCCCCTTGACGAAGTCCAGCACATCGGCCGGGCTATCGCCATCCGCGATCTTGCTGACGATGGCGGAGCCGACCACGGCCCCGTCTGCCACGCTGGCAATGGCGCGCGACGTCTCCGGCGTGCGGATGCCGAAACCGACGATGACGGGCAGGTCGGTCTGCGCCTTGATGCGTGCCACCTCGGGCGCGACATCGCCCGCATCGGCGGCCGCAGCGCCGGTGATGCCAGTGATCGAGACGTAATAAACAAAGCCCGAGGTGTTCTGCATGACCTTCGGCAGACGCTTGTCATCGGTTGTGGGCGTGGCCAGCCGGATGAAGTTGAGGCCCGCCGCCTGTGCGGGGATGCAAAGCTCCTCATCCTCTTCGGGCGGCAGATCGACGACGATCAGACCGTCGATACCGGCCTCCTTGGCGTCGATCAGGAACTGCGGCACGCCGTGATTGTAGATCGGGTTGTAATATCCCATCAGCACGATCGGCGTGGTGTCGTCGCCCTTGCGGAATTCGCGCGCCATTTCCAGCGTGCGTTTCAGCGTCTGGCCCGCCTTCAGCGCGCGCTGGCCTGCCAACTGGATCGTCACGCCGTCGGCCATCGGATCGGTGAAGGGCAGGCCCAGTTCGATGATGTCGACGCCCGCGCCCGGCAGGCCGCGCACGATTTCCAGCGAGGTATCGAAATCGGGGTCGCCGGCCATGACATAGGCGACGAACGCCTTTTTGCCGTCGGCTTTCAACTGGTCGAATTTGGCGTCGATACGGCTCATGGCGGTCCCCTGTTTGATCAAGGCGGGTTTGGCCCAAAGGGGCGCAGAAATCAATGGTCTGCTTGACGCCCGATGCCCCGGTGCCATAGATGCCCTGACTTTTCACCAAGGAGCGGCGTCATGGGTTTCAAAATGGGTATCGTCGGACTGCCCAACGTGGGCAAGTCCACGCTGTTCAACGCACTGACGCGCACTGCCGCCGCGCAAGCCGCCAACTTCCCCTTTTGCACGATCGAACCGAACGTGGGCGACGTCGCCGTGCCCGATACGCGGCTGGACAGGCTGGCCGCGATCGCCGGCAGCAAGCAGATCATCCCCACGCGCATGACCTTTGTCGATATCGCCGGCCTCGTCAAAGGCGCCAGCAAGGGCGAGGGGCTGGGCAACCAGTTTCTGGCCAATATCCGCGAGGTGGACGCGATTGCCCATGTAGTGCGCTGCTTTGAGGATGACGACGTGACCCATGTCGAAAACCGCATCGATCCAGTCGCCGACGCCGAAACCATCGAGACCGAATTGATGCTGGCCGATATCGAGAGCATCGAAAAGCGCCTCGTGAACATCACCCGCAAGGTGCGCGGCGGCGACAAGGAGGCGGTTCAGCAGGAACGCCTACTGAAAGCCGCGCTGGCCGTGCTGGAAGAGGGCAAGCCTGCCCGCACTGTCGAGGTCGACGACGAAGATCGCCGCGCGTGGAAGATGCTGCAACTGCTGACCACCAAGCCGGTGCTATATGTCTGCAACGTAGGCGAATCCGACGCCGCAACCGGCAATGCCCTGTCCGCCAAGGTCGGCGAAATGGCCGCCGCCGAGGGCAATTCCCACGTCGTCATCAGCGCGCAGATCGAAGAAGAAATCAGCCAGCTTGACGCCGATGAGGCCGAGATGTTCCTGACCGAAATGGGCCTGGACGAGGCCGGCCTCAGCCGCCTGATCAAGGCCGGCTACGAGCTGCTGCATCTGGAAACCTACTTCACCGTTGGCCCCAAGGAAGCGCGCGCCTGGACCATCCGCAGCGGCACATCGGCGCCCAAGGCTGCCGGCGTCATCCACGGCGATTTCGAGCGCGGGTTCATCCGCGCCGAAACCATCAGCTACGACGATTTCGTCAATCTGGGGGGCGAGCAGTCGGCGAAAGAAGCGGGCAAGATGCGGGCCGAGGGGAAATCCTATATCGTCAAGGATGGCGACGTGCTGCATTTCCTCTTCAACACCTGAGGCACGCCCCGGACCGGAGACCGCATGAGCCCCACCTTTCCCGAAGGCCTGCAAGAGTTCCTGCACGCGTTGGACCGCGACATCCACGCGATGGGCGACTGGGGCACGCCCGCCTCCTATATCCCGGAACTGGCGGCTGTGGACCCGGCGCAATTTGCCATCTCCGTCGCCATGGCCGACGGGCGCACCCTGTCGGCGGGCGCACATGACAAGCGTTTCTCGATCCAGAGCGTCAGCAAGGTGTTTACCCTCGCCGCCGCGTTGGGCCGGATCGGCGATGCGCTCTGGGCGCGAGTGGGGCGCGAGCCGTCCGGGACGGCCTTTAACTCCATCGCGCTCTTGGAGCAGGAGCAGGGGCGTCCGCGCAATCCCTTCATCAATGCGGGCGCCATCGTGACCACTGATGCGCTGCTGGATGGCCGCCAGCCGCGCGAGGCGCTGGCCGAGCTGATCCAGTTCATCCGCGCCGCTGCCGAGGACGATGACATCCACATCGACAAACACGTCGCCGCCTCCGAGGAGGCAACGGGCCACCGCAACGCCGCGCTCGCGCATTACCTTTATTCCTTCGACAACCTGCGCAACGAGCCGGACCTGACGCTGGGCACCTACATGCATCAATGCGCTATCGCCATGACCACGGACCAGCTGGCGCAATCGGGGCGGATGCTGGCGGGGCTGGAGGGCGCGCCGCGCCTGATCTCCGCGCGCCGCGCGCGGCGGATCAATGCGCTGATGATGACCTGCGGGCATTACGACGGCTCGGGCGATTTCGCCTATCGCGTTGGCCTGCCCGGCAAAAGCGGCGTCGGCGGCGGTATCCTGATGATCGCGCCTGGCAAGGCGTCCATCGCGGTCTGGTCGCCAGGACTGAACCATTACGGCAATTCGCAGGCCGGGACCGAGGCCGCGCACCGGCTGGCCAATTATACCGGCTGGTCGGTCTTTGGCACCTGACGGGCTGACGATCATCGTCGCATCGCAATTGTAATTCGAACCGCCTCACGCCGCTTGCGCTCCGGCAAAAGGCGCTTAAGGTCAGGCGCGTCCCTGCAGGAGGCCCGATATGACCCAGTTCCGCAAATCCGCTGCCCTGTCGCGCATCCAGCCCGCCGCGACCATCGCCATCACCGAAAAGGCGCGCGATCTGCGGGGCCAGGGCCACGACATCATATCGCTGTCCATCGGGGAGCCGGATTTCGACACACCGGATCATGTGAAAACCGCTGCCGCCGAGGCGGTGGCAAAGGGCGCGACGAAATACCCCCCAATTCCCGGCATCCCCGAGTTGCGGCAGGCCATCGCGGACAAATTCGCGCGCGAAAACGGGCTGGATTACGCCCCTTCGCAAACCATTGTCAGCACCGGCGGCAAGCAGGTGATCGCAAACGCCCTGCTGGCCACGCTGGACGCGGGCGACGAGGTGATCATCCCCGCCCCCTATTGGGTCAGCTACACCCAGATGGTCGCAATGACCGGCGCCGTGCCGGTCGTGGTGCAGACCACGCCCGAGGACGGCTTCATTCTGACCCCCGCCGCGCTGGAGGCGGCAATGACACCGAAAACCCGCTGGCTGATTCTGAATTCTCCTTCCAATCCCACCGGGGCGGTTTATTCCGCCACCGATCTGCGCGCGCTGGCAGATGTGCTGGAGCGGCATCCCCATGTCTGGGTATTATCGGACGACATGTATGAACATCTGATTTACGGCGGCACGCCTTTTGCCACCATGGCTGCCGCCGCGCCCGCGATGAAGGACCGCACCCTGACAATGAACGGCGTCAGCAAGGCCTACGCGATGACCGGCTGGCGCATCGGCTATGCCGCCGGGCCGCAGGCCCTGATTGATGCGATGATACTGGCGCAGGGGCAGTTGACCAGCGGCGCGGCGCAACCCAGCCAGTGGGCCGCCCTCGCCGCATTGACCGGGCCGCAGGATGCGCTGGAGGTGCAGCGTGCAGCGTTTCAGAAGCGCCGCGATCTGGTGGTTGCCCGGCTGAACGCCATCCCCGGCATGGATTGCCCTACCCCGCCGGGTGCCTTCTATGTCTTCCCCTCCTGCGCCGCATTTCTGGGGCGCAGCACCCCGGCAGGCAAGCGCATCGAGACGGACGAGGATTTCTGCATCGCCCTGATGGAGGAAGGCGGCGTCGCCACCGTCCATGGCGCGGCCTTCGGGCAAAGCCCGTTCTTCCGCGTCAGCTATGCCGCGTCCGAAGCTCAATTGACCGAGGCCATGAACCGGATCGAGACCTTCTGCGCCACTTTGACATAGCGGCACGGGCTTTCCATCCGGCGGCAGGGCCCTACACTCGGCACATACCCCAAGAGAAGGAATTATATCATGAATCTCAAGGACAAGGTCTGCATCATCACCGGCGGCGCCAGCGGCATCGGCTATGGCATCGCCGAACGCTACATCGCGGATGGCGCCAAGGTCGTCATCGCCGATTTGCGGCTGGACGCGGCGCAAAAGGCCGCCGATACGCTGACCGCCAAGGGGCCGGGCAGTGCGATGGCCGTCGAAATGAACGTGACCGACGAGGCGATGGTCGATGCCGGCGTGCAGCAGGTGATCGACGCGTGGGGCCAGATCGACGTGCTGGTGTCGAACGCCGGTATCCAGATCGTGCATCCGGTGGTGGATTTCCCGTTCGAGGAATGGAAAAAGATGCTTTCGATCCATCTGGACGGCGCGTTCCTGACCTCCAAGGCCGTGATGAAGCACATGTACAAGGCCGGCGGCGGCGCGATCATCTTCATGGGGTCGGTCCACTCCAAGGAAGCATCGCCGCTGAAATCGGCCTATGTGACGGCCAAGCACGGGCTGATGGGACTGGCGCGCGTCATCTCGAAAGAAGGCGCAAAACACGGCGTGCGCGCCAACGTGATCTGCCCCGGTTTCGTCAAGACGCCGCTGGTGGAAAAACAGATCCCCGAGCAGGCCAAAGACTTGGGCATCTCCGAAGAGGAAGTGGTGAACAAGGTCATGCTGGGCAACACCGTCGATCAGGAATTCACCACGATTGAGGACGTCGCCGAGGTCGCGCATGTCTTTGCCGCCTTCCCGACCAACGCCCTGACGGGCCAGTCGCTGGTTGTCAGCCACGGCTGGTACATGAACTAAGCCGGGCAGCGGCAGGCCGCACGCGAGAGGCAGACAGGATCACCCCATGACCCACCCGTTCCCGAATGCCGCCTGCCCTGCCCAAACCTGCGTGCCGGGATGAGCTGGATCGAAACCCACGGGCTTATTGTCCTTCTGGGCCTTGCCCTTGCGGCAAGTGCGGTTGTCATCGTTCAACAGCGCCGCAGTCCGCAATCCACGCTGGCTTGGCTGATGTTTCTGGTGCTGGCGCCCTATCTGGCCGTTCCGGTCTTTCTGGTGATGGGGTTTCGCAAAAGGCGGCGGCCGGGCGATCACGGTAGCCTCGCGCTGCCGCCGCCCGATGATGCGGACACGCCCCAGATCGAGCGGATGCTGCGCCAATACGGCCTGCCTGCCGGAACACATGGCAACGATTTCACGCTTTTGCCCGGTGCCGCCGAAGCGTGGCACGCATTGCTGGATGTGGTGCGCAGCGCCGATGTATCGCTGGATATCACGCTTTATGTGCTGGGCAATGACGCGGTTGGGCGCGCGTTCTGTGCTGCACTGGCAGATCGCGCGCGGGCGGGCGTGTCTGTGCGGCTTATTCTCGACAGCATCGGCGGCCTTCACCGGCCCCGCGCCGCGCTGCGCGATCTGGCGGCTGCGGGGGCGGAGGTGCATCTTTACTCACCGCTTCTGCGCATTGCCACGGGCGGCCATCCGAACTTGCGCAATCACCGCAAGATGGTAATCGCAGATGGTGCGCGCGTCTGGGCCGGCGGGCGCAACGTGGCCCAGCAATATCTGGGCCCCGAGCCACTGGAGGGACGATGGCACGATCTGTCCTATCGTCTGGAGGGGCCCGCGGCAGCAGGGTTCGCGGATATCTTTGCCTCCGATTGGGTTGCCGCGCGCGGCAAGATGGCGGACCCCGCCCCCGTCCAGCCACCAGCCGCCGGGCGCAGCACCGTACAACTGGTGCCCGCCGGGCCGGACGTGGCCGAGGACCCGCTTCATGACGTCCTGATCTATGCCTGCCATGCCGCAGATGTGCGTCTGTGGGTCGTGACGCCCTATTTTCTGCCGACGACCGACCTGTCGCAGGCATTGGCGATTGCGGCGCGGCGCGGGGTGGATGTGCGCGTGGTGATCCCGCAAAAGTCGAACCAGCGGCTGGCCGATCTGGCGCGCGGCGCCTGGCTGCGCGATCTTGCGGCGGCGGGCTGCCACATCCACCTGCATCCCGAAATGCTGCACGCCAAGGCAGTGTTGGCCGACGATCTGGCATTTGCCGGATCCGCCAATTTCGATGCACGCAGCCTGCTGCTGAATTTCGAGGTGATGGCGTTGTTGTCCGGCCCGCATGACATCACGCCGCTGCGCCGCTGGATGTGGGGGCTGTGTGACGAGGCGCCCCAAGGCCTGCCAGACGCCGGACTATACCAACGCTCGATCGAAGGACTGTTTCGCCTGACGTCGCCGATATTGTGACACGATCATTGCAACCGCATCTGACGGACGGGTTTCGCGGCCCGCTTTTACGGATCCGGCACCTTGTTTCGCATGATGCACTTAAACGGAAACCCGGCAACAAACGGCGCTGGTAGAACTTGCACGTCACCCCCTCTTAGGCAAATGTAAGCTTAGGCAAATGTAAGCGATCAACTTGAATTCCCCATGATTGAAGGATCAGACCTTGAACGTAATCGATGAGCGGCTACAGCCCATTCTCAACACAGTGCTGCATCGCAATGCGGGCGAGCCGGAATTCCATCAGGCCGCGCGCGAAGTGCTGGAAAGCCTGGGCCGCGTCGTTGCGAAACACGCCGAATATTCCGAGGACGCGCTTATCGAGCGGATTTGCGAGCCCGAGCGGCAGATCATTTTTCGCGTGCCGTGGATCGACGATCAAAATCAGGTCCGCATCAATCGCGGTTTCCGCGTGCAGTTCAACTCGGCGCTTGGCCCATACAAGGGGGGAATCCGGTTTCACCCGTCGGTCAATGTCGGCATCATCAAGTTTCTGGGGTTCGAGCAGACGTTCAAGAACGCGCTGACGGGCATGCCCATCGGCGGCGGCAAGGGCGGGTCCGATTTCGATCCAAAGGGGCGGTCGGACCGCGAGGTCATGCGCTTTTGCCAATCTTTCATGGTCGAATTGCACCGCCATATAGGCGAATATGTCGATGTGCCGGCCGGCGATATCGGCGTCGGCGCGCGGGAAATCGGCTACATGTTCGGGATGTATAAACGCCTGAACAACCGCTACGAGGCCGGCGTTTTGACGGGCAAGGCGCTGTCCTACGGCGGATCGCGGGCCCGCAAGGAAGCCACAGGTTTCGGCACGGTCTACTTCGTGCGGTCCATGCTGGCACGGCATGGCACCGATTTCGTCGGCAAGCGCTGCATCGTCTCAGGCTCGGGCAACGTCGCGATCTACGCGATGGAGAAAGTGCTGGCATTCGGCGGCAAGGTCGTCGCCTGTTCCGATTCCAGCGGCTACATTGTCGATGAGAACGGCATTGATCTGGATCTGGTCAAACAGATCAAGGAAGTGCAGCGGGGCCGCATTGCCGAATACCCCGCCCTGCGCGGCGCCGGATGTCATTACGTCGAGGGCGGATCAATCTGGGATGTGCCTTGCGAAATCGCACTGCCCAGCGCCACCCAGAACGAACTGAGCGAAACGGATGCCAAGACATTGGTCGAAAACGGTGTCATCGCCGTCGCCGAAGGCGCCAACATGCCCTGCACGCCCAAGGCGGTGCAGTTGTTTCGCGAGGCAAAAGTGCTGTTCGCACCGGGCAAGGCCGCCAATGCCGGCGGCGTTGCGACGTCGGCGCTGGAAATGCAACAAAACGCCAGCCGCGACAGTTGGAGCTTTCAGAAAACCGAAGAGCGGCTGGCCGAGATCATGCATAACATCCACGGTGCGTGCTATGAGACCGCCGAAGAATACGGCGCGCCGGGCGATTATGTCATCGGCGCGAACATTGCCGGGTTCATCCGTGTGGCAGAGGCCATGCGCGCGCTGGGCGTGATCTGAACGCAACCTCTCGGGCGGGCCACGACCCGCCCCCCGTTCTCAGCGGCCGCCGCGATCCGGATCTGGTATCTTTGTCCACGAAGCCTGGATCTGCTTTGCGGTAAAATCGCCGCTGGCATAGGATCGGTTGCAGGAACTGCATATTCCTTGGCAAACTTACAGAATTGGCGTGTTATTCTGCGGGGGCGCGCCAAATGCTAAGATGTCGCTGAAACCTGATGGAAGCTGCACCCATGAATGTGCTTCGCCAATTAGTCCTGTCGCTCGCGGTTGTTGCTGCAGGAGTCTACATCTGGGTCGCGTATGTCCCGGCGGCACAGCCCATGCTGGACCGGATTGGACTGCTGGACCTGCTCGGCATCGAGGCGTCGCAGGCCCCTGACGCCGACAGCCAGGATGACTGGTCAGAGGACGGCCCGACGCGGGTGATCACCGCAACCGTCGGCCAGCAGGCGCTTGCCGATCGCGTCAGCGCCATCGGCGATGGCCGCGCGCTGCGCTCTGTCAGCGTGCGCTCGAACGCCGTGGGGACCATCACCGATATGGCTTTGGCAGCCGGCAGCTATGTGCAGAAGGGCACCGTCATCGTCCGGCTGGAGGACGAGGCCGAGAAGATCGCACTGGAAAAGGCGCAGATCCAGCTGGAGAACGCGCGCACCGACGCCGAACGCGCCCGGCGGCTGCAGGCGACGGGCGCCGTGGCCGAGGTGCGGCTGCGGGAATTGGAACTGGCATTGCGCAGCGCCGAGCTTGCAGTTCGGCAGGCCGAGTTCGATTTGTCACAGCGCCATATCACAGCGCCCATATCGGGCTGGATCGGGATCATCGATTTGGAGGCAGGCGACCGCGTCAATGCGCAGGACCTTCTGGTCACGATTACGGACCGTTCGGACATCCTGATCGATTTCCGCGTACCCGAGCGCGTCGTCGGCAAGATCACGACGGGCCAACGGATAGATGTATCGCCGCTCGGGACCAGTGAAATGGCCCTGATCGGGCAGATCAGCGCGATTGATGCGGTCGTAGATCGCGCCAGCCGCACGTTGTTGGTGCAGGGGCGCGTGCCCAATGACAGGGATCTGCTGCGCGCCGGAATGGCTTTTTCCGTGAACCTCAGTTTTCCCGGCGACACGCTGATGTCGGTCGCCCCGCTGGCCGTGCAATGGTCCAGTGACGGCCCGTTCGTCTGGGCGGTGCGAGACGGCAGGGTTGCGCAGGTGCCCGTCTCGATCATGCAGCGCGAAAGCGATGCCGTACTGGTGACATCGAAAACGCTCAAGGCCGGGGACACGATCGTGACGGAAGGCGTGCAAACATTGCGGGATGGCGCCGAGGTCCGCGTGATATCCGGCGACGAGGCGCTATCGGGCCTCAGCGCCGCGGATCAGGACGCCGCGCTGTGAGCGCGCCCACCTCGCCCGGAACGGCGCTGTTCGTACGGCGACCGATCTTGGCCTTCGTGCTGAATGCGCTGATCGTTCTGGCGGGCATTGCGGCGCTTTTCGGGGCGGAAATCCGCGAATTGCCCAATGTGGACCGCCCCGTGGTCACGATCACCACCCGCTTTGACGGGGCGTCGCCGGAATCGGTCGATCAGGAACTGACCGGACGGATCGAAGGCGCGGTCGGCCGGGTGACGGGCGTGCGCAGCATTTCGTCCAATTCACGCTTCGGCCGCAGCCGGGTCACTGTCGAATTCAACGACAACGTCGATATCGACGTGGCTGCCACGGATTTGCGCGATGCCGTGGCGCGCATCGTGAATGACCTGCCCGAGGACGCCGACAGGCCCGAAATCGTCAAGGCCGACGCGAACGCCCAGCCGGTGATGCGCATTGCCGTGACATCGGACGCGCGCTCGGCTCAGGAACTGACGGCCATTGTGCAGGACCGCGTGGAGGATCGGTTGATTTCCGTCCAGGGTGTTGCGGACTTGCAGGTATACGGCGACCGCGAGCCGATCTTTCGGGTCGATATCAACCAGTTGGAACTGGCCAGCCGCGGGCTGACACTGGCCGATGTGCAGCGCACCCTGTCCGACGTCGCGCTGGATACGCCTGCCGGTGATCTGGCCGGCGGCCACCAGTCGATCAACGTGCGCACCACCGCGAACGTAGTGACGCCCGACGCGTTTGAGGCGCTGGAAATCAAGCCGAATGTCAGGATCGGTGACGTCGCCCGTGTGACGCTGGGTCCTGCCCCCGGCGAGACGATCCTGCGCGCCAACGGCCGCCAGGGGGTGGGCATGGGCGTCATCAGGCAGGCCACGTCGAACACGCTGGAAATCTCGGCGGGCGTCCACGCCGTGGTGGCCGAACTGAACCGAACCCTGCCCGACGACGTCAGCATCTTCGTCACGTCGGACGACGCGAGGTTCATCTCGGGCTCCATCAACGAGGTGCTGAAAACGCTCGGCTTTGCCATTGCCATCGTGGTCGCCGTCATCTTCGTGTTCCTGCGCGACATCCGCGCGACGCTGATCCCGGCGCTGACCTTGCCGGTGGCGTGGATCGGTACGTTGGCGGCGATCTATCTGGTGGGGTTCTCTATCAATATCCTGACGCTGCTGGCCTTGGTGCTGGCAACGGGGATGGTGGCCGACGACGCCATCGTCGTTCTGGAAAACATCGTGCGCCAGCGCGCAGCGGGCATGGGGCCGCGGGCGGCGGCGGTGAACGGAACTGCGCAGGTCTTCTTTGCAGTGGTCACGACGACAGCGACGCTGGCGGCTGTCTTCGTGCCGCTGTCGTTCCTGCCGGGTCAGGCGGGCGGGTTGTTTCGCGAGTTCGGCTTCACCCTTGCGGTGGCGGTCCTGTTATCGTCGGTCGTGGCGCTCAGCCTCTGTCCGGTCATGGCCAGCCGCCTGCTGACCAACCCGCCGCGACAGGACGCCCGCGGCC
>JBLWYG010000039.1:0-25713 GCA_048267045.1 Roseovarius sp. | reverse complement strand
CACCCCGGCGCCCACGACGCGCGCCTTGATCTCCAGACCGCGCGCATCGACGCCGGTGCCCCGGCCGGTCCAGTCCTTCGCGTCAGCACCCCAGAGGGCGTGCGCGATGGCCGACGCGGATGTCGTGTTGCCGATGCCCATTTCGCCCGCGACCAGCAGATCAGTGGCCGGATCGACCGCGTCCCACCCCACCCCCAGCGCGGTCAGAAAACCGGCCATGTCCATCGCGGGGCCTTGGGTGAAATCGCCCGTCGGCTCGTCCAGATCCAGCGCATGCACGTCCATGCGTGCACCGAATTGCCGTGCCAGTTGATTCACTGCCGCACCGCCGTTGCGAAAATTCGACACCATCTGCGCTGTCACTTCGGGCGGAAAGGCCGACACACCCTGCGCCGCCACACCGTGATTTCCGGCAAATACGATCACCTGCGGCGCCGTGATCCGGGCACATGCGTCACCGCGCCAACTGCAATACCAGGCGGCGATCTGCTCCAGCCTGCCCAGCGCGCCGGGAGGTTTGGTCAGCGTGCCATCGCGCGCTTGCGCCCCAGCCAATGCCTCGGCATCGGGCCCCGGCGCGCCGTCCAGAAGGGCACTGAATTGAGCCAACGTCTGAAATGTCTGTGCCATGGCGGGCCCCGTTTGCAAATATTCTGTAAGGCGATATATGCCCGGGAGACAAGCTGTCTGCATCCCCAAAAGGCCCTGACCCATGCGCAAAAATGACGATTTCACCCCGCAACTTGCCGATATACGCGCAGCCTTCGGCCTGCTGACCCGACTGCCGGTCGCAGATGTCGCGCCGCGCGGTGCGCAGGCGGCCTGGGCCTATCCGCTGGCCGGGATGGCCGTTGGGCTGATTGCCGGGATCGCCGGGCTGGTCGCGCACTGGTTCGGGCTGCCCGCGGCGTTGGCGGCGCTGGTTGCGCTGGCATCGCAAATTGTCCTGACTGGCGCGATGCACGAGGATGGGCTGGCCGATACGGTCGACGGGCTGTGGGGCGGGTGGGATCGCGCCCAGCGGCTGGAGATCATGAAGGACAGCCATATCGGCACCTTCGGCACATTGGCCCTGATGCTGTCGCTATCGGCCCGGTGGGCGGCGCTGTGGCTGCTGTTCGAGATTGACAACACCTTGGCACTGGCCGCGCTGGTTGCGGCCGGGGGATTGTCGCGGACCGTCATGCCCGCGTTGATGCGCGCGCTGCCTAACGCGCGCGGCGCGGGGCTGTCGCAGAACGTGGGGCGCCCGGGTTGGCATGTTGTCGGTTGGGGGGCCGCACTGAGCTTGGTAATCGCGCTTGTCTTGCTCGGCTGGTCCGGAATCGGCGCGGCAATCTGCGCGCTTCTGACAACGGTGACCGTAGGCTGGATTGCCCAGAACAAGATCGGCGGCCAGACCGGCGATATCCTCGGCGCCGCGCAACAAGCCGCCGAGATCGCCGTGCTGCTGTCGATCATCGCTTAAAGCGTTTCGCCTTTAACCTGAGACATCACACAAAAGCGAGGCGCGCGGAACGCTGGTATGGTGCACGCGTTCCGCGACAAGCTGTGATTAAGGTTTTTCGCGAAACGCTTTAGATTGAAAAGCTAAAAAAATGGCCGCAATCCATAAGGATGCGGCCATTTCTTCATGTGATACTTTCGGGAGGCTGACAGGTTCAGGCAGCCCGCGAGATCAGCACATCACCGACCTGCTTGGCGGCTTGCACTTCGTCATTGCCGCTGACGGCTGCGACTTCGCGTGTCAGACGCTCCAATGCAGCCTCGTAAAGCTGACGTTCGGAATAGCTCTGCTCGCGCTGGTCATCGGTGCGGTGAAGGTCGCGCACGACCTCGGCAATGGCGATCAGATCGCCCGAGTTGATCTTTTGCTCGTATTCCTGCGCACGACGTGACCACATCGCCTTTTTTGCCTTGGCCTTGCCTTTCAGCGTTGTCATCGCCTTGGTGACGATGTCCGGACTGGACAGCGACCGCATCCCGATTTCGGTCGCCTTGTTGGTCGGCACGCGCAGCGTCATCTTGTCCTTTTCAAAACAGATAACGAACAGCTCAAGCTCGATCCCGGCGATTTCCTGGCTTTCGATCGAAACGATCTTGCCCACGCCATGCGCCGGATAGACCACGAAATCATTGGGGCTGAAATCTGGTTTTCTGGACTTGCTCATGTGGATATTCCTTTCCCGGCCGGACCCGAAAATGACACGACAAGCGCAGCCGCTGCTCGGCGAGAGGCCGACAGCAGCAGGTCACGATGTCGCGTCACAGAAAAATCCACGCCCCGGCCTCAGCAGGGGCAAATGGATATCGGGCATAGCATTTCATTCTCAAATACCATACCATAATTTTCACTCATAAGAAAGTATATCCATGCAGGCGTGATAAAATGCGCTGCGTGACCAATGATTCTTGATGATTTCTTGGATTTGGCTCCGCCAATCTGGCGAAATGCCACGCGAATCAGCGACATCCCCGCAGTTTCACTCGCCCTCGCCCGGCGCTTCGGAGAAGTATTTCGCCAGCTTGTCCGGTTCGCCATCGCGTTCCTGCGCCTCGGGCAATTCGTCCTTCTTGGTCACGATGACCGGCCACATCTCGGAATACTTGCGGTTGAATTCGACCCAGGATTCCATGTCCGGCTCGGTATCGGGACGGATGGCATCGGCGGGGCATTCGGGCTCGCAGACGCCGCAGTCAATGCATTCGTCGGGGTGGATCACCAACATATTCTCACCCTCGTAAAAACAATCGACCGGGCATACCTCGACGCAGTCGGTGTATTTGCAGGCAATGCAGTTATCGGTGACGATATAGGTCATGTCGGCCCCTTGGATGGATGCCCGTGACTTAATCCACGGCCGCCGATCATTCAAGCGCCCCGGCACCATTCCGGTCCAGTTTGCGCCTGTCACGTTTCGTCGGCCGCCCTTTTCCCTCATATCGCGGATTTGCCAAAACAAAAGTCCCCGAATCCCGGACCTGGGACGGTGACAAATCGTCATAGAGCGTCTGCGCCTCGGGTGCGGGGCCTCGCCGCAACCCGATCGCGATAATCCGCACCACGCGCACAGTATCTGCCTGCGCAAAGGTCAGCACATCACCGGGGCGCACCAGTTGTGACGGCTTGCCGGCACGGTTGCCGTTGACACGCAAATGGCCACCCTTGGCCACCGCAGCCGCCAACCCGCGCGTCTTGAAGAACCGCGCTTGCCAGAGCCATTTGTCGAGACGAATTTTATCCGCCTGTTCAGTAGCCTGCAGCGCAGTCTTCACTTATTGCTCTTGAGGCCCATGAGGGCTGCGGCGAACGGATTGTCCGGATCAATGCGATCTTTCTTAGGGGCAGGACCGGCGCTGTGGCTTTTGGCGTTGTCCGGTTTGGCTCCACCGCGCGGCTTGCCGCCCTTCGATTTGCCGCCGCGCTCCTTGCCGGCAGGTGCCTTGCCCTTGGCGCGCGGCTTGCTTTCGCGTCCTTCGGGCGCCGCACTGCGGGCTTCAGGCGCACCGCTCCGCCGCGCGCGACCGGCCCAAGTGAAGGTGTAGAAAACCTCGGGTTCAACAGACGGTGCAATGGGATCCGCGGGGGCGCCGGGGGCGACCTCGGTCTCGCTCATCTGAGGGATATCGGCCGGAACTTCGGCGGCATCCTCGGGGGCCTCAGAGATGGGCGCGACACCTTCGTCTGTAATCTGCTCAACGACATCCTGGGCCGTCTCGGGGGCGGGTTCAGTGCCCGGAGCCTCATCCATGATCTTGTCGACTGCTTTGACCTTGGTCCGCTCGCCGCGCTCGGCCTTGTAGCCAAGACCCGTCATGAGATCGGCGAACTGCTCCAGCGTCATGCCGGTGATCGACAGCATGTCGGCCTTGGCCTCGAAACCGGCGCGACTGTCCTCGGCGCGCAGCATGTCGGCCAGACGCTCCAGCATGTCGATGCGAATCGCGCGGGCGCCGGCGGCGCGGTAGCCTGCCATCGTGTAATAGCCCTGCGCCATCCGCGTGGCGGGGACGGTAACCAGGCCGGGGGGCGGTGCCTCGGGGAACTCGTCCATTCCGTTGGCAAGCGCCCAGAGAACCAGACGCAGGCGCGTCGGTGCAGGCTTCAGCAGCAGCGGCATGAAGACGGTGAACTGGCCAAAGCGCACCCCATGCTTGCGCAGCGCGCCGCGTGCATCCTGCTCCAGCGCCTTCACCTCCTCGGCGACCTCGCCGCGCGGGATGATGCCCATTGCCTCGGTCATGCGGAACCCAAAGCCGCGCGCAAGGCCGGTCAGCGTATCGTCGCGGGCAATGTTCAGCAGTGGCTCGAACAGGGTGGCAATCTTGCGGTCGATGAAATGCTGCAGGCGCCGCTCGACCTTCTGGATCACGTCCGTACCGGCGACCTCGTCAACAAATACCTTGATGCCGGGCTTCAAAGGGTCGGAGCCTGCGGTCAGCTTGCCCACCGCATCCTTGCCCCACATCAGGCCGCCCTGTTCGGTAAAGTCGATCTCGGTGTCGGGCGCGTTATAGAAACGGTCCGCGCGCAGATTGAAATGGGGCGCCAGCGCCGAGACGCTGGCTTGGCTCAACATCTTGGCCTCCTGCTCGCTCGCCGCCTTGTCCTGAACAAAGCGGAACCCATCCAGACGGCCGACGAATTCGCCTTCGACCGTTACATCACCAGTGTCGTTTACCTCTGCCACAATGGCTTCCTTCTGCTTGAGCCGGCGCAACAGCACGGATGTGCGCCGATCCACAAATCTTTGCGTCAACGCCCCATGCAGCGCGTCCGACAATCGGTCTTCTACAGCGCGAGTCGCGCCGCGCCAATGCGTTTCGTCATCAACCCAGCCTTTTCGCTGGGCCACGTAGGTCCATGTGCGAATATACGCCAATCGTTTGGATAACGTGTCAATGTCGCCATCGGTTCGATCAATACGTTTTATTTGTGCGGCCAGCCAGTCATCGGGAATGCGGCCCAATTCGTGCAGGTCACAGAAAATGGTTTCCAGCAGGCTGGCATGTTCCGCCTTGCTTATGCCGCGAAAATCAGGAATTCGGCAGACATCCCAGAGCAGTTTGACGGCATTGCCATTGGTCGCGCGCGCCTTTATTTCGGCGGCTTGCGCCAGACTGCGCAGCGCGGTCAGATCATCGGCGTCGCGCGCCAGCGTCAGCAGGGGGTTCTGCGGCTTTTGCTCCAGCGACGCGATCAGCGCCGGGACCGTGCCCATCCGCAGCGCGGCATTTCGCCACTCCAGCTTGCGAATGGGGGCAAAGCGGTGCTCCATGATCGCCTCGGCCAGGTCCGGCGAAAGATCGGGCGCTTCGCCGGTGACGCCGAACGTGCCGTCGCGCATGCCCCGGCCCGCGCGCCCGGCGATCTGAGCCAGCTCGTTCGGCATCAACTCGCGCATGCGGCGTCCGTCGAACTTGGTCAGCGACGAAAATGCGACATGGTCGATGTCCAGATTCAGGCCCATGCCGATGGCATCGGTCGCGACCAGGTAATCGACGTCGCCATTTTGATACAGATCCACCTGCGCATTGCGCGTGCGCGGGCTAAGCGCGCCCATCACAACGGCTGCGCCACCCTTCTGCCGCCGCAGAACTTCGGCGATGGCATAGACATTATCAACCGAAAAGCCGACGATTGCGCTGCGTTCCGGCATGCGGCTAATCTTTTTGGATCCTGAATAGGTCAATTGCGACATTCGCTGGCGGGGAATGAATTCCACCCCCGGGACCAGTGCGGCGATCACGTTGCGCATGGTCGCGGCGCCAAGAAACTGCGTCTCGCGCAGGCCGCGCATCCGCAGCAGCCGGTCGGTGAACACGTGCCCCCGCTCGGGATCGGCGCAAAGCTGGATCTCGTCGATGGCGACGAAATCGGTGCCCATCCCCTCGGGCATCGCCTCGACCGTGCAGACCCAGTATTTCACGCGGGGCGGCACGATCCGCTCTTCGCCGGTAACAAGCGCCACTACGGACGGGCCCCGCGCGCGGACGATCTTGTCATAGACCTCGCGCGCCAGAAGGCGCAGCGGCAGGCCGATGATGCCGGTCGGATAGCCCAGCATCCGCTCGATCGCATAATGCGTCTTGCCGGTGTTCGTTGGTCCCAGAACCGCAAGGATCCGTGGCTGCTCGGCCATAAGCCATGTCTCCTGTCGGCGGGGAAGCGCGTCAGAGGTCGGTGCCGCCGACCTCGGCCTTCATACGGTCCAGCGCAAGGCCTGCATCGTCGAAATGTGGATGAATGGCAACCACGCGCGCATACGCCTCGGCGGCGAGAACAGGCATTCCGACCTCCTCCAGCAACGCGCCAAGGCTGTAGATCGCAGTGAAATTGCGCGGATCCAGCGCCAGACTGCGCGTCAGATCGTCCAGCGCCGGGCCAAACATCCCTGCCCGCGCATAGGCAACGGACCGCGCATGCCACCCCTCGGCAAATTCGGGCGCGTGATCTGTCAGCGCGCCCAGCAGTTCGATCGCCAAATCCGCGTCGCCGGCCGCCATGGCGTCGCGTCCGCGTTTCAACAGCAGGTTCATTGAGGGCGAGCCCGAATTGGACAGGCGCAGGCGGATATCTTCTCCCAGCCGCGCCGCCTCGGGTGCGGGAGCGCTGCGCAGCGCTTCATACATCTCGTCCAGCCGCGCATCCGACGCATCGGCGCCGCCACCGATGCACAGCACCGCTGCGCAAGCCGCAAGCAAAGGATTGAGATTGGATCGTTGAACGCTCATAACAGGTCAAGTTTAGCGCCGCTTGCGGGAAAGCAAACCCCCGGACGGATCAATTTTGAAAGGCCCGCGCATGAGCGACAGGATAGACGCCGCGATCATCGCCCTCAATGCACGGCTGAACGGCGCCGCACTGGACGGCACCGCAAGTTTCGTCGTGCCCGGCGAAGGCGCGATCCTCGTCGACAACGATGGCGCACGCGCAGGCGACGGTGCCACGGACGTCACTCTGACAGCGGATGGCGACGTGTTCGAGGCGATCATTCACGGCGATCTGGACCCGGCAACGGCTTTCATGTCGGGCAAGCTGGCCATAGACGGCGACATGGGGCTGGCGCTGAAACTGGCGGGCGCCCTCAGTTGATGCGGGAGGCGCCGCTTTTTGTCGATGTGGCCGGGGGTCCTCGGGGAGGGCGTGCGTGGTGGCTGAACAGCCGCGATGGCGTGCGGCTGCGGGTCGGCTACTGGCCATCGGATGGCGACAAAGGAACCATCTTTCTCTTTCCCGGACGTACTGAGTATATTGAGAAATATGGGATAACCGCCGCCGATTTTGCCACCAAGGGCTACGGCACGCTTGTCATAGACTGGCGCGGTCAGGGCCTTTCCGACCGTGCGTTGGAGGACGCGATGTCGGGGCACGTCGCCCATTTCGTTGACTATCAGAAAGACGTCGCCGCCATGCTAAGGGCAGCAGAGACGCTGGACCTGCCCCGGCCCTGGCATCTTCTGGCCCATTCCATGGGCGGTTGCATCGGCCTGCGGGCCGCGATCGAGGGCCTGCCGATCGCCAGCTGCACCTTTTCAGCACCTATGTGGGGCATCGCGATGGCACCTGCCCTACGGCCTGTTGCGTGGGCACTGAGCTGGGCTAGCCGCCCACTTGGGCTGGGCCGCTTTTACGCTCCCGGCACGGCGCGCGGCAGCTATGTGCTGGAGGCGCCGTTCGAGGCAAACGCCCTGACGCGCGACGAGGCGATGCACGCGCGTATGGTGTCGCAACTGCGGGCCTATCCGCAATTGGCCTTGGGCGGCCCCAGTCTGATCTGGCTGTTCGCGGCGCTGCGCGAATGCCGCAGATTAGCGCGCATGCCGTCGGCCGATTTGCCCTGCCTCACATTCGTCGGCAGCGACGAGGACATTGTCAGCCGTGCACCAATCGAAGCGCGCATCGCGCGTTGGTGCGGGGCGCGGCTGGAAACGGTCGAGGGTGGCAGGCACGAGCTGCTTATGGACACACCCGAAACGCGTCGCCACGTCACGGATATGCTGATCGCCTTTTGGGACCGCACCTGACGGCCTACACGTCCTGCAGCACCTCCTGCCGCTGGGCGCCAAGACCGCTGACCGCCAACTCCATCACGTCCCCTTCCCGCAGGAAACGCGGTGGTTTCATCCCCATGCCGACGCCCGGCGGCGTGCCGGTAGCGATGATGTCGCCCGGATGCAGTGACATCATCTGGCTGAGATACGACACGATACAAGCGACGCTGAACACCATCGAAGCGGTGTTGCCGCGCTGCGCCTTGGCACCGTTCAGATTCAGTTCCAGATCCAGCGATTGCGGATCGCCCGCCTCATCCGGCGTCACCAGCCAGGGACCGATGGGGCCGAAGCTGTCGCAGCTTTTACCCTTGGTCCATTGACCCTTGCGCTCGGTCTGGAAATGCCGCTCGGACACGTCATTGACGATGGTGTAACCAGCTACAAAATCCAGAGCCTCGGCCTCTGTCACATATTTCGCATGACGTCCGATCACGACCCCCAGTTCGACCTCCCAGTCCGATTTCTCTGACCCCCGCGGCAGATACACCGGGTCGTTCGGGCCAGTGATGGACGATGTCGCCTTCATGAAGACAATCGGCTCTGGCGGGGGTTTCAGCCCGGCCTCTGCCGCATGGTCCGAGTAATTCAGCCCGATTCCGATGAACTTGCCCACTTGGCCCACCGGTGGGCCAAGACGCGGCGCGCCCGTCACCTCGGGCAGATTACCCAGGTCAATCTGTCCAAGCCGCGACAGCACGTCCCCAGCGATATCAGGCACCACGCCCGAGAGGTCGCGCAGGCGGCCTTCGCTGTCCAGCACACCGGGCTTCTCTGCGCCCGCCTCACCATAGCGTACAAACTTCATGTTCTGCTCCCTGTCGCAATCGGACCGAGACTATCCGCATTGCGGCCCTGCGCAAGAGGCTGGTTAAGTTCGGCAAGCGATCTATTCTCCCCTCATGGTCCTCCAATTCAAATCCCAGGGCATCTATTGTCCTGCGGGCGATTTCTACATCGATCCATGGCGCCCGGTACACCGGGCGCTCATCACACATGGTCACGCCGATCACGCCCGCCCCGGGCACGCGCGCTATCTGGCGACGGACATTGCGGTGCCGGTCATGCGTCACCGTTTGGGCGATATAGCCATCGATTCGATAACATATGGTGAAAATCGCCTCATCGGTGGCGCGAACGTGTCGTTTCACCCTGCGGGCCACATCCCCGGATCGGCGCAGATCCGGGTTGAGGTGGACGGCGAAATTTGGGTCGTTTCAGGCGATTACAAGACGACCTCCGATGCATTATCGACGCCTTTCGAGCCGGTGAAATGCCACAGTTTCATCACCGAATGCACGTTTGGCCTACCCGTCTTCGAATGGCCGGACGAAACTGACGCTGCCCGTGAAATCAACGCCTGGTGGGCAGCCAACGCCGCGGATGGGCGGTTCAGCCTGTTGGGTGCCTATTCGCTGGGCAAGGCGCAGCGCGTCATGGCGCTGCTCGATCCATCCGTTGGACCGATCCTGACCCATGGCGCGGTCGAAGCCACAAATGCCATCTTGCGCAATCAGGGCTTCGCCTTGCCGCAAACCCGGCACGTGACGCCCGATCTTGCGCCGAAGGATTACAGCGGCGCCATGGTCATCGCCCCGCCCGGCGCATTGGGCAGCGACTGGTCGCGCCGGTTTCGCCCCGCCGCGACCGGATTTGCTAGCGGCTGGATGCGCCTGCGCGGCGTTCGCAGGCGGCGCGCCGTGGATCGCGGTTTTGTGATTTCTGATCATGCCGACTGGCCCGGTCTCAATGATGCAATCAAATCCACAGGCGCGGAAAATATCTATGCTACACATGGTTACACGGATATCTTCGCGCGATGGTTGAGGAGCGAGGGCTTCAATGCCAAAGCGCTCACCACCGAGTTCAGCGGCGAGTCGGCCAGCGGCGCGGAGGACAGCGAATGAAGCGGTTCACCGAACTATATGCCACCATTGACCAGACCACGAAAACCAGCGCCAAGGTCGTAGCGCTCGCCGCCTATTTCAACGCTGCGCCCGAAGCAGATCGCCTCTGGACGATCGCGCTATTCTCCGGCCGCCGTCCGCGGCGCGCGATCACGACAACCAAGCTGCGCACTTGGGCTGCCGAACGGGCGGGCATTCCTCTGTGGTTGTTCGAGGAGGCATATCCCATCGTCGGCGATCTGGCAGAGACAATCGCTCTGGTCCTGCCGCCGCCTACGCGCAGCCATGATCGCAGTCTGACAGACTGGATTACTTATCTGCGCGGCCTCGACACCGCCGATGAGGTGTCGCGCCGCGCCGCCGTTCTGGACGCATGGGACCAGATGGACGCCGCCGAGCGGCTGGTGTTCAACAAACTGCTGACCGGCGGCTTTCGCGTCGGCATCAGCCGCAAGCTGATGACGCGCGCGCTGGCGCGATCCACCGGGCAGGACGAGGCGGAACTTGCGCATCGCCTGATGGGGGACTGGACGCCGGACAGCACTACGTTCGCCCGGCTTATCGAGGCGCCCGATGCCGAGGCGGCGCAATCGCGGCCCTATCCGTTCTGCCTGGCCTACGGGCTGGACGAGGGGCCGGGCGCGCTGGGACCACCGCAGGACTGGCGCGCGGAATGGAAGTGGGACGGAATCCGCGGACAGCTGATCGCGCGGGGCGCTGGGCATTTTATTTGGTCGCGGGGCGAAGAGTTGATGACCGACCGCTTTCCTGAATTCGCCTGCGCCGCGGACTTCGTGCCGGACGGCACCGTTCTGGACGGCGAAATCGTGGCCTGGGACGGTGCGGCGCCCCTGCCCTTCAACGATCTGCAAAAACGGATTGGGCGCAAGACGGTACCGAAGAAACTGCTGAACGAAGCGCCTGTGATCCTGCTTGCCTATGACCTTCTGGAAAACGGCGGCCACGATCTGCGCGCCCTCCCGTTTGTGGAGCGCCGCACACGGATGGATGCGCTGCTGACGGCCCTGCCCGGCGAGGCACCCATTCGCCCCTCGCCCTTGATCCCTTTCGATAGCTGGGACAGCCTTGCGCGGATCCGAAGCACCGCCCGCGACAGCCGCGCCGAGGGGCTGATGCTGAAATCTGCCGCCAGCCCCTATCATGTTGGCCGCAAACGCGGCGATTGGTGGAAATGGAAGCTGGACCCGCTGACCATCGACGCGGTGATGATCTACGCGCAGCAAGGGTCGGGCCGCCGCGCGAACCTGTTTACCGATTTCACCTTTGCGGTCTGGAACGGCAACGATCTGGTGCCCTTCACCAAGGCCTATTCCGGTCTGACCGACGAAGAGTTCCGCAAGATCACCGCTTGGGTGCGCCGCAACACGCTCCAGCGTTTTGGCCCGGTGCGACAGGTCACGCCCGAGCATGTGTTCGAGATCGCGTTCGAGGGTATCGCCCCGTCCTCGCGTCACAAATCAGGCGTCGCGTTGCGGTTTCCGCGCATGAAACGCTGGCGGCACGACAAGCCGCTGCAAGAGGCGAACACGCTGGACGATTTACACGAAATGCTGCGGCAATACGGCTGATCGGGTCACTGCCCTTGAGCGCGGCACGCGCGCCGCCTATGTCAGGTGCACCGCATCAAAGGAGCCTTTCGCATGATCCAACTTCCTCAGCCCACCCGCGACGCCAACGCCAATGCCAAGGGGGGTGATCTGGGCAAGCTGCCGGACTGGGATCTGAGCGATCTCTACACCGCGCCCGATGCGCCGGAACTGGCCCGCGACATGAACTGGCTGGAGGCTGAGTGCGCCGCCTTTGCCGCCGATTACGAGGGCAAGCTCGACAGCCTCGACGCCGAGGGATTGTTGAACTGCATTCATCGCGACGAGGCTATCAGCAACATCGCCGGGCGCATCATGTCCTATGCCGCGCTACGCTATCACCAACTGACGACCGATCCCGCGCGCACCAAGTTCCTGTCAGACTGCCAGGAAAAGATTACCAATTTCACAACTCCGCTGGTGTTCTTCACGCTGGAGTTGAACCGGCTGGAGGATGACCACCTGTCCGGCCTCCTCAGCAAAAATTCCGAACTGGCCCGCTACAAACCGGTTCTGGACCGCATCCGCGCGATGAAGCCCTACCAGTTATCCGACGAGATGGAGAAGTTCCTGCATGATATGGGAGTCGTCGGCGACGCGTGGGAACGGCTGTTCGATGAAACAATCGCCGGACTCTCCTTTACCGTGGACGGCGAAGATCTGGGCATCGAGGGCACGCTGAACCTGCTGACCGAACAGGACCGCAGCAAACGCGAGGCGGCCACCCGCGAACTGGCCCGCGTCTTTGGCGAGAATATCCGCATTTTTAGCCGCGTGCATAACACATCGGCCAAGGAGAAAGAGGTCATCGACCGCTGGCGCGGCATGCCTACGGCGCAGACCGGGCGGCACCTGTCAAACGATGTCGAGCCCGAAGTGGTCGAGGCGCTGCGCAACGCCGTCGTCGCCGCCTACCCCAAGCTGAGCCACCGGTATTACAAGCTGAAAGCAAAGTGGCTGGGTCTGGACCGGATGCAGGTCTGGGACCGCAACGCGCCCCTGCCGATGGAGGAAACCCGCGTTGTCGGCTGGGACGACGCGCGCGACACGGTGATGAACGCCTATACCGCGTTTGATCCGCGCATGGGCGCGATCGCGCAACCGTTTTTCGACAAGGGCTGGATTGATGCGGGCGTCAAAAAGGGCAAGGCACCGGGCGCGTTTGCTCATCCGACGGTGACGAATGTGCATCCCTACGTGATGCTGAACTACCTCGGCAAACCGCGCGACGTGATGACGCTGGCGCATGAGCTGGGCCACGGCGTGCACCAGGTCTTGGCCGCCGAGCAGGGCGAATTGCTGTCTTCCACGCCGCTTACGCTGGCCGAAACCGCATCGGTCTTTGGCGAAATGCTGACCTTCCGCCGAATGCTGGACGGCGCCAAGGACACGGCGGAGCGCAAAGTGCTGTTGGCCGGCAAGGTCGAGGACATGATCAACACCGTCGTGCGCCAGATCGCGTTCTATGATTTCGAATGCAAGCTGCATGAGGCCCGCCGCGGCGGCGAATTGACGCCCGATGACATCAACGCGCTGTGGATGTCGGTGCAGGCGGAATCGCTGGGACCGGTTTTCGACTTTGTCGACGGGTACGAAACGTTCTGGGCCTATATCCCGCATTTCGTCCATTCGCCCTTCTACGTCTATGCCTATGCGTTCGGGGACGGCCTCGTGAACGCGCTCTATGCCGTCTACGAGGAGCAGCCCGAAGGGTTTCAGGACAAGTATTTCGACATGCTGAAAGCGGGCGGGTCCAAGCACCATTCCGATTTGCTGAAACCCTTTGGCCTCGATGCCAGCGACCCCAAATTCTGGGACAAGGGCCTGAACATGATCTCGGGCATGATCGACGAACTGGAAGCGATGGAGGACTGACGTCCTCCTACTTGGCCGACATCGCGACAGGCGCGGCAAAATCGACTGCCGTGCCTGATCGCCCATCGGGCGCGACATACGCAAGGATCGGCAACCACCGCGCCACGGGCCGGAAAATACTGCGGTCATTCATGTCCAGCGCATAAGCTACATATGCCGGGTCCTCGGACATGTGTTTTTCTTCCATGCGGGCCCGGCCAAAATAAATGATATTAACCGCAACAAGACCCGCACTGGCCGTGATTGCTTCCCAAGTTGTGAATGCTGTCAGAAACGGCGCCGCGGTCAGCCAGAAAAAGATGCTTTTGGCCACATAATCAGGATGCTTGGTATAAGCGTAGGGACCATTTGTGATTGTCCCGCGATTGGTCAGGTTAGACCAGCGCAACCCGAAGATGGCGGTCGCCCAGAGCCAGACAAAAAAGGATATCAGCAGCAGCGCCAACCACGGCCAGAAAAGCACCGGATATCCGCCGATGACATCCGTCCAATCCCGCTCGGGACGGTAGTTCAGAACGCGTGACGTTACGATCTGATTGATCGGCTCATAGCAAACAAGCGTAACGATCCATGCCATCGGAAAGCGGTTGGCTGATCTGATATGTGCATCGAATAACCGCATCGTCATGGTGTATCCGACAACGACGATCGTCAGTTCCATCACGACCATGATCTTTGCCAGATAGGCGACCGCGGGCACCGGACCTGCGGCAGCACCGGAAAACTGGGCGCTGACTCCGGGCATGTTTGCCGCCAGATAGCTGAACATCACTGGCAGAAAAAATCCCTTAATTACCTACCCCAGCGCAAAATTACGCAGATACGACCAATCAGGCGCCCGGTTTCGCCCGGTGATCCACGCTCCCAGCAGATAGTAGCCATCCCGCGGCCGGACCATTCGCCGATCGATTTCAACAAAGTAGAGGATGGTCAGCGGCACCGCGAATGGCGCCACAAGAACTGCCGCCGTGACTGGAGTGACCAGGCGCCAAATCGGATAGATGCGAAAAACGGAATGGACGGCGATGATTGTCGCGATCACGACGGCGAGGCCAAGCAGCTTAAGCCCAACGCGGCCAAGGTTGCGAGGCGCCGGCGCTGACCAGTCCAGTCCGGTCGATGGCTGCAGGTGAATACGCCGCACAGCTATTTCGTAGCATGCTACAGGGATGGCGTAAGACATCATCAGGTATAGTGCAGCCCATACGTGGGATGCGGCCGGGTTAACGATCTGGAACAGAACAGCGGCAGCCAGACATACCGCGCCCAGAACGGCCGTTACCGGGCTTGCGACGGACATGTGCATGGTCAGCGATCCTCAAAATCATTGGGCAAGACCGCAGCATCGCGCAGCTCGCAGGTGGCTAATGCACATAGCCATCTGAAAAGTTCGGCAATTTTTGGACCCTTGCAGGGCAGAAACCGGACCGCGCGCAAAAAAATGGTGGCCCAACCTGCGGCCATTGACCTTTCCACAGCGGCATAAATCGCCACGTGCGACCCGGTCGAATTTACCGCCGGGTCGCGCGTATGTTGCCGATGACGCCTTTCAGGCGTCTTCCAGCATGCCCTTTTCCTGCGCCAGACTACGCATGCGCGCCTGCAGCTTCTCAAATGCGCGCACTTCGATCTGGCGAATGCGTTCGCGGCTGACGTCGTATTGGCCGCTGAGTTCCTCCAGCGTCACCGCCTGATCGCTCAGGCGCCGCTGGGTCAGGATGTCCTTTTCGCGGTCATTCAGGACATCCATCGCGTCTGCCAGCATCTCGCGGCGGGCTGTCAATTCGTCCAATTCTTCATAATCGGTGGCCTGATCGGCGTCCTCATCCTCCAACCAATCCTGCCATTGCATCGTGCCCTCGCCCTCGGATCCGACGGTAGCGTTCAGGGACGCATCCCCGCCCGACATACGCCGGTTCATCGAGATGACCTCCTTTTCGGTCACGCCCAACTGGGTCGCGATGATCTTGACGTTTTCGGGGCGCAGGTCGCCCTCTTCCAGCGCACCGATCTTGTTCTTGGCCTTGCGCAGGTTGAAGAACAGCTTTTTCTGCGCCGACGTCGTGCCCAGCTTGACCAGACTCCATGAGCGAAGGATGTATTCCTGAATGCTCGCCCGGATCCACCACATCGCGTAGGTTGCAAGGCGGAAGCCCTTCTCAGGATCAAATCGCTTGACCGCCTGCATCAGGCCCACGTTGGCCTCGGAAATCACCTCGGCCTGGGGCAGGCCGTAGCCGCGGTAGCCCATCGCGATCTTGGCCGCGAGGCGCAAGTGAGACGTGACCATGCGGTGCGCGGCCTCGGTATCCTCCTGCTCGACCCAGCGTTTGGCCAGCATGTATTCCTCTTCCGGCTCAAGCAGCGGGAATTTGCGGATTTCCTGCATGTAGCGGTTCAGCCCGCCTTCCGGCGTCGGTGCCGGCAGATTTGCATAATTTGCCATGATGTCGTCCCTCCGGATGCCGCAATGTTTACGGCCTTAACATCTAATTAGGCTCTCGACAGCCCGTTTTCAATGCTTCTTGCACAAGGTCGTTAAACTACAATGAACCCCCGCCGTTCCATCTGCCAGCCATGTGTCGGCAGGATCACGTGGATGTGCTATTTGCATCCTGCGGCGTGAGCGCGGAAATCAGGGCAGCAATGTCCATTGGCAACGGCGCCTCGAACATCAGATCTGCGCGGCTGACAGGGTGGACAAACCCCAGACTCGCTGCATGCAGCGCCTGCCGGGGAAACC
This sequence comes from Roseovarius sp., assembly GCA_048267045.1. Lineage (GTDB taxonomy): Bacteria > Pseudomonadota > Alphaproteobacteria > Rhodobacterales > Rhodobacteraceae > Roseovarius. Next base: position 9,526 of record JBLWYG010000039.1, on the reverse strand, counting down.
CCTGCGCCATGGCAAGACCGGCCGGTGGCAGCGCCTTGTGCGGCAGCTTGCGCTTGCCGCCATAGACTGGATCACCGATCAGGCCATGGCCCGCATAGGCCATATGCACGCGGATCTGGTGAGTGCGCCCCGTCTCCAGCCAGCATTCCAGCAGCGCGCAGGCCGCCGGCGCGCCGTATCGCTCAATCACGCGGGCGCGGGTGACGGCATGGCGCCCTCCGGCCCAGCCGACAGCCTGTTTTTGCCGGTCGGTGCGGTGGCGGCCCAGATGCGTGGCGATGCGCAGGATATTGCCCGGCTCGAACGTGACGCCGCGCAGACCGCGCAGGCGCGGGTCCGACGCGTCCGGCACTCCATTGCACAGCGCCAGATAGCGACGCTGCGCCGTGTGTTTTTCGAACTGGGCGGCAAGGCCGTGATGCGCAGCGTCCGACTTTGCCACCACCAGCAGCCCGCTTGTATCCTTGTCGATGCGGTGCACGATACCGGGGCGTTTTGCGCCGCCGACGCCGGACAGATCGCCGCCGAAATGATGCAGTAGTGCGTTGACCAGCGTGCCGGTCGGGGTGCCGGGGGCGGGATGCACGACCATGCCCGCAGGCTTGTTCACCACGATCAGATCGGCATCCTCGTGGACGATGTCCAGCTCGATATCTTCGGCCGCGATATGGCTTTCCTCGGCCTCGGGCACGGTGATGGCCACCTCGTCGCCCTCGTCCACGCGCGCCTTGCAATCGGTGACGACAGCGCCGTTGACAGCCACCTGCCCGGCCTCGATCAGACGGGCCAGCCGGGTGCGCGACAGCGCGGCGTCCTCGGGCACATCCCGCGCCAATGCCTTGTCAAGGCGTGGCGGCGGGTCCATACCGATCCGCACAGTCAAAAGGCTCAAACCCATGGAAGATGATCCCCAGATGCAGCCGGTCGATCCGGCGATGGTAAAATATCTGCGCGTGTTGGTCACGGCGCTGACAGCGACCATGATCATCGGGTTCATAATCATCGTCGCGCTGTTTGTCACCCGCTTCACGGGCAGTGCGGATGTGACATTGCCCGCGTCAATCACCCTGCCCGATGGCACGGTGGTCAGCGCCTTTACCCAAGGCAGCGATTGGTACGCGGTCGTGACCGCAGGGGATGCCATCCTGATCTTTGACCGCGCCACAGGCCAGTTGCGCCAGACAATACGCATCGAAAACTGATGGAAGGGATGGTACCACCTCCCCGGTTTGAACGGGGGACCTCTTGATCCACAATCAAGCGCTCTAACCAACTGAGCTAAGGCGGCACTATCTGCGATTTAGCGCCGGGCGGCCGTGATTGCAACCCATATCCGCCGGATTTTCGCACGTTTGCGCCGCCGTGCGGAACGGACCGCAGCGCGATCCGGGTTGCCAAGGCATCTGGGCCGGGCTATCCAAACGCCCTACCCAAGAGGAGCGATATCATGGGCATCAACAGCGAGCGCGACGTCGAGGCCAACATGCAGATCGGACCGACGGATCAGGGCATGGTGCGCATCTATATTGAATCGCAAGGGGTCGAGATCCCAATGGATTTCTCGCCCGACGAGGCCGAGGAAATCGCGGCGGAAATCGTCGCAGCGGCCAAGAGCGCGGCCAAGATCGGCTGATCGTTGCGTTACGGCGCCGGATCGCGCCAGCCTTGCAGGCGGCGCGCAGCGTCGCGGGCGAATTTGCGGGTGACAGCACTGCGCCTTGCGCCGGGCAGACGTGACTCCGGCCCCATGCGCATGATCTCGGCACCGTATCCGTCCGCCAGCATCAGCCCCGTTTCCTCCGGTAGGATGTCGCCGGGAAAATCCGCATCGACGGCCCAGAAAAACCGGTCGGCCCAGTCAAGATAGCCCTGCCATTTGCAATCTGCCATGAAATCGGCCCGGCTGGACTTGCACTCGATCACCCAAAGCTCGCCCTTTGGACCAAGCGCCATGACATCGACACGCCGCCCCCGCTCGGGCACGTATTCCTCAAGCGCGGCGAAATTCATTTCGGCCAAGTGGCGACAGACGCCGCGGGCCAGAAGCTGTCCCGGCTGAAGCTGTGGCAGAGGCGGAAAGATCGGTGGACTATTCTGCATGAGACCATTCTGAACAAAAGAAGAACGCATGCAACCCCTTGTCGAACGCCTCGCGTCACCCTAACTAAGTCAGTGGCGGGTTCTGCCCTTCTCGTGAACGGTGACATTCCGGTGGCCTTAAGCAACTCCGAGGGAACTGGCTCTGTCCTGACCCTGGTCAGGTTACCCGGTGCCCACCTGTATAAACAGGTCCTCGGGAATGAGAAACCAAACGGTTGCGTGCGGGCCCGCCACTTACCCGCAGATCAATAGGTTAAATCAGACTTGCCGCAGGCGAGCGCCTGAAGGCGCTCGGTTCAGCCGCGCTTGGATGCGCCCGGTCGTGACTGGGCGGCGGAGCGGACGGGGATCATTTGCCCGTCATTTCGGCGCACGCGCTGACGATGCCCGCCGCGCGGTTCGTCATCGTCATCTTTCATGTTCATCACCGCAATGCCGAACTGCACCCCGGCAAACACGATGCCATTGGCCAGCCACAGGACCAGAACGGCAAGCCATCCCTTGTCCGAGTGAGACACAAGGTGCCACAGATTAGCGATATCGAACCACAGCAGCATCCCGACAAACGCACCTGCGATTCCGAAACCTATCGCCACATGCGTGATATAGAGGCGGATCAGTTTCGGCATTGGGGCATCTCCTGCAAATGGGATGCTTTAAATGTAACGCGGACGTGTCCGACCGCAAGGGGGATCGGCAGGGAATGGCCCATGTCGCGCTAGAATGCCTCTGGCCGGGCCTCGCGGGCCATATGATCCAAGACGGCATTGACGAATTTCGGCTCGCGCCCGTCTGGGAAGAAACTGGTGGCAACATCGACATATTCGGTGATCACCACCCTCGGAGGCGCGTTGTCCTCCAGTATTTCCGCCCCGGCTGCCCGAAAAAGGGCACGCAGCGTCGGATCTATACGGGCGATGGGCCATTTGGCCACCAGCGCGCGGTCGGTCATCTGGTCAATCTGGCGCTGGTTGTCCACGGCGCCGTTCAACACCGTGCGAAACAGATCCTCGTCGCCTTCGATCATGTCGGTTTCATCATCGACCGGCGCACCGAAACGGTGGTCGAGGAATTCGACATAGACCGCATTGACGCTCTGGTTGGAATGCTCCATCTGGAACAGCGCCTGCACGGCATAGAGCCGCGACGCCGAGCGCATCTTGCGCTTCTGGTTGCCGGAAATGGGTGCAGGCTCAGTGGTCATGCCGTCGGTTTGTCCTTGGATGTGCCCGCGATGCGCAGCTCTTCGGCGCCGGGAATGAACCCCACGCCCTTGCGCGGAGCGCCCCATTTACGGGTCAGTGCAATCAGATGCAAGGCGGCGGCGGCGGCCCCTGCCCCTTTGTTCAGGCGCGCCGGATCGGCGCGCGCCTCGGCCTGTTCGCGGTTCTCGACCGTCAGGATGCCGTTGCCGACGCAGATGCCCTGCAGGCCCAGCAAAGTGATGCCCCGGCTGGAATCGTTGCACACTGTCTCATAATGGGTCGTTTCGCCGCGAATGACGCAGCCCAGCGCAACGTAGCCGTCGAAATTGCTCAGCCGCTCGGCAATGCCGATAGAGGTGGGCAGCTCAAGCGCACCGGGAACTTCAGCCAGGTCAAAAGTAGCGCCGGTGGCTTCAATTTCAGCCGTCGCGCCGGCGATCAGGTTGTCGGCGATGTCGCGGTAGAATGGCGCCACGACGATCAGCAGCTTGGCGGGCTTGTCCAGCGCGGCGCGCGGCAGAGTGTATTCGGTGCCAGCCATGAAAATTAACCTTCGTTCAAGGGATGTGTGCCAATGATGCTGATACCGTAGGCGTCCAGGCCCAGATACCGCGTCTCGGGATTGTCAGTGACAAGGATCAGCTCGTGCAAGCCCATCGTCGACATGATCTGCGCCCCGAGGCCGGTATGCTTGATCGTGCGCGGGCCGTCTTCGTCCAGTTCTTCGGCCAGTTCGGGACGCGGCTGGCGGAACAGGAAGATCGCGCCGCGCCCCTCGTCCGCGATGATCTGCATGGCACTGCGCAGCTTGCCCGCCGGGGCGCCGCCGATGCCCAGCACATCCTCCAGAGCGTTCAGCGCATGGGTGCGTGCCAGCACAGGCGCACCGTCCGTGATGTCGCCCTTGATCAGCACGACATGCTCCGTTCCCGACATCTGGTCGGCAAAAATGCGCATTTCCCAATCGCCGCCGATATGGGCGATCACCGCCTCGCGGCGGACCTCACGGACGAGGTTGTCATGTTTGTGCCGGTAGGCGATCAGATCGCTGATCGTGCCGATCTTCAGCCCGTGGCTTTGGGCAAACTCGACCAGATCAGGCAGCCGCGCCATGGTGCCGTCAGGCTTCATGATCTCGCAGATGACGCCCGACGGGTTCAGCCCCGCCAGCCGCGCGATGTCGACCGCCGCCTCGGTATGGCCCGCGCGCACCAGCACGCCGCCTGCTCGCGCGCGCAATGGAAAGATGTGGCCCGGCGTCGCCAGCGCGGCCATCGTGTTCTGCTCATTTATCGCAGTGGCGACAGTCAGCGACCGGTCAGCAGCGGAGATACCTGTCGAAACCCCCTCGCGCGCCTCGATCGACACGGTGAACGGCGTTTCGTGGCGCGAGGAATTGTTGACCGCCATCATCGGCAGGCCCAGACGGTCCACCCGCTCGGCGGTCATTGGCAGGCAGATCAGGCCACGGCCATGCAGGGCCATGAAATTGATCGCCTCGGGCGTGGCGAATTCGGCGGCAATCACCAGATCGCCCTCGTTTTCGCGATCCTCGTGGTCGACCAGAACAAACATCCGCCCGGCGCGCGCCTCGGCGATGATGTCCTCGGTCGGGGAGATGGCACTGCTCAGGTCCGATTCAACCGGTCCGGGCGTGCGGTAAGCTGTCGTTTCAGGCATTCGGCCCCCCCCTTGACGTCCTTTGCCGTCCAGATAACGCGCGCCGCCGCTATTGACCAGAGCCGAGTGCCGCGCTGACACAAGCAGCAAAATCGTCGCCGCGTTGCTCGAAACTGTCGTATTGGTCAAAACTGGCGGCAGCGGGGGCCAACAGCACCGTCTCGCCCGGTTGAGCATCGGCATGGGCGCGGCGCACGGCCTCGGCCATGGTGGTGCAGATCTCGGCCTCGGCCCCCTCCAGCGCCAAGGCAAACTGCGCGGCCTCGCGCCCGATGACATACGCCTTGGCGACATGACCCAGCGCGGGGGTCAGCGCCGCCAGCCCGCCATCCTTCTGCAGCCCGCCGCAGATCCAGCGGATGCGCTGGAAAGCCTGCAAGGCCTTCAGCGCGCTGTCGACATTCGTGGCCTTGCTGTCGTTGACATAGGTCACGCCGCCTGCCTCGGCCACGATCTGGCTGCGATGGGGCAGGCCCGGATAGCTGTGCATCCCCTGCTCGATCATGCGGGGGGCAAGGCCCATGGTGCGGCAGACGGCATAGGCTGCGCAGGCGTTCTGGTGGTTATGCGCACCAGGCAGGCTCTTGATGGCGCGCAGATCAATGCTGCCCGTCTGGCGACCCTTGCGGTATTCGGACAGGAATCCCTTGCGCGCGAACACTTGCCAACCGGGGCCGGTCAGCTTTTCTGCGACGGAGATGCAGATGACGCGATCATCACCGGCCCCCTCGCTGAGTTGCCCGGCCAGAAACCGCCCCTCGGCCTCATCGACGCCGATGATGGCGCGGTCCGGCCCACCCTCGGCAAAGAGGCGGCGCTTGGCCGCGAAGTACCCGCCAAGACCGGCGTGGCGGTCCAGATGATCGGGGCTGAGATTGGTGAAAACGGCAATATCCGGCGTCAACGATCGGGCCAGTTCGGTCTGATAGCTCGACAACTCCAATATCACCGCGCCGCCATCTTCGGGCGCGTCGATATCCAGCACGCCGCGGCCGATATTGCCGGCCAGTTGCGCATCGCGGCCCGCGTCGGTCAGGATATGATGGATCAGCGCGGACGTGGTGGATTTGCCGTTTGATCCGGTGATCGCGATCACCTTGGGCGGCTGGTCAAAATCGGACCATTCGGCCCCGGCAAATGAGCGAAAGAACAGCCCGATATCGTTATCGACCGGCACGCCCGCCGCTTGCGCTGCGACCACGACACGGTTCGGGGCGGGATACAGATGCGGAATACCCGGGCTGACAATCAAGCTGGCAATGCCGTGAAACGCACCCTCACGCGTCAGATCGAGCAGGTCAAACCGCTCTGCGCTGGCTTTGTCGCGTGCGGCCTCATTGTCATCCCAGCAAACCGGCACTGCCCCACCGGCGCGCAGGCTGCGCGCCGCCGACAGGCCGGACCGGCCGAGGCCGAGGACGGCAACGCGCGCGCCGTCAAATCCGCGAACTGGAATCATATCGCCTCCATGACATGCGAAGGTTGCTGAAAGAGGCGGGTGCGTTCACTCACCGCACCTTCAGCGTCGCCAGCCCGATCATCGCCAAAATGAGCGCGATGATCCAGAAGCGAATGACGATCTGCGGTTCGGACCAGCCCCTTTTTTCGTAGTGATGGTGGATCGGGGCCATGAGGAAAACACGCTTGCCGGTGCGTTTGAAATACAGCACCTGGATGATGACGCTCAGCGCCTCGACCACGAAAAGGCCGCCGACGATGGCCAGAACGATCTCGTGCTTGGTCGCCACGGCGATCGCGCCCAGCGCGCCGCCCAAGGCCAGCGATCCGGTGTCGCCCATGAATACGGCGGCGGGTGGCGCATTGTACCACAGGAATCCAAGCCCCCCACCGACAAGGCCCGCGACGAAAACCAGAATCTCGCCGGTGCCGTCAACGTAATGCACATCCAGATAGGTCGTGAAATCGACCCGCCCGACGACATAGGCTATCACGCCCAGCGCCGATGCTGCGATCATTACCGGCATGATCGCCAGCCCGTCCAGACCGTCGGTCAGATTCACCGCATTTGCAGCCCCCACGATCACGATCATCGCAAAGGGAATAAAGAAGAACCCCAAGTTTATCAGCGTATTCTTGAATACCGGCAGCGCCAGTTGGTATTGCAGTGCCTCGGGGTGATAAGCGGCCGCCCAATAGGCCGCAATGCCTGCGATCACGAACCCCAGCGCAAGCCGCAGCTTGCCCGGCACGCCGTCATGGTGCTGTTTCGACACCTTGGCGTAATCGTCGGCAAATCCGATCGCGCCGAAGGCGATGGTGACAAAAAGCACGATCCAGATGAAGGCATTGTCCAGCCGCGCCCAGAGCAGCGTGGAGGTCAGCAGCGCGCCGACGATCAACAGCCCGCCCATCGTGGGTGTTCCGGCCTTGACGAAATGTCCTTCGGGGCCGTCGGTGCGAATGGGTTGCCCCTTGCCCTGACGTTTGCGCAGCACGTTGATCAGGGGCGGTCCGAACAGGAAGCCGAAAATCAGCGCCGTCATGAACGCGCCGCCTGTGCGAAACGTAATATATCGGAAAAGATTGAAGAAATCGCCGCCATCGGACAAGGCGGTGAGCCAGTAGAACATTCAATCATCCCTTTCTTGAGTGCGGGTAGCCCGCCTCGATCTGCGCAAGCTGTCGACAATCTTGCTGACTTTGCTGCCCTTCGATCCTTTGACGAGCAGCACATCGCCCGCGTCTATCATGCCATTCACGCAAAGCACCAGATCCTCTGCGCTCTCGAACCACTGACCGCGTTGCGCGCGTGGCAGCGCGTCCCACAGGGTGCGCATGCGAGGTCCGACACAGTGGATATGTGTCAGCGCGGCGATATGGGGCAGGTCCGCAAGCGCGCGATGCATCTCGGCCTCGCCCGCGCCCAGTTCCAGCATATCGCCCAGAATGGCAATACGCCGCCCCTTGGTGATGCGCCCGACATCGTCGCGGGGGGTGCTGGCGGCCAGCACTTCAAGGGCTGCGGCCATCGAGGTGGGATTGGCGTTGAAGGCGTCGTCGATCAGATCCAGCGTCCAGTCGGCATCGGCACTGTCCAGTTCGATCACCTCACGCGTGCCCCGTCCGGCGGGCGGCTGCCAACGGGCAAGGTCGGGCGCGGCCAGCCCCGCATCGCCGCCCAGCGCATCGACAGCGGCCAGAACGGCAAGGCCGTTCATCGCGAAATGACGCCCGGCGCTGAGGATCTTGAACACCGCAGGATCGCCTGCGATGGACGCGCGCACCACAGTGCAATCGTTGCTGAGTTGCACCGCATCCAGGCTGTAGGCGTCGCCGCCTGCCCCGAACGTGACAATCTGCGCGCCCTGCTGCCGCGCGGCCTCCAGCAGGATCGGCGTGGTCTCCAGATCGGCGTTGACGATAGCGGTGCCGTCCGGCTCCAGCCCCTCGAAGATTGCCGCCTTTTCGTGGGCGATGCCTTCGATATTGTCGAACGCTTCCAGATGCGCGGCGGCCACGGTCGTGATCATCGCCACATGCGGGCGCGCCATGCGGCTGAGCGGGGCGATTTCGCCCGGATGGTTCATGCCGATCTCGATCACGGCGTATTCGGTGTCCTGCGGCATCCGGGCCAGCGTCAGCGGCACGCCCCAGTGGTTGTTATAGCTGGCCTCGGCGGCGTGGGTGCGGCCCTGCCGCGCCAGAACCTCGCGCAGCATTTCCTTGGTCGATGTCTTGCCCACCGAGCCGGTGACGGCGACCACGCGCGCGTCCGTGCGTGCGCGCCCGGCGCGGCCCAGCGCCTCCAGTGCGGCCAGAACGTCGGGCACAATCAGCAGGGGCGCATCTGCGGCCACGCCGCCTGGCACATGGCTGACCAGCGCCGCCGCCGCGCCCTTGGCCAGCGCTGCGGCGACGAAATCATGGCCGTCCCGTTCGGCCTTCAGCGCGACGAACAGATCGCCCGGCTGGATCGTGCGCGTGTCGATGGACACGCCATGCGCCTGCCAGTCGCCGTGCGTTTGCCCGCCCGTTGCGGCGGCGGCATCGGCGGCGGTCCAAAGGCTCACGCGCCTCCCCCCGCTTCGGCGGAATCCAGCGCCATGACGGCGACGCTTGCCTGCTCGCCATCATCGAACGGCAGGACATCGGAGCCGACGATCTGCCCGGTCTCATGCCCCTTGCCCAGGATCAGCAGCGCATCGCCCGGACCCAGCGCATCGACGCCGCGCAGGATCGCCTCGGCCCGGTCGCCCACGTTCGAGGCACCGGGGCACCCCTCAACGACGGCGGCGCGGATCGCGGCCGGGTCTTCGCTGCGCGGGTTGTCGTCGGTCACGATCACCAGGTCGGCATGTTCGGCGGCAGCCCGCCCCATCAGGGGCCGCTTGCCCGGATCGCGGTCACCGCCTGCGCCTATGATAGCAATCAGGCGCCCCATGACATGCGGGCGCAGAGCCTGAATGGCGGTCGCAACCGCATCCGGCGTATGGGCGAAATCGACAAACACCGCAGCCCCGCTGCGCCGCGTCGCCGCCAGCTCCATCCGGCCGCGTACGGTGCGCATTTCCGGCAGCGTC
>JBLWYG010000038.1:0-25847 GCA_048267045.1 Roseovarius sp. | reverse complement strand
CCCTGCGCGCGGCGGATGCGGCGCCTGCACGCGGCGCGCCGCGGGTGATGCTTGATCGGCGCGGCTGAGCCTCTGCCCCGGCTGCACGGCCGCGCCTTTGCCGGGCAGGGCCGGGGGTGGAGCGCAGAAGAGTTTGCGGATCTTCTGGCCTCGCCCCTGACGTGCCTGCGCGCGGCGCCGCACGGTTTTGCCCTGTCGCGCGTGATCGCGGACGAGGCCGAGTTGCTGACGCTGGCGACCGACCCGGAGCATCGCAGGCAGGGCGTAGCTGCCGCGCTGCTAACAACAATCGAGTCAGACGTGGCCTCGCGCGGTGCGCTCAGGCACTTTCTGGAGGTGGCTGCCGACAATGTCGGCGCGTGTGCGCTTTATGCCCGTGCCGGATACGTCCAGACGGGGCGGCGCACCGGTTATTATACGCGCCCTCAGGGCCCCCCCGTCGATGCATTGCTATTGGAGAAGGCGCTGCGCGCCTCAAAACGCGAGAAGTGCTGATCGGGGCCATGCTCACCTCGCGCCATCGCGGCGATCACCCGATCCGATCCACCGGACCAGCGCGCACGCATGCCGATTGATCTGCGGGGGAAGGGCGCGTTCCTCCGACCTCGCTGCGTGAAAGCAGGCCGCATTACACTGATAAAGTTTGCGCACTGCAAAAGTGACGCGGGCGTGTGGCTTGCCCTCGTCGGGTGCTTGCCAAGCTGCTGGGTTGGGGGGTACCAAAGGTGATGCAGATTTACCTTCCGATTGCCGAAGTATCAGTCAACGCCTTTCTGCTGCTGGGTCTCGGCGGGCTGGTCGGTGTGCTGTCGGGCATGTTCGGTGTCGGCGGCGGGTTTCTGATGACGCCGTTGCTGTTCTTTATCGGTATCCCCCCACCTGTCGCCGTGGCGACGGGCGCTAACCAGATCGTCGCGTCGTCCTTTTCTGCCGTGCTGTCACATTTCCGGCGCCGCGCCGTCGATCTGAGGATGGGCACCGTCCTGTTGATCGGGGGTCTTTTCGGCGCCGGTCTGGGCGTGATGCTGTTCAACTATCTCAAGGCGCTGGGCCAGGTCGATCTGCTGGTCACGCTGTTCTACGTGGTATTTCTGGGCATCATCGGCGCACTGATGTTCTTTGAAAGCCTGCGCGCCATCCGCCGGGCACGCGGCGGGAAAGTGGCGACAAAGCGCAAGAAGCACACCTGGATCCAGAAGCTGCCGCTGAAGATGCGATTTCGCGCCTCGGGCCTCTATATCAGCGTCATCCCGCCGCTTCTGGTCGGGCTGGCGGTTGGCGTGCTGGCCGCGATCATGGGGGTCGGCGGCGGCTTCATCATGGTGCCGGCGATGATCTATCTGCTGGGCATGCCGACCAAGGTGGTTATCGGCACATCGCTGTTTCAGATCATCTTCGTGGCGGCTTTTACGACGATGCTGCACGCGGTCAGCAGCCAGATCGTCGATGTGGTGCTGGCCGTCCTGCTGCTCGTGGGCGGTGTCGTCGGTGCTCAGTTCGGCACGCGTATCGGCAGCCGGATGAAGGCCGAACAATTGCGCATCCTTCTGGCCATTCTGGTGCTGGCCGTCTGCTTCAAGCTGGGCCTGGATCTGCTGATCGAGCCGCGTGAGACGTATTCGATCAGCGCGGCAGACAAGTCATGATGGCGCGGTTGCTGATCGCGTTTGTGCTGGCCGCGCTTCCCGCGCGCGCCGAAGAGGTGGTGCTGGGGCTGAGCCAGAACAGCGTTTCGATCGACACCACCTTCAGCGGCTCGCAGATCCTGCTGTTTGGGGCGATCAAGCGTGAAGTAGCGATCCCGCCCGACCAACTGGGCGTCGTGGTCACCATTGCGGGCCCCAGCCAGCCGCTGGATGTGCGCCGCAAGGAGCGCCGGTTTGGCATATGGGTCAACGTCGACGCGGTCGAGGTGGATTCCGCGCCCAGCTTCTACGCGGTCGCAACAAGCGGGCCGTGGGCGCATGTGCTGACCCAGGTCGAGGATCTGCGACACAAGATCTCGATCCCGCGCGCCATCCGTTCGGTCGGCGCGCCCAGTAACGTGCAGAATGCCCAGGATTTCACTGACGCCGTCATCCGTATCCGCACGCGCAGCGGTGCATACCAGATCCGCGAAGGCGCGGTCGAACTGTCGGAGCAGACGCTGTTCCGAACGTCGGTCGACCTGCCGTCGAACCTGGCCGAAGGCGCGTACGTCACACGCATCTTTCTGACCCGAAGCGGCAACGTGGTGTCGAATTACGAGACCGTTATAGATGTGCGGAAGGTCGGCATGGAACGCTGGCTGTTTGAGCTGTCACGCGAAAATGCGGTGGTTTACGGCCTGATGTCGCTGGCCATCGCGATGGCGGCCGGCTGGGGTGCATCGACGGCGTTCCGGTTGCTGCGGCGGGGGTAGCGCATCGCCCGCCACTGTGTGCGCTCGCGGAGCGGGCGGAGCCTCCGGCGGGGATATTTTCAGGCAAGAAGAACGGGGGAGCATCTTGTTAGTCGGCGTTACTCCTCGCTTGTCTCCATGGTCAGGGGGACGGGTTTGGTGCGCAGATCATCCACGCGCAAGGCGTGTTCGGGTTTTGACAGCCGGTTGCGCACGACCCAGTGCAGGCGCTCTTCGGCGCGGGTGATGGCGACATAGGCGAGGCGTTTCCACAGCGGCTGTCCCGCTTCGCTGCGGCCCATCCGGGCGGCGGCGTAGAGGTCGGGGGCGAAGACCTGCACGTCCTTCCACTGCGATCCTTGCGCCTTGTGGATGGTGACTGCGGCGCCGTGCAGGAAAGTGGCGCCCATGTTCGCGGCGAAGGGGATGAACGGTTCCTCCTCGCCGGGTTTTTCGATCTTGACGATGCTGGCGGCGCTGATTTGCGGGTCTTCGGCACCCATCACGTGCAGGCGCGAAAAGCCGGGTTTGCGGCCCGGCCCGAGGTAGATCACCTGCGCGCCCTTGATCAGCCCGCGCGCCTCGAGGTCGAGGCGTTTCTTGCGATGTTTCAGTGGCAGTTCGATCCCGTCGCAGATGAGCGGCTCGCCTTCCAGCAGGGCGTCTTCGGGGGCGCCGTGGACAGCACGGAAGGCATTGATCAAACGGATGCGCGTGGCGTTGCGCCAGACCAGAACAGGGCTGCGGGCCATCAGATCAACCTGCACGCGCTGTGCCCATTGCACGCGGTCGTCGCGTTTGGCCGCGTCTTCGATCATCCGCTCGAAGTCGTGAAATTCCAGCGCGGGGTCGGCGAGAGCGTGCGCCAGATCGAGGATCGGATTATCGGCATCCTGCCGGTGGATACGGTGAAGGACCAGCTTGGACGGCTCGGGCAGGGTTTCGAACACCATTCCGCCGGTGCTGTTGACCGGGGCCAGTTGTGCGGGATCGCCAAATAGCAGGAGTGTCGGGAATATTTCCTTGAGGTCATCCATCTGGCGGGTGTCCAGCATGCTGGCCTCGTCGACAAAGCCGATGTCCAAAGGCTCGTCCCGGCGCTTCCATCCGGTGATGAAATCGCTGCCCTTCAGGCCGGCCGCAGCGAGCGCGCCAGGGATGGACTTGTTCGTCTGGTAGAATGCGAAGGCGCGGTCGAGCGCGGTTTCCGACAGCTCGGCCATTTCCGGACGCTCACCATTCCCGGCCAGCCATTCGGCAATCCTCTCGTATTCGGGATCATAGACGGGTGTGTAGAGGATGCGGTGAATCGTGGTTGCTGGCACGCCCTGCATGCGCAGGACCGATGCGGCCTTATTGGTGGGGGCCAGAATGGCGAGGGTGCGGCGGTCCTTGCGCTTCTTGCCTTCGTAGTCGCCGGAAACGATGTTGACGCCCGCCTCCTCCAAGGCGCGATAGAGCGCGGCCAGAAGCAGGGTCTTGCCCGATCCGGCCTTGCCTATGACGGCCATTACGCGGTTGTCGCCCTCGCGCGGCGGAGTTGTCGTGCCATTGTCCAGATCGACCCCAATAGTGCGCAGGGCCGCGGTGATGCGGTCATGCGCTTCGGCCTGATCGGGGGAGTAGGTGAGGGCGGTGTCGGTCATGGCCGGACACTACAGGCGAGTGACGGGGGGTGCCAGCGAAAGACTTGCCCGGCTTGGCTGAACGCCGGGCACCGCCTTGAGTCAGATCTTCTGGTCGTAATCGCCGACCGATGGTTCGCTGCGGATAACCGCGTCGATATCTGCAAAAATTGCACGCATTTCCGTTTCGCTTTCACTGCTTTCGCAGACAACAACCAGATTGGGTGTGTTGGAGGAGGCGCGCACCAGCCCCCAGCTGCCGTTGTCGAGGATCACACGCGCGCCATTGACGGTGACGACCTGCGCGATCTTGCGGCCCGCCAGCGGCTTGCCTGCCTCATGATGGGCGACCAGCTTGGCGACCAGACGCTCCAGCACATCGTATTTTTCAAGGTCGGCGCAATAGGGCGACATGGTAGGGGTCGCATAGGTCACCGGCAGGGCGCGGCGCAGATCGGCCATGGATTTATCCGGGTTGCGGTCCATCAGCTTGCAGATTTCGACGGCCACGCGCATGCCGCAATCATAACCGCGCCCGATCGGTTCGGCGAGGAAGTAGTGGCCGGATTTCTCGAACCCCGCCAATGCGCCGATCTCCTTGACCCGGCGCTTCATGTGGCTGTGGCCGGTTTTCCAGTAATCGGCCTTGGCCCCGTGGGCCTGCAATTCGGGGTCGGAGGCGAACAACCCTGTCGATTTCACATCGGCCACAAAGATACTGCCGGGATAGAGGCGCGCAAAATCGCGGGCCATGATGACGCCCATCTTGTCGGCGAAAATCTCTTCGCCCTCATTGTCGACCACGCCGCAGCGGTCGCCGTCGCCGTCAAAGCCCAGCGCGAAATCGGCGCCCGACGCGCGGACGCTACCCGCCATGTCGTGCAGCATTTCCATCGCTTCGGGGTTCGGGTTGTAGTGGGGGAAAGTATAGTCCAATTCGTTATGGGAGGGGACCACTTCGACCCCTATGCGCGCGAACAGCTCGGGCGCGAAGGCGGAGGCGGTGCCGTTGCCGGTGGCGCAGACCACCTTGAGCGGGCGCGTCATTTTGAAGTCGCCGACCAGATCGTCCAGATATGCCTCGCGCACGCCGTCGATGAACTCATAGCTGCCGCCGGGACGGGGCTGACCGCAACCTTCCAGAACAATCTGCTTCAGCTCGGCCATTTCGTCCGGGCCGTGGGTCAAAGGCCGCTCGAACCCCATTTTCACACCGGTCCAGCCATTGGGGTTGTGCGAGGCTGTGACCATGGCGACCGCAGGCGCATCCAGATAGAACTGCGCGAAATAGGCCATGGGGCTAAGCGCGGGTCCGATATCCAGCACCTTGATGCCAGCTTGCATCAGGCCCAGCATCAGCGCGTTCTTGATCGTTAGCGAATAGTCACGATAATCATTGCCGACCGCGATCACCGGATCGATCCCGCGCCGGATCATCTGGGTGCCGAGGCCAAGGCCCAGCGCCGTCATGCCCGGCAGGTTGATTTCCTCGGGGTATTTCCAGCGGGCGTCGTATTCGCGGAACCCCGTAGGCGCGATCATCGGATCGCGCAGGAATTCCCAAGTGTTCGGTGTAACGGCGGGGGCGGGTTTGGTCACGGGCGGAACTCACTTCATAAGATGGCGACAAAAGATGGCGACGGCGGTCCCGGGCAGGCGCGCTGCCCGAGTGCTGAACAATGAACGGCGTCTGAGGTGATGCCAGATCAGGCGCACCAACTCAATTCACGATGAGACCTGTTCGCGCAGGATCGACGCGGTCAGCGAGATCATCAGGTAAATCCCGGCAAAGACGAGGAAGGCGAGAATCGTGTTTTCGAACGCACGGGGATAGGACGCATCCTGCGACGCGACGGGATTGACGCTGACCGTCAGGTAACGGACCTGTTTGTTCGCCTCGCTCGCGCTCATCCGCTGCGCCTCCAGCGCGGCTTGCAGGACCATGTCGGCAGTCAGCAGGTCGGCCTGCGCCATCTGGATGTCGGCGGTCTGCGAGGCGAGCGATGCATTGCCTTCGGTCGCGTCGGTCAGCCGCGCGCGCTGTTTGATCAATTCGGTCTGGAGAACCTGGATTTCGCTGGTCAGCGCCTCGACCTTGGCGCTGTTGGGGCGCGCATTGTTCATCTGCGTGTTCAGTGCCAGTTGCTTTTCCTGAAGCCGCAATTCGACGTTGCCGATAAGCGAGCGGATGTTTGCGATCTCGCCCTCGGGGTCCAGGACGGTCCCCTCCTGCATCAGGACCAGTTGGCGCTGCGCCTCGCGCCGCTCCTGCTTGGCCTCGGTCAGGCTGGCGGTCGAGGATTCAACGGCATCCTCGCGCTTGCGCCTGGACAGATCGTCGACGCGCTCTTCTGCATAAGTGATCAGCTTGCGCGAGAATTCTGCGCTGACTTCGGGGTCGGCGGTCGACACCTCCATGCGCAGCACGCCCTCGGTCGGATCATAGCCGATCTTCATGTATTTCTTGTAGACCTTGTAGGCCTCTTCGTTGCTGGCATCGGGTTTCAGGCGCTGGATCGGGTCGATCCACGGCTGGCTGAAATGGTCGCGAAAGCCGACATCGCGGTCTAGCCGCAGCATCGCGTCCTTGGACAACAGATAGGATTGCGTGGCGATCGCGTCCTGTCCGGTGGCGAACTGGCTGGGCAGTTTGAACCCGCCCATGCCACCGCCGCCGCCATCGGCCGACAGGATCAGGAATTCGGATTTGGTCGAATACATCGGGGTTGCGACGGCGTAATAATAATAGCCCGCCAGCAGGGTTGGCAGAAATACGAACGCCGCCAGCCGCGACAGCAACAGCAGCAGCTTGCGTCTTCGGCGCTTTGCGATATCGCGCTGAATACGCATGATTTCCTGGCTGCGCCGGTCAGCCGGGCTTAGCTGCGTGGCGGGCAGCACGTTCTGCGTCGGGATCGTCTGGGGCAATTGCGTGCGCGGATTATCTACGTCGCGGCCGTTGTCCCGGGCCGTTTCGTCGATGTCGGTCCCGGTCTTGTCGATCGTCACCAGTTCCAGGATCGAGGCCCGTTGGAAGGGGTCGATCCCCTTGGCGCGCAAAAGGCGCACGGCGTCGAAATCAGAAGTTGGCGCCATGCCGTGCTTTTGCGCCACGCGGCGCGCCATGCGCAATTGCCGCCCAGTCAGACCTTCGTTGCGGATATTGTCGATGGTCTGGGATGCCTCCGTTTCGGGCGCGCTGTAGGCCGCGTCACGACGCGGGGCACCGCCCTGATAGGGGGGCTCGGGCAAATCGTCCGGGTGCGCGTCATCCAGGGACGCGTCACCCTGCGGGCCGTCCGCCTGCCCATCACCGCCGACGCCGCGGCGGATGCGGAATTTTCTAGCCTTGGGTTTCGTAGTCATACAGCTGTTTTGCCTCTTCCAAGGTGTCGAAAATGTGAAGCTGACCATCCATGAGCACGGCGGCGGAGGTCGCGAATTTCTCAAGCGTCGTGGGCGAATGTGACACGATGATGACGGTTGTCGTTTCCAGCCTCTCGCGCAGAATTTCGCCGGCTTTGCGGTTGAATTCAACATCGGTCGAACTGGGCATTCCCTCATCTATCAGGTAGATGTCAAAGTCCAGCGCCAGCATCAGCGCGAAGGTAAAGCGCGATTTCATGCCGGCGCTGTAGGTGCCTATCGGCTGGTCGAAATATTCACCCAGATTGCACATCCAGCGGCAGAAAGCCTCGACATAGTCGGGATCTAGGCCATAAAGCCGGGCAATATAGCGGCTGTTTTCCATCGCGGAAATCTTGGTGATGACACCGCCCATGAACCCCAAGGGGAAGCTGATGCGGCAAGAACGCCGGATATCGCCCTCGTCGGGTTTTTCAAGCCCGGCCATCATGTTGATAAGCGTCGTCTTGCCCGTGCCGTTCGGCGCCAGAATACCCATGGAACGCCCGATTTCGACCCGAAAAGAGACTTTTTCCAGGATCACCTTGCGCTGGGTGCCCGTCCAGAAGGACTTGCTGACATTGTCGAATTCGAGCATGCGCTCTCCGAAAGCTGCTCTGCGGCCCATTCGGCTTGGCGGGGCTTGCAGGGAGGTGTCCCATTATGGGGGATCGGCATCACTATAGACAGGGATTCAAGGCAGAATTATGCTGAAACAGTAAATTAATTGTGCAGAAGTGAGCGGTTTTTGCCGCACCCGGAAACAATGGCGCCGGTCAATGGTGCGACGACATGGGGTTGGCATTCCGCCACCGGCGGCCCTATCTGCCACTTATGTCCGATCTTGCCGCCCGTATCAGTCACTGCCGCCTGTGTGCCGACAGGTTTGCCGCGACGGCCACCGCGCACGGCCCGCGCCCGGTGGCGTGGTTCGCGCCGGGGGCACGGCTGCTGATTGCAGGGCAGGCGCCCGGCGCACGGGTGCATGCGTCGGGTGTGCCGTTTGACGATGCGTCGGGCGACCGGCTGCGCGAGTGGCTGGGGCTGGAGCGGGCGGCGTTCTATGACCGCTCCCGCGTGGCGATCGTGCCGATGGCGTTCTGCTTTCCGGGCTATGACGCTAAGGGCAGCGATCTGCCCCCGCCCGCCATCTGCCGCGAGACGTGGCATGATGCGGTTATGGAGGAGGTGGCGCCGATCCGGCTGCGCGTGCTGGTCGGCGCCCATGCACATCGCTATCATCTGGGCACGCGCGGCGCCATGACGCAGACAGTGCCGGCTTGGCGCGATCACGCGCCCGAGGTTTTTGCCTTGCCGCACCCGTCCTGGCGCAATACCGGATGGCTCAGGAAAAATCCGTGGTTCGAGGCGCAGGTACTGCCAGCGCTGCGCGCCCAAGTTGCAAAGGTGATGCAGGATGGCTGAGACGGAACTGGACCGCGCCCATGCCGTGATGGAGGCCGGGGCCGAGGATGGCGCCGCGCGTCTGGGATTCTACCACTCGCTGGCGGATACCCAGTTGTTCCTGCTGCTGACTGCCGAGCCGGCGGGTGATGATATTTCACCTCAGACCTACGATTTCGAGGGCGTGCCCCATGCGCTGGCCTTCGACACCGAGGAACGGCTGGCCGAATTCACCGGTGCCGCCGTGCCTTACGCCGCGTTGCCGGGCCGGGTTCTGGCAGGGATGTTGGCCGGTGCGGGGGCGGGGCTGGGCCTCAATCTGGGCGTCGCGCCCTCGTCGATCCTGCTGCCGCCCGAGGCGCTGGGCTGGCTGCATGAGACGCTGGGGCAGGGTGGCGGCGCCGAGGGCGCCGCGCGCCCCGATGCGCTGACGCCGCCGGGGAATGTGCCGCAATCCGCCTTGAGCGCGCTGGACGCCAAGCTGGCCCGCGCGGGCGGGTTGGCCAGCCACGCCTGTCTGGCCGGGACGCGATATGCGGGCGGCGAGACGGGGCATCTTCTGGTGTTCATCGGCGCCGCGCCGGGCAGCGAAGCGGCCCTGACGCGCGCGGTGTCCGAGGCGCTGACGTTCTCCGGCGTCGAGGCGGGAACGCTGGATGTCGGCTTTACCGATGCAGGTAGCGTTCTGGCCCAGCGTGTGGAGCGCGTCGGCCTGCGGTTCGATCTGCCCAAAGCCGACGCGCCAGAGCCGAGGGCCGCGCCGGGGTCCGACCCTGAAAAGCCGCCGAAGCTGCGATAGAAGCCCCGCTCAGTATCCCAGATCGCGGTCCACAAGATGCAACAGCGGCTCGCCCGCCTGACTGCGGCGGATATTTTCCGCGATGACCTCGCTCGCGGTATCCTCCCGCGTCTCGGATGCGGCGTGGGGCGTCACCGTTACCGACGGATGCGCCCAATAGGGATGCTCGGGCGGCAGCGGCTCGATGCGGAATACGTCCAGCGTTGCGTGGGCAACATGGCCGGAATCCAGCGCGTCCAGCAGGGCGTCGTCGTCGATCAGCGGCCCGCGCCCCGGATTGATGATGAACGCATCCTTGGGCAATTGCGCCAGCCGTTCGGCGTTCATCAGGTCTTCGGTTTCGGGCGTCTTTGGCAGCAGCAGCACCAGAATCTGCGCGGCCTCCAGCGCCGCGCGCAGACCCGCATCGCCATTCAGGCACCGCACGCCAGGCACGTCCTTGGGCGACCGGCTCCATCCGGTTACGTCAAAGCCGAGCGACACCAGCGCCTCGGCGCACGCGGTCCCCAGTGCGCCGAGGCCCAGAATGGTGACGGGGCGATCCTGAGCCAGGGGCGGTGTGTCCTTGCGCCAGATGCCGTCCTGACCAGTGATATGCGCGTCGATGCCCAGATGATGACGCAGCACATGCGCCGTGACCCATTCCACCATGCCCTGCGTCAGACCGTGGTCCACCATGCGCGTCAGTGGCTGCGTCAGGGTGGGATTGCCGACCACATCCTCGACCCCGGCCCACAGGTTCAGCACCGCCTTGCAGCGGCTATAGGGGGCGAAATCCGTCACAGGGCCGTTCGGCGCCAGAACGATGTAATCCACATCCTGCGGCGCGATGTCGGTGGACAGGTCGAAATCCTGCAGACCGGCCGCGTTCAACGCCTTGATCAAGGGGGCCTTATAATCGGGCCAGCGTTCCGCCTTGGCGGCAAACAGGATGTTGATCGTCATGGATTACCTCGGCTTGTGGACATGCGCGCTCTGGACCATGCCGAACCCCAGCATGAGGATCAACATGGCAGAGCCGCCATAACTGACCAGAGGTAGCGGCACGCCCACGACCGGCGCAAGGCCCATCACCATCGACATGTTCACCGCGAAGAACAAGAAGAACGTCGCCGCGATGCCCAGCGTCAGCAGGGATGAGAACCGGTCGCGGTTCGTCATCGCGGTGCTGATGCAGAACACGATGATCAGCGCATAGAGCCCAAGCAGCGAGATCGCTCCGACAAAGCCGAACTCCTCGGCCAGCGTGGTAAAGATGAAGTCTGTATGCTTTTCCGGCAGGAAGTTCAGCCGCGACTGCGTACCTTGCATGAAACCGCGACCCGTCCAGCCGCCCGATCCCAGCGCGATTTTCGACTGGGTGATGTGATAACCCGCGCCCAAGGGATCTTGGCTGGGATCCAGAAACGTGTCGATCCGGCGAAACTGGTAATCGGCCAGCAACTGCCAGTCGGTGCCGCGGCTTTGAAACACTGCTGTGACCAAGGCGATGCCGGCGGCAATGACGGCGGCAAAATAGGCCCAGTGAACCCCCGCCAGAAACATGATGCCGCCCCCCGCCGTGATCAACAGGATCGACGTGCCGAGATCGGGCTGAACCAGCACCAGATAGACGGGCGCCAGAATCATGATGACAGGAAACACCACCCAAAGAAAACGCGACGTCTTCTGCATGGGCAACCAGTCGTAATAGGCGGCCAGCGCCATGACGAGGGTGATTTTCATCAACTCCGAAGGTTGCAGGCGCATGAAGCCCAGATCAATCCACCGCTGCGCGCCCATGCCGATGGTGCCGAACAGCTCGACCGCGATCAGCAGCGCCAGCGATATGGCATAGGCCAGTCCCGCGATGTTGCGCCAGAACCAGATCGGCACCATAGCCACCGCCAGCATCAGGCCGAATCCAACGCCAAAGCGTTTGATCTGAGGGTCCATCCACGGTTCGGCAGAACCGCCGGCCACCGAATACAGCATCAGGAACCCGACGCAGGCCACTGCCGCCAGCAACAGCGCCAGCGGCCAGTTGACATGGAGGATCTTGCGCAGGCCGGTCGGCACGCTCTTGACGGAGTATTCAAGATAGCTCATGCGCGATCGCTCGGGGGTTGGCCGTGATGGGGCCGGGCGTCGCGCAGGCGTTCCTGCTGGGTGCGGATGCGGCCGCGATCAGCGGTCGGATACGCCTCAAGCGGCGGATCGCCCTTGTAGAGCGCCTGAAGCGTGACGTCCCGCGCGATGGGCGCCGCCACGGACGATCCGCCCCCGCCATGTTCGACCACCACCGCGACGGCGACCTTGGGGTTGATGGCTGGCGCATAGTCGACGAACAGTGCGTGATCGCGTCGCTCCCACGGCAGATCGTCGTTGCTGCGCACGCCCTGAGCGCGCTCGGCGGCGGTGATGTTGCGCACCTGGCTGGTGCCGGTCTTGCCCGCCATTTCCATGCCCTCCGCCACGATGCGGCTGCGATAGGCCGTGCCGCGCTTGTTGTTCGATACATCATACATGGCGCGGCGGATATTCTGCAGATTGTTCGGGTTCAGGCCCAGATCCTCGCCATGACCCGTGGGGGCCTCGACACCGTCGATGGATTTGATCAGTCGCGGCGTCACGGCGCGCCCGGTGGCAAGGCGCGCGGTCATCACCGCCAGTTGCAGCGGTGAGGTCAGCACGAACCCCTGCCCGATGGAGGAGTTCACGCTGTCGCCGATCACCCATTCCGCCCCGCGCGAGGCGCGCTTCCACGCCTTGGTCGGGATCAGGCCTTCGGCCACGCTTGTCATCGGCAGATCATGCCCGACGCCCAGCCCCAGCCGTCGCGCCATTTCGCTGATCCGTTCGATGCCGACCCGCAGGGCCATCTCGTAAAAATAGACGTCGCAGCTTTCGCGCAGGGCACGGTTGAGGTCGACGTTGCCGTGGCCTGCGCGTTTCCAGCAGTGAAACCGCCGCCCGGCGACCTCCAGATGACCGGGGCAATAGACGGTATCGTCCGCCGTCGATTTACCGTCCTCCAGCGCGGCGAGGGCGGTCACCATCTTGAAGGTCGAGCCGGGCGGATAGACGCCCTGCACCGCCTTGTTCGGCAGGGGGCGGTATTTGTTGTTGAGTAGCGCATTATAGTCGGCCACCGAAATGCCGCGCACGAACAGGTTGCTGTCAAAGCCGGGAGTCGACACGGTGGCCAGAATGTCGCCGCTTTCGCAATCCATCACGACGGCGGCGGCGCTTTCGCCCTCCAGTCGCGCGTGGATGTAGGATTGCAGGTTGCTGTCGGTGGTGATCTGGATGTCTTTGCCGGCCTCGCCTTCGCGGCGGTCCAATTCGCGCATGACACGGCCCGCGGCGTTCTGTTCGATCCGTTTCGTGCCGGCCTTGCCGCGCAGCATGTCCTCGCGCTGGGCCTCCAGCCCGATCTTGCCGATCTGGAAACGCGGGATCAGCAGCAGTTGGTCGGGCGCGTCGATATTCTCCAGATCACGGTCGCTGACCGGACCGACATAGCCCAGAACGTGGGCGTATTCCTGATCCATCGGATAGCGGCGCGACAGGCCGACCTCGGGGCGCACGCCGGGCAGGGCAGGGGCGTTGACGGCGACGCGGCTCAGCTCTTCCCAGCTGATGCGGTCGGCGACGGTGACGGGATGGATGCGTGAGCGGCGCATTTCCTCGCGGGCGCGCTCCAGTTCCTCGGGGTCGAGGGTGATCAATTGCCCGAGGCGCGCGATGGTATCCTCGACGTTGCCGGCCTCCTCGCGCTCCAGGATGATGCGGTAGCTGGGCACGTTTTCCGCGACGACCAGCCCATTGCGGTCGAAAATCTGCCCGCGTGCGGGTGGGATCAGCCGGATCTTGATCCGGTTTTCGTCGGCCAGCAGGCGGAACTGATCAGCCTGATCGACCTGCAGGTGCCGCATGCGCCATGCCAGCAGCCCAAGGAACCCGGCCTGACCGGCGCCCAGCAGCAGGCCGCGCCGCGTGATGCTTTTCTGGCTGAGTGCCGTGTCGCGCTTGTGGCGTTTCATGTGCCGAACCTCCTGCTGCCGGCGACCGATTCGCCGGGCTTGGCCTTGCGCACGCCGAGGATCAGCGCGGATGCCATGACGACCAAAGGATAACATAGGACCGTCATCGCCATTTGCATCAGGCTGAGGCCCAATGGCGCCTGCGGCACCATCAGAACGGCGAGCGTCAGCCGATACCCCAGGATAATCGCGCCGACAACCATCGCAACAGTCAGCCATTCGGCCACAAAGGCCCGGTCGCGCAGGCCCGGCGCACGCGATTTCAGCGCCTCGCATCCCAGCACGACCAGCGCGGCCCACAAGCCAGGCGGGCGGTGAAACATCAGATCGGCCAAGAGGACGATGATGGCAATCAGCAGCGCCGGCGCATAATCCGGTCGCCGCAAGACCCAGGCAAAGCTGAGCGCGGCAATCAGATCCGGCCCCGCCCAGCCGCGCGGCACGGTGCTGAGTGGCAGGATGCGCCAGAAGATAACGGCCAGGCACAGCGCTGCAAAGAGGATCCGCATCGCCAGAAGATGCAGGCGCGATCCGTCAGCCATCGGCGGCCTCATCGGATTGTGCAGGGGTGGGCGTGTCCAGCGGCGCCACGAGGCTTTGCTGCGGCACCGGCGGTCCCCCGGGCGGCGCTATCAAATCGCCCGGCGTGTCGATGCGCGGGCTGGCATGATCGCGCAGCACGCGCAGAAACTCCAGCCGCTCGTAATCGGCGGCAAGGCGCAGGCGCAGGCGCCCGCCGGGGTCAGCCGCGACGCGCCCCACCAGCAGACCGGCAGGAAACACGCCGCCATCGCCCGAGGTGATGACGCGGTCGCCGGGGCGCACCTTGCCCGCATCCTCCAGAAAGTCGATGGGCGGCGCCACGGTATTGTCGCCCAGTATCAGCGCCCTCTGGCCCGAGGGCTGCACGGTGACGGGGATGCGGCTGGACGTATCGGTCAGCAGAATCACGCGGGCCGAATTTTTCCCGACGCCGGAAATGCGCCCCACCAGCCCCAGCCCGTCCATCGCCGCCCAGCCATCGACGATTCCGTCGCGTGCGCCCACATTCAGCAGCACGGACTGGCGAAAGGGCGACCCCGCGTCCGCGCTGACGACGCCGGTGACGTAGGTCAGGCGCGAATCCAGCCGCACGTTGTTCAGATCCAGCAGCCGGGCATTTTCCTGCTCCAGCTGAAGCGCGGCCTCCTTCCACGATTGCATCTGCTGCAATTCGCGGCGAAGCTCCTGATTTTGCTTGTAGATGCGCTGATAGCTCTGGAAATCGCGCAGCAGGTTGACGGTGCCTGTCACCGGCGCCATCGCCCAGTCAAGATTGGGCACGACTCTGTCGATCACGGCGGCGCGGAACCGCTCGACCCGCGGGCTGTCGATGCGCCACAGCAGGAACAGACCCAGCAGGCAGATGATCAGGACACCCAATAGCAGCCGCTTCAGCGGACCGGCATAGGTATCGGTCTGTTTGCGGTCTTTTGCCAAATGAGGCTTCCCTCACAGAAGGTTGGACAAGGGATCATCATAACGGCACAGGGCGCGCGGCGCATGTCACAATCGCGCGCGCCCGTGCGGGACGGCAGGGTTCAGCTCTCGTAATCTATCGCGTGTCGCAGCTGTTTTTCGAACTCCAGCGCCTTGCCGGTGCCAAGTGCGACGCAATTCAGACACTCATCCGCAATGCTGACGGCAAGGCCGGTCTGCTCGCGCAGCGCCAGATCCAGATCCCCCAGAAGGGCGCCGCCCCCGGTCAGCATAACGCCGCGATCAACGATATCGGCGGCCAGATCGGGGGGCGTCGCCTCCAATGCGGTCATCACAGCCTCGCAAATCTGCTGGACGGTTTCGGACAAGGCCTCGGCCACCTGCGCCTGTGAAATTTCGGTCTCTTTCGGCACACCGTTCAGCAGATCGCGGCCGCGGACCTTCATCGTCTCGCCGCGCCCGTCATCGGGCATGCGGGCGGTTCCGATGCTGGTCTTGATCCGTTCGGCGGTGGCGTCGCCGATCAGCAGGTTCTGCTGGCGGCGCAGATAGTTGATGATCGCCTCATCCATGCGGTCGCCGCCGACGCGCACGGAGCGCGCATAGACGATATCGCCAAGGCTAAGAACCGCGA
The DNA here is from genome assembly GCA_048267045.1 of Roseovarius sp. Classification (GTDB taxonomy): domain Bacteria; phylum Pseudomonadota; class Alphaproteobacteria; order Rhodobacterales; family Rhodobacteraceae; genus Roseovarius. Next base: position 10,096 of record JBLWYG010000038.1, on the reverse strand, counting down.
CCTCGGTCGTGCCGCCGCCGATATCGACCACCATGTTGCCGGTGGGATCGGTGATTGGCATGCCCGCGCCAATGGCGGCTGCGATGGGTTCTGCGATCAGCCCAGCACGCCGCGCGCCTGCCGACAGGACGGACTGGCGAATGGCGCGCTTTTCAACGGGTGTCGCGCCGTGGGGGACGCAAACGATGATCTTGGGCTTGGAGAACGTCGTGCGTTTGTGAACCTTGCGGATGAAATGCTTGATCATCGCCTCGGCGGTGTCGAAATCGGCAATGACACCTTCGCGCATGGGCCTTATCGCCTCTATGCTACCGGGCGTGCGTCCCAGCATCAGCTTGGCATCCTCGCCCACGGCCAGTACCTTTCGCACGCCGTCCTTGACGTGGTAGGCGACAACGGATGGCTCCGACAGGATGATGCCGCGGCCCTTGACGTAGACCAGCGTATTCGCCGTTCCGAGGTCGATGGCCATGTCCGAGGTGAACATCCCCGGAATTCTGCTCAATATGGACATTTTGGACGGTGTCCTGTCTTTGGGTGCTAATGGAGGCGGGCGACTCTGCCGCGCAGGCTGTCGCCCTTATAGAGACGCCCCCGATGCGGTTAAAGGGGCTGTTTTCATGATATAAGCATCAAGTCGCCGTTTTCTGTCCGATTTTCGGGCGGTTCAGGGGGCAGGGATCACGTCTGGTTCGCAAGGCCGTCCGGACGCGTTGGGTAGATAACACAAAGGAGCCGGTGATGGTGATCGTGGTCGGGCTGGTCGTGGCCTTCGTCCTGCTGCTGATCTTTTCAGATCGCAAGACGCGCAACTGCCGATGGCGCGAGGATCGCACGCTGGACGCGGGCGGCGGGCGCGCCTACCGCTGCATGGCCTGCGGCGCGCTGGACCGCACCACGACCGGCAAGCCGCCGAAGGATTGCAAGGCGGGTGGCAAAGCGCTTTAGTGGCGGGGAGCCATAAATTCAGCACGCGAGGCCCCGATGAGCGAACCCCAGGATGCCGCCGCGCGCCGCGCTGTGCCGCCGGTGATCTGCTATCCCAACGACACGCTGCCGAAGCCCGATCTGGCGCTATATGCGGCGGCGCGGGCCGGTGCAGTCAAGACGGCCCAGGTGCGGGTGGAGCCGCGCGATGCCGCCACGTTTCGCGTCCCGGCGGGGCAGTTCTTTCGCATCAGTTCGGTGGACGGGCCGCAAGTGGGGGATCTGAACCTGTGGCACGCGGATGATCTGACCGAGCGATTTTATTCCGGCAAGACGCGTGCGCTGCATGGCACGCATATCAGCCGGGGCGAGCGGATGTGGTCCTCCCTGCCGTCCTTGCGCCCGATGGCGACCATCACCGAGGACACGCTCGGCTGGTACGGCATCGACGGGTTTGGCGGATCGGTGCATGACGTGATCGGCACGCGCTGTGATCCCTACACCGGCAATCTGCTGGTGGGCGGGCAGTATCATCACTGCTGCCATTCCAACCTGACGCGCGCCTTGGCTGATGAGACGGGCCTGCCGCTGCACGAGGCCGAGGCCCATGTGCATGACGTGCTGAACGTGTTCATGTGCACCGGGTTCACCCGCGACACCGGCCAGTATTTCATGAAGGCCAGCCCGGTGCGCCCCGGCGATTATCTGGAGTTCTTCGCCGAGATCAACCTGCTCGGCGCGTTGTCTGCCTGCCCCGGCGGCGATTGTTCGGCGCAGCATTCCAGCGACACGGCGCCGTGCTATCCGCTGCTGGTCGAGGTCTTTGCCCCCGTCACCGGCGCGCTGGAGGGGTGGAGCAGCCCGGCTCTGAATGGCTACGACCGCACCCACGGCCGCGGCCCGGTCGCGGGGCGCTCAGGATGATCGGCTATGCCCCCGGCTGCGACGTCGGCCCGCTGGAGGAATGGCCGCTGGTGAATCCGGCCAGCAACTACGTGATCCTGCGCGGCGCGCCCCGCACCTATGGCCGTCTTGATGCGGGGGGGCCGGGGCATCCCACCCGGTTCGGCATCTGGCGCTGCACGCCGGGCGCGTTCGAATGCACCGAGCAGGGCGACGAGCTGATGACGATCCTCGCCGGGCGCTGCCGCCTCACAGATCATAGGGCGGGCGAGGTGCGCGATCTGGCGGTGGGTGACAGCCTGTTCGTGCGGGATGGCAGCCGTGTGACGTGGGATGTGTCCGAGGAGGTGACCAAGGTGTTTTTCGGGTGGAAGGTTGAGGGGTATTAGATCTGGTCCAGTGTCAGTCGCCGGTTGCGGCAACTGCGAACTCCAGACTGACAGACAGACCGGATGGCGATGTTTCGACCTGAAGATCAGACTGCAATTCAGCTGAAATCACCTGTGCGATCAGCATTCCCAGTCCGCCCTGGGCTGCCTCGGCGTCGGGCGGCAGGCCTACGCCGGTGTCGCGGCAGGTGACACGGACGGTGGTCGGGGCGGCTCCGGGCGCGATCTGGATAAATACCTCCCCGCTGCGATCATCCGGAAAGGCGTGCTTGAACGAATTGGCGACGAATTCGTTCACCAACGTACCTACTGCAACGGCCTGAGCCGAGGGTATCATGCAATCCTGCGCCTTCAGGATCAGGTGAACCTCCGGCGGCGCCATGGCCACGAAATGTTGGATCAACTGCTCCGCATAGGTCTTGAGATTGATGACCGGGCCGCAATCGGTGCGGTAGAGTTGTTCATGCAGTTGGGCTACGGCCTCGATCCGCGAATGGACGGTCTCCAAAGCAGAGATCGCCTCGTCGCCCAAGGCGCGCCGCTGCTGGATACGCACCAGCGATGACAGAGATTGCAGCGAGTTCTTCACGCGGTGATCGATCTCTTGGCGCAGCAGTTTGTTGCCTTTCAGGGCTTTGCGCATCGTCAGTTGTGCCATGACCTGACGCGCCAGAACACGCAAGGCGTCTCGCTGAAGCGGCGTCAGGGTGCGGGGCTGATGGTCCAGCACGCATAACGTGCCCAGCGGCAGACCATCGTCGGATGTCAGCAATGCACCTGCATAAAACCGGAGCCCGGGAATGCCCTGACACAGGGGATTATCCGTCATTCTCGGATCGTTCAGCGTATCGGGGATTTCGACGAAGTCTTCCTCAAGAATGACATGCGCGCAAATCGAGGTCGGTAGCGGCGTCTCGCGCACGCCAAGGCCGGTTTCAGCCTTGAACCACTGGCGGTCGGCATCAATGAGGTTGACGACCGAGATGGCTGTGCCGCAGATCTGTGATGCCAATTTGACGATATCGTCGAAATCGGCCTCGCGTTCCGTATCGAGAATATCGAAGCTGCGCAGAAGCTCCAGCCGCTCGTCTTGTCTGGGATGTGTGAGCGCTTGCACAGTCGACCTTGATCTGGCGCCACTCTGGCGCGAAAAAATCCATTTTTTCAGGATTTCGGGAACAGGTCAATCCGGTTGTCCGTTCCGCCGGGACTGCACTATTTTCGGTCCGGGAAATTAGCCGTGCTGTGCGCGCATCTGCCTGTCGGAGGGGGGGTAGGGCGGCCAGGAAAAAAGCCCCGGATCGCTCCGGGGCCTTTCCTTAATTTCATGGCACCGCGCGCCTAGTGCGCGTGGCCCTTGTCCCAGTCTTCGCGCTTGGGAAGCTGCTCGAACGTGTGCTCGGGCGGGGGGCTGGGCAGGGTCCATTCCAGCGTGTCCGCATATTCGTTCCACGGGTTCGCCTGCGGCGAGGGTTTGCCGCGCAGAAGCGAGTAGGCGATGATCCCGAAGAAGAACACGAAGCTGGCGAAAGAGATGAACGCGCCGATCGACGACCAGTAGTTCCAGACGGCGAACGCCTCGGGGTAGTCGATATAGCGGCGCGGCATGCCCTGACGGCCCAGGAAGTGCTGCGGGAAGAACGTCAGGTTGGCCCCGATGAACATCGCGTAGAAGTGCAGCTTGGCCGCCCATTCGGGATACATTTTGCCGGTCATCTTGGGGAAGTAAAAGTAGATCCCCGCAAAGATGGCAAAGATGGCGCCGAGGCTCATCACGTAGTGGAAATGCGCCACAACATAATAGGTGTCGTGATAAGCCCGGTCGATGCCCGCCTGCGCCAGCACGACGCCGGTCACGCCGCCGACGGTAAAGAGGAACAGGAACCCGAATGCCCAGAGCATTGGCGCCTTGAACTCGATCGAGCCGCCCCACATCGTCGCGATCCAGCTGAACACCTTAACACCCGTCGGCACAGCAATCACCATCGTCGCCAGCATGAAGTAGCTTTGTTGCGTCAGCGACATGCCAACCGTGTACATGTGATGCGCCCAGACCAGAAAGCCCAGCGCGCCAATGGCGATCAGCGCCCAGACCATCGGCAGGTAGCCAAAAATCGGCTTGCGCGCGAAGGTGGCGATCACGTGGCTGATGATGCCGAAACCGGGCAGGATGATGATATACACCTCCGGGTGGCCAAAGAACCAAAGGATGTGCTGGTAGAGGATCGGATCGCCCCCGCCCGCCGGGTTGAAGAAGGTCGTGCCGAAGTTGCGGTCGGTCAGCAGCATGGTGATCGCGCCGGCCAGAACCGGCAACGCCAGCAGAATCATCCAGGCGGTGACGAATATCGACCATGCGAACAGTGGCACCTTGAACAGGGTCATCCCCGGCGCGCGCATGTTCAGGAACGTGGTGATCATGTTGATCGCCCCCAGAATCGAGCTGGCGCCCGACACGTGAACGGCAAAGATTGCAAGATCGGTTGAAATGCCCGTCTCGGACGTGGAAAGCGGCGGATACAGAACCCAGCCGATACCCGATCCGGTCTGGCCATTGCCACCCGGTGCCAGAAGCGATGCAATCCCCAACGTGGTTCCGGCCACGAACAGCCAGTAGGACAGGTTGTTCATCCGCGGAAACGCCATGTCGGGCGCGCCGATCTGAAGCGGCATCAGGTAATTGCCAAAGCCGCCGAACAGTGCGGGGATCACGACGAAGAACATCATCAGCACGCCGTGATACGTGATCATCACGTTCCACAGATGCCCGTTGGGCGTGCAGGCGGCGGCGCTGTCGGCGATGAACCGTGCGCCCTCAAGACACATGTACTGAACGCCCGGTTCCATCAGTTCCATCCGCATGTAGACGGTGAACAGGACCGAGATCAGGCCGACGAATGCCGACGTGATCAGGTATAGAATACCGATATCCTTGTGGTTCGTGGACATGAACCAGCGGGTAAAGAACCCGCGCTCGTCGTGGTGGTCATGGCCATGAATGGCTGCATCTGCCATGGGGCGTCTCCTGCTGGTATGGGTTCATGCGCCTGTCACTGGGTTTCGCGCGCGCATGCTGTGTCTAATCTTGCGTTTTAGTATGCCAGTCCCTGTCCGGCAATGTCAGAGTGCGAAATTCCCTAAATAAAATTGTCGCACCGCAATGGTCCGCGTCGGTGAAGCCGGGCGCCTGCGGGCTGTGCCGCAGCTGCCCGATTGCGATGACACATGTGGCTGATTGGTGGCGCCCGGGATTACCGCTCGACTAAAAAATGACAGGCGGCGCGGAACCAACTGGATCAACGCCGTGTTGATGCCCCGAACGACGCACCGGACCTGCACAGCACGAAGGGCGTCATTTAAAACCTGGAGGAATACATGACCAATTTTCGCAAACTGACCACCGCTACCGCAGCCCTGGGCTTCAGCGCATTGATGTCGACAACCGCATTTGCAGCGGATCAGGACATGACCTGCGCCGAGTTCAACGCGCTTGATGCTGATGGCCAGATGGAAGCGGCGATGATGCAAGGCCCAGATGGCGGCCGCGAGCAGGCCCGTGACGAAGCGACGGGCGAAGACGGCACCGAAGAGGGCGTCGGCGTTGAGATGAGCACCAGTGACAACGTCGAAGCTAACAGCGACTCGGGCCAGGAAGGCCAGCAGGATATGGCACGCGGTGACGACATGGTTGCAGCCATGGTCGAGCATTGCAAAGGCGGCGACGACCTGATGATCAAGGACGTGCGCCATCCTACAGAAGAGACAACGGTCGAATAAACCCGACCTTCAGCTAACGCTGCCTCGATCCGCTGGCCGCTGCTCCTGTCCCTTCTGAGCGGTGGAAAAAGATCATAGCGTTATGGCCCGTGATCCTTGCGCAGGATTGCGGGCCAACTCGTTTTATGTGGCAGTTTTTCCGAACGGGTTCTGCGGTCACTCCGCGCCGCCGAACACCTCGTCGAAGCGGCGGCGCAGTGCGACGTCGACATCGTCGATCGTGACGGGCAGGCCCAGATCGACCAGACTGGTCACGCCATGTTCGGCAATGCCGCAGGGTACGATGCCGCTGAAATGCTCCAGACTCGGCTCCACATTGATCGAAATCCCGTGAAAGCTGATCCACTTGCGCAGGCGGATGCCGATTGCGGCGATCTTTTCTTCGGGTGGCAGGCCCGCTTGGGTTAGTGGCTTGTCATGGCGCTGGACCCAGACACCGACGCGGCCCTGCCGCGCCTCGCCGGTGACGTTGAATTCGTCCAGCACCGCGATCACCCACGCCTCAAGTTGTTTCACGAACTTGCGCACGTCGCGCCCGCGGCGGCCCACATCCAGCATGACATAGACGACCCTTTGGCCCGGCCCGTGATAGGTATATTGTCCTCCACGCCGCGCGTCATACACCGGAAAGCGCTGCGGATCGGTCAGATCCTCGGGCCGCGCCGACGTGCCGGAGGTGTATAGCGGGGGGTGTTCCAGCAGCCAGATCGCCTCGCCTGCGGCGCCAGCAGCGATTCGTTCCACCCGCTCTTCCATCGCGGCGATGGCATCGGGATAGGGCACGATCCCGTCCGAGCGATGCCATTCAACGCCGTTTTCATCAATTGCGAAGGGTATTGTGAGGACCAAGGCTCGACTCTGTGCGAATATGAGGGGAAAACTGTGCTATGATTGCAAAAATTGTGCTGCGCCTGACTGGGGGGAGCCGCACCTGATTAGGGGAGATGAATGATGTTTACAAAACGATTTCTGATGAGCGCGGTAGCAGCCAGCATGGTTGTCATGCCCGGCACGCGCGCGGCGGCTGATTTTGCCGATGGTTTGGTGGGCGGTATCGTCGGCGGGGCGGTGAGCGGGATCATCGTGAACGAAAGCGCCAAGGCGCGTCAGCGCAGCCGACCAGTGCAGACCCGGCGGGCGGCGCCGCGCAAAACCTACCGCGCGCCCGTCAATTCGGTTCAACGGCAGCACATCCGGGAAGAGCAGACTTCGCTCAACTACTTCGGCTTTCCGGCTGGCACCCCGGACGGGGTGCGCGGGCGCAACACGCGCAGTGCGGCGTCCCAGTTCCAGGCACTCATGGGGTATCCGGTGACCGGCTATCTGGCCGATTACGAACGCCAGTTCCTGATCAGTTCCTATTACCGTGCGCAGAGCGGCGGTGCGGCCACCTCGCAGTTGATTGCGCAGCGCGGGCAGGGCACGCGCGGGCTGCTGCTGGCCTATCGCGACGAGGCGGTAGGCGCGCCGCAGTCCTTTGCAGCGTCTCCTGCGCCTGCTCCGGCCGCGCAATCGCCGGTCATGGCGGCGATCCCGCAAGAGGCGCAGGTGCCAGAGCCTGACGTCGGTATGGCGGCGCTGCCCAATCTGATGTCTTCGGGCGGTGACGGCCCGTCGCTGGCCTCGCATTGCAATCAGATCAGCCTTCTGACCAATTCCAACGGCGGTTTCGTGACCGAGGCGTCGCTGACCGATGCACGGTTTGCGCTGAACGAACAGTTCTGCCTTGCGCGCACCTATGCGATCGCCGAGGGCGAGACGATGATTTCGAACCTCAAGGGTGTGACGTCCGCACAACTGGAGGAACAGTGCCGTGCCTTCGGCCCGGCGATGCGCGATTACGTTGCGGCCCTGTCGCTCAGCCCCAAGGATGAGGTGATCGCCGATGTGCGTGATTTCGTGCTTGAATCAGGCCAATCGCCCGCGCAGTTGGCGGGCACTGCCAAGATCTGCCTGTCGGTCGGATACCGGATCGACAACATGGATGTGGCGCTGGGGTCTGCGCTGCTACTGACGGCACTGGGCGAAGAAGTCTATGCCGAAATGATGGGCCACCATCTGAACGAGGGCTTTGGCACCACGCGGCGCCCGGACCTTGCGCTGGCATGGTACAAAGGCGCCGTCGATGCGGTCGAGCGGGGCGCAGAGCCGGTCTTTGCCCCCGGAAACGCAGGGCGCACCAGCCTCATCCGCAAGGCGGCCTTCCCCTCTGATGCCACCAGCCCGAAGGATGGCGCGGAAACGGTTCAGCCGGCTTCGACCCTGCCGACGTTCAAGATCGACTAAGCGCACGTCCGTCGGCACGCAAAAGCGAAGGGGCAATGTGTTTTGCCCCTTCACAAGCCGCGCCGGTTTGCATATACGGCGCGGACCTACCTGATCATGTGCGGTCGTGGCGGAATGGTAGACGCGCAGCGTTGAGGTCGCTGTGGGGTTAAACCCGTGGAAGTTCGAGTCTTCTCGACCGCACCATTACTTTCCCCTAAGAAATAAAGAATTTCCCTAAAAAAGGTCATGCAAGTGGCCCTGTGCCACGTTTTGTAACCGAGATTCGCAACTCGCTATACCAGCGCAGCGCCGGTGTGACGCTGGCCTACGCCGGTAGCGGCTTCGATCTGCAGTGCGATCTGGCCGAGAATATCCTGCTCCCCGGCGCGGGCATGGACAGCCCGCCGGATGAAACCTACACCTACCGTCTTCGCTGCGGTGTAGATACAGCGGTCGGCGCGCTGAACCGGGTCGAGAGCGTGCTGTATTACAACACCGTCGATCACTTGATAGAAAACCACTCACTACACCCTGTCGGCGCCATGACTATGTAAACGCCAAGGCAGGAGCAGCCGCCGCCGTTCCCGCACGGTGTGCGGCGTCCTACAGGTACTACACGGTGCAATACGGCAACACGTTCAATTCCTCGCGGGACGAGTATAACGTCGGCGGCCTTTTGCGCTTGAGCATGATCTGACCGACGACACCATGTTGTTCGCGGCGCTGTCGCGGTCGGTGCGCACGGCGGGCGCCATGGAGCGCGCCAATGCCCGGCCCAATTGGGTCGGGAACCCCGATATCGACCCCGAAAAGCACCATCAGCAGGATCTGGGCGTGCAGATTGACCAGGGCGCATGGCATCTTGATGCCAACGCCTATGCCGGTTGGGTGGATGATTACATCCTGCGCGACCAGTTTTCGGTCGCGGGCGTGACGACATACCGCAACGTCGACGCCAGGCTGGCCGGGATCGAAATCGCGGCAGGGTGGCAAGCGGGCAGATGGGAGGTTTGGGGCGATGTCATCTATACCCACTGCGAAAACACTTGGGACAGCCGCGCGCTGGCACAGATTCCGCCGCTGCAGGGGCAGATCTCGGTCGCGTATGCGCGTGATGCATGGCGTGCCGGGGCGTGGATGAACTGCGCAACCGAGCAAGGCCGCATCGATCCGTCGCGCGATCCCGGCACCACCTCCGGTTACGCCACACTGGACCTCTTCGGCAGCTATGCGCTATCCCGGAAGGCGACTTTGCTGGCCGGTATCGACAACGTCACCGATGAGACATACGCAAACCACCTGAGCCGCTCGAACATATTCGATCCGGCGCTGACCCAAGTGAACGAGCCCGGGAGGGCGATCTATGTCAAAGTTGAAGCGCGGTTCTGATCGGTCCGTAACCCGACGCCATCGGTCGCTGTATCGTGCAGCGGCCTGCGCCGCCTTTGCGTTGATGCCCCTGAGCGCCGCAGTCGCCCAGCAGGCCGATACGGTGCCTGCGATGCCTGTACAGACGCCAATGCAAACGGACGCCCCCGAAGACCTGGCCGCGCCCGCCGCCGAGGACCATCAGGGCCATTCCGGCATGCTGGAGACGTCCGGCGCAGAAGCCCCTGCGGCACCCGCAGGCGGCGTGGCAGCACTGGTCAGCGCCACCCCGGTGAATGCCGCCGTGGCGCCGCCGGGGCCTGCCAGCCGGGCGATGACGTTCCTTCAGCGCGGCGGACCGGCGATCTGGTCAATTGCGCTGTTGTCGGTCGTGGCGCTGGCCCTGATCCTGTGGAAGATATGGCGCCTTGCAATGATGGGGGCATGGACCGGCGGCCGCCGGG
>JBLWYG010000037.1:0-28306 GCA_048267045.1 Roseovarius sp. | reverse complement strand
TATCGCCGCCCAACGGCTTTCATGCTGTCCTGCGCCATCCAAAACCATCCGCACGGCACGTTCGCGCACTTCAGGTGAATATTTGCTCGCTGTTTTGTTCATGATGCTCCATCCTACTCATGAGTTGGAGCCTCCGGCAAACTCGGCGCGGTTCAAAATTTGGCGGGACGACGATATCGGACGATAGCCATTGGAACGCCATTGGTCCGAGAGACAATGGCGATGCGGTTGAAATCGCCGGAAGATGAGAATGCGAAGCTGAAGAAGTTGTTGGCGGAGTAGATGCTCGACGCCGCAGCGATGAAGGAGCTGCTGGCAAAAAAATGGTAAGGCCCGCCGTGAAGCGCGATGCCGTCGCGCACCTTCAGGCCCGGCTGGGCCTGTCGGAGCGGCGGGCATGCCGCCTTGTCGATGCCGACCGAAAGGATGATCCGCGATCGATCAATCCGACCTCCAGAGGCGGCGCTGCGCCAGCGGCTGCGCGATCTGGCGAATGAAAGGCGCCGGTTTGGCTATCGCCGACTCTTCGTCCTGCTGCGCCGCGAAGGTGAGATTTCAGACATCAACCGTATCTACCGGCTGTATCGCGAAGAAGGGCTCACTGTGCGCAGGCGCCGCGCCAGGCGCAAGGCCGTGGGAACCCGCGCCCCGATCCTGGTCGGGGCGCGGCCAAACGCCCGGTGGTCATTGGATTTTGTCCATGATCAGCTCGCCTGCGGGCGGCGGTTTCGTATCCTCAATGTCGTGGACGACGTAACCCGGGAATGTCTCGCGGCCATTCCGGACACCTCGATCTCGGGCAGAAGAGTGGCGCGGGAACTGACGGCGTTGACCGAAAGGCGCGGCAAGCCGGGGGTGATCGTGTCCGACAACGGCACCGAACTGATCAGTACCGCAATCTTAACGTTCGCTACCGAACGCAAGGTCGAATGGCACTACATCGCGCCGGGCAAACCGATGCAGAACGGTTTCGTCGAGAGTTTCAACGAACGCATGCGTGATGAATTGCTCAACCAGACCAAGTTCCGCAACATGGCCCACGCCCGGGCCGTGATCCGCGCCTGGGTCATCGCCTTCAACGAAACACGCCCGCATTCGGCGCTCGGCTATCAGACACCACAAGCGTTCGCCGAACGCCTCTCAACCGACACCCATGCTGCGCCATGCGAAAGCTCCGCGCGGATGTCGGTTGCTCCACCTGCGCAGGTCGGCGGTTCAACCCAGAGAGTTCCGGTTCCGGTTGGGTGAAAGTTCAGTGGCAGGTCAGGGCCAAAAGAAGGGGCTCAACGAGATGCTTGGTGATCCGCAGCGAGTTTTCGCGTGTCGGACGCCATCCCCGTCGTTCCTAACCGGTCCTGAACCGGCTCATCGTTCTAAGCAGCGCCGACCGGCGCCCGGTTCGATCCTCACGCGCCATGTCGGCCTGCGACCATTTCACGGCCCAATTGCAAAAGGGTTCGGGCGGGAAGCGAACCGGGCGATCGGTCAGCATCGCAAGCCGAGTGCGTTCTGTCTCCCGGCTCTCCAGCCTGTCCAGCATCGTCAGTGCGGCAAGGCGCGTTGCGGCGACACCCTGCCCGCTAAAACCCATTGCATAGGTCAGCCGACCTTGCATTGCAGTTCCGACAAAGGCCGTCAGCCGGGCCGAGATATCGATGATGCCGCCCCAGCGATGGGTGAAACCGACATCCACGAGCGCGGGAAATGCTTCATAAAAGTTCTTCTCGAGCTTCTGATAGGTCTCATGCCTGTCGTTCAAATGCTGATCGCGCTTGGCGCCGTAGTTATAGACAGCGTCAGATCCACCCCAAAGGATGCGATTGTCCTCGGTCTTGCGAAAATAGTGAAACTGGCTGCCGCTGTCGGAAATACCATGGCGTCCCTGCCAGCCTATGGCCGTCAGATGGTCATCGCTGAGCGGCTCACTCAGCAATGTGTAATTCCAGATCGGTATGAATGTCCGGCGCAGCGACCTCAGCAACGGCACAGCCGCATTCGTCGCCAGAATGACCTGGCCGGCCTTCACCATGCCCCCGGCGGTCCGGAGCCGCACACCATCGCCCGCGTTTGTCATGGAATCGACAGTCGTCTCTTCGTGGATCTGGGCGCCGCGCGCTACCGCGGCCTTTGCCAACCCGTCCACCAAGCGCGCCGGATTGACGAGCGCATAATTCGTATCGAACAGCCCGGCGCGATACCGTGGCGACTTGAGATACGCGTCCAGCGCCGACCCTTCCAGGAATTCGGTCTGATTGCCAAAGCGGGAATAGGCGACTTGCAACTGGCGCAGGCCCTGAACCTGCCAGGGCGTCGTCGCAACGTTCAGCTTGCCACTACGCTCGAATCCACCGTCGATGCCATAGTGCAGCAGATCCTGCTCCAGTCCGTCGAGGTTTTCGCGCCCGAGGCGAACCAGTGTCTCCGCCTCATTCGGCCAGCGGTTTACCGCATTTTCGATACCGCGCGAAATACTGGGCGCGCAAAACCCCCCGTTACGCCCGCTGGCGGCATTGCCGATCTGACCTGCCTCCAGCAGGAGGATCCGCGCATCCGGGAATCTCTCGCTCGCTTTCAGCGCGGACCAGAGACCCGCAAAACCGCCACCGACGATGGCAAGGTCGCAAGTCACATCACCGTCAAGCGGTGCTGTTTCAAGCGGATCCTTCACGGTCTCGGGCCAATAAGGTTGCAGTTTCGCCTGTGCAAAACGATTATGGCGCATCATGTCGGCTCCTTGGTGCCAGACAGGCCCACCTTGCGGTCCTGTCAGTGAGCTTCGATCAGTGTCATGACATGGCCACCGATCCTAGGTCGTCCTTGACCGCAGGATGCCACGCTTCTTTTCTTTGCAAAACCGCTGAAATCGTAGAAAGATGGACGATAATTCTGCATCTGCAACGAACAGGGTCGGGAAAAACGATGGAAAAGCAAGCATATCTGAAGACATTGGAAGCCCGGCTGATGGCGCGCGACATCGGTCGTCGCCAGTTCATGCGCGGGGTCATGGCCACGGGCCTCTCCGTGTCGGCGGCTACCATGCTGGCGGATCGCGCACATGCTGCAACGCCCCAGCGCGGCGGTTCGCTGCGGGCCGGGGTCGGTCATGGTGCCACGACGGACACGCTGGACCCCGGCCTTTTCTCGGCAATGATGATCCCGGTCGGCATTGCGATGAACGGCTATCTGACCGTCATTTCGCCAGACAGCCAGATCCAGCCATCGCTGGCGGAAAGTTACGAAGCCTCACCCGATGCGAAAACGTGGACTTTCAAGCTGCGCCCGAATGTGGAGTTTCACGACGGCAGGCCCGTTACCACCGAAGACGTCATAGCGTCCATCAACCATCACCGCACCGAGGACAGCACATCGGCGGCAGCGCCTTTGCTGGCCGATATCACGGAGATGCAAGCAGATGGCGATACGGTTGTGTTCACTCTGGCAAGCGGCAACGCCGATTTCCCCGCAATCCTCGCCGACTATCACATTCCCGTTCAACCGGCTGTGGACGGCAAGATGGACTGGCGGTCGGGTATCGGATGCGGCCCCTATAAATTGGTGAATTATCAACCCGGCATCACGGCGAAGCTCAGCCGTTTCGAGAACCATTGGAACGACAACGAGGCCTTTGTAGAGGATTGGGAGATTCTCACCCTTCTGGATACGAATGCACGGATGACGGCCCTGATGACCGGGGATGTGGATGTCGTCGACAAGGTGGATGTCAAGACCGCGGGACGCCTTGCGCAGGCACGCGGCCTGGCGGTGCATGACATTCCGGGCACCCAGCATTATTCCTTTGCCATGAACACCAAGATGGATCCCTATGGCGACAACCATGTACGCCAGGCCTTGAAGTGGGGAATCGACCGTGAGGAGCTTGTCGAGAAAATCCTCTTTGGCTACGGCGAGGTCGGCAACGATCATCCCATTGGCTCAAACCAGCGTTTCTTCAATACCGAACTGGAGCAGAAACACTTTGATCCGGAGCGGGCCAGGTTCCACCTGAAGGAAGCTGGCCTGCCATCTCTCGACGTGGATCTGTCGGCTGCCGATACCGCGTTCTCGGGCGCTCTCGACTCGGCGGTCCTGATCCAGAATTCATGCGCCAAGGCCGGGATCAACGTCAATGTCGTGCGAGAGCCGAACGACGGGTACTGGTCGAATGTCTGGATGAAGAAAGGATGGGTCGCAAGCTACTGGGCCGGTCGGCCTGTCGAGGACCTGATGTTCACGCTCGCCTTCAAGAGCGGGGCAGCATGGAACGAAAGCTATTGGTCCGATGAGCGGTTCGAGAAGTTGCTGGTTGAAGCCCGGGCCGAATTGGACGAGGCCAAGCGACGCGAGATGTACTGGGAAATGCAGGATATCGTGGCAAACAATGCTGGCGTTGCGATTCCAATGTTTGCCTCGTTCCTCTTTGCTACGCGCAGCTCGGTCGGCACGCCCGACGTGATCGGCTCCAATCTTGACCTGGATGGCGGCAGCTTCATGAGACGTTGGTGGAAAGCTGGTTAAGCCACAGAGAAGGCACCTGCCGAATAGCAAGGCCAGTGGGGGCAGCGGTAAAACCGCCTCGAATAGGGGCTTGGCACTAGCGAAAACTGCGGCCCATAAACTGATGCAGTGGATAACGGGCTTTGTTGCACAAAGCACTTGCTGACCGGAGTGCCCCTATCCCCGGACACAGTCATCCCACAGTTTTCGCGACGGGTATGCCGAGCGCGGCATACCCGTTCATGATGGCAATGCGGACTTGGACCTCGGCGACCTGCTGGTCGACGTCCCGTGCCATGAGCCGCTGGCCCAAAAATTTGATGTGGTGCATCCGCCGCCCGACAGTGGTGTGCCTGCAAACCACGAGAGGGTTGATCTCGGCACGGCTCCGGCAGGGATATTTCGAGCAAGAAGAAAATGGGCGCCTTTTACGCAGTGGTAATTTGTTGCGGCCAAAGCGTTTCGCGAAAAACCTGACTCACAGCTTTTCGCGGAACGCGCGCACCATACCAGCGTTGCGCGCGTTTCGCCTTTGTCCGATGTCTGAGGTTAAAGGCGAAACGCTTCAGATGTCCCCGGCGGCTATTCCCACCAGCGGTCGATGCTGGCGATGTCATCGTCGGACCAGCCGAAATGATGCGCGAATTCGTGAATCGTGACATGGGCGACCAGCTCCTCCAGCGTCACGCCGTCGCGCGTCGCCAGTTCTGCCAGGATCGGCTGGCGGAACAGCCAGACCGTATCGGGCCAAGGCGCTGGGTATGACACCGATTTCTCGGTCATCGGGATCCCCTCATAAAGCCCGGTCAGTGCCAGCGGATCGTCCATGTCCAGATCGGCCAGCATGGCCGCATCCGGCAGATCCCGCACGCGCAGGACCACTTCTACCGCGGCGGCGGCAAAGGGGGCGGGCAGGGCGGCGACAGTGTCGCGGGCGATCTGCTCCATCTGGTCGAGGCTGGGAAAATTCTGGCTCATCGGGGACATATGGGCAGCGCGGGCGTCAAAGGGAAGGGCGCCCGCCGTACACGCCGCCGGACGCTACAGCGGGATGCGCAGCCGCAGGAAGCCGTCTTGTGTCAGTCCCAGGTCCTCGGCGCGGACGGCTGCCAGCGCGGCAGGATCACTGCGAAGGGCCGGTCCGGTATCCAGTAGCACGGCGTTGCCGGCCATCGGCGCGAACCTCCACGCCGCCGCGTGATCGGTCGGCGCGGCGAGGGGGTCGCGCGCGATTTCGCCGGTCAGTTCGTCGCGCAAGAGGCTCTCGGATGTGTGCACGATGGCAGCCTTGTGTATGCGTGTGAAGGCGCCGCCGCCTTGCGTGCGATGGGTATTCGTCGCCAGCAAGAATCGGTCCGCGTCGCCGACCGGAGTGCCCGCGTGGCACAATCCGCTGATACGCCGCGCGCTGGGATTGATGAGCAGGCCATGCCGGTCGTAGCGGGGCGTTACCGACAGGTCGATCTGATAGGTCAGCCCGGCGATGACATCAAAATCGTGGCCCGGCACGGATGGGTCACGCAGCGTTGCTTCGGGTGCGTTCTTGCGCTGCGTGGCAAAGCAGATGGCGGACCGCTCCAGCCAATCGCGAAGGGCGGCGCCAGTGATCACCACACCGCAAAGGTGGTTCGGAAAAGGGTAGAGATCGGCCGCATGGCGCAGCGAAATCGGTCCGGCAGCGACATCGCAGAAATTTTGCGGCCCGCCGCGGCCGCCCGTCTTGAACGCCGGTGTCGCGGACAAGATCGGCAAATCTTCATACGCTGTGCCGGAAACGGCGCGCGACAGGATCCGCTGCTGCAGCAAGTTGATCGCCGCGACCGACGGATCGGGGCGTACCAGCGCAAGATAGCTGTGAAGGCGCTGCGCGCAATGCCCGATCGGCTTGCGCATATGGCGCAGTGTAACGGTATGCGCGCCGCGCACGGTGCGGGCCAACGCTGGATCGGGGGGAGTGGCTGCCCTTGCACGCGGCGCGGAAACCGCGCGCAATTCACAGCGATGGGCAGCGATGCACCAACGCCCGGCGCGGTGCGTCAGCGTCAGGTCCATGACGCCCAAGTGCGAGCCAAAGGCGCCGGCCAGCAGGGCGGGTGTGCCGTTCAGCGCGCCTTGCGCGTGATCGACGCTGCCCGCCGCTCCAGGCGCGATATCAGCCTGTCCTGGCAGCGGAAACAGATCGTGACTGTGTCCGGCCATGATGGCATCGACCCCGGGAAGCGCGGCCAGCGCCAGCGCCGCATTTTCGGCCATCGGCTGCGGCACGCCGGTGTCGATCCCGGTATGAGCCAAAAGCAGTACCAGATCGGCGCCGGCGGCACGCACCTTCGGGATCACGTCACGCGCTGTTTCGACCATGTCGCGCGCATGCAGGCGGCCTGACAGATGCGCCTCGTCCCAGATATTGATCTGTGGCGGCACCAGCCCGATGACGCCCAGAGTGATGGTGTGCCTGCCGCCAGATGTGTCGCGCAACTGCCTGCGCAGCAACAGATAAGGCGACAGGTAACTGTCCGCTGGCCCCGCGCCGGCATCCCGGACCACATTGGCGCAGGTGAAGGGAAAGGTGGCATCGGCCAATGTGCGGCCCAACCAGTCGAGGCCGAAATTGAACTCATGGTTGCCAAGCCCGGCTGCGTCGTAATCCAGCCAGTTCATCGCCGCGATGACGGGATTGGGGCCGCGCCAGTCACTGCCGCTCTGGCTGGCGACATCGCCGACCGGTGTTCCCTGAAGCGCGTCACCATTGTCGAACAGCATCGAATTGGCCACTTCGGCGCGGGCCGCAGTGATAAGCGTCGCGGTGCGCGACAAGCCGTAAGGGCGCCCGCCCTCGTCCGCATAATAATCGTAGGGCAGCAGATGCGCATGCAGGTCGGTCGTGCCCAGAAGGCGTAGCTGCACCGACACCTCGCCAGTTTTCTCATGGCTGGAGCACGTCCTGGCAATCGGGAGCTGCGCGTTCATTTACTCGTCCAATAGCTGATCACAGACGTTTTTCTAACACAGCCCTGAATGTTATCCACAAATTTGATACAACCATGGGGAGAGTTGCGCATAATTGACGCGGTTGTTGCCGCCAAGTCACCCTTCTTGCGCGGTGGTGTGGATCGTGGCACGGGGTCCAGCAGCGGGCAGGCCAAAGGAGAGTTGGGTGAAACTGGCAGAGGGAGTGACATTCGGGGGCGCGGCGCTGGACCGTACGGCGCATCTGCGGGGGGATGCCGCCATCCTGGATCGTGCGATTGCCGAAATGGGCGCCGAGACGATCCTGATGTGGCGCGGCAAGCCGCTGGTGCAGGACGGCGCGCTGGCGTCGCTGGTGCGGCTGCGGCTGGATCATCCGGTGCTGTACGGCGCGCGCCGTATCCTGCTGGGGCGCGAGGGCGGCACAGGGCCGCTGGTCATGGCGCACGACATCTCGCATTGGGTGCCCGAGGATCAGGATACCGGGACGCTGAACAGTTTTGTCGACCCTAGCGAGCAGCGCCATCCCGCCCTGTCCGGAACGTGTTTTTTCGCCGAGTTGCGCCGTATCATGACCCTGCTGAGCCCGCGCGATGCCGAACTTGCGGCGACGGCGCGGGGGCTGTTCGGCTGGCATGACAGCCACGGTTTCTGTGCCTGCTGCGGCGTGGCGAGCGACATATCCATGGCGGGCTGGCAGCGGCGCTGCCCGGCCTGCGCCGCGCCGCATTTTCCGCGCACCGATCCGGTAGTCATCATGCTGATCACGCAGGGGAATTCGGCGCTGCTTGGCCGTTCGCCCGGCTGGCCCGAGGGGATGTATTCGCTGCTGGCCGGGTTTGTCGAACCCGGCGAGACCATCGAGGCCGCAGTGCGGCGCGAAGTCTACGAGGAGACGGCGATCAAGGTGGGCGAGGTCGGCTATCTGGCCAGCCAGCCCTGGCCGTTTCCCGCGTCGCTGATGATGGGCTGCTACGGCACTGCGCTGAGCCGCGATATCACCATCGACCCCGTCGAAATCGAAGACGCGGTCTGGGTCACACGCGAGGAGGTGATGGAGGCTTTCGCAGGTCGGCATGCGTTTCTGGCCCCCGCACGGCGCGGCGCGATCGCGCAGTTTTTGCTGTCCAACTGGCTTGCGGACCGGCTGGATTGACGCGACACTGACGCCCCGGTCGGCAAGGCAGGCACGAGGGGCAAGGAAATGAGCAGGATACCCGCATGAAGTTCGAGGCACGCGCAGACATCGAAGCGCCCATTGACTATGTCTTTTCGCAGGCCTCCGATTTTGCTGCGCTGGAGCGGTCCTTGCTGCGCCGAGGCGCGGATGTGCAGCGCACCATTGACAAGAAACCGCCCGCACCCGGTATCGCGTGGGATACCGAATTCGACATGCGCGGGAAACGCCGCCAGATGCGGCTGGAACTGACCAGCTACGAGCCGCCGACATTCATGCGCTTTGCGGCAACGTCAAAGTCACTTGATTGCGATTTGCAGGTCGACCTGGTGGCATTGGCGCGCGGTCGCACGCGTTTGACACTCAGCGCCGGGTTGAAACCCCGGACCATGACGGCACGCCTGATGGTGCAGTCACTGAAGCTTGCTCGCGCGAATGTAACAAAGCGGTTTGAAATGCGTCTGAACAGTTTTGCCAAGGATTTGGAGGACCGCTACAGGCGCTGCGCCTGATGCGCGCGGATGTTTGGGGCGGGGGTCGCCGGAGTTCATTGGGATCCGCCGACACACCTCGGTGCAGATCACGACAAGCGGTTTTCCTTGCGGTCGCCAATATCGCGGGCGCGAAGATCGAATCCGGATTTGCGATCCTCGATATCGCGCATGGAAATTTCATATCCATCCTCGCGATCACCGATATCGCGGGCTCGGAGGTCGAACCCGCCTTTGCGATCCTCAATGTCGCGCATGGCGACGGGCGCGGAGGGAGCGGGATGGAATGGGGCCGCCAGCGCCGGTGCCGCGATAGCGGCGAGAAGAGCGGCAAGCAAGATGCGTTTCATTGTAAAATCCTTTTGGGTCAAAGGTTTGAGTTTGGGCCGGGCGGCATGATTGCCACACTGCCACGCCTCATTGTGGACCGACCAAGGTACACCGCATACCCGCCTCGCCACACCGTGATCCGGGCCGCCCGCGCCGCCACGGCGACGTGAAAGATGCCCGGCCGCGTGTGAGCGCGCCGTGATGGCACATGCAAGATGACTGCTGGTTTTCAGCTCTGAATAGTGGTGGATTTATCCGCGTAAGCAACGCATTGACCGTTTGCGGGCGCGGCCGGTCAGTCGCGGCGCGGATCGCGCGGATAGACGCCAAGGATGTTCATCTGGCTGGTGAAATACTCCAGTTCCTCCAACGCCAGTGCAACATTCGCGTCCTCGGGGTGTCCCTCGATGTCCGCGTAGAACTGCGTTGCCGAGAATGATCCGCCGACCATGTAGCTTTCCAGCTTGGTCATGTTGACGCTGTTGGTGGCAAATCCGCCCATCGCCTTGTAGAGCGCGGCCGGAATGTTGCGCACGGTAAAGACAAGGCTGGTCATCATGCCTGCGTCGCCGCGCCGGGACAGATCAGGCCCGGGGGCCATGATCAGAAAACGGGTGGTGTTGTCACCTTCGTCCTCGATCCCGTCGGCGAGCGTGTCGAGCCCATAGATTTCGCCTGCCAGCGCGCTGGCCAGCGCGGCGGTGGACGGCACGCCATCCTCGGCGACCTGCCGGGCCGATCCGGCAGTGTCGGCGCCGGTAACGCGCTTGATGTCGTGCGCCTCCAGAAAGCCGCGGCACTGGCCCAGCAGCATCGGATGGCTCATCGCCAGGTTGATATCAGTCAGCTTGGTGCCCGGCACCGCCAGCAGGGCGATGCGGACCCGCACGAAAGCCTCGCCGATGATGTGCAGCCCGCTGCCCGGCAGCAGGTGGTGGATGTCGGCCACACGCCCGAAGGTCGAGTTTTCGACCGGCAGCATCGCCAGATCCGCCGTGCCGCCACGCACCGCCTCGATCGCATCCTCGAAGGTGCGGCAGGGCAGCGGCGCCGCGCCGGGATAGGTCTCGCGGCAGGCCTGATGCGAATAGGCGCCCGGCTCTCCCTGAAAGGCAATGGTCTGGGTCATGGTTGGGCGTCCTTGTGCATCCAGCCTGCCGGAGGCCCTGAAAACGAGCGGCGGGCAGGCATTTGGTCGCGCAAACTATACCTTGCGCAAAGGGAGGGGAAGCGGATAGATACGCGGCCAAAGGATATCAAATGGAAGCGGGTACATGTTCGACACAATGACACTCACCAAGGTTTTGGGCGCCTTTTGCGGCGCGTTTCTGGTCTTCCTTCTGGGCAAATTCGTGGCCGAAGAACTCTATGCATCGCGGACGCCTCATCATGGCGACGAAGTGGTGCAGGGATACCTGATCGACACCGGCGGTGACGATGCCCCCGCCGAAGAGGTATCCGGTCCGACCTTCGAAGAGGTCTATGCGTCGGCCGATCCCGGCAAAGGCGAGCGCGTGTTCAACAAGTGCAAGGCCTGCCACCAACTGGAAAAGGGTGCGAATTCGACCGGCCCCTATCTGTACGGTGTCGTGGGACGCGACGTGGATACAGCCGAAGGATACACCAGCTATTCCGGCGCCTTGGAGAAGGTTGCCGATGTCTGGACGCCCGAGCATCTGAATGGTTTCCTGGAAAATCCGGCAGGCTACGCCCCCGGCACCGCCATGGGCTTTTCCGGTCTGAAAAGCGTCGAGGATCGCGCCAACGTCATCGCTTACTTGGCCACGATTGGCGGCTAGGCGCGAGAGTCTGAAGGCAGATAACGAGGAGCGGTCCGGCTGGGCCGCTCTTTTCGGTTCGAGGCAGTCAATGTGCAGCAGGCAGGCGGCACGGCCTGCTTTCGGTGCTTGAATGTTGCGCCTTCGCTCCGGTAGCGTGCAGCAATATGCCGGGCGCCCTACCGCGCGGCGCGGATCACTCAACGAGGATGCTCATGCCCCAGCGAAACACTGCCACATTCCGCGCCGCAGCGCCGTTCGGCATGTCCGGGCTGTTTCGCACCGCCCTGATCGGCTTGGCGATCGCGGCGCTGGCGGCGCAGGGCGTGCTGGCGCAGGACGCGGAGGAAAAAATTATCCGCTCCCACGGATACAGTTATTTCGGCGATCTGAAATACCCCGAGGATTTCACGCATTTCGATTACGTGAACCCGGATGCCCCCAAGGGCGGCGAAATCGCGCTGGACGCGTCCGGCACTTTTGATTCGATGAACCCCTATTCGCGCAAGGGCCGCGCCGGGGCCTATTCGTGGATGGTGTATGAAAGCCTTCTGGGCGACATGCTGGCCACCAGCGAGGGGTTGCCTGCCGACACCTATGGCGAGGCTTACGGCCTGCTGGCCGAAAGTCTGGAATATGATGCCGGCAAGAATTGGGTCATCTTCCACATGCGGCCTGAGGCGCGGTTTTCCGACGGCACGCCAGTCACCGCACATGACGTCGTATTCTCGCACAATCTGTTTCTGGAGCAAGGGCTGCAATCCTATGCCGAGGCGGTCAAGCGTCGGGTAACGGGCGCCGAGGCGCTGGACGATCACACGGTGAAATTCACCTTTGCGCCGGGAATTTCGCGCCGGTCGCTGGTCGATCAGGTCGGCGCCGTGCCGGTGTTTCCAAAGGCCTGGTACGAGGAAACCGGCGCCCGTCTGGACGAGCCGCGCCTCGATGCCGCGCCCGGATCTGGCCCCTACATGATGGACGAGGCCGAGGTGAACCGGCGCATCATCTACAAGCGGAACCCCGAATATTGGGGCCGCGATTTGCCCATCAACGTCGGGCGGCACAATTTCGACACCATCCGGATCGAGTATTTCGCCGACGATTCCGCCGCGTTTCAGGCGTTTACAGCGGGCGAATATACATTTCGGCAAGAGACGAATTCCAAGACTTGGGCGACGGGTTATGATTTTCCCGCCGTTCAAAAGGGATGGGTCAAGCTGGAGGATCTGGCCGACGGCACACCGCCCACCCCCTCGGGGATAGTGTTCAACCTGGGGCGCGAGACCTTGAAGGACAAGCGGGTGCGGCAAGCGATTGCGCTGGCCTTCAACTTTGAATGGACGAATGAGAGCCTGCAATACGGCCTGTTCAAGCAGCGCGAGTCCTTTGTGCAGGACACGCCCCTGCAAGCACAAGGCGCGCCCGAAGGCGCCGAGCTGGAGCTGTTGCAAAGCCTGGGTGATGTGATCCCGCCCGAGATGCTGACCGAGCCGGCGATGATGCCACATGCATCAGATCCCAGCCGCCTGACCGACCGGCGCAACCTGCGCCGCGCGATGGCGCTGCTGGACGACGCCGGCTGGCCGGTGGGGGCGGACGGCATACGCCGCAACGAGGCAGGCGAGAAGCTGAGCCTTGAATTCCCCATCCCGTCCTCGGGGTCGGCCACCATCGGCGCGGTGGTCGAAAATTTCGTGCAGAACCTGCGCGCGATGGGCATTGACGCCAAGATGGAGAAGATCGATCCGTCGCAATACACCTTGCGCAGCCGTGACCGCGATTATGATCTGGTTTTCGACAATTACACGTCTTTCTTGCAGCCCGGAACCGGTCTGATGCAGCGATTTGGCAGCCAGGAGGCGGCCTTCAGCCTGTTCAACCCCGCCGGGCTGGCCAGTCCGATGGTTGACGCGATCATCAACGCGGCGCTGGAGACGAACGACCAGCGGATGCAGGATGCCGCGCTGATGGCGCTGGACCGGGCGCTGCGCCATGAATTTTTCATGATCCCGGTCTGGTACAACGACGCCTACTGGGTCGCCTATTGGGACATGTTCGAGCACCCCGATAAAATGCCGCCCTACGCGCTGGGCGTGCTCGATTTCTGGTGGTTCAACGCGGACAAGGCGGCGGCGCTGAAATCCGCCGGCGCGCAGAGGTAGCGACAAGATGGGAGCCTACATCCTGCGGCGTCTGCTGCTGATCATCCCGACGCTTCTGGGGATCATGATCATCAACTTCGCCCTCGTGCAGTTCGTGCCGGGCGGCCCGGTCGAGCAGGCCATTGCCAACATGCAGGGCAAGGGCGACGTGTTCGACAGCTTTGCCGGCGGCGGCAGCGATGCGGGCACGGCGATGGATGCGGGCGGTGCGGGCGATAAATATGTCGGCGCGCGCGGCCTGCCACCCGAGATGATCGCCGAGCTGGAGAAACAGTTCGGTCTCGACAAGCCAGCCTTGGAGCGGTTCGGGCTGATGATGTGGAACTACCTGCATTTCGATTTCGGCGAGAGTTATTTCCGCAAGATCGAGGTGACCGATCTGGTGTTGGAAAAGATGCCGGTGTCGATCAGCCTTGGCCTCTGGTCGACGCTGATCGCCTACCTGATTTCCATCCCGCTGGGCGTGGCCAAGGCGGTGCGCGACGGCAGCAGCTTTGACACATGGACCAGCGGCGTGATCATCGTGGCCTATGCGATCCCGGCCTTTCTGTTCGCGATCATGCTGCTGGTGCTGTTTGCGGGGGGCAGTTACTGGAAACTCTTCCCGCTGCGTGGCCTGACCTCGGACAATTTCGAACAGCTCAGCCTGATCGGCAAGGCGCTGGATTACCTTTGGCATATCGCGCTGCCGGTGCTGGCCAGCACCATCGCAGCCTTTGCCACGCTGACGCTGCTGACCAAGAACAGTTTTCTTGACGAGGTGAAGAAGCAATATGTGATGACCGCCCGCGCCAAGGGGCTGAGTGAGGCCCGCGTGCTCTATGGCCACGTCTTTCGCAACGCGATGCTGATCGTAATCGCGGGCTTTCCGACGGTTTTCATCGGCATCTTCTTTGGCGGATCGGTCCTGATCGAGACGATATTCTCGCTGGACGGGTTGGGCCGGCTGGGGTTCGAGGCGGCAGTGGGGCGCGATTACCCGGTGATGTTCGGCACGCTGTTCCTCTTTGGCCTCATCGGGCTGGTGGTCAATATCTTCAGCGATCTGATGTATGTGCTGGTTGATCCGCGCATCGACTTTGAAAAGCGGGAGGGCTGACGCGATGGCCCTGTCGCCGCTCAACCAGCGCCGCTGGCGCAATTTCAGGCGCAATCGGCGCGCGTTCTGGTCGCTGATCCTGTTCACCATTGTGTTCGGGCTGAGCCTCTTTGCCGAGTTTCTGGCGAACGACAAGCCGATCCTGGTGCAGTATCGCGGCGCGTTTTACACACCGATCTTCAATTTCTATCCCGAGACGGAGTTTGGCGGCGACTTCAAGACCGAAGCGATCTACCGCGACCCCGAAGTGCGCTGCCTGATCGCGTCGGGGGGGATGGATGCCTGTTTTGACGATCCCGAAGGCGTGATCGCACAGGCCGCATCCGGCGAGGTCGATGGCGAGAAGATTGAAACAGGCTGGGCCATATGGCCGCCGATCCCCTACAGCTATGACACGCCCGTCGATCGCCCCGGCGCCGCGCCGCTGCCGCCCAATTCGCAGAACCTGCTGGGCACCGATAACACCAAACGCGACGTGCTGGCGCGGGTGATCTACGGGTTCCGTCTGTCGGTGCTGTTCACGCTGATCGTCACCACCCTGGCCTCGATCCTCGGGATAGCGGCGGGGGCCGTGCAGGGCTATTTCGGCGGCTGGCTGGACCTGACATTCCAGCGCTTCATCGAAATCTGGGCCGCGACGCCGCAGCTATACGTCATTATCATCCTCTTCGCGATCCTGCCGCGCGGCTTCTGGTTGCTGGTGGCGATCACCGTCCTCTTCGGCTGGATGGCTTTGGTCGGCGTGGTGCGGGCCGAGTTCCTGCGCGCGCGCAATCTGGAATATGTGCGCGCGGCCAAGGCGTTGGGCGTCAGCAACGGGCGGATCATGTTCCGGCACATGCTGCCTAACGCGATGGTGGCGACGCTGACCATGCTGCCGTTTGTCATTACCGGCACGATATCACTGCTGGCGGGCCTGGATTTTCTGGGCTTTGGCCTGCCGTCGTCGTCGCCGTCCTTGGGGGAACTGACGCTGCAGGCAAAGAACAACCTTCAGGCGCCGTGGCTGGCTTTCACCGCGTTTTTCGCCTTTGCGATCATGCTGTCGCTGCTGGTCTTTATCTTCGAGGGCGTGCGCGATGCGTTCGACCCCAGAAAGACGTTTCAATGAGCCTTCTGGAAGTCGAGGATCTGACCGTCGCGTTTCGGCAGGATGGTCAGACCGTGCAGGCGGTGCATGGCGTCAGCTTTACCGTGGACCGGGGCGAGACGGTCGCGCTGGTGGGCGAGAGCGGGTCGGGCAAATCCGTGACGGCGCTGTCCACCGTGTCACTGCTGGGCGATTCCGCTGAAGTGGGCGGGTCCGTGCGTTATGACGGGCAGGAGATGATCGGCGCGTCCGAGCGGCAGTTGCGCAATGTGCGCGGAAACGACATCAGCTTCATCTTTCAGGAGCCGATGACGTCGCTGAATCCGCTGCACACGCTGGAGCGGCAGTTGGCCGAATCGCTGGAACTGCATCAAGGGCTGAAGGGCGGCGCGGCGCGCGCGCGGATCATCGAACTGCTGACCGAGGTTGGTATCCGCGATCCCGAAAGCCGACTGGACGCCTATCCGCATCAATTGTCGGGCGGGCAGCGCCAGCGCGTGATGATCGCGATGGCGCTGGCCAACGGGCCCGATATCCTGATCGCGGATGAACCGACGACGGCGCTGGATGTGACCATTCAGGCGCAAATCCTGGACCTGCTGGCGGATCTGAAAAGCCGCGATATGGGGATGCTGTTCATAACCCATGATCTGACTATCGTGCGGCGCATCGCCGACAAGGTCTGCGTGATGAAGGATGGCCGCATCGTCGAGGCCGGTCCGACGGCCGAGGTGTTCGCCAATCCGCAGCACGCCTATACGCGCAAGCTGCTGGATGCGCAGGCGGTAGGGCGCCCTCAGCCTGTGCCGCAGGACGCGCCGGTCATCGTCGAGACGGAAGATCTGCGTGTTTGGTTTCCCATTCACAAGGGTTTTCTGAAAAAGACCGTTGGTCATGTGAAGGCGGTGAATGAGGCCAGCATCGCCGTCCATGCGGGTGAAACGCTGGGGATCGTGGGCGAATCGGGGTCTGGCAAGACCACGCTGGCACTGGCGATCATGCGGCTGATCGGGTCCGAGGGGCGCATTACCTTCGCGGGCGAGGATGTGAATGGATGGTCGACTCGCCAGCTGCGCCGCCACCGGGCCGACATGCAGATCGTGTTTCAGGATCCTTATGGCAGTCTGTCACCGCGCATGACCTGCGCCGAGATCATAGCGGAAGGGCTTGGCGTGCATGGCAACCCTGCCGGGCCGGGCAACAAGAGGTCGGTGCGCGATCTGGTGGGGGATGTGCTGGACGAGGTGGAACTGCCCCGCGCCGTGATGGACCGCTATCCGCATGAATTCTCGGGCGGGCAGCGCCAGCGGATCGCCATTGCACGGGCGATGATCCTGCGTCCAAGGCTGCTGGTTCTGGACGAGCCGACGAGCGCGCTGGACATGACCGTGCAGGTGCAGATTGTCGACCTTTTGCGCCGTTTGCAGGTGAAATATGGGCTGGCCTATCTGTTTATCAGTCACGATCTTACCGTGGTGCGCGCGATGAGCCACAAGATCATCGTGATGAAACAGGGCGATGTTATCGAGGCGGGTGAGGCCGAGGATCTGTTCGAACGGCCGCAAACGGACTATGCGCGCAGCCTGTTGCATGCCGCAAAAAATCCGGCAGGCTGACAATGGCGCCGCCTGCCACTGCCCTGCCTTGGGCGCGGGCGGCTGTGCACATTGACGGCGGTGAAGGGCGGCAAACAAGGCCAACAAGTGCCGCGCGTCCAGTTGTCTTTTAGCAGCCAACGACTTATCTACAGTGCTTGATCGAAGGTAATCCGGCTGCGGCCGAAGGAAATGCGCGCGGATGTTTGCAGATAAGATTAATCAGATGCCGCAGGAATGTGGCGATTGCCCCATCCGGCATCGTGCGGTCTGTGCGCGCTGCAACCCGGACGAGTTGGTAGAGCTGGACCGTATCAAGTATTACCGCAGCTTTCAGGCGGGCCAGACCGTCATCTGGGCAGGGGACCGGATGGACTTTGTCGGGTCGGTCGTCTCGGGTATCGCCACGCTGACCCAGACCATGGAGGACGGGCGCACCCAGATGGTCGGGTTGCTTCTGCCCAGTGATTTTGTCGGGCGACCGGGCCGCAATGAGGCGGCGTATAATGTGATTGCCACCAGCGATCTGGTCATGTGCTGTTTTCGCAAGCGACCGTTCGAGCAGATCATCCAAGATACGCCCCGCATCTCGCAGCGGTTGCTGGAAATGACCCTGGACGAACTGGATGCGGCCCGCGAATGGATGCTGGTGCTGGGCCGCAAGACCGCACGCGAAAAGATCGCGTCGCTGTTGGCGATCATTGCCCGCCGCAGCGCGCTGACGGAGATGTCGGGAACGCGGGGGCGGGCGGTATTCGATCTGCCGCTGACCCGCGAGGCCATGTCAGACTATCTGGGCCTGACGCTGGAGACGGTGAGCCGCCAGATTTCCGCGCTCAAGCGTGATGGCGTGATTTCACTTCAGGGCAAGCGGCACGTCACCGTTCCCGATTTCGCACGTCTGGTAACCGAGGCGGGCGACGACGCACAGGCATTGATGCTGCAGTGATCTGCGCCCGGTCGGCGCAGACCGGACCCTGCTGCCGGACGCCCGTATCAATGCGACATGAACAGTGGCAGACGGGTATTTTCCAAGAGACTCCGCGTGGCGCCGCCGAACATAGCCTCACGCAGCCGCGAATGACCGTACGCGCCCAGCACCATGAGATCTGCATCGATATCGACCGCGTGACGCAGCAAGATGTCGGGCACGCGCGGCAGAGTGCGCGCCAGAACGTCGATTTCGACATGCAGGCCGTGCCGAGCCAGAAATTGCGACACGCGCCCGCCCGGGTCCGATCTGTCGGGGCCGTGAACGGGCGGATCGACGATGACCACATGCACCCGCGCTGCGCGCAGCAGAATCGGTAGCGCCGCGCGCACAGCACTCATCGCCTCAAAGCTGTCGTTCCACGCAATCAGCACACGCTCGGGCGCGGCGGGCATCACGGCGCCGTCCGGCACGATCAGGGCAGGCAGGCGGCCATTAAAGAGGCACGCCTCGGCTGCCGCCTCGACCTCGCCGCCCGCGCCTTCGGAGTAGGGTTGCGGAAGCACGGCCAGGTCGGCATAGCGCGCCTCGGCGCCGATGCGTCTGCCCATGTCGGCCATCGGGGCGACTTCGATCTGGCTGCACCAGTGGATATCCGTGCGTTGCATGTACTGGTCGGCAGCAGCGCGAATCTCGGCCGCGCGCTCCTGTGCGCGGACAAGGCACTGTTCGACCAGCGCGGCGGAGGTGGATGCGTGAAAATAGCCGATCTGCGATGCATCCACGCCGATGCACATGATATCGAGATGGGCATCATGCGTCCGGGCCAGAACTGTCGCCGCATCAAGCGCGGGCGCGATCAATGCAGGGTCGGTCAGCACCGTAAAGAGGGATTTGATTGGCATTCGGCGTTCCTTGCGGGGTATTGAAGCGACATTGATGCGACGGGGCGACGCGTTGCGAGTCCGGTCATGCTGTGCAAGTTTAGCGCGGCACCGACGCGCGAAACTTGATCCGCATCAATATGGGCAGGAAGATATATCCCTTGATGCAGATCAAGGATCGCGCCAATCCGGCAAGCGATACGACGCACGTCTAAGCGCGCGCATGTGATTCGCCGTTTTGATTCGCGCGGACAAGAGGACGAAGGGACTGAGAATGACGAATTACATGAAGCTGATCGTGCTGGGGCTGATCGCCTTCCTGGCGCTGATCGCGGCCAACTATGCCCGTGATCTGGCGTATCTGTTGAACGCGCTGACGATCGCGGTGGCGGCCGGGGCCACATTTTTGTGGGTATTGCGCCATACGGACGAGCCCGCCGTGCGGGTCGATCTGTCCGGTGAATACATGGACGGCGTCATACGCGCCGGGGCCATTGCGACCGCACTCTGGGGTGTCGTCGGCTTTCTGGCCGGCACGTTCATCGCATTCCAGCTGGCCTTTCCATGGCTCAATTTTGAATCCCTGCAAGGCATCGGCAACTTTGGTCGGCTTCGTCCGCTGCATACCTCTGCTGTCATTTTCGCCTTTGGCGGCAACGCGCTGATCGCGACATCCTTCTATGTCGTCCAGCGCACCAGTGCCGCACGGCTGTGGGGCGGCAATACGGCGTGGTTCGTGTTCTGGGGCTATCAGCTGTTCATCGTTCTGGCGGCGACCGGATATCTGTTTGGCGCGACCCAATCGCGCGAATACGCCGAGCCTGAGTGGTATGTCGACTGGTGGCTGACGATCGTCTGGCTGGCCTATCTGGCGGTATTCCTGGGCACGATCGTCAAACGCCGCGAGCCGCATATCTACGTCGCGAACTGGTTCTACATGGCGTTCATTATCACCGTTGCTATGCTGCACGTGGTCAACAACATCTCGATCCCGGTCAGCATCTTCGGGTCGAAATCGGTCTCGCTTTTTTCGGGTGTGCAGGATGCGATGACGCAGTGGTGGTACGGTCATAACGCCGTCGGCTTCTTTCTGACCGCCGGATTCCTTGGGATGATGTACTACTTCGTGCCAAAGCAGGCGGAACGGCCCGTCTACAGCTACAAGCTGTCGATCATCCACTTCTGGGCGCTGATCTTCATCTATATCTGGGCAGGTCCGCACCATTTGCACTACACGGCGCTGCCTGACTGGGCCGCGACTCTGGGCATGGTGTTCTCGATCGTGCTGTGGATGCCCAGCTGGGGTGGCATGATCAACGGCCTGATGACGCTGTCGGGCGCCTGGGACAAGCTGCGCACCGATCCGATCATCCGCATGATGGTCATATCGATCGGCTTTTACGGCATGTCCACCTTCGAGGGTCCGATGATGTCGATCCGTGCCGTCAACTCGTTGTCGCATTACACCGACTGGACCATCGGCCACGTGCATTCCGGCGCCCTGGGCTGGAACGGCATGATCACCTTTGGCGCGCTCTACTTCATGGTGCCGCGTCTTTGGAACCGCGAGCGGCTCTATTCGCTGCGGCTGGTCAGCTGGCACTTCTGGCTCGCCACTATCGGCATCATCCTTTACGCCGCGTCCATGTGGGTCAGCGGTATCATGGAGGGCTTGATGTGGCGCGAAGTGGATGCCAACGGCTTCCTCGTGAACAGCTTCGCCGACACGGTCGCCGCCAAATTCCCGATGAACGTTGTTCGGGCTCTTGGTGGGGTGCTGTTCCTGAGCGGCGGCATCGTGATGTGCTACAACCTTTACATGACCATTCGTCGGAGCCCGGCTGTTGAAGCCACCAACTCCGTCGTCGCGGCAGAATAGGGAGGGCTGGAAACATGGCACTTCTGGACAAACACAAGATCCTTGAAAGAAACGTAACGCTTCTGGCCATCTTTGCCTTTCTGGTGGTCAGTATCGGGGGCATCGTGCAGATCGCGCCGCTTTTCTGGCTGGAGAACACCATCGAGGACGTTGAGGGCATGCGCCCCTACTCTCCGCTGGAGCTGACCGGGCGTGACATCTACATCCGTGAGGGCTGCTATACCTGCCACAGCCAGATGATCCGCCCGATGCGCGACGAGGTCGAGCGTTACGGCCACTACAGCCTCGCGGCGGAATCGCAGTACGACCACCCGTTTCAGTGGGGGTCCAAGCGGGCAGGCCCGGATCT
Source organism: Roseovarius sp. (assembly GCA_048267045.1). Taxonomy (GTDB): domain Bacteria; phylum Pseudomonadota; class Alphaproteobacteria; order Rhodobacterales; family Rhodobacteraceae; genus Roseovarius. Next base: position 7,080 of record JBLWYG010000037.1, on the reverse strand, counting down.
GGCCCGTGTCGGCGGGCGGTATTCGGACGAATGGCACGTTGATCACCTGACCGATCCGCAATCGGTGGTGCCCGAGTCGCTGATGCCAAAATACGGTTTTCTGGCGAACCGGATGATCGACGGTCAATATGTGGGCGATCTGCTGAAGACCCACCGCATCGTCGGCGTTCCCTATACCGACGAAATGATCGAAAACGCATCGTTGGATTTCAACGTTCAGGTCGACGCCTTTGGCGATTACGACGCCATGCTGGAGCGGTATCCTGGCGCGCAGGTTCGCAATTTTGATGCGCAGCCGGGTATCTCGGAAATGGATGCGCTCGTCGCTTATCTGCAAATGCTGGGCACGCTGGTTGATTTCTCGACCTTCACGCCCGTCGCAAGTCGGTAAAAGGGGGCCGCAATGGAATTCTACACTTTTCTGCGTGCTTTTGCCGACAGCTGGATGTTGATCGCGCTCTTTGCGTTCTTCATCGGCGTCTGCTTCTGGGTATTTCGCCCCGGCGCGACCAAGACCTACGAATCGCCGGCGAACATTCCCTTCCGGCATGAAGACAAACCAGCGCCCCCGCGTGCGCAAGACCCCTCAGAGGAGGTGTGAGCGACATGGCAAAGCCACCAAAGAAGACTAACGAAGATCCCAACACAACCGGCCACCAGTGGGACGGTATCGAGGAGTTCGACAACCCGATGCCGCGCTGGTGGCTGTGGACCTTCTACGTCACCATCGTCTGGGCGATCGGCTATTCCATCGCCTATCCGGCCTGGCCGGGGATAAAATCGGCCACGTCTGGTTTTCTGGGTTATTCGACGCGCGCCAACGTCGCGGCGGATATCGCATCGGTGAACGCTGCGAATGAGGCGATCAATCTGCGCCTTGCCTCGGCGGATCTGGGCAGTATCGCCACCGATCCTGAACTGTCGGGCTATGCCACGTCGGCCGGCAGCGCAGTGTTCAAGACGTGGTGCGCGCAGTGCCACGGATCGGGCGCGGCGGGGGCCAAGGGCTATCCCAACCTGCTGGACAACGACTGGCTATGGGGCGGCGACATCGAATCGATTCATACGACCATCGCACACGGCATCCGCAACGAGGACGACCCCGACGCGCGCTATTCGGAGATGCCCGCCTTTGGCGACATTCTGGGGCGCGACGAGATCGATCAGGTGGCCAACTACGTCATGTCACTGTCGGAAACACCGCAGGATGCAAGCCTGGTCGCCGCTGGTGAAACGGTTTTCATGGATAACTGCGCCGCCTGCCACATGGAAGACGGCACTGGCGACCGCGCGCAGGGCGCGCCCAACCTGACCGATGCAATCTGGCTCTATGGTGGGGACTACGACACGATCAAGGAAACCGTCACCTACAGCCGCTTTGGCGTGATGCCGCCCTGGACCGAACGCCTGAGCGAAGCGCAGATCGCTGCGGTGGCATCCTATGTTTACCAGCTGGGCGGGGGCGAATAGCGACCGGTCTGGCAATCACCCGCGCGCCGCCCGGCGCGCGGGTGGCGCCGTTTCAGACCGCCGAACGTGCGCCGGTCCGGCAATGTCTGCGCCAACCCTTGCCAAGTGATAGATCAGGCCCTTCGGGGCCTTTTTCTTGTGTCGAATTCGGAGGGCACTGCCAGCGCCTGCCCCACCACGACCAGCGCGGCGGGGCAGTGCGATAGCCGGTATCAGTCACGGCGCCGCGAGACCAGATGCGCCTCGATTTCGGCATCGGTGCGATTGTCGAACCGCGACCGCCGACCTTGATGGTCCCTGTTGTCTTTGGTTTGTATATCGGGGTTGCGGGTGGCAGTCATGATAGATTTTGCGAAGATGTTCAGCATGGTGCGTTCCTTCCGCAGGTTGGTGTCCTCCTATACAGTTGGCCTTTCGGGCGGTATAAAGCGAGTCTGAAAGATTTCTTACTTGTAAGGCTAGCTTACATATGGATTGGCAATCGCTTCCACCACTGACAGCGCTGCGCGCCTTTGCTGCGCTGGCCCAGGAAGGATCGGCCAGCGCAGCGGGGGAGCGGCTGAATGTCAGCCATGCCGCGATCAGCCAGCAGATCAAACTGCTGGAGGCGCATATGGGCCTTGCCCTGACACGCCGGGATGGACGTGGATTGGGCCTTACCGCCGAAGGGGTGCAGTTGGCCGAAACGTTGACCGAAAGCTTTGGCGCGATTGCGCAGAGGGTCGCGGCCCTGACGGGTGCTGATGCGCAGCGCCCCTTGCAGATATCTGTGACGCCGCAATTTGCCGCCAGTTGGCTGATGCCTCGGCTGGGCGACTTTCAGGCGCGCAATCCCGGCATTGATCTGATGGTGCACCCCTCGCCCCAGCGGGCCGATCCGGCGCCGGGGGGCGTCGATATCGCCATCCGCTTTGGGCTTGGAAAGTGGCCCGGGCTGGAGGCCGAGCTGCTGGTGCCGACCGACATCGTCATCGTTGCCGCGCCCTCGCTGGTGGGCGATCGTCAATTCACAGACCGCGAGGACCTGCTGGAATACCCGTGGCTGTCCGAGCTGGATGCAAACTCCGCGTCGGACTGGATGTTCACCGGCGGGCTGGCCAAGCTGCGCGGCACGTCGGTCACTCAGGTCCCGGGCAACCTGATGCTGGACGGCGTGCGGGCCGGTCAGGGCATCGCGGTGCTGACATCCTCGTCGGTCGAAGACGACGTAACGGCGGGTCGCCTGCGCATTCTTTTTCGCGAAACCGGTGAGACCGGGTATTTCATCGTCACCCGCGACGGCGTGATGCGGCCGCAGGCCAAAGCCTTCCTGCGCTGGCTGCGCGCTCAAAGGCCGCATGGCCAAACCAGCACCGCGCAGTTATGACGCACGCGCGCAGTGGCAGTTGATGCAAGTCAATGCAGAGCATATCTACGATGCGCACAACACGCGGACAAATGACCCTTGGAGAGCAGCCACGTGACGGACACTCAGCCAGATACACCGCCGCCCAGCCTTTACGCTGCGCGCGAGCCGATTTTTCCCAAAAAGGTCTATGGCAAGTTCCGCAATTTGAAATGGGCCATTCTGGCTGTCACGCTGGGCATCTATTATGTATTCCCATGGATCCGCTGGGATCGCGGCCCCAACCTGCCCGATCAGGCGGTTCTGGTCGATCTGGCCAACCGGCGGTTCTATTTCTTCTGGATCGAGATCTGGCCGCATGAGTTCTACTTTGTCGCCGGCCTTCTGGTCATGGCGGGGCTTGGTTTGTTCCTGTTCACGTCCGCCCTTGGCCGGGTCTGGTGCGGCTATGCCTGTCCGCAGACGGTATGGACCGACCTTTTCATCCTGGTCGAGCGCTGGATCGAGGGCGACCGCAACGCGCGCCTGCGCCTGCACCGGCAGGAAAAGATGGACGCGCGCAAGCTGCGGCTGCGTCTGACCAAATGGCTGGTCTGGCTGGTGATCGCGGTTGCGACGGGCGGGGCGTGGGTGTTCTATTTTACCGATGCGCCGACGCTGCTGGTCGATCTGTTCACGCTGAACGCACATCCAATCGCCTACACGACCATCGCCATCCTCACGGCGACAACCTTCTTTTTTGGCGGGTTCGCGCGCGAGCAGATATGCATCTATGCATGCCCGTGGCCGCGCATCCAATCGGCGATGCTGGATGAGGATACGCTGACCGTCGGTTACCGGGAATGGCGCGGCGAGCCGCGGGGCAAGGGTAATGTGCGTCGCAAGAGCGCCGCGCAGGCCGTCGAGGCCGAGCAGATGAGCCGCGCTGCCGGACCGGGCAAGGCGGTTTACGCGCCCACGCCCTATCCGGGGCTTCCTACCGGGATCAAGGGCACGACAGAAGGCCCCGGCGATTGCATCGATTGCATGGCCTGCGTCAACGTCTGCCCGATGGGCATCGACATCCGTGATGGCCAGCAGATGGAGTGTATCACCTGCGCCTTGTGCATCGACGCCTGCGACGAGATCATGGACAAGATCGGCAAGCCGCGCGGCCTGATCGATTACATGGCCCTGACCGACGAGCAGAGCGAAAGGGCGGGCAATCCGCCGAAACCCATCATCAGGCATATCCTGCGCCCGCGCACGATTCTTTATACCGTGCTGTGGCTGGCCGTCGGCTTTGCGCTGGTCTTTGCGCTGTTCATCCGGCAGGATATCGAGATGACGGTCGCGCCGGTGCGCAACCCGACCTTCGTGACGATGTCCGATGGCACCATCCGCAACACCTATGAGGTGCGATTGCTGAACAAGCATGGCGAAGAGCGGAACTTTGCCCTGTCGGTGACGGGCGCGCCGGATGTGACACTGACCGTCGAAGGCAAGCAGGGTACCGATGTGATGGTGCCGGCCGACAGCACGTTGAATCAGCGGGTCTACCTTGAGGCACCCGCAGGCACGGATGCGGCCACGTCCGAGCGCAGCGACGTCCGGATCTGGGTCGAGGATACCGTCAGCGGCGAGCGGGCGGAAAAGGGCACCATCTTCAACGGAAGGGGCCGGTAATGGCACAGAAAGAGATAACCGGACGGCATGTGCTGATCGGCTTTGTCGCCGCGTTCGGCGTGATCATCGGCGTCAATCTGTTCCTCGCCTACAGCGCGGTCAGCACCTTTCCGGGGCTTGAGGTCGCCAATTCCTACGTCGCCAGTCAGGAATTCGACACCCGCCGCGATGCGCAAGAGGCGCTGGGCTGGACGGTGGATGCCAGCCACCATGACGGCGTACTGACGCTGGCGATCACCGGCGCCGATGGCGCGCCGGTCGGGGTGGCCCAACTGGACGCGGTGCTGGGCCGTGCGACGCATGTGCGCGATGACATGACGCCCGATTTCACCTTCAACGGCACCGCCTATCTGGCGCCGGTCGATCTGGCGCCGGGCAATTGGAACATCCGGATGACTGCCCTTGCGCCCGACGGCACAGAATTCCAGCAGCGCGTGGTGCTGCGCAAGCGATGACTGCCGCCCTGCGCCCCTCATTCTCGGCTTGCCCGGCCTGTGCCGCCGGGCCTGCCGCGTCTGCGCTTGCTGGCACGGATGACGGCAAAGGGGTGGGCGACGCGCGCCTGATGCTGTCGGTGCCCGGCGTCCATTGCGCCGCCTGCATCGCCAAGGTCGAGCGCGGGCTGATGGCCCATCCTGCCGTCAGCGCGGCGCGCGTCAACCTGACGCTCAAACGCGCCAGCATCACTGCCACGCCGGACACGGATGTGGCCGAGATGATCGCGCTGGTCGAGGGTCTGGGCTACGAGGCCCACGAATTGGACGCCGCAGCCCTGCGCGCCACCGCCACCGACAAGGCCGGACGCGATCTGCTGATGCGCCTTGCCGTTGCGGGATTCGCCAGCATGAACGTCATGCTTCTGTCCGTTGCCGTCTGGTCAGGCGCGGCCGATGCAACGCGCGATATGTTCCACTGGATTTCCGCCGCGATTGCGTTGCCGACCATCGCGTTTTCCGGTCAGCCGTTTTTCCGCAATGCTTGGCATGCGCTGCGGGGCGGCAGGCTGAACATGGACGTGCCGATCACGCTGGCGATCCTGCTGGCGCTTGGCACCTCGCTTTGGGAGACGGCGCTCAGCGGGCATCACGCCTATTTTGACGCCGCGCTGACGCTGGTGTTCTTCCTGCTGGCGGGCCGCTATCTGGACCACCGCACGCGCGCCATCGCCCGCTCGGCCGCCGAGGAGTTGACGGCGCTTGAGGTGCCGCGCGCGTGGCGGGTGGACGGCGATACCGAAATGCAAGTGGCCGTGGCCGAGCTGAGGCTGGGGGATCTGATCCGCGTGCGCCCTGGCGGGCGCATGCCCGTTGACGGCGTGATCGAGCATGGTACGTCCGAGCTGGACCGCTCGCTTCTGACCGGTGAGACGACGCCGGTTTTCGCGGGGCAGGGCCAGCAGGTCTCGGCGGGCGAGATGAACCTGACCGGCCCGCTGACCTTGCGCGCGACCGCCGTGGGCGCCGATACGTCGCTGCACCGCATGGCCGATCTGGTGGCGGTGGCCGAGGCAGGGCGCGCCAATTACACGTCGCTGGCCGACCGCGCCGCCAAGCTGTACGCGCCTGGCGTTCACATCCTGTCGGCGCTGGCATTCCTTGGCTGGCTGATCGGCACCGGCGACATGCGCACGGCGTTGAACATCGCCGCTGCGGTGCTGATCATCACCTGCCCCTGCGCGCTGGGTCTGGCCGTGCCTGCAGTGACGACAGCAGCCAGCGGGCGCCTGTTCAAGCGCGGCATGCTGATCAAGCATGCCACAGCCTTGGAGCGGCTGGCCGAGGTGGATACGGTCGTATTTGACAAGACCGGCACGCTGACGACCGGCACCCCGACGCTGGAGGCGCCCGAAGCGCTGGAGCAGGGTGCGCTGGCCGTTGCGATGACGCTGGCGGCAGGATCGTCCCATCCGCTGAGTCGGGCCATTGTCACCGGCGCGCAGGGTCTGGGCATCACCCCGACAGAGGTGACGGACATTCGCGAGATTCCCGGATACGGCACCGAAGGGCAGTGGCAGGGCCGCCGCGTGCGTCTGGGCCGGGCCAACTGGACCGGGGCCGATGCACTGGCGCAAACTGCTGCGTATCTGCAAATCGGCAAGGCCACGCCGTTGGCGTTGACCTTTGCCGATACCTTGCGGACCGGCGCCGCCGAGGCAGTTGAGGCGCTGAAAGACGCGGGCAAGCAAGTGATCCTGATTTCGGGCGACAGCGCCCCGGCGGTGCAGGCCATGGCGGACCGGCTGGGTATCCCCGAATGGCGGGCCGAGGCGCTGCCTGCGGACAAGGCCGCCCGCATAAGCGCCATGGCGGGCGAGGGCCGCAAGGTGCTGATGGTGGGCGATGGGCTGAACGATACTGCAGCGCTGAGCGCAGCGCATGTGTCGATCTCGCCCGCCTGCGCGCTGGATGCCGCGCGCGCGGCATCGGACATCGTCTTGCTGGGCGCCGATCTGTCGCCCATCGCCGACGCCTGCGCCATCGCGCAAAGCGCGACACGCCGCATCCGCGAGAATTTTCGCATCGCCACATTCTATAACATCATTGCCGTGCCGTTGGCGGTTGCAGGTCTGACCACGCCGCTGATTGCGGCACTTGCGATGT
>JBLWYG010000036.1:0-28574 GCA_048267045.1 Roseovarius sp. | reverse complement strand
GGGGTCGGGCGGTTTGCCCGTGCGGACCTGACCGGGTTTGTCGATCAGCATTCCCGCCCCGGCCAGATGGTGCTGTCGGCGGCGGGCGCCGTCGATCACGATGCGCTGGTCAAGGCAGCCGAGGCGATGTTCGGCGACATGGCGCAGGGCGCCGCACCTGCCGCGGCGCGCGCTCGTTTTCAGGGCGGCGAGAGTCGCAAAGTCAAGACGCTGGAGCAGGCGCATATGGCGCTGGCCTTCGAATCTCCCGCTTACGGCGATGCGGATATACACACGGCGCAGATCTACGCCACCGCGCTGGGCGGCAGCATGTCGTCACGGCTGTTTCAGGAAATCCGCGAAAAGCGGGGCCTGTGCTATACGATATACGCGCAAGCGGGCGCCTATGCCGATACCGGGATGATGACGATCTACGCCGGCACATCCGAGGGCAGCATGGCCGGCCTTGCCGAGATCACGATTGACGAGATGAAGCGCGCGGCGGGTGACATGCGCCCCGACGAGGTCGAGCGCGCCCGCGCCCAGATGAAGGCCGGGCTGCTGATGGGCCTGGAGAGTCCCAGCAACCGTGCCGAGCGTCTGGCGCGCATGATCCAGATCTGGGGCCGCGTGCCCGGTCTGGATGAGGTGGTCGAGAAGATCGACGCGGTCACGCTGGCCGACGTACGGACGCAGGCCGAAAAGATCGCTCAGGATGCGCCCGCCGCACTGGCGCTCTATGGCCCGGTCCAGGATGCACCGACGCTGGAGGCCCTGCAGACCCGGCGCGCGGCCTGATGTTCCTGCCGCGCCGCAAGGTCCGCATCGAAACCGAGCGGTTGACCCTGCGCCAGCCCGCCATGCCCGATTTTCGCGACTGGGCGCATCTGCGCCGCACCAGCGCCGATTTCCTCACCCCGTGGGAGCCAAGCTGGGCCGCTGATCACCTGTCGCGCAAGGGGTTCACCAACCGCGTCTATTGGGCGCAGCGCAGCATCAACGGCGGCACGGCGCTGCCTCTGTTCCTGATCCGGCGCGAGGATGACCGCCTGCTGGGGGCGATCACGCTGGACAATGTGCGTCGGGGTCCCAGCCAGTCGGGCACGTTGGGCTACTGGATCGGCGAAAGCCACGCACGGCGAGGCTACATGCGCGAGGCAATTCAGGCGGTTTCGCATTATGCGTTCGACCGACTTGATGTCAGCCGGATCGAGGCCGCGTGCCTGCCATCCAACGTCGCCTCACGCGGGTTGCTGGAGAAATGCGGCTTCAAATACGAGGGCGTCGCGCAGAGCTATCTTCAGATCGACGGGCGCTGGCGCACCCATGTCCTGTATGCTGCGCTGCGCCATGACAGGCGCGGGCGCAGCGATGCGGGGCTGTCTGACACCGGGCTGTAGACGACGAAAATTCTACGAAAGTTCAGGCGCGCTGTTTTGACCGTTCACGCGCCATCCCGTGGGCGCTAAGGTCGCGGGATGACACATGATGCGCCAAATCCCAGCTTTCGCGATGATCTGAACGCCGCACTTCCGTCGGCCGCGCTGCGCGAAATTGCGCGGCACTATCTGGAAGAACCGCGTGGCCGCTGGACCGGCCACGCCTGCGCTATCGTCGCACCCGGAACGGTCGAGGAGGCGGCAACCGCGTTGCGCCTTGCTGCTGCCGCTGGTGTGCCGGTGGTGCCCTATGGTGGCGGCACCGGGCTGGTCGGCGGACAGGTGGCGGATAGCGGGCCTGCGCCGCTGCTCATCAGCCTTGAGCGGATGACCCGGGTGCGCAGCATCTACCCCGATGAAAATGTGATGGTGGTCGAGGCCGGCGCGATCCTGTCTGATGTGCATGATGCGGCGCTTCAGGCAGGGCGTCTCTTTCCGCTGAGCATAGCGGCAAAGGGCAGCGCCCGCATTGGCGGGCTGCTGGCCACCAACGCGGGCGGGGTCAACGTACTGCGCTACGGCAATGCGCGCGATCTTTGTTTGGGGCTGGAGGTTGTTATGCCTTCGGGCCGAATTTGGCACGGACTGAAACGGCTGCGCAAGGATAACACCGGGTACGATCTGCGCAATCTGCTTATCGGCTCCGAAGGGACGCTGGGCCTGATCACGGCGGCCACGCTGAAGCTGTCCCCGCGCCCGGCGGGCGAGGGGACCGCGCTGATGGTCGTGAACAGCCCTGCCGCTGCATTGAAACTGCTGGCGCTGGCGCGCGATCACTTGGGTGAGGGCGTCAGCGCGTTCGAATTGATGCACCGCCAGTGCCTGGAATTTCTGGCCGAAACGATGCCGCAGGTGCGCCAACCCTTTGCAGAGCGCCCCGAGTGGTTCGTTCTTATCGACGTCGGCCTTGCGCGCGGGCTGGATCCGGCGGGTGCGCTGGAGGCGCTCTTTGGCGATGCCGTGGAGGCCGGGCTGGTCAGTGACGGCCTGATCGCGCAGTCGGAAGGACAGCGCAGCGAATTCTGGTCGGTGCGCGAATCGGTGCCAGAGGCGAACCGCCATATCGGTGCCGTCAGTTCGCACGACGTGTCGCTGCCGCTGGGCGCGGTGGCGGCGTTTATCGAAAAGGGCGCCGAGGCGATCGGCGCGATCGGAGAGTTCCGGATCAACTGCTTTGGACATCTGGGCGACGGCAACCTGCACTACAACGTCTTTCCGGTGCCGGGCCGGACGCGTTCCGATCACGAAAACCAACGCGATACGATCAAGCGGGCCGTGCACGATCTGGTGGATGCGATGGACGGGTCGGTCAGTGCCGAGCATGGCATCGGCCGCCTGAAAGTCGACGATCTGGAGCGGTATGGCGACCCGGTCAAGTTGGCGGCGATGCGGGCGATCAAGCGGGCGCTCGACCCGAAGGGCATCATGAATCCCGGGGCGGTCTTGCGGGTTTGAGAAGGATACGGGCCCGCCGGCGCAAAAAAGCGGGCCCGGAGGCCCGCTTCTCGATACTGCTTCGGAAACCAGACGTTACTGCCAGTTTACCGCGTTGAATATCTCTTGCGCCTCTTTGGCATTGGCCGAAAAGGCAGCGGTCGGTGTGGCCGTATCAGGTACGAAAAATCCCAGCCGCGCGGTATCGACGTCCAGACCCACGCCCGGAACGGCGGGGTATTCGTTGTTCTGGTTGGCAAAGTGGTACTGCGCATACTCGCCAGTCAGGAAGTCCAGCAGCGCCTGCGCCTCGGTGGGGTTCGGGGACGATTTCGCCATCGCGGCGGCAGTCAGGTTCAGGTGCGCGCCGCGTCCGCTTTGGTTGGGCCAGACCCAGCCGATGTTGTCGATATCGGCGCTTAGCCCTTCGACGTCCGAATCATAGCCGCGCAGGAAATAATAATGGTTGGCGACGGCGATATCACACTCGCCCGACACGAGGCCGCGCAGCTGATCGGTGTCGCCGCCCTGCGGCGCGCGCGCCATGTTGTCGACCACGCCCTGAGCCCACGTTTTGGCCGCATCCGCGCCATCCGCTTCGATGATCGACGCCAGCAGCGACTGGTTGTAGACGTTGGATGAGGACCGGATGCAGATCTGGCCCTTGTATTCGGGATCGGCCAGCGCCTCGTAGGTCAGCGGTGGGTTTTCGACGCGGTCCTTGGCGTAGAAGATGATGCGCGCGCGCTGGCTGACACCGAACCACAGATCATCCGGATGGCGCAGATGGGCGGGCACCAGTTTGTCGATCACGTCGCCCTTGTAGGGCTGGAGCACGTCGGCCTCTTCGGCGCGGGCCATCCGACCGGCATCGACAGTGATCAGCACGTCCGCCGGGCTGTTCGCGCCCTCGGCCTCCAGTCGGGCGATCAACTCGTCCGCCTTGCCTTCGATGCGGTTGACGGTGATACCGGTTTCCTTGGTGAATTCTTCGTAAAGCGCGTCGTCGCTGTCATAGTGGCGCGAGGAATAGACGTTGACCTCGGCGGCCATCGCCACGGTTGAGATGGCGATAAGGCTGGTTGCTGCAACAAGGCGAGCGGTGAGGGTGGTCAGCATAAGCGGTGTCCTAACGATATCCGACTAAATCCATGGGGCATTACTCTGCTTTCTGACAAAATTAGTCAAGAAAGATTTTGTGCAGCGCATCCGGTCGTTGCGCGGTTGGACTTGCGCAGCTATGCGAACGCGCCCATTCTATGCGGCAAAAGGCCACGCGCCTTGGAAAAAAGGTGACCCGATGACATTTGCCGTACGGCAGGACGCGCTGGATATTCAGAACGAAATGCCGTGGCAGACCCGCCAGCGCCCCGAGACGATCCATGATATGCTGCACGCGACAGCCCGCGCGCACCCCGAGCGTGCAGCCATCAGTTATCAGCTGACCTCGGGTCCGCGCGATCCCGCGCAGACCCGGACGTGGGCGCAGTTTCATGCCGATGTCTGCCGCGCCGCAAACCTGTTTCGAAGCCTCAGAATAGCCGAGCGGGACGCGGTCGCGCTGGTGCTGCCCAACTGCCTGGAAACGGCCAGCGCCACGCTGGGGGCGATGATCGCGGGCATCGTCGCGCCGATCAACCCGCTGCTGGAGCCCGAACAGATCGCGGCTCTCCTGCGCGAGACCGGTGCGCGTGTCGTCGTCACGCTGAAGCCTTTTCCCAAGACCGACATCGCCGCCAAGACAGCCGAGGCCGTGCGTCACGCGCCCAAGGTGCGCACTGTTCTGCAGGTCGATCTGAACCGCTACCTGAGGCCGCCCAAAAGCTGGCTGGTGCCGTTCCTGCGGCCCAGAGATACCGGTGCGCATCGGGCGGACGTGCTGGATTGGGCGCGCGAGGTGGCGCGCCAGCCTGACAGTTTGAGCTTCAGCGATGGCGGGCGCGACCGCGTCGCCGCCTATTTTCACACCGGCGGCACTACGGGCATGCCGAAGATGGCGCAGCACCGGTATTCGGGGATGGTTTACAACGGCTGGCTGGGCGACCGCCTGCTGTTCGATGCGACAGACGTGTTGATGTGTCCGCTGCCGCTGTTTCATGTCTTTGCCTGCCACGTCGTGCTGATGTCGGCGCTGAAATCGGGCGCGCATGTCATCCTGCCGACACCGGCGGGCTATCGCGGCGAGGGCGTTGTCGGCAATTTCTGGAAGTTGTGTGAACGCTGGGGCGTGACATTTGTCATCACCGTTCCCACCGCCGTGGCGGCGCTGATGCAGCGCAGGGTCGATGCGGATATAAGCCGGGTGAAAAATGCCTTCTCCGGTAGCGCCCCGATGCCGCTGGAATTGTTCAAGCGGTTCGAATCGGCCACCGGCATGACGGTGATCGAGGGATATGGCCTGACCGAAGTCACCTGCCTGGTGTCCTGCAACCCACCGGCAGGCGAAAAGAAGGTCGGCTCGGTCGGGGTGCCGCTGCCCTATACAGATGTGAGGATCTACCGCACGACCGTAAACGGCCCGATGGAGTGCCCGCCCGACGAGGTGGGTGAGATCTGCATCAGCAATCCCGGCGTCTATGTCGGCAACACCTATACCGACCCCGCCCGCAACCACGATCTGTTCTACGGCGACCACCTGCGCACCGGCGATCTGGGCCGGATCGACCCGGAAGGCTATCTGTGGATTACGGGCCGCGCCAAGGACCTGATCATTCGTGGCGGCCACAATATTGATCCGGCCGATATCGAAGAGGCGCTGATGGCGCATCCCGCCGTTGCCGGTGCCGGTGCCATCGGCCAGCCAGATGCCCATGCAGGCGAGTTGCCTTGTGCCTATGTCGAACTGGTCGAGGGAGCCGAGGTCACGTCGGAAGCGCTCCTCGACCATTGCCGCGCGCGCGTGCGTGAACGCGCCGCCGTGCCGAAGTATATCGAGGTCCTGGACGAGTTGCCCAAGACCGCTGTAGGCAAGGTATTCAAACCCGATCTGCGCAAGCGCGCCATCGTCCGTGTCTATGACGCCGCGCTAGCGGCGGCAGGCGTTGATGCCCGCGTGACAGAGGTAGTGGACGACAGGAAACGCGGCCTTGTGGCGCTGATAGATCGCCGGGGAGAGCTCGACGATAGCCGCATTGCCACCGCTCTGGGCCAGTTTACGCGCCCATGGGACTGGGCGGACGACACAGATGCAACCCGAAAGGATCAAGCATGAGCGCTCCGAAATTCCGCATGGACCCGAACCCGGCGATGCAGCCCTCGGCCCTGACCGGCAAGGAGGCTTTTACCACCGCCACCACCACAGAGGGCAACCACACCCATTTCGAGACCAGCGACGAGAGTATCTCAGTCGGCACTTGGGAATGCGATCCCTGCCGCGAGGTGGTCGAATCCTGGCCGGTGCATGAGATGATGACGGTCGTGGCGGGCGCCGTGACGCTGACACACAAGGACGGGCGCAGCGAAAGCTTCGGCCCTGGCGACACGTTCTACATCGCCAAGGGCCAGCATGTGGTGTGGGAAATCACCGAAAAACTGCGCAAGATGTACATGATCGTGGCCTGAGGGCCGCGCGCATCTACCGCCAGTCGAAAAACCCCGGTCCAGCCTCTTTCAGCATGTCCGCAGCCATGGCGCGGCCCAAGTCCGCGCCGTCCGCGATGGGCGCGCTGCGCGCATCCTTGATGGTTTGCGACCCATCCGGCCGCAACACTTCGCCGCGTAGATGCAGCGTGCCGCCTTCCAGTTCGGCCAGCCCGGCAATCGGTGTCTCGCACGAGCCGTCGAGCCCGGCCAGAAACGCCCGCTCGGCTGCCAGCCGCTGGCCCGTTGCCTCGTCGTGAATCGCACTCAGCATTTCAGCGGCGCGGCTGTCACCCTCGCGCCGCTCGATCCCGATGGCACCCTGCGCGATGGCGGGCAGCATCTCGGATGGGTCAAGCGCGCTGCGTGCCACATCGGAGCGGCCCAACCGGTTCAGTCCCGCCATGGCAAGGAAAGTGCAGGCGGCGACGCCATCTTCGAGTTTCTTCAACCGGGTCTGCACATTACCGCGAAATTCGACGACTTCCAGATGCGGATAGGCCACCAACACCTGCGCCCGGCGGCGCAAGGACGAGGTGCCCACTTTCGCCCCTTCGGGCAGATCCGCCAGCCGCGCGTGATGCGCCGACACGAACCCGTCGCGCACATCCTCGCGCGGCAGGTAGGTGTCCAGCAGCAGGCCGCCGGGCTGGAGCGTCGGCATGTCCTTCATCGAATGAACGGCGATGTCGATGCCGCCAGACAGCAGCGCATCCTCGATCTCGCGGGTAAACAGCCCCTTGCCGCCGATCTCCTTCAGCGGCCGGTCGATGATCCGGTCGCCGGTCGTCTTGATCACCACGATCTGGAACGCCTCGAATGGCAGATCGAACGCGGCAGCAAGGCGCGCGCGTGTCTCGCTGGCCTGGGCAAGGGCCAGGGGCGATCCGCGCGTGCCCAGTTTCAACGGGGCCATGGGGGTGGGCAATTGCAATGTCATGGCGGTGGTTTAGTTGTGACTGGCGCGCAGGGCAAGAGAGCCCGCGCTTGACTTCCTGCGCGCGGAGCGCGACCACCGCTGCAAAACGAGAGGACGCATCATGGCCAATCCGAAATCAGACAAGACGATCCTGCGCGCACTGGCGGGCGAGACGCAAGCCACGCCCCCCATCTGGATGATGCGCCAGGCCGGCCGCTACCTGCCCGAATACAAGGCGACGCGGGCCAAGGCCGGGGATTTCCTGTCGCTATGCTACAATCCCGAGCTGGCCACCGAGGTGACGCTGCAACCGATACGGCGCTTTGGCTTTGACGCCGCGATCCTCTTTGCCGACATCCTTCTGGTGCCGCAGGCGCTGGGCGCCGATCTGTGGTTTGTCACTGGCGAGGGGCCGCGCCTGTCCACCATCACCGGCGAAGCTGATTTTGCCCAGCTGCGCGGTGTCGAGGACATCCACGAGACGCTGTCGCCGATCTATCAGACCGTGCGCAACCTGCGGCAGGAATTGCCCAGCGAAACCACGCTGATCGGATTTGCCGGCGCACCCTGGACCGTCGCCACCTACATGATCGCCGGGCAGGGCACGCCCGACCAAGGCCCGGCCCACGCGCTGAAGGGCACCCACCCTGCTGTCTTCCATGCGCTGATCGCTTTGATCACCGAAGCGACGATCGAATACCTGTCCGCCCAGATCGATGCCGGCGCCGAAGTGGTCAAGCTGTTCGACAGCTGGGCCGGATCGCTGCAAGGCCCGGATTTTCAGCGCTACGCGCTGGAGCCGACACGGCAGATCATCGCGGCGCTGAAAAAGCGGCATCCTGAGACACCCATCATCGCCTTTCCGCGTCAGGCGGGCGAGGCCTATATCGGTTTCGCCAAGGCAACCGGCGCGGATTGCGTCGCTGTGGACGATTCCGTCACGGCCGAATGGGTGGCCCAGCATGTCCAGCCCGATGGCTGCGTGCAGGGCAATCTGGCCTCGCCTCACATGGTGACGGGTGGCGCTGCGCTGGTCAGTGAGACGCGCCGCATTGTCGAGGCATTGCGGCGTGGCCCGCACATCTTCAACCTTGGGCACGGTATTACCCCCGATGCAGACCCGAAAAATGTACAAATAATGATCGACACGGTGCGCAGCGCCTGAAAATTCACAGAGTTTTCTAGCTTCGGCGGCGCGGCCTTTTCGGCGTCCTGGAATGAAACGCGGGCGGCCTCTTGCGCACCCAGGCGATGAATTTGGCCAGCCGGGGATGCGCGCGCAGCGCTTCAGGCGTGTTATACTCGCGCGCCAGTTCAGCCTCGGTCAGGGTTGCGTGGATTTCGTTATGGCAGATCTGATGTACCCGCACGACCGGCCCGCCCTTGCCGCCCTTCAGCTTCGGCGTGAGGTGGTGCAGGCTCTGCCGCGCGTCTGGCGGAATGGGGCGCTGGCAGATCGGGCATATCGGGGTGTCATCGTCTATCGCTTGATCCTCGCGGCGCTAATGGTCAAGAGGGTGGCGCAGTATCCCGCAGAGGCAAGAGGCGCAGCATGGAAAACTCCCCCGAAGTGCTGGTCATCGGCGCAGGCCCGACCGGGCTGATGGCGGCCGAGGCGCTGGCCAGCGCAGGCCATGTCGTGACGGTGGCCGAGGCCAAGCCGTCGCCTGCGCGCAAGTTCCTGATGGCCGGAAAATCCGGGCTGAACCTGACCAAGGCGGAAGGAATGGACGCCTTTCTGGCGGCCTATGGCGCGGGCGCGGCGCCGCTGCATCCCATCTTGCGCGCCTTCGGCCCGGAGGCGGTGCAGGACTGGGCGCGGGGACTGGGACAGCCGCTGTTCACTGGCTCGACGGGGCGCGTTTTTCCTGAAGCGATGAAGGCATCGCCCCTGTTGCGCAGTTGGCTGGCACGGCTGGAGGGTCGGGGCGTGCGCATCCAGCGCCGCTGGCGCTGGCAGGGGTGGGACGGGGACGTCGTGCTGATGGAGACGCCGGACGGCCTGCGCCGTCTCACCCCGCGCGCAACCGTTCTGGCCTGCGGCGGCGCCTCTTGGGCGAGGCTGGGGTCGGACGGCGCATGGGCGGCGCATCTGCCGGGCCAGGTGGCGCCGTTTCAGCCCGCGAACGTTGGCTTTGCGGTGGACTGGTCGCCGCATATGCAGCGACACTTCGGCGCACCGGTCAAGGGGATCGCACTGCGCGCGGGCGCGCAGATGTCGCGCGGGGAAATCGTGATCAGCCGCGCAGGGATTGAAGGCGGAGGTATCTACGAGGTGTCGCGCGCCATGCGGCAGGGCGCGCCGCTGCTGCTGGACCTCATGCCGGATCTGACGGTCGGGGATCTGCGCGCACGGCTGAGCCGGCCGCGCGGCAAGACGAGTGTGGCCAATCACTTGCGCAAGGCGTTGAAATGGGCGCCCGAGAAACAGGCGCTGTTGATGGAATTCGGGCGCCCTCTGCCGGATGATCTTGCGCAGCTCATCAAGGCGTTGCCAGTCACTCACCAAGGGCCGTTGCCGATGGATCAGGCGATTTCGACCGCAGGCGGGCTGCGCTTTGACGCACTGGATGGAGGTCTCATGCTAAAGGACCGTCCCGGCACGTTTGCGGCTGGCGAAATGCTGGATTGGGAGGCGCCGACAGGGGGGTATCTGATCACCGCCTGCCTTGCCACCGGCCTACATGCCGGGCGCGCGGCAGCAGATTGGCTGGCGCGCTAGACGACCTCGCCATTATCCAGACGGCGCAGAATCGCGTCCGCCGTGTCCAAGATGTCGCTGCGTTTGCTTTCATCCATCTTGTCCCAACTGTGATAGATCATGCGCATCCGGCGATTGCCCTCGAACCGCTCGCGATGCCGGTCCAGAAAGTGCCAGTAGAGCGTATTGAATGGA
The DNA here is from genome assembly GCA_048267045.1 of Roseovarius sp. GTDB lineage: Bacteria > Pseudomonadota > Alphaproteobacteria > Rhodobacterales > Rhodobacteraceae > Roseovarius. The sequence continues at coordinate 18,328 of JBLWYG010000036.1, read as the reverse complement.
CAGGAGGACGGGCCGGTTTTCTCCTTCACCGAATAGGCGCAGCTACCGCAGTAGTCCGACATCTTGTTGATGTAATTGCCCGAACTCACATAGGGCTTAGATGCGATGATGCCTCGGTCGGCCCATTGGCTCATCCCGATGACATTCGGCGCCTCGACCCATTCATAAGCGTCGACATAAACTGACAGATACCATTCATGCACATCGCCGGGCGCGATTCCGGCCAGCAACGCAAAATTACCGGTCACCATCAGGCGTTGGATATGGTGGGCGTAGCCCTCAACATCAGTCTGGCGAAACGCATGGGCCATGCAATTCATCTGCGTCGCATTGCCCCAATACATCGCCGGCAGCGCGCGGTCGTGTCCCAACACGTTGCGCGCCGTATAGTCCGGCCCCTCGCGGAAGTAGATCCCGCGCACGTACTCGCGCCAGCCGATGATCTGGCGGATGAACCCTTCGGCAGCATTGATCGGGACATCTCCCTCCTTCCACGCCTGTTCTACGCGCTGGCACACTTCCAAAGGGTTAAGAAGACCCAGATTGATGTAGGGTGACAGCAAGGAATGGTGCAGAAACGCATCGTCCTGGAGCATCGCATCCTGATAATCGCCGAACCCCTCCAGCAGGTATTTCACGAAATGATCCAGCGCCCGCAGCGCCTGCCCTCGGGTGACGGCGAAATGGAACGGGCGCAGGGTGCCGAAATTGCTGGAGAAACGCTCCCCGACGAGGCTCAGCACCTCTTCGGTCACGTCATCGGGCGTGAACTGCATCGCCGCGCTGCGCAGCATGTCGGGCTGCGCCGGTTTGCGATTGTCATGGTCGAAATTCCACTTGCCGCCCGCCGGCTCATCGCCGTCCATCATCAGCCCGGTCTTGCGCCGCATCTGGCGATAGAAATACTCCATCCGCAGTTCCTTGCGGCCCTCGGCCCATGCGTCAAACTCTTGCAAGGACGCGACAAACCGATCATCGGGCAACTGGCGGACCTTCATTGGCATGTTGTCCAGCGCCGCGATCACGCGCCATTCGCCGGGGCGGGTGGCGATCACTTCATCCGCGCCATGTGCTTCGGCGCGGCGCAAAAGCTCACCACTGATCGAGCCTGAATTGTCCGGATCATCCAGCTTCGTATAGGCGATGGTCCAGCCGTCGGCCTCAAGACTGGCCGCAAAATGGCGCATCGCCGACAGGACCAGCGCGATCTTCTTGGGGTGGTGCGGCACATAGGCGGTTTCGTCTGCGACCTCTGCCATGACAACGACGTCGCGCGCCTTGTCGGCGGCGCAAAGCGCGCTGAGGTCCTCACTCAGCTGGTCGCCCAGCACCAGTACCAGACGCGGTGTCACCATTCGACGCGTGTGCCCTGCCAGTCAAAAAATTGACCGCTGTCCTTCGGCTTCAGCCCTTCCAGCACCGACAGAAGGTTATGCGCGGCCTCATCCGGCGTCACCGTCGGGTGATTTCCGGCGAATTTCGCGGTCAGATCGGTCTGCACCGTGCCGGGATGCAATGCGACGCAGATCGCCTCGCGGTGGGTGCGCCTCAGCTCGATCGCGGCGGAATGGATCATCTGGTTCAGCGCGGCCTTGGCGGTGCGGTAGGAATACCAGCCGCCCATCTTGTTGTCGCCTATGGACCCGACCCGCGCCGACAGGGCGGCGAAACAGCTGGGGCCATTGCGCGGCAAACGGTGCAGCGCGTGTTTCATCACCAGCGACGGACCGATGCAATTGATCGCAAACTGGGCGGCCATGGCCCCGGCATCAAGCTCCTTCAGCGCCTTTTCAGGACCTTTGCCGTTCAGCTCCAGCGCGCCGGTGGCGACGAAAATCAGTTGAAATTCACCCTCCACACGGTCCAGCACATCCTTGACGCTGGCCTCGTCGGTGATGTCGAGCCCATCGGTGTTGCGCGACAGGGCCGTCACCTCGCTGCCGTTTTGCTGCAATTTCGCGGTGATGGCACTGCCAATTCCGCCCGAGGCGCCGATGATGAGAGATCTGTGTGTCATGGCCAAAGGGTAGGGGGAGCGCGCGCCGGTTCAACGCTTGGCATGCAAAAAAGCGGCTTTTCATCGCGGCGCGCTTTGCGTAACCTAGCGCCCATGACCATGACGCAGCATATCGCCCCTTTCGCACACGGCCCGCGCCGTGCGCTGCGTGCTGCCCTGCTGCTGCTAAGCCGCCTCTGAGCGTGCCGGTCCGGCGCGAACGCTCAGGGGGATGTGCATCGCGCGCCGGATGACATACCGGAACCAGCATCAGGACCAACGCCATGACATCAAGACATCCGCACCGGCGCATTGATGTGGCCGCGATCCACCAATATTTTCAGACGGATAAGTGACAATGACCGATACAAGCACCAAGACGGGCAAAGACCGCGTCTATATCTTCGACACCACGCTGCGCGATGGCGAACAAAGCCCGGGCGCGACCATGACCCACGCTGAAAAGCTGGAGATTGCCGGGCTGCTGGATGAAATGGGCGTCGACATCATCGAGGCGGGGTTTCCGATCGCCTCGGAGGGGGATTTTCGCGCCGTCTCGGAGATTGCGAAGCTGTCCAAGGAGGCCGTGATCTGCGGCCTTGCCCGAGCCAACCTGCGCGATATCGACCGCTGCTGGGAGGCGGTGAAGCACGCGCGCCAGCCGCGCATCCATACGTTTATCGGCACATCGCCGCTGCACCGCGCGATTCCGAACCTCAGCCGCGACGAGATGGCCGAGCGTATTCATCAGACGGTCAGCCACGCGCGTAACCTTTGCGATAACGTGCAATGGTCGCCGATGGATGCCACGCGCACCGAATGGGATTATCTGGCCCGCGTCGTGGAAATCGCCATCAAGGCCGGCGCGACCACGGTCAACATTCCCGATACCGTCGGCTACACCGCGCCCGTCGAATCCGCCGATCTGATCCGCCGATTGATCGCCGAGGTGCCCGGCGCGGACGAGATCATCTTTGCCACCCATTGCCACAACGATCTGGGCATGGCGACGGCCAACTCCCTCGCTGCGGTCGAGGGCGGCGCACGGCAGATCGAATGCACGATCAACGGTCTGGGCGAGCGGGCCGGCAACACCGCGCTGGAAGAGGTGGTGATGGCGATGAAGGTGCGCGGCGACATCATGCCGTTTTCCACCGGCATCGACACGACCAAGATCATGAACATCTCGCGCCGCGTCGCCACGGTCAGCGGTTTTGCCGTGCAGTTCAACAAGGCGATCGTGGGCAAGAACGCCTTTGCCCATGAAAGCGGCATCCACCAGGACGGCATGCTGAAAAACGCCGAGACGTTCGAGATCATGCGCCCCGAGGACGTCGGCCTGACCGAGACAAATCTGGTGATGGGCAAACATTCGGGCCGGGCCGCGCTGCGCTCCAAGCTCAAGGAATTGGGCTATGAGCTCGCCGATAACCAGCTGAACGACGTGTTCGTGCGGTTCAAGGAACTGGCCGACCGCAAGAAGGAGGTTTATGACGAGGATCTGATCGCGCTGGCCAGCACCGACGCGGCCGAGGAGGAAAACCGCCTCGTCCTCAAGTCCCTGCGCGTAGTTTGCGGCACCGAAGGCCCGCAGACGGCCGCCCTGACGCTGGAAATCGACGGCACGACGCACAATACCGAAGCGACGGGCGATGGCCCGGTCGATGCGTGTTTCAACGCCGTGAGAAATCTCTTTCCGCATGAGGCGCGTCTGCAGCTTTATCAGGTGCATGCCGTCACCGAAGGCACAGACGCGCAGGCGACCGTCACCGTGAAAATGGAAGAGGGCGGGCGCATCGTGACCGGCCAGTCCGCCGATACGGATACGGTTGTTGCGTCGGCCAAGGCCTATGTTCACGCGCTCAGCCGTCTGATCGTGCGGCGCGAGAGGTCGGGCAAGGATACGCCCGAAGTCAGCTACAAGGACGTCGTATAGGGCGCCGCCTGCCCGGTCCCGGTGGGGGCCGGGCATACGCTGTCAGCTTTGCGGGCGCATATCCTTCATCGCCAGCAAGGCGGCTCCGGCGATCATCAAACCCCCGCAGATCTTGTTCAGGAGCCCGAAACGCGATCCGCGCAGCGCGCCTGCTGCGCGGGTGCCCAGCCAGCCCCACAGGATCAGGATCGTGCCGTCGACCACGATATAGGTCACGCCGAGGATGGCCAGTTGCGGCAGGACGGGCGCGGCGGGGGTGATGAATTGCGGAAATAGCGCGCCAAAGAACACCACCGCGTATGGGTTTGCCATCGAGGTGAGAAACCCTTGCCGGAACAGGCGCGCGGCGCCGTTCGCGGTGGTCGGCCCACGCTCGGCGCCGCCCTTGGATAGGAACAATTGCAGGCCGATCCACGCCAGATAAGCAACGCCCAGCCACTTGATCAACGCAAAGGCAGTGGCTGATGTGGCGATGATTGCCGCAAGGCCGAACGCGGCGGCTGTCATCTGGATCGCGTTGGCTGACAGATCTCCCGCAACGGTCCACAGGCTGCGGCGCAGCCCATGCCGGATGGCGTTGGAGATGATCAGAAGCTGGCTGGTATCGGGCGGCGTGGCAAAGAAAATGGCAACGGCGGCGAGGTAGAGCAGATAGATCTTGACGGACATGGCATCGCTCCTTGGGCGCGCTCCTAGTTTATGGCGCGGATCAGCTTGCGCTCCAGCACGCGCAGCACCTGTCGCAGGTCGGTGCCGCGCTTCAGGATCTGCCCATCCATGCCGATCACCGCATACTGGCCCTGCTTGCCGCGCAGCTTGGGTCGCTTTTCGATGCGGTAAAGGGGGTGTTCGGCAGTACGACGAAACACCGAAAAGATGGCGACGTCGCGCAGGCTGGAAATACCGTAATCACGCCATTCGCCCGCCGCCACCATGCGCCCGTAAAGCGACAGGATCACCCCCAGTTCGGTCCGGTGAAACGCCACCTGATCGGGCGCGGCAAAGCTGGGGGAGGGCGGTTGATGGCTCATGCACTCAAGGTTGCGCCGATGGATGGTTAAATCAAGCCTCTAAAGCGTGCCCGTCCGGACCGTAATGGGGAAGACGCGCGATGCTTCCGGGTTTGGCGTCATTCATGACAGACGTTGCCCTGAAAAAATGCGGCTCACGTGACAGCAATCTTGTGGTTGCCGCATAGGCACAAGCCAGCCGAATTCCGCCGGGCCGACATTACGCCGCGATCAGCCGCACCAGATGCGCGTTATCGTGCCGCCCCTGTCGATATCGACGTTCAGACGATCAGTACGATAATCCATCGTCATGGCTGTGTCCGGCCCGAGGATCCGCACAGGCCGGTCCGGCGCGCTGAAGTCATAGGCCTTGTGGTTCTTGCCCACCCGGTCCCAATAGCTTGATGCGCCGCAGGCGTCGCGGCCGGTGGAGAAAGTCACGGGATCGTCGACCGTGACCGGCTGGCAGGCCGTCAGCACCAGTGCGACGGGAAGGGCAATACAGGCGGCGCGGGATGAACGTGACATTGAATACTCCGGATGCTCCGGATGTCAGGATGGCATTATCTGCGCAGGTTGCAAGCGGCACACCTTTGTCTTGTTGAAACCGCGCCGCATTTCGCCCAAAGTCTGTTCCGATAGATGGTACGAAGGTAAAGGATCCAATCATGCGCACGACAGCAGCAGTGGCACTAGAGGCGGGCAAACCCTTGGAGATCATGGAGGTCAATCTGGATGGCCCCCGCAAAGGCGAGGTTCTGGTCGAGATCAAGGCGACCGGCCTGTGCCATACCGACGAATTCACCCGTTCGGGCGACGATCCCGAAGGGATTTTTCCCGCCATTCTGGGCCATGAGGGCGCGGGTGTCGTGATCGAGGTGGGCGAGGGCGTGACATCGCTGGAAGTGGGCGATCATGTCATCCCGCTCTATACGCCCGAATGCCGCGAATGCGAGTATTGCCTCAATCCCAAGACGAACCTCTGCCAGTCGATCCGCACGACCCAGGGTAAGGGCCTGATGCCCGACGGCACCAGCAGGTTTTCGATGCTGGATGGCACGCCAATCCATCATTACATGGGCTGCTCGACCTTCGCCAACCACACGGTCGTGCCCGAAATCGCGCTGGCCAAGGTGCGCAAGGACGCGCCGTTCGAGAAGATCTGCTATATCGGCTGCGGCGTGACCACCGGCATCGGCGCCGTGATCAACACCGCCAAGGTGGAAATCGGCAGCCGGGCCATCGTCTTTGGCCTCGGCGGCATCGGCCTGAACGTCATTCAGGGCCTGCGCCTTGCGGGTGCAAACCAGATCGTCGGTGTTGACCTCGATCCGGGCAAGGTGGAGATGGCCACGCGGTTTGGCATGACCGATTTCGTCAACCCCAAGGACGTCAAGGGCGATCTGGTCGGCCATCTGGTCGAGCTGACACGCGGCGGCGCGGACTACACCTTTGACGCCACCGGCAACGTGGGCGTGATGCGCACCGCGCTGGAGGCATCGCACAAAGGCTGGGGCGAGAGCATCATCATCGGCGTGGCCCCGGCGGGCGCCGAGATCGCCACGCGCCCCTTCCAGCTGGTCACGGGCCGCACATGGAAAGGCACGGCATTCGGCGGCGCACGCGGGCGCACGGATGTGCCGAAAATCGTCGATTGGTACATGGACGGCAAAATCGAGATCGACCCGATGATCACGCATATCCTGAAGCTGGACGAGATCAACAAGGGCTTTGACATGATGCACGCGGGCGAGAGCATTCGCAGCGTCGTGGTTTACTAAAGCAGCTTAATCTTGGATCAAACGAAGAGCGGCCCCATCGGGCCGCTCTTTTTCGTCCGGCCTGCGACTGCATCTAACCCTTGCGCCGCGCGCTGCGCACCATAGGTTGACCGCCAGAGCATTTCCCGAAAGGAGCCATCAGAATGGCCGACACGACCTACACCCCGCCCGAGATCTGGACGTGGGACGCCGAAAGCGGCGGCAAGTTCGCCAGCACCAACCGCCCCATTGCCGGCCCTACCCATGACAAGGAATTGCCCGTGGGCAAGCACCCCTTTCAGCTCTATTCACTGGCCACCCCTAATGGGGTCAAGGTGACAGTGATGTTCGAGGAATTGCTGGCCGCAGGTCATGACGCCGAATACGATGCCTGGCTGATCGACATCGGCGAGGGCGATCAGTTCGGCAGCGGGTTTGTCGAGATCAACCCCAATTCCAAGATCCCCGCTCTCATGGATCGCTCGCGCGATATGCCCGTCCGGGTATTCGAGTCGGGCAATATCCTGCTGCACCTGGCGGAAAAATACGGCGCCTTCCTGCCCGCATCCGGACCGCAGCGCACCGAAGTGATGAACTGGCTGTTTTGGCAGATGGGCAGCGCGCCCTATCTGGGCGGCGGCTTCGGCCATTTTTACGTTTATGCGCCAGAAAAATACGAGTATCCCATCAACCGCTTCGCGATGGAGACAAAACGCCAGCTGGACGTTCTGGACCGCGCATTGGCCGAGCGCATTTATATCGCGGGCGATGACTACAGCATAGCCGATATCGCGATCTGGCCATGGTATGGCCAGTTGGCGCTGGGGCGGATCTATGACGACTCGGCGACGTTCCTTGACGTCGCCAGCTATGAAAATCTGGTGCGTTGGGCCAAATCCATTGCCGCGCGCCCCGCCGTGCAGCGCGGCCGCATGGTGAACCGCACGTCTGGCGAGCCCGAGACGCAGCTGCATGAACGCCACGCTGCCTCGGATTTCGACACGCAGACACAGGACAAAATCGGCGATGCCTAAATCCCGGGCCATTGATACGCGCATGGATTTGGAATTCATTGTCTGGAAAATCGAGTGACATGAAGGGTCGGCCGTTCACGGCAAAGCGGCTGTTTAAAGGCTGGATGATTGCCTTCCGCGCGTCGCAAACCGTCGTTTGGTTCTGGCCGGGGGGCTGCTGGGGGCAGCACTGCTGTCGTCCGGCTGCTGGCTGTCTGCTGAAAAGGTGACGCGTCATATCCGGGTGATCGTTCAGGCCGAGGTGGCGGGCGAGATCGTCGAAGGCTCTGCCGTGATGGGGCTGCGTTGGCAGACGGGCGATCGTGGCCGAATGTATATCAAAACGAGGTCCGAAGCTGTCATTCTCGAATTGCCGGGGCGTGGAACGGTCTAGTTCTGAACTCGTGGATATCGTCCAGCGGGCTGTCCAACAACGGCTATTGGCCATATCAGGTTCTCAAGTCATTCGGGATGAAGGGAAATGGCCGGGTCGAGGACTTTCCGAAATTGAGGTCGCTCGAGGGACGCCATCCGGTGAAGGCGCCGGAAGGAAACCCGCTTTTTTCCCCTGTTATGGTCTCGTTCGATGATGAGGCCCGGCGCGAGACGATGTACCGGGTTCGGCGCGAAGATTTCGCATCCGCATTGGGGCCGGACGTCCAGTATGTTGGTATGTGGTTCGAATTTACCGACGAAGCCCCAAGCGCCGCACTGCCGCCGCGATTGCCGGTCGCACTGAAGCCGAATGAGAGTCTCTATGAGGCGTTTCCGCAGCGCGATGATGACGGAAACCTTGTCCCCGTTTTCGACTATCCGTTTCCGAAGCAGTTCACCAACCCCGCCTTCTTCCACAGAACCTATTGAGAAATATTATCAATATGTTTTCAAGAGCCAGGCGGACCAGATCAGCGTCTGGTACCTTATCCCTCGGCGCGGCTGAACGTGACGCCTTCGGTACGCTCGCGAAACGGCACATCGGCGCGCAGTTTCCAGCCATATTTGGTGTCGTCTCGCACTTCGTCCCAATGCAGGAATCCGCCGGTGCGCCATGGGTCCAGCACGATACCGTTTCGCCATGAATCGCCGCGCGCGAACACGACGGCCGTGGAATGCTCCAACCGGAACGGGTTTTCGGCATTGGCGACTAGCCGGTTGAATTGTAGCGAGGCATAGCGCGCATGCGTCATCCGCGTCTGGATATCGCGCGCCCAGTGATAGCAGAGGCCGCGTGTCTTCAGCCCGACATTCACCTTGGCGTTATGCACCAGCGGCCTGTCCACGATCTCGTATTCGCGCCGCAGATCGTCCGCGACGGCATAGGCCATGCGGGCGGCACGCGCCGCCTCGGCCCGGTCCACATCTGGCCCGAGCGCCAGCAGCGCCGCCTCCAGCCCCGCCACATCGGCGCGGTCCACAGGCTCTTTTGGCGCGCCGCTGCATCCAGCCAATAGCGCCGCCGCGCCAGCCCCCAGAAGTATCGCTCGTCTCGTGCTCATAGTCGCCTCAACCGCTGTCTTTACGCCACGTTCTAATCGCGCCGCGCCTCCGGGGCCAGCCCTGCGTTGCACAGGTGACATTTCCCCCGCCACGCGCTAGGGCATCCTGAGACACAAGCAGGAGCCGCCCCCATGGCAGATCGTGACCGTACCCCCCTTTTGGCCGTCCTGATCGACGCCGACAACACATCGCCCAAATGGACCAAGGCGGTCTTTGACGAGATTGCCGGCATTGGCGAGGCGTCGGTGCGCCGCTGCTATGGCGATTTCTCGTCTCAGCAGATGAGCGGCTGGAACAAGGTGCAGGCAGAATTCGGCCTCGTGCCGCATCACCAGCCCGCCAATACGGTAGGCAAGAACGCCAGCGACATCGCGCTGGTGATCGACGCGATGGACCTGCTGCACTCGGGCCGCTTCGATGGGTTCGTGCTGGTGTCGTCTGACAGCGATTTCACCCGGCTGGCGTCGCGGATCCGCGAACAGGGGCTAGAGGTTTTCGGCATCGGTGCGAAAAAGACGCCCGAGGCGTTCCGTCAGGCCTGCAAGCGATTCATCTACCTGGAAAACCTTGGCGGCGCGCCTGAGGATGCGCCCAGCAAGCCCACCGGCCAGAACCTGACCGAGGCGCGCGATCTGCTGTTCAAGGCGATGGACAGCATCGATCAGGACAGCGACTGGTACGCGCTGGGCCGTCTGGGGCAGCAGATGACCGCGGCCAACCCTGATTTTGACACCCGCAGCTATGGCCACAAGAAACTGAGCGATCTGATCGCCGCGATCAAGGTTCTGGAGACGCGCCGCGAGGGCAATCAGCTGATGGTCCGGCGGGTGGACTGAAACCGCCCCAATCTGGACAAGCCGCGCGCCCTGTGACACATCCTGCGCGACCAAGGAGTCCGCCCAAATGACCATCACCCGTTTTGCCCCATCGCCCACCGGCTACATCCATGTCGGCAACCTGCGCACGGCGCTGATGAACTTTCTCATCGCGCGCAAGGCGGGGGGCACGTTCATCCTGCGCATCGACGACACCGACCCCGTCCGTTCGCGCGAAGAATATGTCGACGCGCTGAAGGAAGATCTGGACTGGCTGGGCCTGTATTGGGACCGCGTCGAGCGCCAGTCAGAGCGGCTGGATCGCTACCACGACGCGGCCGACAAACTGCGGGGCATGGGCCGGTTCTATGAGGCGTTCGAGACCCCGACCGAGCTGGACCTGAAGCGCAAGAAGCAGCTGAACATGGGCCGCCCGCCGGTCTATGACCGCGCCGCGCTGGCGCTGGACGACGCCGCCCGCGACAAGCTGCGCGCCGAACGTGGTCCGGGCGTCTGGCGGTTCAAGCTGGACCAGGAGCGGATCGAATGGGACGATGGCGTGCTGGGCGACGTCAGCATTGATGCGGCGTCTGTCAGTGATCCGGTGCTGATCCGGGGGGATGGCCAGGTGCTCTATACGCTCGCCTCGGTGGTGGACGACACGGATATGGGCGTGACCCATATCGTGCGCGGGTCGGACCATGTCACCAACACCGCCACGCAGATCCAGATCATCGAGGCGCTGGGCGGCAGCGTTCCGCAATTCGCGCATCACTCGCTGCTGACTGGCCCGCAGGGCGAATCGCTGTCCAAGCGGCTTGGCACACTTTCCTTGCGCGATCTGCGCGCCCAAGGGATCGAGCCTGCCGCATTGCTCAGCCTGATGGCGCGTCTCGGCTCTGCCGATCCGGTCGAGCTGCGCACCGACATGGCCGCGCTGATCGACGGCTTCGATATCGCGCGTTTTGGCGCGGCGCCGACGAAATTCGACGTGGCGGACCTGTTTCCGCTGACCGCGCATTACCTGCAGGGTCTTGATTACGCGACGGTCAAGCCGCGTATCGCCGCGCTGGGCGTTCCCGACGATCTGGCGCCGCAATTCTGGGCGGTGACGCGCGACAACATTACCACCCTGGGCGATCTGGACGCGTGGTGGGCCATGTTCCGCGACGGCGCCGAGCCGGTGATCGACGACGAGGATGCCGAATTCATCGCCGAGGCGATGACGTTGCTGCCGGAGGGCACGCTGGACGAGACCAGCTGGAGCATCTGGACCACCGCCGTCAAGGAAGAGACCGGACGCAAGGGCAAGGCGCTCTTCATGCCGCTGCGCAAGGCGCTGACGGGGCAGGCGCACGGGCCGGAAATGGCGCAGGTTCTGCCGCTGCTACAAGTGATCCGCGCGCGCCGCTAAAGCGTTCTGCGAAAAACCTGACTCACAGCTTTTCGCGGAACGCGCGCACTATACCAGCGTTGCGCGCGTTTCGCCCTTATCTGATGTCGCAGGTTAAAGGCGAAACGCTTTAGGCTCGGCGCATCGTCACAGCGAGACGCGCGAGCGCGGCATCGACGATGTCGCGCTCTTCGCCACTCAGAAGGCAGGCGCGCGGGTAGCGGGGATCGGCGCGATCATCCAGAACCGGCGCGTCCCACCCATCGGTTGTGTCAAAGAAATGCTGCGCACCGCCCGCGCCGAATTCGCGTAAATATCCCTGCACGACGACGTCGATATAGCTTAGCAACAGATGATGGCCGCCGCTGGCAGCATTAGGGTGCGTGTCCGGCACGGAGTAAACCGCGATTTGCGGACGATGGCGCAGGGGGTGGTCGACCATATGCTCAGCGGCGACGCGGTCATACGCGCCCTCGCGGATGTCCAGCGCGTGCCAGTCGGCATCGGGGACAGGGGCGATGAGGCCGTCGATCCAGCCGCCTTCATCCCGCGCCACCGACAGAAACGCCACCTCGCGCAAATTCGTGGGCCGCCATGTGCGCCGCCAGCCTTTCAACCGCGCTGGATGCGCGTCCTTGAAGGCGTGGGTGTCGCGGTTCACAAGGCTGCCATAACCGAAAAAATATGCATGCGACGGGGCGGTCATGGGCAGATACCTTGCGTTGTCTGTCCAAGGAGTCGCGCAGAAACCGGGCAACCGCAAGTGCGGCGTCAAGGCGCACGCAATTTCTCTTGCCGCTGCCGAGACGGCATACTATCGTCCACAGTGATTGGATAGGGAGAACCGGCAAGCGCCGGTGCCGAAGGAGCAACCGCCCCGGAAACTCTCAGGCGAACGGACCTTTGCAATCATCAGACTCTGGAGAGTGCCCCGCCCGCGGGGCCGCCGAAGGGATAGCGATCTCAGGCAGGCAGGACAGAGGGGGCATCGTGGCGCAGTCCATACCGGACATTTGCGTCTTTGCGATGCCGACGTTGAATCACATCAACCCGGCAGCCATGGCAGGAGGCCGGAATGAGCGATCTGAAGGTGACGGTGCTGAACGCGCTGCATCGCGAGCTGGGGGCCAAGATGGTTCCCTTTGCGGGCTACGAGATGCCCGTTCAATACCCGATGGGCGTGATGAAGGAGCATCTGCACTGCCGCGCCCATGCCGGTCTGTTCGATGTCAGCCATATGGGTCAGGTCGTCATCAGTGCGCCCGGCGGCTACGCCGAGATCGCCGCCGCGATGGAGGCATTGGTGCCGGTCGATGTGGTCGGCATTGCCGATGGACGCCAGCGCTATGCGATGTTCACCAACGCATTGGGCGGGATCGAGGACGATTTCATGATTGCGCGGCGCGGCGATGAGATGTTCGTCGTGGTCAATGCCAGCCGCAAGGACGCCGATATCCCGCGCATGACCGAGGCGATGACAGGCTGCAAAGTTACCGAAGTCACGGACCGCGCGCTGTTGGCATTGCAAGGCCCGGATGCCGAGGGCGTGCTGGAGGCGTTGGTGCCAGGCGCCGCTGCGATGCGATTCATGGATATCGCCATATTGCCGTCGGATTATGGCGACCTTTGGCTGTCCCGTTCGGGCTATACCGGCGAGGACGGTTATGAAATATCGGTCGAGGACGGCCGCGCCGAGGATTTGGCGCGCGCGCTGTTGGCGCATGACGCGGTTGAGCCCATCGGTCTGGGTGCGCGCGACAGTCTGCGGCTGGAATCGGGCCTGTGCCTGTACGGGCACGACATCGACGCAAGCACCACCCCGGTCGAGGCGAACCTGGGCTGGGCCATTCAAAAGGTGCGCCGTGCCGGTGGCGACCGTGCGGGCGGATTTCCCGGCGCAGACGTGATCCTGCCGCAGCTGGTATCGGGCGCGGATCGTCGCCGCGTCGGCCTGTCCCCCGAGGGTCGCGCGCCCATTCGCGAAGGGGCCGCTCTGTTTGCGGACGAGACCGCTGAAACCGCTATCGGTACCGTCACCTCCGGCGCATTTGGTCCCAGCATCGAGGCCCCCATGTCGATGGGTTATGTGTCAAGCGATCTGGCCGCGCCCGGAACGGTGGTTTACGGTGAGGTCAGGGGCAAACGCCTGCCAGCCAAGGTGGTGCCGCTACCCTTTAAACCTGCAAACTTCAAACGCTGATATCCAAGGGAGATCCCAGGCATGAAATACACCGAAGAACACGAATGGCTGCGCGTCGAAGATGATCTGATCGTGGTCGGAATTACCGAACACGCCGCCGAGCAACTGGGCGATATCGTCTTTGTCGAGCTGCCCGAAGTCGGGACCGAAGTCGTCAAGGATGACGATGTCGTCGTCATCGAAAGCGTCAAGGCCGCAAGCGACATCCTCGCCCCGATCGAAGGCGAGATCGTCGAGGTGAACGAGGTGCTGACAGACGCGCCCAGCACCGTCAACGACGACGCGATCGGCAAGGGGTGGATGTTCAAGATCAAGACCGACGACATGAGCCAGTTGGACGATCTGATGGACGAGGCCGCCTACAAGAAATTCATCGGGTAGGTGCCTTTGACCCTGCGGGCGAAGACGCTCCGCGCAGAAGATTAATTGAAACTTGAAAATGGGCGGGGCGCCGGTGCGGCCCACCCAGTTCAGCGAACCTGATGGAGTGTGACATGGCGTTCGAGCCCACCGACTATCTGCCTTATGATTTTGCCAACCGGCGCCATATCGGCCCCTCGCCCGAGGAAATGGCCGATATGCTCAAAGTTCTGGGGGCCGAGAGCCTCGATGCGCTGGTTGACCGGGCCGTGCCCAAGGCGATCCGCCAGAAAGAGCCGCTGAGTTTCGGCAAGGCCATGTCCGAGCGCGAATTGCTGCACCACATGCGGCAGGTGGCGGGCAAGAACAAGGTTCTAGTGTCCCTGATCGGCCAAGGCTACCACGGCACGGTGACGCCGCCGGCAATACAGCGGAACATCTTTGAAAACCCCGCGTGGTACACTGCTTATACGCCCTATCAGCCCGAGATTTCCCAAGGCCGACTTGAGGCGCTGCTGAACTTCCAGACGATGATCAGCGATCTGACCGGGTTGGAGATCGCCAACGCGTCCCTGCTGGACGAATCGACCGCTTGCGCCGAGGCGATGACCACTGCGCAGCGCGTGGCCAAATCCAAGGCCAAGGCGTTCTTTGTCGATCGCGACTGCCACCCTCAGAACATCGCGCTGGTGCAGACCCGCGCGGCGCCCTTGGGCATCGAGGTGATTGTCGGCAATCCGGACAAGATGGAGGCAGACAAGGTCTTCGGCGCGCTGTTCCAGTACCCCGGCACCTACGGCCATGTGCGCGATTTCACCGATCACATTGCCGACCTGCACAAACACGGTGCCATCGGCATCGTATCGGCCGATCCTCTGGCGCTGACCTTGCTGAAAGAGCCGGGCGCAATGGATGCCGATATTGCCGTCGGCAGCACCCAGCGGTTCGGCGTGCCTCTGGGTTATGGCGGCCCGCACGCGGCCTACATGGCCTGCCGGGATGAGTATAAGCGTGCGATGCCGGGGCGGCTGGTGGGCGTTTCCATCGACAGCCATGGAAACCGCGCCTACCGTCTGGCGCTTCAGACCCGCGAGCAGCATATCCGCCGCGAAAAGGCGACCAGCAACGTGTGCACGGCGCAGGCCCTGCTGGCCGTGATGGCGTCGATGTATGCGGTGTTCCACGGGCCAAAGGGTCTGAAAGCCATCGCTCAGCGTATTCACCGCAAGACGGTGCGACTGGCCAAGGGGTTGGAGGCGGCGGGGTTCCAGGTGGACCCTCAGGCGTTCTTTGACACAATTACCGTCGATGTTGGGCCGCTTCAGGCGGCGGTGATGAAATCGGCGCTGGACGAGGGCATCAACCTGCGCCGCGTGGGCGAAACCCGCGTCGGCATCGCGCTGGACGAATGTACGCGGACCGAAAACATCGAGAGCGTCTGGCGTGCCTTTGGCATCGAGCACGACGATGACGATTTCACGCCGGAATATCGCGTGCCGGACAAGATGCACCGCACCTCGGATTATCTGACTCACCCCGTGTTCCACATGAACCGCGCCGAGACCGAGATGATGCGTTATATGCGCCGCCTTGCCGACCGCGATCTGGCGTTGGACCGCGCAATGATCCCGCTGGGCAGTTGCACGATGAAGCTGAACTCGGCCGCGGAAATGATGCCGGTCACATGGCGCGAATTCTCGCGGATGCATCCCTTCGTGCCACGCGATCAGGCCGAGGGATATCACGAGTTGATCGACGATCTGAGCGACAAGCTGTGCCGGATCACCGGGTATGACGCGATCTCGATGCAGCCCAATTCGGGTGCGCAGGGTGAATATGCCGGGCTTTTGTCCATCGCAGCATATCACCGGGCGAACGGGCAAGGGGACCGCAATGTCTGCCTGATTCCGACCAACGCGCATGGCACGAACCCCGCCAGCGCGAATATGGTCGGCTGGAAGGTAGTCCCGGTCAAATGCAACGCGCGCGGCGATATCGACATGGACGATTTCCGCGCCAAGGCCGAGAAACACTCCAGCGCGCTGGCCGCCTGCATGATCACCTATCCCAGCACACATGGCGTCTTCGAGGAAACGGTGATCGACGTGTGCAAGATCACGCATGAACATGGCGGGCAGGTCTATATCGACGGGGCCAACATGAACGCGATGGTCGGGCTGAGCCGTCCGGGGGATCTGGGCGGCGACGTGAGCCACCTGAACCTGCACAAGACGTTCTGCATCCCCCATGGCGGGGGCGGACCGGGCATGGGGCCGATCGGTGTCAAATCGCATCTGGTCCCGCATCTGCCGGGCCATCCGCATACCGGCGGAACCGAAGGGCCGGTGTCTGGGGCGCCTTATGGCTCTCCGTCGATCCTGCCGATCTCGTGGGCCTATATCCTGATGATGGGTGGCGAAGGTCTGGCGCAGGCAACGCGGGTGGCGATCCTGAATGCCAACTACATCGCCAAGCGGCTGGAGGGCGCGTATGACGTCCTATACAAGGGCGAGAACGGATTGGTTGCGCATGAGTGCATCCTCGACACCAGGCCCTTTGCCGACAGCGCACATGTGACAGTCGACGATATCGCCAAACGCCTGATCGACTGCGGCTTCCACGCGCCGACGATGAGCTTTCCCGTCTCGGGCACGCTGATGGTCGAGCCGACCGAAAGCGAGACAAAGGCCGAACTGGACCGTTTCTGCGATGCGATGCTGGCGATCCGCGCAGAAATTCAGGATGTCGAGGACGGTAAGATCGACGCCGAGAACAACCCGTTGAAGAACGCGCCGCACACGATGGAGGATCTGGTCCGCGAATGGGACCGGCCCTACACGCGCGAACAGGGCTGCTTCCCCCCCGGTGCGTTCCGGGTGGACAAGTATTGGCCGTCGGTGAACCGCGTCGACAACGTCTATGGCGACCGGCATCTGATCTGCTCCTGCCCGCCAATGGAGGAGTATGCCGAAGCGGCAGAATAGCGTTTCGCCATATTTGAAAAATCCGGAAAATCTGGAAAAGCGGGCCCAGCGGCCCGCTTTTTCGTTGCGCGGGTCCGCTACTCGCGTGCGCGAAGGACCTGTGCCGGTCGCGCTGCCAAGGGCTTCAGTGCGAATACCAGTGCAGTAAGCAGCGTCACCAGCACGCCTGCCGCCACGATCAGCACTGCGGGTCCCCACAGCACGGCATATTTGACCTCCAGCACATAATGGCTGACAGCCCAGCCGCCCAAGGCACCGGCAGCGATGGCGACGCTGCCCGCCGCGCTGCCCAGCAGCGCCGCGCGTATCGCAAGGCTGGACAGGATGCGCGCGCGCGATGCGCCCAGCGTTTTCAGCACGGCAGCCTCGTATATCCGCGCACGCTGGTCCGCTGCTGCCGCGCCGATCAACACCAGAAATCCTGTCAGCAGCGTGACGGACGCGCCCCATGATGTCGCGGTGGCCAGCCCGGCCAGCAGGCCCGAAACCCGGTCGATCGCGCTGCGCACGGAAATGCCGGTGACGTTGGGATAGGCGTCCGAGACGCTGCGCAGGATGCGCGCCTCGGCCTCTTCCTCGGCGTAGACGGTGGCGATGGCACTGTGCGGCGCCCCTTCCAGCGCGGCGGGGTTCATGACCATGATGAACCCGATGCCGGCAGTCGAAAAATCGACCTCGCGCAGGCTGGTCAGGGTCGCGGTGATATCGCGGCCCAAGATGTTGACGGTGATCTCGTCGCCCAGGACAAGCCCCAGTTCTTGTGCCTCTTCGGCGGCAAAGCTGAGTTGCGGCGGGCCATCATAATCATCTGGCCACCATGAGCCGGCCACCAGCGGGCCATCTGCATGCGCGGCATAAGTCACACCCCGGTCGCCATTCAGCACCCAGTGATCGCCCGCCACATCGGCGGCGTCCTGCCCGTTGATCGCGGTAATGATGCCGCGCAGCATCGGGGCGCTGTCGACGCGGGCCACAGCGGGGTCGTCCTCGGTCATCTGCAGGAACCCCGGCAGTTGATCGGCCTGCAGGTCGATAAAGAAAAACGACGGCGCGCGCTCCGGCAGGTCGTTCGAGATCGAGCCGCGCAAGGTGCCGTCGATCTGGCCTACGGCGGCCAGCACTGCCAGCCCGAGGCCCAGCGACAGCTTCGCAGGCGCTGCCGTGCTGCCCGGCCCGCCGATGGCCGCCAGCGCCCAGTGCAGCGCGGGCCGCCCCCGCGCCCAAGGGCGCGCCAGCCGGGCCAGCGCCCGCACAAGGGCCGCCGCCAGCCCAAGGATCGCCAGCGCGCCGAGGATGCCGCCCGCCGTCCAAAGTGTGAGCGCAAGATTGCCGGAAAACCAGACCGCAGCCCCCAGCAGCGCGGC
>JBLWYG010000035.1:0-30139 GCA_048267045.1 Roseovarius sp. | reverse complement strand
GGCGGGCCTTGGGCGATACGTTTCAGGCGCTACGCGCTCACGCTCCTGCAGACCCCTACGCCGACCCCGGCACCGCCGATCTGACCGCGCATGTCGATTTCGAGGCGCTGGCACTGGCCGCAGCCCCCGCGCGGCACAGCCGCGTGACGCCGCAGGGCGTGTTTCTGGAGCGGCTGGGCATCACCCAGCGTGCGCAGAAACTCGCCCAAACCCTCAAGGGAGCGGCGCAGGATGCGCATGTGGCGGCACATCGGCGCTTGACCCACCCGGCCGAAATGGGGACGCTCTTCAAGGTGATGGGCCTTTATCCCGAAGGCGCCGCGCCGCCGCCGGGATTGTCGATGTGACATTGGAAATTCTGACCGCCGACAGCCTTGCACCCCTGCGCCACGGGTTTTTCACCCGGCGGGGCGGCGCATCCTCTGGCATCTTCGCCGGGCTGAACTGCGGGCTGGGATCGTCGGACCAGCAGGAAATCGTCGCGATTAACCGCGCCCGCGTGGCAGCCGCAATGGAGGTCGCGCCGGATCATTTGCTGACCGTGTACCAGACCCATTCGGCAAAGGCCCTGACTGTGGACGCGCCCATAACCGTTCCCGTGGCGGCGCGCCCCCGCGCAGATGCGCTGGTGACGGCGACGCCCGGCCTTGCGCTGGCGGTGCTGACTGCCGACTGCCAGCCGGTGCTGCTGGCGGATACGCAGGCCGGCGTGATCGGAGCGGCCCATGCGGGGTGGCGCGGGGCACTGGATGGCGTGCTGGAGGCGACGATAGACGCGATGGAGGCGCTGGGCGCCTCGCGCGCCAACATCGCCGCCGTCATCGGCCCGTCAATCAGCCAACCAGTCTATGAGGTGGGGACCGATTTCATGGATGAATTTCTGGCCACCGATCCGGGTCATACCCGGTTTTTCGCCAATGGCACGCCGGGCAAGATGCTGTTCGACCTCCCCGGTTTCGGCCTTGACCGTTTGCAGCGGGCGGGCGTTGGCCGGGCCGAATGGACGCGCCACTGCACCTATGGCGATGAGGACCGGTTCTATTCGTATCGGCGCACCACGCACCGGGGCGAGGCCGATTATGGTCGGCAGATCGCGACGATCCGTCTCTAGACGGTGAACATGTCAGTGAAAAACTGCTGCGGGGACGCCACGCCATCGCCCGAATTCGGCTGAACTTCATGCGATGTGGCGCTGCCATCAAAACGGCATGCTTTTGAAAACCCGCCTTTAATATCTATCTGGCAGAGTGCTGGGGCCGGGTCCCTTGCGCCCCTACCATGCCGCTTGGACGCCCAAACATGGCCGCAAAGGGCAGCGATATTCCTTTTGTCCGAAACAGTCAGGCCCGCGTGGCGGGCAGCCCGAGGAGGCAGCAGATGAGCATAGCGATCAAGCCGCAGAAGCGCTGGATGAAATCCGTCCTGCAGACCAGCATCCAAATCATGCCGGACCTGCCCGTCAAACGCTGGCAGAGCAGCGTCGCCGCCATGCGGCCGAGCCGCCCGGCACGAATGCAGCTACGCCGCGCCTGAGCCGGGCAGAGCCCGCCGATTTGGCTGCCCCGGATTGTCAGGCGCCCTGCCCCCTTCGGGCAGCTGTCAGAAATCAGGCGTTCGTCCAATGCCGCCCGCCGCGCTTCACCACTGCGGCAAACCGAAGACATCACAGGAACAGGCACTTCAAAATGGTTTATTCGCCGCCGGCCCGCAGCCCTGTCAACGCGTCGCGCGTGCAGACCTCGCCTGCGGCGTTCACGTCCCCGCGCGGTGCAGCCGCGCCCGGCCAAGCCGTCACAACCCTCTATCGGCGCCGCGACGGCAGCACGGGCGAAGCCCGCCACGTCGTGCCGGATATCGCGGTTTTCGCAGCCGCGTTTTCTGCCTTTGCGCGAGGCACGCTGATCACCACAACGCGCGGCCCCGTCGCGGTTGAGGATCTGCGTCCTGGCATGAAAATCCTCACGAACGAGCGCGGTCCAGCACCCTTGCCATGGATCGGGTCAGTGTCCGTGGACCCTGCCGATATCGAGCGCGGCCCGGGGCCGCTCACCCGTATCATGACCGGCGCGCTGGGATTGGGCCGACCGATGGTCGACCTGATGATCGGCCCGGGCGCACGTATCGCGCAGCGCGGCGCGAACCATAGCGCGCAGGTCCTGCGTCCGGTCAACGATCTGGTGGACGGCAACAGCGTCGTCGCCGTCAGGCCACCCGGCATTGTGCAGCTCTATCATATTGCGCTGCACTGGCACGCAACAATCAGCGCGTCCGGTCTTGCGGTCGAGACATTTCATCCCGGCCCCGGCTTTGAGAAGACGATGACGCAGCGGCAGCTGGCCGAATTCCTGGCGCTGTTTCCGCATATCGACAGGCCGTCCGATTTCGGCCACCTCGCGTTGGCGCGCGGTCCGCTGGACGCAGGCGACCGATACAGCGCCTGATCGCGAACGCCTGAGCACGCCCCCGAGCGGATACCCTTTCAGGCTTTGCGCGCCAGCCGGGCCTCCAGCACCTCGAACGGCACGCCCGGTTCATCCTTGGCGCCGCGAATGACGAGCGCGGTCTTGACGCTGGCGACATTGGCGGCGGCGGTCAGTTCCTCGGTCAGGAATCGCTGAAAGGTGCTGAGATCGGGCGCCACGCATTTCAGAATGAAATCCACCTCGCCGTTCAGCATGTGACACTCGCGCACCAGCGGCCACTCGCGGCAGCGCGCCTCAAACGCGCTCAGATCCGCCTCGGCCTGGCTTTGCAGCCCGACATTGGCGAACACCTGCACCTCGAAGCCCAGTTCGCGCGGATCGACATCGGCGTGATAGCCGCGGATAAATCCCGCCTCCTCCAGCGTGCGCACCCGGCGCAGGCAGGGGGGCGCGGAAATGCCCACCCTCTTGGCCAGCTCGACATTCGTCATACGCCCGTCTGCCTGAAGCTCGGCCAGAATCTTGCGGTCGATCGGGTCCAGACGGGTCGACGTCATTACTCACCTATATCTGATAGAATTTCGCGATTGTTATATCAGCCGCGCCAACCTGCGCAACAATCTTTCGCCAAGGCGCAAGATACTTGCGCGGAGTATGCCGAACCCTCCACAATTGCAAGGCCGCATTGCGGGGGGTTTCACCATGCCGCCGCCGGGTCTATATCAGGCGCAAGCATTACAGATCATCGAGAGGGCAGGCACATGGCCAAGACGAAAAAGACCAAGGTTCTGATCATCGGCTCCGGCCCGGCAGGGTATACTGCCGCCGTTTATGCCAGCCGCGCCATGCTGGAGCCGGTCCTCGTGCAGGGGATCGAACCGGGCGGCCAGTTGACCACGACGACCGAGGTCGAAAACTGGCCCGGCGATACCGAAGTGCAAGGCCCCGACCTGATGCTGCGGATGGAGGCCCACGCCAAGGCCATGGGCGCCGAAGTCATCGGCGACATCATCAGCAGCATTGATTTTTCCAAACGCCCCTATGTCTGCCAGTCCGACAGCGGTACCGAATATGTGGCCGACGCCATCATCCTGTGCACCGGCGCACGCGCCAAATGGCTGGGCCTGCCCAGCGAGGAGAAATTCAAGGGCTTCGGCGTCAGCGCCTGCGCCACCTGTGACGGATTTTTCTATCGCGGGCAGGAAATCGTCGTCGTAGGCGGCGGCAACACAGCCGTCGAAGAGGCGCTGTTCCTGACCAACTTCGCGTCGAAGGTGACGCTGGTTCACCGCCGCGACGAGCTGCGCGCCGAGCGCATCCTGATCGACCGCCTGGAAAAGAACCCCAAGATTCACCCCCTTTGGTTCCACGAACTGGACGAGGTCTATGGCACCGATGCGCCGCTGGGCGTCGAAGGTGTCAAGGTGAAGCACACCAAAACCGGCGAAATCACCGACATCCCGGCCAAGGGCGTCTTCATCGCCATCGGCCACGCGCCGTCGAACGAACTGGTCAAGGACGTGTTGGAGACGCATATGGGCGGCTATGTCGTCACCAAGCCTGACAGTACCGAAACATCCCTGCCCGGCGTTTTCGCTGCCGGCGATCTGACCGATCACAAGTACCGCCAGGCCGTGACCAGCGCCGGTATGGGCTGCATGGCCGCGCTTGAGGCCGAGCGTTGGCTGGCCGAGCACGGCATGGCCGAAAACAAGGATGTCGTCGAGGCGACACCCGCGCCCGAGGACGCCGCGCATGCCTCATGATCTTGCCGCCCAGCGCGCCGAGACCTACGCCGTATTCGCGGATATTCAGGCCGAGACCGACCTGCCTGATGTGGGCGATATCGACTATGCCTTCATTGCGCAAGACGGCGCCGACTGGGACGCGGCCGAGGCCGCGCTGACCGAGGCGGGATTTGAATGCGCCCGCATCGACGACGAGGATGGCACGCCCTATTTGGCTGCCTGCCTGCCCGATCAACCCCTGACCGCCATGGCCATCTGGCTGGGCGAGGAGGCGGCGACGCGGCTGGCAATGGAGCACGGCTTTGGCCCCGATGGCTGGGGCTTCTCCGCCTGATCACATCGCGGGGCGGGACCGTTCTTGAGCGTCAATTCTCTGCCAGCACGGCCCTGGCCAGGCGGCCAAACAGATCACCGTATTCCGCCGCCACCGGCCGCGTGGCTGTGATGGCGGGCAGCCTTTCAGCATAATCTTCGTTGGAAGTGGCCAGAATCGCGGCGCGCAGATCTGCCTCGTTCTCGCAGATAATCATGGCGGAGGTGTCGAAGAAATCGCCGATATTGGGGCAGCCCCAGTAGATCGGAACGGTCTGGCACAGGATAGCATCGAGCAGTTTTTCGGTGAAATAATTCGGCTCGCGCACATTCTCGATTACGACGGAATAGCGATAGGGCGCCAGCCCCTCGGCCTTTGCTCCAAACGGCTTGTATCCGCGCCCCATGACATCCAGATCCAGACCTTCCTCCGCAGCCCAGCCCACGATCTCGTGCCGCAGCACATGCCCCACCTGCGACCGCTTGCTTGAGGCAATCAGCGACGTCATGCGCGTCTTGGTGCAATCCAGGTCTCGCCAGTTCGCCACCCAAGTGCTGCCAAACGGAAAGAAATATCCGTTGGGGATATCCGCCAGCAATGCCGCATTGTGGCTGAGCACGCGATAAAAACGTCGGTGGGAATGACGCAGCGCGGCCAGATGCCTGCCGTGAATGACCGCCGGCTCCATCACTGCGATCGAAACGCGCGCCCGCGTGCCGAACCCCGGCCGCCAGTGCAACGTCTTGCGGGGAAAGACAATCAGATGATCCTGCGGCTCCAGATCCGTCAGCGTCCGGCCCGCAATACCGTCCGGCACGCCAAGCGGCCACATCAGCCGGTCCAGTGGTATCGAGCCCGGCCGCAGGCCCAGCTTGATGTCATGCGGCAGGATCGCCACTTTGGGCGCGGGTCGGGTCATGGATCAACCTTTCGTAACCTCGCGCCTCTTACACGCAAAAGGCGCGCACCGGCAACAGACCGGTGCGCGCCTTGCGAATTTCACTGATTCAGATCGCCCGCGTCGCGGCGACCGGCACCCTGTGTTCAGTGTACCGTGACCGGGTCCAGATCATGCTGGCGCGCCAGCACGAAGGCCATCTTGCGGTCACTGACCAACGCCAGACGCTCGCCCTCTTCGCTATGCACGGCGTAGAGAGTTTTCAACTCGCCCACCTGGCTTTGCACATCCTTGGGCAAATCCTCGACCGCGACAGAACGGACATAGGCGATGCGCTGGCCTTGCTCGTGCGGAAATTCGAATTCGGTATCCATGATCGTATCCTCCTGAGGTTATTGGCCGCGTTTGTTGATTTTGATCTTCTGCACGACCGTCTCGGGCAATGCCCGGGTCAGGTCGACATGCAGCAGACCGTTTTCCATGATCGCCGCACCCACCTCGACCCCGTCGGCCAGCACGAAACTGCGCTGGAACTGACGGGCCGCGATGCCGCGATGCAGAAAAACCCGCTCGCACAGATCTGCCGACTGGCGTCCCCGGATCACCAGTTGGCGATCCTCGACCGTGACAGACAGATCCTCCTCACCAAAGCCCGCGACGGCCAGTGTGATGCGATAGGAATTGTCCGATGTCTGTTCGATGTTGAAGGGCGGATAGCCCTCGTTCCCGGATTTCGCGCTGCGCTCCAGCAGGCGTTCCAACTGGTCGAACCCCAGCATATAGGGGTGCGCCCCCAGTGTCATCTTCGTCATGTGCCACGTCCTTGTCTCAAGCGACTGGTCAGATTGAGCGCCGTCCCGGTTCGGCAACGGCGCCATGCAATGAATATGGGTCTTCCCCCTTTTGGGTGCAAGGGCTATGCGGATCGGCAAATTAGGCTTATCCTTTGCAGGATACCCGTTACCCCAAGGAATGACACGGATATGAACGCCTACAGCGAGCTTGCGATGAAGTCCGACGATGTGCTGCGCGTCGAGCTGGAGCAGTTCCGCCGCGAGCATCGCGACCTGGACGAGGCTATCCACGCGCTGGAGGAACGCAGCGTGCGCGATCCGCTGACCGTCAAGCGGCTCAAGCAGCAAAAACTGCGCCTGAAGGACCGCATCGCGTATATCGAGGACCGGCTGCTGCCCGACATCATCGCCTGAGCGTCCAGACCCGCGGTTTTCCCATCCATCGGCAGTGGACGCCCCTGCCCCGTCCGCATATGGTTCGCGCCTGAATCAATAGGGGGCGCAGCATGCCGCAAGTCGAGGTCGGGATCATCATGGGCAGTCAATCCGACTGGCCCACGATGAAGGAGGCGGCAGATATTCTGGACGCGCTGGATGTGCCCTACGAGGTGCGCATCGTATCGGCCCACCGCACACCGGACCGGCTGTGGTCCTATGGCGCTGAGGCGGTAGGGCGCGGCCTCAAGGCGATCATCGCGGGCGCCGGCGGGGCCGCGCATCTGCCCGGCATGATGGCGTCGAAGACGCGCGTGCCGGTGATCGGCGTACCGGTCCAGACGCGGGCGCTGTCGGGGGTCGACAGCCTCTATTCCATCGTCCAGATGCCCAAGGGTTACCCGGTCGCCACCATGGCCATCGGCGCGGCTGGTGCCGCGAACGCCGGCCTGATGGCCGCTGCGATCCTTGCCAATGGCGACGCGGCGCTGGCGCAGCGTCTGGATGATTGGCGTGCAGCACTGTCCGCTTCAATTCCGGAGGAACCCAGCGATGACTGAGCCTTTGAAGACCGGCGCGACCATCGGCATCCTTGGCGGCGGCCAACTGGGCCGGATGCTGTCTGTCGCTGCCTCGCGGCTGGGGTTCAAGACCTGCATCTTTGAGCCGGGCGCAGATTGCCCCGCCTCCCATGTGGCCGACCGCCATATCGCCGCCCCCTACGAGGACGAGGATGCGCTGCGCGACTTTGCAAGCGCGTGCGACGTGATCACATTCGAGTTCGAGAACATCCCGACCTCGGCGCTGGATATCCTGGAAAAGCTGCGCCCGGTCCACCCCAACCGCATGGCGCTGCGCGTCAGTCAGGACCGGCTGGTCGAAAAGGCGTTCCTGAACGATCTGGGGCTGAAAACAGCCCCCTTCGCCGCGATCGACGACATCGAAGATCTCACACAGGCGATGAGCGAGATCGGCCTGCCTGCCATCCTGAAAACCCGCCGTTTCGGTTATGACGGCAAGGGACAGGTGCGCTTGCAGGACCCCAACGATGCCGAAAGCGCGCTTGCCGATATGAACGGCGCGCCCGGCATTTATGAAGGCTTTGTCGATTTCAGCCATGAGGTGTCCGTGATCGCCGCGCGCAATGCGGCGGGCGATGTTTCGGCCTTCGATCCCGGGGAAAATGTGCATGAGGACGGCATTCTGCGCACGACGACGATCCCTGCCCGCCTGTCACCTGCCCAGCGCAGCGATGCCGTGCTTCTCGCGGCCAGGATACTGAACAAGCTGGATTATGTCGGCGTGATGGGCGTCGAATTGTTCGTCACCGCAGACGGTCTGATCGTCAACGAGATCGCCCCGCGCGTGCATAACTCCGGCCACTGGACGCAGAACGGCTGCACCGTCGACCAGTTCGAGCAGCATATCCGCGCGGTCGCCGGCTGGGCCTTGGGCGATGGCAAGCGGCACTCGAACGTGGTGATGGAAAACCTGATCGGTGACGACATGGACCGCGTACCGGATCTGGCCCGCGATGGCGCCTGCGCGCTGCATCTATACGGCAAGGCGGAGGTGAAGCCGGGGCGCAAGATGGGCCATGTCAACCGTGTGACCGGCCCCGCGTAACCCTTAGCTGCGGCGTTTCCGCTCCACCTTGCGCTTGGTTTTCGCGGCCTTGTTCTTGGCCGCGCCCAGCTTGCGCTTGGGCGGCTTGCCGCGGCCCTTGCCACGCCCCTGCGGCATTGCCTTGCCGTCGACGCTGATCAGCTCCAGCGCGATGCCGCCCGTTACCGGCGCGGCCTCGGCCAGCTTGACCGTCACGGCCTGCCCCAGTGTGATGATCCGGCCCGACTCGGAGCCCATCAGCGTTGCGGCTTCGGCGTCGTGCACGAAATATTCGTGTCCCAGATTGCGCATCGGAACCAGCCCGTCGGCGCCGGTCTCGTCCAGCCGCACGAAGGCACCGAAACTGGCGATGCCGCTGATGCGCCCGCTGAATTCCTCGCCCACGCGCTCGGACAGGAACGCCGCCAGATAGCGGTCGTTCGTATCCCGCTCGGCCATCATCGACCGTCGTTCGGTTTCGGAAATATGCTGCGCCGTTGCGTCCAGCTGCTCCACCTCGGAGTGGCTCAGCCCGTCCTTGCCCCAGCCATGGGCCGAGATCAGCGCGCGATGCACGATCAGATCCGCATAGCGCCGGATGGGCGATGTGAAATGCGCGTAAGCCATCAAGGCAAGACCGAAATGGCTGAAATTGGCGGGCGAATAATAGGCCTGCGTCATCGCGCGCAAGGTCGACATGTTGATCTGTTCGGCATGATCGGTGCCTGCCGCGCCATGCAGCAGAGCATTGATATGCGACGTCTTCAGCACCTGGCCCTTGGCCAGAACCAGCCCCGCGGCCTCGGCCACCTCGCGCAGCGCGTCCAGTTTTTCCACCGGGGGTTCCTCGTGGACGCGGTAGAGCAGCGGCGATTTTTTCGCCGCAAGCGTTTCGGCTGCGGCGACATTGGCCAATACCATGAATTCCTCGATCAGCTTGTGCGCGTCCAGCCGTTCGGTGAAATTCACGCTGAGAACCTTGCCCTCGTCGCTGAGAACGACCTTGCGCTCGGGCAGGTCCAGATCCAGCGGCTGGCGGTGCTTGCGCGCGGTTTTCAGCGCGGCGTAAGCGGCATAGAGGGGGTCAA
Organism: Roseovarius sp.; assembly: GCA_048267045.1. Lineage (GTDB taxonomy): Bacteria > Pseudomonadota > Alphaproteobacteria > Rhodobacterales > Rhodobacteraceae > Roseovarius. The sequence goes on along the minus strand of JBLWYG010000035.1, from coordinate 20,835 downwards.
TCACCTCTTCCATCAGCGGCGCGCATTTTTCATTCGGCGCGCCGTCCTTCGCCGCCTGAACCTCCTGATAATTCAGCGAGGCACCGGAGCGCATGATAGCGCGATGAAAACTCTGGTCGATCTTCTCGCCAAACTCGTCGATGCGCATCCGCACCGCGATGCACGCACGCGGCACCCCCTCGTGCAGCGAGCACAGATCGCCCGACAGCCGGTCGGGCAGCATCGGCACCACGCGGTCAGGGAAATAGCTGGAATTGCCACGATTGCGCGCCTCGGCGTCCAAGGCAGAACCGGGCGTCACGTAATGCGCCACATCCGCGATGGCGACCCAGATCACATGGCCGCCGGGGTTTTTCGGGTCATCATCGCCGTGGGCATAGCAGGCGTCGTCATGGTCGCGCGCGTCCCAAGGGTCGATGGTGACCAGCGGCAGATCGCGCAGATCCTCGCGGCCTTTCAGCCCGGCGGGTTTCATCGCGTCGGCTTCGGCGATCACCGCATCGGGGAAGTCATCGGGGATGCCGTGCTGGTGAATGGCGATCAGCGACACGGCGCGCGGCGCCGACGGATCGCCAAGCCGGTTCAAAACGCGCGCGCGCGGCAGGCCCATGCGGCCCTTGGGACCGGCTTGCTCGGCCTCGACCAGCTCGCCATCCTTCGCGCCGCCGGTGGCGCTCGCCTCGACCATCCATTCCAGCGCCTGCCCCTTGTCGATGGGCATGATGCGCCCGCCTTCGGCACCCTTGCGAAAGATGCCCAGAACTTTTTGCGGATTGGTGCCGATGCGCCGGATCAGGCGGGCCTCGTACTGATGCGTCTCGCCGCGCACCTGCTGCAATTTGCCAAGGATGCGGTCGCCTCCGCCCAGCGCAGGATCGGAGGCGCGCAGGACCAGCAGAATGGTCGGCGCGGCGCCCTCGCCCTGCCACTCCAGCGGGCGGGCCATCAGATCGCCGCCCGCATCCGGGCCGGTGACTTCCAGCACGCTGACCGGCGGCAGGCGGTCCGGCTCGCGGTAGGTTTTCTTCCGCTTGGCCAGATGGCCCTCGTCCTCCAGCTCCCTGAGGATGCGTTTGAGGTCGATCTTGGCGGCACCCTTGATCCCGAACGCCTTGGCGATGTCGCGCTTGGCAGCGAGGGTGGGGTTTTCGGAAATCCACTGAAGGATCTCGGCTTTGCTGGGCATTTGATTCATGCAGCGGTGCCTATCATGGGTGCGGCGCGGCGGGAACCGATATTGCGCAGGCCAGATCCGCCACGGTGTCAACGTCGCAGAGGGTATCGACCATGGCGATGCGCGCGTCCGGCAGGGTTGCCATACTGTCCGTCAGTGCATCGGCACTGGACCAGCGGACATCAGTCAGGAACCGGGCCGGAACGGTGCGGCTGCGCTTCAGCCCCACTAGCCAATAGCCGCCATCGGGCGCAGGGCCAAAGACGGCATCATGCGCGCCCAGCGCCTTGAACGCGCGGGTGACATGCGCGCGCCGGATACCGGGAATATCGCCGCCGATGATGCAGACCGGGCCCGGCGGCAAGCGGCGCATGATGCGCGCCATGCGGGCGCCCAGATCGCCCGGTCCCTGGGCAATGCGCGGCAGATGCGCGGGCCAGATGCGGCTGGCCAGCCCTGCGCGACAGGGCGCGCGGGCCACCCGCCCCCGCCAGCGCCGCTCCCCCACCCCGCGCAGCAGGCGCGCGGCCCGGTGCCGGAACCCCCACGCGGCGGGAACCATGCCGATACCCCGCCCCAGCCGGGTTTTCACGCGGCCCGGACGCGGCTCTTTCAACATGACGACCAGCGTGGGGCGCATTCAGCTGAAATAGTCGCGCAGGATGCGGCTGTAGATCGCCTTTAACTGGTGGATCTGCTCCACGCTCACACGCTCATCCACCTGATGCATCGTTCGGCCCACAAGGCCGCATTCCACAACCGGGCAGTGATCCTTGACAAAGCGCGCGTCGGACGTGCCGCCGGAGGTGCTGAGCGCTGGGGTGCGCCCCGTCTCGGCCTCGACCGCGCGCACGACCATGTCCGAAAAGGCACCGGGCTGCGTGATGAAACTTTCGCCGGAGTTTTTCACGGCCAGCGTGCCGGTCACGCCCATTTCGGCACAGATCGCGTCCAGTTGCCCTTGCAGCCAGTCGGTTAGCCCCGCACCGGTATGGGCATCGTTGTAGCGGATGTTGACGGTTGCGCGCACGGTGGCCGGGATGACGTTGGTCGCGGCGTTGCCGGTGTCGATGGTGACGACGGCCAGCGTCGAGGGGTCGAAATGGTCCGTGCCGTCATCCAGGGTGTGGCTGCTGATCCGGTCGACCAGCCGCGCCATCGCGGGCACGGGATTGATCGCGCGGTGCGGATAGGCCGAATGGCCCTGCACCCCGGCGATGGTCAGCCACGCATTCAGCGACCCGCGGCGCCCGATCTTGATCATCTCGCCCATCTCGTCGGGACAGGTCGGCTCCCCCACGATGCAGACATCCATGGCCTCGCCGTTGTCTCGCATCCAGTCCAGCAGCGCGATGGTGCCGTCCAGCGCGTCGCCCTCCTCATCGCCGGTGATCGCCAGAATGACGGCGCCATCGGGCGGCGTCTGTTGCACAAAATCCACGGCAGCTGCGGCAAAGGCGGCAACGCCCGATTTCATGTCGGTTGCCCCCCTGCCCCACATCATGCCGTCGCGGATTGCGGCGCCAAATGGCGGCACGCTCCACGCGGTCTCATCGCCCAGCGGCACCACATCGGTATGCCCGTTGAAGCCAAAGCTGCGCGCCGCGCCCTTTTCGCCCCAACGCGCATAAAGATTAGCAATTCCACCGCGATCGACGCGGGTGCAGGCGAAACCGGCCTGTGTCAGAAGGTCCTCCAGCAGCACCAGCGCGCCACCCTCCTCGGGGGTGACGGACGGACAACGGATTAGCGCCGCGGTCAGGTCGGCAGGATCGACAGATGTGTGCGGCATGGTCTCTCGGCTCTTGGTATTGACGATCCCTGATGGCTAGCGCGGATGCAACGCCTTTGCAAATAATGCAGGAACCGCACAGAAAATGTTGGCGGTCGAACCAAAGCCTGTTCATTGTCAGGCAATAAAAAATGAGATCCGAGGCAGGGCACGCAGGCAGAGGGGCACGAGCAGCCCCCGAATGACAGGATTGCCAACGTGCGATCCCGATACGGCAACGGGATCGTTTCCCGCCAGGCCGGACCACGTGCGCTGACCTCGTCCGGAAAATTGGGGCAAGGCATGGTTGCAGGCGTAGAACTACCAATCGACAGACGAGCGTCAGACATCGAGATGGCGCAGGAGATGTTCGGCCCTGGCGTCACTATCGAAAGCGCATCCTACACCGGGGACCGCGACAGTTCGGGCATCTACAGCAACGGCGACGCGATATCGCCCGGCGTATTGCCGGGCAATACAGGCGTCATGTTCTCGACCGGCGATCTGCGCGGTTTCACCAATAGGAACAGCTTCCAATCCAACGAAGAGACAGACAACACGACCAGTTCGAGCGGCGAGAACAATAATCCCGATTTCAACGCCGCCGCCGGCACAAACACCTACGATGCATCCTACATAGACGTCGATTTCACCCCGTCGGGCGACATGCTGACGATGCAGTTTGTCTTTTCTTCGGACGAATATCCCGAATACGCGGTCGGCGCGTTTCAGGATTTCGTCGGCGTCTGGATCAACGGCCAGCAGGTGCAGCTAAGCGTCGGCGACGGCGATATCGACCCGAACAACCTGAACGCCGGTGCCAACGGCAACCTGTTCATCGACAACACGGGCGATCAGTACAACACGGAAATGGACGGGTTCACCGTCAACCTGACGCTCAAGATCCCTGTGAACGCGGGCGTCACCAACTCGATCCGCATCGGCATCGCGGATGTGACGGACTCGAACTATGACAGCACGCTGATCATTGCAGGCGGCAGTATCCAGGGATCGGTGCTGGCGATCGACGACCAGACCAGGCTGGACCCTTTCGGGTCCAAGTCGCTGGATGTGCTGGCCAATGACGTCAACAATTCGCCCGGCAGTCTGACGATCACGCATATCAACGGGCAGGCGGTCAGCGTCGGTGACACCGTCACCCTGAACAGCGGCCAGACGGTGCAGCTGAACGCGGACGGCACGCTGGGCCTGGTGGGGGATGGCGATACCGAAGAATTCACGTTCACCTACACCGCCGAAAACAGCACCAGCGGCGTCACCGATGTCGCCTTTGTGCTGGTCGACAGCGTGCCCTGCTTTGTCGCCGGCACGATGATCCGCACGCCTCGCGGCCAACGCGCGGTTGAGACGCTGAAGCCCGGCGATCTGGTGATGACCCGTGACGAGGGCGCGCAGCCGCTGCGCTGGATCGGGCGCAGGACCATTGCGGCGACGGGCGACTTCGCGCCCATCCACATTGCCGCCAATACATTCGGTCGGCACCGCGATCTGGCGCTGTCACCCTTGCACCGCGTGCTGATCCGCGATGCAACGGCCGAGCTGCTTTTTGGCGAGGGCGAGGTGCTGGTGGCGGCCCGCGATCTGGTCAATGATTGCAGTGTGCGCCGCATCGAGGGCGGCGACGTGGAGTATGTCCACATCCTCTTTGATCGTCATCAGGTGGTTTATTCCGAAGGGTTGGAGACGGAAAGCTTCCTGCCGGGACCGCAAACCGCCAGCAGCTTCGAGGCCGAAATCATCGACGAGATATGCGCGATCTTTCCAGAGATCTGCCGCGAGACCGGACGCGGATACAGCCCAGCGGCGCGGCGCACACTGAAGCCCTATGAGGCGCAATTGCTGATGTCGGCCGCGCGGGCGGCCTGACATCGGCTGGATCGGCGTCGCGGATCACGAGGGCGGCAGTTTCGATGCCGCAGGATTGGCCCGGCACGGCAGCACGCCACCCGCCATCCGCACGGGCGATGCGCCCCGGGGCAACCTTATGATCGAGACATTCCTGTCCAACGAGGGAGGACCCCAGACGTTGCTGGCATTCTCGCGCGCCGGGCCCATGGGCGGGCTGCTGGCCGTGCAGATCCTGTCATCAGGTGCGATCCTGCTGGTTGATGAGGTGGGCAGCGACGTCCGCCACACCGCGTTGACCCATGATCTGGACGGTTGCAACGAGCCGGTGCGCGTCAGCTATGCTTGGGATGTCCCCGTCGGGACCGGAAGGCTGACGCTGGCGGATCCGGCCAGCGGGCGCATCCGTGCTGTCCCGACGCCAGCGCCCCACCCTGTCGCGACAGGGGATCTGCAGAGGATGACGCAATATCCGGCCAGCCGGGTGATGGATCGCCATGTCGGCTTTGTCGCCGTGTCGGACCGGATCGAACCGATTGGCCCCATGCCCACCCTGACGGCAGATGCGCCCATCGCCACCCCGCGCGGAGAGGTCCGGCCGGACAGCTCGGGCGCGGCGATACCGTGCTGACCCCAGACGGAGAGATCGTGCCGATCCTGCGGGCCGTTCGGCAGACGGTGCCCACGCGGGGCACTCATCGTCCGGTGCGTCTGCGCGCGCCCTATTTTGGTCTGACTCGCGATATCGCGGTTGCGCCGCATCAACGGCTGGTGATCAGCGGCAGCGACGTGGAGTACATGTTCGGCACCGAGGCCGCGTTGATGCCCGCCCGGCATCTGGTCAACGGCGCGTCGGCGCATCAGGGCGTCGGCCCGGATCTCGTGACCTATCACGGCCTTCTGCTGCCGGATCATCAGGCAGTACTGACCGCCGGCTGCCCTGTCGAGAGCCTGTTCATCGGCCGCCTGCGCCGCGACAGACAGGCGCTGGCGGCCTCGGTACTGGGGCGCAAGGACGCAGCGCGCCTGCCGGACCATTCCCGACCCGTCTGGCCGGCGCTGAAACCGTTCGAGGCCCGCACGCTGGCCATCCAACGCGCGGCCTGAGCCGGTTCAGTCCTCCTCGGCATCATCGTCTCGCTCGTCCCCGAAAAACGGCGTCATCTGCGCGACGATCACCGCATTCTCGTCCAGCGCGCGCTGCATCAGCGCGCGATCCTCTTCGCCGATCTCATGCCCCTCGGCCTCGCGCTCGGCCAGGGTGCCGTAGCCGGACACATCCAGCGGCGCGGTATCGGCCTGCTTGAGGATCGCCACCGTTTCGCGCACCGCCTCGCCCTCGTCCACGCCGCTGGCGTAGATGACGAGCGCGGCGCCGGTGGCGCCCTTGGGCAGGCCGTCCCCGGCCTTGCGGCCGATCTCGACCAGAAGGGTGTAGACCTCCTGCCGCTTGGGCGCCTTTGGCTTGGGCTTGCCCTCCATCAGGTGCGCAGAAGTTCGTTGATCGAGGTCTTCGAGCGGGTCCGCTCGTCCACGCGCTTGACGATCACGGCACAGTAGAGATTGACGCCGTTCTTGGACGGCAGCGAGCCTGCGACGACCACCGAGCCTGACGGCACTTCGCCGTACATGACTTCGCCGGTCTCGCGATCGACGATCTTGGTCGACTGGCCGATAAAGACGCCCATGCCCAGAACACTGCCCTCGCGCACGATGCAGCCCTCGACCACCTCGGAGCGGGCGCCGATGAAACAGTTGTCCTCGATGATCGTGGGGCCGGCCTGCATCGGCTCCAGCACGCCGCCGATACCGACGCCGCCCGACAGATGCACATTCTTGCCGATCTGCGCGCAGCTGCCGACAGTGGCCCAGGTGTCGACCATGGTGCCACTATCCACGTAGGCGCCCAGATTGACGAAGGACGGCATCAGCACCACGTCCGGCGCGATATAGGCCGACCGGCGCACGATGCAGTTCGGCACGGCGCGGAAACCGGCGGTCTGCCATTCGGCGTCGCCCCAATCCTTCCACTTGCTGTCAACCTTGTCCCACCAGGCACCGCCCTGCGCGCTGCCGGTCTGACGTTCCATGTTCTTCAGGCGAAAACCAAGCAGAACCGCCTTCTTGGCCCACTGGTTGACGTGCCATGTACCGTCATCGCCCCGCTCGGCCACGCGCAGCGCGCCGGAATCGAGCGCATCCAGCGTCGCCTCGATGGCGTCGCGGGTCTCGCCCTTTGTGTCTGGCGTGATCTGGTCACGCGCCTCCCAGGCGGCGTCGATTGCGGTTTGCAGTTGAGCATTGGACATGGCAGCGACCCTTTCGAAAAATTCGGTTGTTGATCCGTATAGGCACGCCGTGCGCCGCACGCAATGCGCCACAAGGCCAGCAGGCGTCAGATAATATCCTGCTTGCCCCGCCGTCGGCACCCCTGGCGAATGTTCGGAAATGGGTATTTGATCCAAGAAAAAACACTGGCACGCGGCCTCCGGGCTTTTCTTGAGATCTCGCCGAAGCACGCGCAGCTTGTCGTTGGCTGCCTACCGCTGGTCAATGCCCGATCAGTCGGTTAGTGCTGAGGAGGATGTATCAGTCAGGGAATATCGTGCATGGATGACGACCGTTTGAGCCAGTTTCGTGATGCCGGATCAGACCGCAGCACAGCCGAGCAGGTGCCCGACACACCGCAAACGCGGGCGCCGGCCTATAGACTGGCCTTTAACGATCCTGATTTCATGTGTCGCGAGGATCTGCGCCCGGTACGTTTGCAACTGGAATTGCTCAAGCCCGAACTGATCCTGAACGAGCGCGGAATCAACAGTACCGTCGTGCTGTTTGGCGGCGCCCGTATCCCCGAGCCTTCGATGAAGGCGGGCGCGCGCACCAAGACGCTGGCCGAGCTGTCGAAATACTACGATGAGGCGCGCGAATTCGCACGGTTGATGACCCTGCGCTCGATGAACGCCTACGGGCGCGAATTCGTCATCGCCACCGGCGGTGGCCCGGGTGTCATGGAGGCCGGCAGCCGAGGGGCGGCGGATGCGGGCGGCGCGTCGATCGGGCTGAACATCGTGCTGCCCCACGAGCAGGCGCCCAATGAATACGTCACGCCCGGCCTGTGCTTCAACTTCCATTACTTCGCGATCCGCAAAATGCATTTCCTGATGCGCGCGCGCGCGATCTGCGTATTCCCCGGCGGGTTCGGCACGCTGGACGAAACATTCGAGGCCCTGACGCTGATCCAGACCGACCGGATGAAGCGCATGCCCTTCCTGCTATTCGGTGAGGAATTCTGGCGCCGCATCATCAACTGGGAGGCGCTGGCCGATGCCGGCACCATCAGCGCCGAGGATCTGGACCTGTTCCAGTTCGTCGAGACCGCCGCCGACGCGGTGGCGATCATTGATGCGTGGGACGAGGCGCAACCGGGGTGCTGAGTGTCGGCGGCCAAGACTCGCTCGCCGCGCCACACTTCATCTGAACGAGCATCCAGCCCACGGCACGGGGTCGGCGCTTCCGTCCAGCGCTAGTCCAGCCTTGCATCCGCCTCGACCTGTCGCCGTGACTTGCGCGCGCGTTCAGTCGCCGATTTCAACTGCCCGCAGGCGGCCATGATATCTTCGCCGCGCGGGGTGCGGATCGGGCTGGCATAGCCGGCCTTGTAGATGATGTCTGCAAAGGCGCGGATACGGTTGTTCGACGAGCGTTTGTAGGGCGCGCCGGGCCATTCGTTGAAGGGGATCAGATTGATCTTGGCCGGGATGCCTTCGATCAGCTTCACCAGACGCCGGGCGTCTTCGTCGCTGTCGTTGACGCCGTCCAGCATGACGTACTCAAAGGTGATCCGCTCGGAATTGCTGACCTTGGGATACGCCTTGAGCGCCTCCAGCAGGGCTTCGATATTCCACTTCTTGTTGATCGGCACCAGCCCGTCGCGCACCTCGTCCGTCGTCGCGTGGAAGCTGACGGCCAGCATGCAACCGATTTCAGCCGCGGTGCGGTGGATTTCGGGCACGACGCCCGAGGTGGACAGCGTGATGCGGCGGCGGCTGAGTTGGATACCTTCGGGGTCCATCGCGATCTTCATCGCGTCGCGCACGTTTTCGAAATTATAGAGCGGCTCGCCCATGCCCATCAGCACGATATTGCTGAGCAGGCGCGTCTCGTCCTTGGGCGCGCCCTGCTCGGGCCACTCGCCCAAATCGTCCCGCGCAACCATGATCTGTCCGACGATTTCGCCCGCCGTCAGGTTGCGCACCAGTTTTTGCGTGCCGGTGTGGCAGAAGGAACAGGTCAGCGTGCAGCCGACCTGGGATGAGATGCACAGCGTCCCGCGCGACTCCTCGGGGATATAGACAACCTCGACCTCGTGACCGCCGGCAATGCGCACCAGATACTTGCGGGTGCCATCATTGCTGACCTGGCGGCTGACGACCTCGGGGGTGTCCAGCGTGAATTTCTCTTCCAGTTCGGCCCGGTAGCCCTTGGCAAGGTTCGTCATCTGCGCGAAATCGCGGATGCCCCACTGATAGACCCATTGCCAGATCTGGCCCGCACGCATCCGTGCTTGCTTTTCCGGTGTGCCATGGTCGATCAGCGTCTGGCGCAGCGCATCGCGCGTCAGACCGATCAGGTTCGGCCTGCCCTCCTGCGCCTTGCGCGGGATGGTCACGAGGTCCTGGGTGATCGGGGCAGTATGGGTCATCAGTGCGGGCCTTTTCAGCGTCGGATATGGCCCTATATAGGATTCGGCTGCCAATGCCAAAGGGGCAGACACCGGGACGGATCAAATGAAAGGGACCGGGCAAACGAGGCCAAGCCCCCTACCAGATCTGTTGTAGACCGCAGATGACCCGCATGAAAATTTCTATGAACGTCGGCTACGAGCCCAATTTGACCGATGCTGCATTTTGCTCGGATGTCCGCTAACGAAGAACGGCCAAAATCTTCAAAAACACTTGGGCTTAGACGGGGTTGTTGGAAGCTCAAAAATGGGCATTTTTTCATCGGTGCCAAAAACGAGCGATATCGGTGAAAAGATCGAGGATTGTGAGCCAGCAGATTTGTGCTGACGGCGCACTTTCCGGCAAAGTCCGACACCAAGGCCCATCACAGCCATTGAGGCTGCGCATAAAGACCATTTGGCAATTTTGACCGGTCCAACCTCGTCAACTTCTATCCCTCTGCTCCACGAGCAAAAGTTTGTCCGATTTCGGATAAACTAGGTGTTTTTCATCGATATCCAACGTTTTTAGAGCACTCCAAATATGCGATGAGCACCCTACCCTGAACCCAACAAGAGTCGCAGTTCACGTATCGCTCACATGGCTTCGAAAATCTCGGTCGGAAAACCATCGAGGCTCGCCACATTTTTCTTGCGCCAAAACTTCTCAACACCGTCTGGACCCATTTCGGCATACCAAGGCACGAGGTCGGTCTCGCCGCGACTTCGCACCACTGACATTTCGGGAACCCCGCTTCCGCAGGACGTGGCCACCAGATCAATATCCAGCACAAACAAATTGCGCGCTCCGGCGAAGTCGGGGAACAGGCCATAGAGCTTCTCCCAGTCCGGGTCGCGCGGATAGATCACTTTTGCATTGCCATAGACCCGCAACGTCAGGGGTTCGCCTTGAAAGGCACTGAACATCAATGTCATGCGCGGGTCTTGTAGAACATGTGCTGCGGTCTCATTGCCGCTTCCGGTCACGCTCAGCCAGACGATCTTGCTCTCTGAGAGTATGCGCAAGGAATCGAGCCCCTTGGGGGACAGGTTGACACGACCCGTCGGTGCTGCAGTCGCCACAAAGAACATGATCTGATCTTCGATGAATGTCCGGAACGACCCGGTCAGTTTGTCGGTTTGGATGCCCATAGTATTTCTTTCTTTGGTTTGATGGAAATGGGTGTCAGCGCAGCCTGCGTATTTCGATTTGCAAGGGGTCGCGCCAGTCGGGGCGGCTTGGATCACGCGGATAGTCGTGACCGGCATCTCGTCGCAAGTGATCACTCAGTTCAGAAAAAGGCGTGGATTTCACCTTGAACATGAAGCCAGATAGCGAACGAAAGAGTGTGGCAGTTCCAGATTTTTGCGACAGGATAACTGCGGCCATGATAATGCCGCCGCCCAAAACTGTTCGGAATGCTGGAACTTCGGCTAGAATGATCAACGCCCAAATTGGCGCGAGTGGGGTCTCCAATGCACTGATGAGCGCGGCTTGCCCCGAAGGTATCCAGCGCGCGCCTTCAACCAGCGTTATAGACGCCACTGAGAAGACCAGACCGAATAAAATCAAAACCTTGATTTCGAAGAAAGAGACGTTTGCAGGCTCGGTGACTATCATTGCTGGTATCAGCAGGATCAGTGATGAAAACGCTGCCGGAAGAACTGTGGGCGTGCCTGGCCAGACACGATAGACCACCATGGTTCCGGCCATCATAAATGTCATCCAAAGCGCCAGCATGTCACCAAGAATGCCTTTGCTTCCGAATGAGCTGCTGACGGTAAATGCAACGCCGACCAGTGCAAGTATACTGCACAGCACATTCCGACGGCTGGGACGTTCGCGAATGGACACCCATGCCAGCAAGGCCGCGACAAACGGTGATGTTGCCCAAATCAGAGAAACATTGGCAACGCTGGTCAGCTTGAATGCCGGAATGAACGCCGCTGTGCCTGATGCCATCAAAATGGTCGCAATACAGGCGGAAAGTCCAAACCGCCTTAGCTCATCTCTGAACCGTGATCTTGCGATGAGGAAGATCAGTGCAAATAGCGCGCCGCTCACACCTCTCCAGAAGATGACGCTCCAGGCATCCGCTGATACCGATTTTGTAAATATCCCCGCGCTGCTGAAAGCAGCCGCCGACAGCACAACCAGCACCACACCCAATTCGTATTGGCGATGTGTTGATGGCTCAACCAATGCAGCCGAGGTGGCAGTGTCTCTCATCTTACCGAGTGCTTTCTTCTTTGTTCTCACAAACCGCTAGCACACCACTGCTGACATGTACCTGTCAGCAGTGGTGTGCTAGGAACGAGATAACTTTAAGGAAGAAACCAATGGGCCGATCAGTAAGAATGTTTGAGATAATTCAGCTACTTCGCAATGCTGATGCGCCTTGCACCGCCCAGAAGATCGCGGATGACCTGGAGGTTACCAAGCGAACCGTGTATCGGGACATTGCTTCGCTTCAGGCGTTGCGCGTGCCAATCGAAGGGGAGGCTGGGGTCGGTTATGTCATGCGCACCGGATTCGACCTTCCGCCCATAAACTTCGATGTGGAAGAGGCCGAAGCAATTACCGTTGGCCTGGCGATGATCACCAGAACGGGCGACAAGGGGCTAAAGCGAGCAGCGCGGAGTGCAGCCCAGAAACTAGCCGACGCGACGCCCTTAAGCAGAACCTTATTTGCGTCAAGCTGGGGACCGCAAGAACCTGAAGCAGTCGATCTTTCGGATATTCGTAAAGCAATCCGCGATGAGCGAAAACTGAAAATAGGTTACAGAAATGCCGAAGGGGTCAGCAGCGAGCGAACAGTACTCCCAATTGCAATAGCGTACCATTCGGAGGCCATAGTTCTTGCAGCATGGTGTGAGCTACGAGACAGCTTCCGGCATTTCAGGCCGGATCGTATCTCGACGTATTGCATACTCACTGAGTCATTCACTGGTGACGGGGACAGTTTGCGTCAGGAGTGGATCAAGGATTATTCGGAATGGCTTTGATTGCCAGTGCTCCAGTTTAGTGGATTTTAACCACCCCATTGGAAAGTCTGCAACTGGATTCTCGTACCCGAATGGCCGATCTGCTGGCTTGGTTGTGTCGGCAAAAACCGACGATATCCACCGTTTGTTGAACGGTTCGCCAAACCGGACATTGGCGCACTTGCAGCGAAGGTGTGAAAAGTCCCGCATAGCCGACATTCGACGTATTCACAGAAATCTGCAAATGCGTCGAGCCGTTCTTGTCCAACATTTTCAGCATGGGTGTCCGGCGCGGCAAGGCACTTGGCGAGAGCCTTGCACACGGACCGGCGCGCGATTTGGAACCAGACAGCCGCCCTACTTGCAGCGTTTCTGCGCCTCTTCCATTGCGGCGGTGTAGCCGATCAGCGAAAAGGTGTCCTTGGTCTGGGTGCCGCGCCCGGACCGTGCGGTCAGCACCGCGTCGGACCCGCGCTTCATCGCGGCGATGATCTTGGCGTCGTCATCGGCGCTGGCAGGCCAGGCCCATTCCTTTTCGGTATAAAGCTGGAATTTCTCGCCGCTGATATTCACATCGACGGTAGACCCTTCGGCAAAGGGATACCCGCCGGTAAAGGCCACTTGGCCGCTCACCCCCGCGTCGGGGCGGAAAAACGTCATAAACAGAATCTCGCCGCGGCGGACGGCCACGACCTTGCCGCCCTTGGTGTTGATGGTTTCCGTGGGCGCGGACACTGTCCAGCATTCGCGCGGGGTGTCTTCGGTGAAAACGCTCCAGGCAGTTTTTGCCGCGACCTGATTGGTGCTTTCGGATTGGGCCAATGCGGGAGTTGCCCCGCCGAAACCGATGAGTGCAAATGCGGAAATTGCCGCGCACAGCGCGCCGCGCGTCACAGGTGATGCCATATTTTGTGCAGCCTCCAAGCTGTCATGAGCCTCAGTTCAGTCGCGCCCGCAGGGTGTCCCTGTTGCCGGGGTTTTCCGCTTGGCAAGCGCGCGGTTCTTCTCGACACTGCATCAATAGCCCAAAACGCGCCAGAAACGAAAGAATGAATTGGCGGAAACCCGCAAATTGACCCGCCCAGGAGACAGACCATGAAAAATGCCGCCCCGCCCCCCGTCCCCATGACCGAAATCTGGCGCGGCGAAATGGCCGAAAGCCTGCATCTGGGCCACGCCGTCATCTGCGGCCCGGGGGGCGGGATCATCGAGGCGTGGGGCGATCCGGACGTGCAGGTTTACCCGCGCTCGTCAGCCAAGATGCTGCAAGCACTGCCGCTGGTGGAAAGCGGCGCAGCGGACGCCGCAGGGCTGTCGCGGGAGCATCTGGCGCTGGCCTGCGCGTCCCATAACGGAGCGGCAATCCACACAACGCGCGTGGCGAAATGGGTTGAAGGCCTGGGCCTCGCCGAACCGGATTTTCGCTGCGGCAGCCACATGCCCAAGGACGAGGAGGCCGCGCATGCGCTGATCCGCGCCTATGAGACCCCCTGCCAGTTGCACAACAACTGCTCGGGCAAACATGCGGGGTTTCTGACGCTGAACCGGCATCTGGGCGGCGGCGCCGATTACGAGTTGTTCGATCATCCGGTGCAGCAGGCCTGTTTGCGCGCCTTCGAGGAGGTGACAGAACAGTCCAGCCCCGGCTATGGCATCGACGGCTGCTCGGCCCCGAATTTCCTGACCACCTTGCATGGAATGGCCCGCGCAATGGCATTCTTTGCCAACGCCCGCGAAGGTGCGGATACGAGACAGGACGCCGCCGCGCGCCTGCGCGACGCGATGATCGCGCACCCGGATCTGGTGGCCGGTGAGGGACGGGCCTGCACCGAACTGATGCGCGCCTGCAACCAGCCCGTAGCGTTGAAAACCGGGGCCGAGGCGTTCTTCGTCGCCATCATCCCCGGGCGCGGTCTGGGCATCGCGCTGAAGGTGACCGATGGCGCCGATCGCGCATCGGAATGTGCGATTGCCGCGCTGCTGGTGCGGCTGGGGGTTCTGGATGCGGATCATCCGGGAACGCGCAAGTTCATGAACAAGACGTTGCAGAACTGGCGCGGGCTAAAGACAGGAATGATCAAACCGGCACCGGGGTTGCTGGTTTAAACCGCGCCGTCCACGAATTCTGTCCGCTCGTAGCCCTGCAGATACAGCAGCGCCGTCAGATCGCCGTAGTTGATCCGCAGATCGCACTGCGCCGCCACCGCCGGCTTGGCGTGCAGCGCAACGCCCGCGCCCGCGCGCCCAAGCATGCCCAGATCATTGGCTCCGTCGCCCACGGCCATCACGTCCTCGGCGCCAATGCCCAGCCGCGCCGTGATGTCATCCAGCGCGTCGATCTTGGCCTGCCGTCCCAGAATGGGCCGGGCGACATCGCCGGTCAGCACGCCGTCCTTGACGCACAGCACATTCGCGCGATGCTCGTCAAAGCTCAGGCCCGCCGCGACCGGCCCGGTAAAGGCGGTGAATCCCCCCGACACGAGCGCCGTATGCGCGCCCTTGCCGCGCATCGTCGCGACCAGCGTGCGCGCGCCCGGTGCGTGGGTGATGCGGGTTTGCAGAACATCGCCGATCACCGCCTCGGGCAGGTCCTTGAGCAGGGCCATACGCTCCAGCAGCGCGCCCTCGAAATCCAGCTCGCCGTTCATCGCGCGGGCGGTGATGCTGCGGACATGATCGCCCACGCCCGCGACCTCTGCCAATTCGTCGATACACTCCTGCTGGATCATCGTGCTGTCCATGTCCGCCAGCAGCATGCGTTTGCGCCGCCCGCCGGTGGCCTGCACCGCCAGATCGACGCCCAGCACCTGTAGTTCCTGCCAGACATCCCACAGATTTCCGGGCCGCTGCTGCAGCGCGAATTCCGCCGCCTCGTCGGGGCTGAGCCACTGCACATCGCCGCCGCCCCACGCGTTGCGCAGGCTTTCGGTCAGACTCGGCTCCAGCCCGCCGGGGCGGGATATCAAGGTGGTTGTGAACATCAGGCAAGGCTCCCGCTACGGATAAAATGCGTCGCAAATAATTCCTGAAGCGGCGCTATAGCGCCATTTACGCACTTGCGAAAGGGTCGGAGCGCGCTTAGCGTCTGCGGTGGGACACCCTTCCCCAACGAAGGGCGCTTATCTGGAAGGATAGCTGAATGGCTATAGAAGACCTCGCGCGCGATGGCGTGCGCAAACCTGAAGTGCGGCCCGCAAACCCGCGTTTCTCGTCCGGCCCTTGTGCCAAACCCCCTGTATTCGCACTTGATAAACTGTCTGCCGCGCCCTTGGGCCGCAGCCACCGCGCATCGGTGGGCAAGGAGCGGCTGAAGGCCGCGATCGACGGCACCCGCACGGTTCTGGGCATCCCCGATGAGTACCGCATCGGCATCGTGCCTGCCTCGGATACCGGCGCTGTCGAGATGGCGATGTGGTCGCTGCTGGGCCCGCGCAAGGTGGAAATGCTGGCGTGGGAAAGCTTTGGCGCTGGCTGGGTCACGGATGCCGTGAAACAGTTGAAACTGGATGCCGAGGTCAAGACGGCCGACTACGGCGAGATTGTCGAGTTTGCCACGATCAACCCCGATAACGATGTGGTTTTCACCTGGAACGGTACCACTTCGGGCGTGCGCGTGCCGAACGGCGATTGGATCGACGCCAAGCGCGCCGGCCTGACAATCTGTGACGCCACGTCTGCCGCCTTCGCGCAGGAATTGCCGTGGGACAAGCTGGATGTGACCACATTCAGCTGGCAAAAGGTGCTGGGCGGCGAGGCCGCGCATGGCATGATCGTGCTATCGCCGCGCGCGGTGGAACGGCTGGAGAGCTATACGCCGCCATGGCCGCTTCCCAAGATTTTCCGCCTCACCAAAGGTGGCAAGCTGATTGAGGGGATCTTCAAGGGCGAGACGATCAACACCCCCTCCATGCTGGCGGTCGAGGATTACCTCTTGGCGCTGGACTGGGCGCAATGCGTCGGCGGCCTGCCCGGCCTGATCGAACGCGCCGACGCCAATGCAGGCGTTGTCACGGATTTCTGCGCTGAACGCGCTTGGATCGCGAACCTCGCTCAGGACCCGGCGACACGCTCGAACACGTCTGTCTGCCTGCGCTTCACCGATCCGGCGATCACTGATGGCGCGGCATTTGCCAAGGGGGTCGCCAAACGGCTGGAGGCCGAGGGTGTCGCATATGACATCGGCGCCTATCGCGACGCGCCGCCAGGCCTGCGCATCTGGTGCGGCGGCACGGTCGAGACGTCCGATATTCAGGCGCTCATGCCTTGGATCACCTGGGCGTATCATGCCGAATTGGCCGCGCAGGCCTGAGCGATTTACGGCGGGCCAGGCGGCCTGCCCTCCCCATATTCCATAAGGACGCTGAAAAATGGCTCCCAAAGTACTCGTCTCCGACAAGCTGTCTGAAACCGCCGTGCAGATCTTTCGCGATCGCGGCATCGACGTGGATTTCCAGCCCGATCTGGGCAAGGACAAGGACCGTCTGGCCGAAATCATCGGCGATTATGACGGCCTCGCCATCCGCTCGGCCACCAAGGTCACCGAGAAAATCCTCGCGAACGCACATAAACTGAAGGTCATCGCGCGCGCCGGGATCGGCACGGACAACATCGACAAGGTCGCGGCCTCGAAAAAGGGCGTGATCGTGATGAACACGCCTTTTGGCAACATGATCACCACCGCCGAACATGCCATCGCCCTGATGTTCGCCGTTGCAAGGCAAATCCCCGAGGCATCGGCCTCCACCCACGCCGGGAAGTGGGAGAAATCCCGCTTCATGGGCACCGAGCTGACGGCCAAGACACTGGGCGTCATCGGCGCGGGCAATATCGGCGGTATCGTCTGCGACCGCGCGCGGGGACTGAAGATGAAGGTGATTGCCTATGATCCCTTCCTGAGCGAGGCGAAGGCCGACAAGATGGGCGTCGAAAAGGTCGAGCTGGACGATCTGCTGTCCCGCGCCGATTTCATCACGCTGCATGTGCCGCTGACTGATCAGACCCGCAATATCCTCGGCCGCGAAAACCTGGAGAAAACCAAGAAGGGCGTGCGCATCATCAACTGCGCGCGCGGCGGGCTGGTGGACGAGGCAGCAGTGGCCGATCTGCTGGAATCGGGCCATATCGCGGGTGCCGCCTTTGATGTGTTCGAGGTGGAGCCTGCGACGGACAGCCCCCTATTCGGCCTGCCCAACGTCGTCTGCACCCCCCATCTGGGCGCCGCCACCACCGAAGCACAGGAAAACGTCGCCCTGCAGGTGGCTGAACAGATGTCGGACTACCTGCTGACCGGCGCGGTGACCAACGCGCTCAACATGCCGTCGGTCACCGCAGAAGAGGCCAAGGTGATGGGCCCCTGGATCAAACTGGCCGGTCATCTGGGCTCTTTCATTGGCCAGATGTCGGCGGAGCCGATCAAGGCGATCAACATCCTCTATGATGGTGCTGTCAGCCAGATGAACTTGCCCGCCCTGACATCGGCCAGCGTGGCAGGCATCATGAAGGCGGTGAACCCCGAAGTGAATATGGTCAGCGCGCCCGTCGTGGCCAAGGAACGCGGGATCAAGATCAGCACCACACATCAGGACAAATCGGGCGTCTTTGAGGGCTATATCAAGCTGACGGTCGTCACGGACAAGCGCGAACGTTCGATCGGCGGCACGATCTTCTCGGACGGCAAGCCGCGTTTCATCCAGATCAAAGGCATCAACATCGACGCGGAGATCGGGGCGCATATGCTCTATGTCACCAACAACGACCAGCCGGGCATTATCGGCGCACTGGGCCAGACCATGGGCAATAACGACGTGAACATCGCCAACTTCACCCTTGGCCGCGCCAGTGCGGGCGGCGAGGCGATCGCGCTGCTCTACGTCGATGCGCCGGTGCCGCAAAAGGCGATCGATGCGCTGCGTGAAACGGGGCTTTTCCTGCAAATCAAACCGCTTCAGTTCGACATCCAATAACGCGCGCAGGAGGTCACCTTTCCGATAATACTCCGCCGGAGGCGTTCTGCGGCGAACTGCAGGAGCCTCCGGCGGGGATATTTAGAGCAAAAAGAAACCGGGCGGACGCTGCCTAAGACTGAACGGCGATGTTGTCGATCAGGCGCACACCGGCCAGCCAGGCGGCGGCAAAGAGACGGACGGGCCGGGTCGGGGCGGTCAGAAGCGACAGGTCATCGTCCGCGCGCATTTCGAGATAGTCGACACTGGTAAAACCTGACTGCATCAAAGCGGCAATGGCACCCTCCTGTGCGGCGGCAAAATCATGGCCATCGGTGATGGCTTCGGACATCGCCTCCATCTGCTCGATCAGGACCGGCGCAATGGTGCGGGCACGGTCTGACAGCAGCAAGTTGCGCGACGACATGGCAAGCCCGTCAATCTCCCGGATGGTGGGGCAGCCATGGACGGTGATCGGGATGTCCAGATCGCGCGCCATGCGGCGGACGACCTGAAGTTGTTGATAGTCCTTTTCCCCAAAAAAAGCGTCCGTGGCGGCGGTCTGCGCGAACAGCTTCGCCACGACAGTCGCGACGCCTTGGAAATGGCCGGGGCGGTGGATGCCATCCATGACCTCGGTCAGGCCCGAGACGGTAACGGTGGTGGCAAATCCGCTGGGATACATCTGATCGCCATCCGGCACATAGATCGCATCGACGTCGAAGCGGGCCAGTTTTGCCGCGTCGGCATGTTCGGTGCGCGGATAGTTGGCCAGATCCTCGGGCGAGCTGAACTGGCGCGGATTGACGAAGATCGTGACGATGACGCGCTCGCAGGTTTCCTTGGCAGCGGCGACCAGCGACAAATGGCCGTCATGCAGCGCGCCCATTGTCGGAACGATGCCGATCCGCTGCCCTGCCCTCTGCCAAGGGGCGGTCGCGGCGCGCAGATCGGGCAGGCTGCGCAATATCGGCGCAATCATGCGCCGCTTGCCTCGCCGGAAACGGGTGCAGGCGCCTCGTCCGCGAATGTGTGTTCCGGCGCGGGAAACACGCGCCCGCGCACCTCGGCGGCATATGCGGCGATCGCAGCCTCGCCATCGGTGCCCAGCTGGGCATAGCGCTTGACGAATTTCGGCTTGAACGCCGAAAACAGCCCCAGCATGTCATCCACGACCAGCACCTGCCCGTCGCAGCCAGCCGATGCGCCGATGCCGATGGTGGGAATGGCAATCTCTGCCGTGATCCGGTCCGCCAGATCTGCTGGCACCTTTTCCAGCACGACGGCAAAGGCGCCCGCATCGGCCACCGCCTGCGCATCTTCGCTAAGGTGTTTGGCCCCGGCGCCGCGGCCCTGCACCTTGTAGCCGCCCAGCGTGTTGATCGCCTGCGGCGTCAGGCCGATATGGGCCATCACGGGCACGCCGCGCGCCGTCAGGAAGCGGATTGTGTCGACCATATGCGCGCCGCCCTCCAGCTTAACCGCCGCCGCGCCCGTTTCGCGCATGATGCGGGAGGCGTTGCGCATGGCCTGGCGCGGGTCTTCCTCGTAGCTGCCAAAGGGCATGTCGATGACCAGCATCGCCTTGTCCAGGCCGCGCGCGACGGCCTGCCCGTGCATCACCATCATGTCCATGGTGACGCCCAGCGTCGAGGACATGCCATGCAGCACCATGCCGACACTGTCGCCGACAAGCACGAAATCGCAATGGGCGTCCATCATGCGCGCCATAGGAGTGGTATAGGCCGTCAGGCTGACGATGGGCGCGCCACCCTTCATCGCGCGGATATCGGTCGGAAGCGGGGCGGTCTTGCGGGCTGTGGCGCTCATCTTGCGGACCTCGAGTTTGCGGCGTTGCGGCGATGGGTAGCAAGGATTTGGCCCGACTTCCACTGTTGACTTGTCAAACGCACCCGGCGGCGATCCGCGCGAGGTGCTTGCGCGGCGCGCGCAATCCGCTAGGGGTGGTTAGTTGCAGCGCGCGGCATATACTACGTCAACAGAGCGCGCGGCAGCGCAACCGAGGAGGCCCGATTTTGCGGCACATGCCAGTTATCCCTTCAGCGTTTTTCCCGGTAGTCTTCTCTGTGGTCTTTCGCGCTTTCATCGTTGGGCTGGCTCTGGCCACGCCGTGGCCGGAACACGCCACCGCCCAAGCCACCAGCGACGTCAGCCGCGCGGACCTGATCCGCCTGCTGGGCCGTCTGCACGAGGAAGAGACGGTGCGCGCCGACCTGCGCGAGCTGGGCTTCAAGGGCGAAAATCTGGAACTGGCCACGCAGCATGCGGCCGACATGCTGCGCGATCCGATCATCGCGGGATATGTCGCCGACCGTGTGCTGGAGGTGCAGGCCGGGAACGCGGTGCCGATCGC
>JBLWYG010000034.1:0-30250 GCA_048267045.1 Roseovarius sp. | reverse complement strand
CACCAATACCGGCTCTTCGCCCGGCCAGATCGCCTGACTGCAGGCAGAAAGATAGGGCGGCGGGCAGTAAAAGCTGAGGAACCGCGCCGCGTGGTCCGTGCCGCCCGCCAGTTCGACCAACTGGTCATAGAGCGGAATCAACTCGGGCATGTGCGCGCGCAGCGCCTTGCGGCTGTCC
Source organism: Roseovarius sp. (assembly GCA_048267045.1). GTDB lineage: Bacteria > Pseudomonadota > Alphaproteobacteria > Rhodobacterales > Rhodobacteraceae > Roseovarius. The sequence continues at coordinate 30,072 of JBLWYG010000034.1, read as the reverse complement.
AGATAGCCGGGGCGCGCCTCCGGCCCCTCGCGCGCCCACCAGCGGTGGTAGTCGGGCCAGTACTCGCGGAAAAGCACGGCCCATTTCGGGCCGGGTTGATCCTCGGATCTCGTGCGCCAGTTCAGTTGCACGGCGCTACAGGATCTTGAAGGCCGGATCCGCCAGCGCCGGCCCGGCCTCGGCTGTGGGCAGGGCGCGGCCATGCACCCCCGCCTTGATGCCGTGAATCCAGCGCTTGCCCCGCTCGGTCAGTTTGAACCCGTTGGTCATCGAGCGGCCTCGCGTGACCAGAATACCGATATCGGCGCCCTCATAGCGGTAATCGCCGGGCTGCAGAATGCGCAGGAAAAACGCCTCGTTCTCGGACTCGACCGCGCGGCGGTGATAGTCGAAGCGGTTGAAATCGACGTTGCCGTCCTCGTCCATGCGGTAGATGCCGGTTTCGGGCACTTCGGTAGCAATGTCGACGGTGTCGTCGGTGTGTTTGATCACCATTTGTGACCAGCTGTCGATCATTTTGGGATCGGCCCAGCGGTCGTTCAACTCCTTGATATCCAGCTTGAATTTCTTCTTGGAGAATTCAAGAAGGTGGAACAGGAACAGTGGCGCGTCGGCATGGGCAAAGGCGGCGTGGTTCGTCATGGAACTGGCGCCGGTGATGCGCGGGTTCAGCTCGCCCAGCCAGATATCGCCGGTCTTCTTGTCGATCAGGAAGTCCAGCTCGAAATAACCGCGATAGCCCTCCTTGCGCAGCTGCTCGCCGAACTTGAAGGTCAGCTCGCGGGCCTTCTGACGCACCTTGGGCGGGAAGGCCGTGCTGAAAATTTCGTTGCCGCACCAGCCTCCGCGATAGGGGGTCAATTCCTTGAAACCGACAAGTTCGGTCATCAGCGGGCCGACAATTGTACCTTCCTTGGTGGCGCAGGCCTCGATGGCCGAGCCGCGGCAGTCGATCCGTTTCATGATCTTGATCTCGCCCTCGCCGACGATCTCATGCTCGTGGCGACGGAAATCGGCCTCGGACTTGATGAAAAAAGTGGTGTGACCGCTATCGCCATAAGCTGATTGCAGCACCAGATCGTGCCCCAGACCGGCGGTGTCGCAGATCTCCTTGAGGTGGTCATAGGAGTCGACCACGCTGAGGGTGTTGGGCACCGACGGCACGCCGGCCTTGTTGCCGATGCGGACCGTTTCGATCTTGTTGTCCATCTGCTGGCGCAGCTTTGCCTTGGGAAACCAGACAGCGGCGCCCAGTTCCTTGGACAGACGCTCTGTTTCCTCATCGAACATGAGGAACACGAATTTCGGCTTGCCGCCGCGCCTCTTGATCAGGTCGATCACCTCCTTGTGCTGCAGAAGGTAGTTGTTGATGTCCTCGATCGACTGGAATTCGGCATGGGGCTGTTCGGAGGGGACGAACGTATTCGGATGCTTGCCGCCATAGCAATCTATATAACTGATATACTTGAAGTTTTTGCACCATTCATCGAGGCCGAGCAGATTGAAATTTGTGGCCGAGATGAAATAGATCGGATCCTCATTGCGATGAAAGTATCGGCGGATCTCCGAGATGTTCTTGAGCTCTGCGACCATTTCTACATATCTCCCAATATCATTTTTTGTCGTGTTTTTATATTTTGGCGCGGGCATCGTTCAGCTTCAGCCGCGCCTGATTGGCCTTGCCCGCCCGTTTCAGCGCGTCCTGCGTGAACACCCGCAGCCCCAGATCGCCGCGGTAGCCGTGGATTTCGCTGACATCGAGAGCCCTCATGAACGACAGGATTTCGGCGCTGACCACCTGGCCCGGCACGAGGATCGGAAATCCGGGCGGGTAGGGGATGATGAACTGCGAAGATACCACTTCGTCGCCGCTGGCCATCGCGTCGTGGATCGACCCGTCAAGCTCCAGATAGTCGCAATTCTTCTCATCATAGCTGAGAAAAAAAGCCGAGCGGATATCACCCTCGGGCGTTTCCGGACCGGACCGGAAGGCATCGTGAAAGCGGCTGAAGTCGGGCAGGGGGGGCAGATCGTCCATCAGGTTGGACACGCGTTTTTCGAACCCGCGCCGTTCCATCATCGAGGCGTCATCCTGCAATTCGTCCAGCTCGCGGGCGATTTCGACCAAGACTTCGATGAGGTAGGCGACCGAGGACCGCGTGGTGCCGATATTGGTCATGAAAAGGACGGTATTGCGCGATGTCTTGTTGATCTGGATACCGTATTTGTCCATCAGGATATCGGTCTTGAACGTGTCGCCGTCCCATCCGGTGCCGCCGACGGACAGCGTGACGCGGGTGGCATCCAGCACGAACTCGTCCTTTTCCCAGCAGTCCCAGATATCGGTCCAGCCCTGTTCGGGGTCATAGTAGCTGCTGACGCCGCTTTCACGATGCTCTTCCGGGATCATGTCGCCGGTGGACAGCACCTTGAAATATTTCTGCAGCAGCGGGTGGGTCGAGATTGCACGCCGCATCGACATGGCGGCCTCGACCTGCCGCTGGACAAACTCGAACCCTTCCAGCTCGACCTGGCGACGTCCCACATCGAGCGATGCGATGATCTGGTAATTGGGCGAGGTGGAGGTATGCGTCATGTAGGCCTCGCGAAACGACGCCTCGACCTCGCCTTTGAAGTCCTGATCATTGACGTGGATCATCGAGCCCTGGCGCAGCGATGTCAGCGTCTTGTGCGTCGATTGCGTGGCATAGACACGGACCCGTGCGTCAGGCGGCGGGATCAGCCGAGTTTTCAGCAGCGTTTCGGTATCGGCATCCTTCAGCTTTTCCTGCTGGGCGGCATAGGCGGCTGCGTGGTCCTCGGTGCGCAGCCGCTCGCGCAGCGTGTTGGCCGCGTTCATTGCCGTGCGCTGGCGATAGGTCGGGCCGAAGCGGGCAAAGGCGAACCACGCCTCGTCCCACAGGAATACGAGGTCCGGCTTGATGGCCAGACATTCCTCCATCACCCGCTCGACGTTATAGACGATGCCGTCGAACGTGCAGTTGGTCAGCAGCAGCATGCGCACGCGATCCAGCTTGCCCGCGGCTTTCAGTTCCAGCAACTGGTGCTTCATCTCGCGCAGAGGAACTGCGCCATACATCGAGTATTCATTCAACGGATAGCTGTCGAGATAGCAGACCTGGGCGCCGGATAGCACCATGCCGTAATGGTGGGACTTGTGGCAGTCGCGGTCGATCAGCACGATATCGCCGGGCCGGATAAGGCCCTGCACGACAATCTTGTTGCAGGTCGAGGTGCCGTTGGTGGCGAAATACGTCTGCTTCGACCCGAACGCGCGGCTGGCAAGGCGCTGCGCTTCCTTGATCGGGCCGTGCGGCTCCAGCAAGCTGTCGAGCCCGCCGGACGTGGCCGACGTTTCCGCAAGGAAGATGTTGGAGCCGTAGAAGGCCCCCATGTCCTGAATCCAGTGCGATCGGCTGATGGATTTGCCGCGGCTGATCGGCATGGCGTGGAACACACCGGTGGGCTGCTTGGAATACTCCACCAGCGCCGTGAAAAAGGGCGTCTTGAAGCGGGACTGCACGCCGCGGATCAGGTTCAGGTGCAGTTCCAGGAAATCCTCCTGATTGTAGAACACGCGGCGGCAGATGCCGAGGTCCAGCCCGGCAATATCCTCGACCGAACGGTCGGTGATCAGATAGGCATCAAGTTCCGGGCGGACGCGGGCGATCATGCGGCAAAGTTCGGGGCCGTAATTGCCGGGATCCAGGTCCTCCAGCGCCTCGATGCCACCGGCGCGGTTCAGGTAACGGGCAAGGATCGGCAGATCCAGCTTGGACTCCAGGATCAGGCCGGGGCGCACCACGATGGCCTGAATGTTGTGGTTGAACAGCACCCCCATCAGCGCATCCTGAAGACTGGGCACGACGACCGTCTCGTAGTGAAAGGGATCCTCGGGGCGGCGCATGCGGCTGAAATTCGATTTCAGCCAGCGTTCCTGATGCTCGTTCAGATTGTCGACGATCATCACTTCGAAATAGGGCTTGGTATGGGCGCGTGCCTCAAGCGATTGCATCGCCTCGTCTTCGTGATCGTCAGCTTCGGCGGCCTCGCGTTCCAGTGGAATGTGACGGCGGCGATAGGCGCCGCTGGTCAGTGCGCGGCTGATCCGCTGCACAGTAAAGGCCAGATCGTCGTAGTGTTCTGCATCGAACGCGCGGCGCAGCCCGTCAAAGGCGGCGGTGCCGGGGAAGGCCCAATATGTCTCGATTGGCGCGAGGGATGTCAGCAGATCGTCGATCTTGTTGGTCAGGGACTTGGACAGGCGTCCGCCCTGTGATCGGACCAGCTCGGCTGTGGATTCGCGCAGCGCGCTCCACCTGTCGGCGCGCAGTTGCACGGCCGAATAGTAGTCTGTCATGGACTGCATTCATTTTCCCCGTTGATGGCGGCAGATCAGGACGGGGCGCGGGGGAAACATGAGTGTCCTGATCATTCGCATTTCTTGTTATCAGTTCGGTATCAGCGGTATATCCCCATTTGCGCCCGGCAAAGTGCCAACCGACATATCTGTTGTTTGTTCCGCATTTCCGTTTGGCGCGACATGTGCATTGGGCGCTGCCAAATCTGCCCGCGAGGCCCCGGCCACGTCCTGACGCGGAATAACGAGCGGTAGCGGACCAAACGGCGCCAATTCGGAAAAAAGCACCATCCGCGCCCATGGAAATCGCGCCATGAGCAAATCAAGCCTGTGGATCATCCCATCGACGTTGGACTGCAACGCACTCAGATGCATTTGTACGCCTGCGATGGCGAAGGGCGTCATATCGGCCGGTTCCTTTGCGGTTTGCCCAGCGGTTCGACCACCCTACGACAGGTGCGGTTAAAAACAACAGTGGAAATTGGCAGTCTGCGAATTGCTGCATCCCCGTTAGTGAGGATAGCTTCGCGTTGACCAGATCCAACGACACTGAATAGGCCGCCGCCTGTCGGGGTGATTTTTCACGCACCGCAGGCGCCGCACAGACTTCGAAGACGTTTCCGCAATCTATCAAATAGCCTCGATCGACCGAAAAAAGGGCGGACCGTTTGGCCCGCCCTCCGTTATCCGGACTGATGATCTATCAGGAGTTCAGCGCCTTGTTCAGGTTCTCGTCCACCTTCTCAAGGAAGCCCATCGTGGTCAGCCATTTCTGATCGGGGCCGACCAACAGGGCCAGATCCTTGGTCATGTGGCCGGATTCGACCGTATCGACGACCACCTTTTCCAAGGTCTCGGCGAAGTTGGTCAGCGCCTCGTTGGCGTCCAGCTTGCCGCGATGCTTCAGCCCGCCGGTCCATGCGTAGATCGACGCGATGGAGTTGGTCGACGTCTCCTCGCCCTTCTGGTGCTGGCGGTAGTGGCGTGTCACGGTGCCATGCGCCGCCTCAGCCTCGACGATCTGGCCATCGGGCGTCATCAGTTGGCTGGTCATCAGGCCCAGCGAGCCGAAGCCCTGCGCGACGGTATCGGACTGCACGTCGCCGTCGTAGTTCTTGCAGGCCCAGACATAGCCGCCCGACCATTTCATCGCCGAGGCGACCATATCGTCGATCAGGCGGTGCTCGTAGGTGATGCCTGCCTTTTCGAACTTGTCTCTGAACTCCTCGTCGAACACCTTCTGGAAGATGATCATGAACTGGCCATCGTAATTCTTGAGGATGGTGTTCTTGGTCGACAGGTAAACCGGGTAATTGCGCTTAAGCCCGTAATTGAAGGACGCGCGCGCGAAATCGTGGATGGAATCGTCTAGGTTGTACATGCCCATGTAGACGCCAGATGACGGCGCCTTGAACACTTCCTCTTCCATCACGGTGCCGTCGTCACCGACGAATTTCATCGACAGCGTGCCGGCGCCGGGGAACTTCATGTCGGTCGCGCGATACTGGTCGCCGTAAGCGTGGCGGCCGATCACGATGGGCTGGGTCCAGCCGGGGACAAGGCGCGGCACATTCTTGCAGATGATCGGCTCGCGGAAGACGACACCGCCGAGGATGTTGCGGATGGTGCCGTTCGGGCTGCGCCACATCTTTTTCAGACCGAATTCCTCGACGCGGCCCTCGTCGGGCGTGATCGTGGCGCATTTGACGCCGACGCCGTATTTCTGGATCGCGTGGGCGGCGTCGACGGTGATCTGGTCGTCCGTTTCGTCGCGGGCCATGATGCCCAGGTCGTAATATTTCAGATCGACGTCGAGATAGGGCAGGATCAGCTTTTTCTTGATGAAATCCCAGATGATGCGGGTCATCTCGTCGCCGTCGAGCTCGACGATGGGGTTTTCTACCTTGATCTTGGACATATGGCGCCTTTCGTGTGTCAGGGTCGGGGTTGCAGGCTCTTTAGCGCAATCCCGCAAGGATTGGAAGATGTCTGTATGCAAAGGTATACTAAGTTCAGTCAACCTGCTTTTCGATGATCTCGTCCATGACGCGCAGCCACAGATCGGTGCCTTGGGCACCGGGCACGGCGTGCTGGGCGGCGACGATAAAGGTCGGCACGGACGTGATGCCCATCTCGCGGAATTGCGTGTCGCGGGCGCGGATGTCGTCTGTATCGGCGTTGCTGGCCAGCAATCTGGTGATTAACGCGGCATCCATGCCGAGGCTGTCAGAAACGTCGGCCAGCACCTCGGCGTCGCCGATATCGCGGCCTTCGGTGAAGTAGGCAGAGAACAGTGCCATCGCGGCGGCGTTCTGTTTGCCCTCGATTCCGGCCCAGTGGATCAGGCGGTGCGCGTCCAGCGTGTTGGGCGTGCGCTGCATCGCCTCGAAATTGATGTTGAGGCCCGCTGCCTCGGCCTTCTGCACCACGGGGGCATAGGCGGCGACAGCGGCCTCCTTGCCGCCGAACTTGGCCTCCAGATAGGCGCGCCGGTCCATCCCCTCGCGGGGCATGCCCGGATTCAACTGGAAAGGGTGCCATTCGATGACAAAGGGGTGGTCCGGGCGCTGCTCCAGCGCCGCGTCAAGCAGCGCCTTGCCGATGTAGCACCACGGGCAGATCGGGTCGGAGACGATGTCGAGCTTGACCATGTCGGGCCTTCCGTTTTGGGGGCGTTGCGGCTGTTGGTATGGTGGCGTCGGCCGTAATGCAAGGCGCACGGCAAAACCCCGCAGGCGGGCAAGGCGGCCTGAACGGTGCGGGGCCCCGCGGGTGTCAGAACCAGCTTTGAACGCCGCGTGCGGCGCCCGATATGTCGCGCCCGGCGCCTTCAACGGTGGCGCAGCCTGCCAGCGCGGCCAGCGCCGCGAGAATGATCAGCTTTTTCATCAGGTCGTCCTGTTCTTTTTTATCACTGCTCGGTTGCCGCGCCGGTTTGCCCGGTCTCTGGCTGGTCGTTGTCGGTCATCCACCAGACTTCGGGCAGGAACCCCACGCCGTCACCATAAAGCGGGACTTTCTCCACAGGATATGTCAGCCGCGCATCATGGGCAACACGGCCCACCGAATACTGGTGGATCGGAATGACGTAGCGGCCGGCGATCAGAACCCGGTCCAGCGCACGCACGGCGGTGACGAAATCCTCATGCGTCTTGGCGGCGAGCATGGCGTGAATCATCGCCTCGGCGGCGGGGCTGTTCATGCCCATCAGGTTGCGGCTGCCGGGTTGGTCTGCGCCCTTGGCGCCCCAGTAGAAATACTGCTCGTTTCCCGGTGACAGCGACAGCGAACGGCGCATGAAGGTCAGGTCGAAGTCGTAATTCGCCTCGCGCACGGTATATTGCGCCTTGTCGACGCTTTGCACATTCAGCGTGATGCCCAGCCGTTCCAGCGCGCGGGCATATATGTCCATCATCGCGGTCGCCTGCTGCACCAGCGCGTCCTGTTGCAGCACCACCGTCAGCACCAGCGGCTGGCCCTCCGCATTCTTCAGCACGCCGTCCTGCACGGTCCAGCCTGCCTCGGCCAGCAGATCCGCCGCCGCGCGGATATTGGCACGGTTGCGCTTGGAGCCGTCACTGCTGGGCAGCGTGTAGCCCTCAAGTGTGCCGGGCAGGAGGCTGTCAGCATATGGTGCCAGCAAGGCGCGCTCGGCCTCGGGGGCGGGGCCGGGGATCATGCCCAATTCGGAATTGGAGTAGTAAGAGGTGATGCGCGGCTGGCGCCCGCCGGTCAGCGTGTCGTTGATATATTCGAAATTGAAGGCTGCAATCAGCGCCTCGCGCACCCGCCAATCGTCCAGCGGGGGATTGCGCGTGTTCATCACGAAGCCCGAGATGCCCGAGGGCTGGCCGTTGGGGATCTCGCTACGTATGATGTCACCGCGTTTGACCGCGGGCAATGTTGCCAGTTCCTCCCAACGCTCGGCGTTGAATTCGCGGATATAGCTGATCTCGCCGGCCTTGAATGCCTCTTTCATCACCGCGTCGTCGCCGTAGAAATCGATGCGGATCTCGTCGAAGTTATTCGTGCCGCGCCGGAACGGCAGATCCTTGCCCCAGTAATCGGGGTTGCGGCGCAGGGTGACGCGGCGGTCCAGCTGGTAGCTGTCCACGACGTAGGGCGCGGTGCCGATGGGGATGTCCTCGATGGCGCCATCCTCGAACACGCGGTTCTCCCACTGGGATTTCTTCAGAATCGGGCGCAGACCGGCCAGCAGGACCAGATCGCGGTCGGGCGGGCCATCATCCGTCTTGAACTCCAGCCGGACCTTGCCGGGGCCGGTCTGTTCGATCCGCGCGATCCGGGTCCAGAAATCGCGGTAGCGCAGATGGCCGCGTGTGCCGAGTGTCTCGAACGACCAGATCACGTCTTCGGCCGTGACCGGGCTGCCGTCCGAGAAGGCCGCCTTTGGGTTCAGCGTGAATTCCACCCATGTGCGTGCCTCGTCGGTCTCGACTTTTTCCGCCAGCAGACCGTAAAGCGTGAACGGCTCGTCCCAGGAACGGCCCAGCAGCGATTCGTAGGCAAAGTGACGCAATTGCCAAGGCGGCGTGCCCTTCGGTGCAAACGGGTTGAGCGAATCATAGCCGCCGACATTGCCGGTTGTGACCGTGCCCCCCTTCGGCGCGTCGGGGTTGGCATAGGGCAGGGCGGTGTAGCCGGGCGGCAGGGCGGGGTCGCCATACATCGCGATACCGTGAGCGGGCTGCGCCGCCGCCGACTGAAATACGCCGATTCCAAGCAAAATAACGGTTAATGCGAAGGATGTGCGCCCATTGCGCTGGAAAATGGCTGATCTGGGCATGGGGACAATTCCTGGTTGGCGCTACTTCACTGGCGGCGACGGTAGAGAGGGATTCACGCCTTTTCAAACTTTTAGCTTGGATGGCGGCGCAGGATTGCTTATAAGGGAGTCACTGCTCGATAGGTTTCTTGCCTGTATGAAACCTGCCTCAATAACTTAACGCCAGCTTCGCGCTGGCGTTTTTTTTTGGCCAACGGGTCAGGATCCGAAAATGGTCGCGCTGGCGATGGTCGCGTGACTTTTGCACATGCAGCAATATATGCTGCAATGCAATATCCTCATATGGGCATTTGCCAGTTGGAACATGAAATAGCTACCGATCGGGAGCCGTAGAGCTTCTACTGTCGGCAATCGGATATTTGAACCAGAACATAGCTGAAGGGGCAGGCATGAGTATCAAGCGGATCAATCTGGCGCTGCAAGGCGGCGGCGCGCATGGCGCTTTTACCTGGGGTGTGCTGGACCGGCTTCTGGATGAGGAATCGCTGGACGTGGCCGCGATATCAGGTACGTCGGCCGGCGCGCTCAACGGGGCGGCGTTCAAGGCGGGATGGATGGCGGGCGGCAGGACGGGGGCGCGCGAGAATCTGAACTGGCTCTGGGCGCAGATGGGCGCAGTGCATGATCTGCGCATGCCCGCATGGATGGCAGCATCCCTGCCGGGCGCGGTGACCGCGGCAATGGAATACGCGATGCCCCTGACGATGGTCGATACGGTATCGCAGTCCGTGTCGCCCTATTCCTACGGCCCATTCTATACCAACCCGCTGCGCCGCGTGGTCACGCGATTTGCCTATGACAAGGTCTGTGCCGATGCCGCGCCGCAGCTCTTCGTCGGCGCAACGAACGTGAGAAACGGCAAGATCCGAATCTTTCAGGGTGATGAGATCGCCGCAGACGCGCTGCTGGCATCATCGTGCCTTCCCTCGTTGTTCCAAGCGATCGAGATCGACGGCGAGGCATATTGGGACGGAGGATACACCGGCAATCCCGCGCTGTTCCCGCTGTTCGAGGCGGAACTGCCGAGCGACGTCGTGATCGTCAACATCAACCCGCTGGAACGCCCGGATCTGCCGCGCTCCGTGCAGGAGATCGAGAACCGGGTCAACGAGATCAGCTTCAACTCGTCGCTGTTGCGAGAACTGCGTGCGATCAATTTCGTCCAGCGTCTGCTGGACGACGGCACCGTGCCTGAGGGCGCGATGAAACGGCTGCACGTTCACATGATCGCGGATGACCGGCTGATGGCGGAATTGTCGGTGATCACCAAAATGGTGCCGAATCCCTATCTGCTGAACCGACTTAAGGAGGCCGGGCGCATCGCGGCAGATCGGTTTCTGGCCGCGCATTGGGATGACCTGGGGGTGCGCGGCAGCGCCGATCTGGGCGAGATGTTCGGTTGAAGCGCCCCGCGTCAGGCTTGATCGGTGGGACTGGCGGGCTTGATGGGCAGATCCTCGGGACGGGTCTGATTGGGATAGACCAGCCCGGCCGAAATCACCAGTTTCGCCGCGTCTTCGACCGACATGTCCAGCTCGATCACGTCCTCCTTGGGCAGGAACAGCAAAAACCCCGATGTCGGGTTCGGCGTGGTGGGCAGGAACACGCTGACCAATGCGCCGCCCGTTTCCGCCTTGCCGGCGATCTCGCCCTTGGCCATCGTCGAAATAAAGCCGATGGCCCATATCCCCTTGCGTGGATACTGGATCAGGCAGGCGGTCTCGAAGCTGCGTTCGCTCTGGGCAAAGATCGTCTCGGCGATCTGCTTGACCCCCGAATAGATCGAGCGGACGACCGGCATACGATTAACCAGATTTTCACCGAAGCGGATCAGCGTACGCCCGATCAGACCCTTGGCGACCCAGCCGACAAGGATGGTAAAGACAAGGAAGACGACAACGCCGACACCGCGCAGGTTGATGCCGATGTAATGCGCCGGGGTCAGATCGTAGGGAATCAGCGGCAGCACGAGGCCGTCGACCCAACCGATCATTGTCCAGATCAGCCAGACGGTCAGCGCCACTGGCGCGATCACAACGAGGCCGGTAAGGAAGCTGGCCCGCAGCCGTGCAAAGAGGCCGGTACGGTGCGGCGGGATGGGTTCTTCGTCGAAAGGAGTGGTCATGTGTGTGATCGGCCCCGGATCATGCTGCGGCAATGTGTAGGGACAAAGCCTGCGGGCGGCAATGGTTCCCGCACGCGATGTCGTGCATTTAGATGAGGGGCAAAGGCGCGTCTTGCAAGGCGCGCGCGATTGCAGAGGCGAGCGCTGCGTTTGCACGGATCAGCGCGGTGTTTGCTGCCAATGTGCGCCCGGAGGTCGCGGTGTTCAGGCGGCTGAGCAGATAGGGCGTGACATCCTTGGCGGCGATGCCGGCCGCTCCTGCCTCGGCCGCTGCGGCGGTGATGAGGGGGGCAAGTTCGCCGTAGGGAATACCGTCCTGCGGCGGCGCCGGATTGCAGATCAACTGGCCGCCCGGCAGGTTCAGCGCGGCGCGCGCGCGGTGGGCGGCGGCGATGTCGCCTGCGCTGTCGATGCGCAGGGGCGCCGCAAAGGGCGAGGCCGGCGACCAGAAGGCCGGCAGCGCATCTTGGCCGTAGGCGATGACCGGCACGCCCAGCGTCTCCAGCACTTCCAGTGTTTTGGGCAGGTCCAGGATGGCCTTCGGCCCGGCGCAGACCACCGTGACGCGGCTTTGCGCCAGTTCGTGCAGATCGGCTGAGACGTCCCAGCTGTGCTCGGCTCCCAGATGCACGCCGCCGATGCCCCCTGTGGCGAAGACTTCGATGCCGGCGCGCGCGGCGGCGATCATGGTGGCCGCGACGGTCGTGCCGCCGCTGGAGCCCGTTGCCATCGCCACGGCCAGATCGGCGCGGCTCAGCTTCATTGGGGCAGGCAGGGCGGCGAGCCGCTCCAGTTGCGCGATCTCCAGCCCGATATGCAGCCGCCCCTCCAGCACGGCAATGGTGGCAGGAACGGCGCCGGCGCGGCGCACCTCTTCCTGGGTTGCAATGGCGGTGCGCAGGTTTTCGGGGTAGGGCATGCCGTGGGTGATGATGGTGCTTTCCAGCGCCACCAGCGGCGCGCCTTCGGCCTTCGCGGTCGCCGCCTCGGCGGACCAGTTCATGTCGCTCATGCGCGGCGCTCCCTTTGTTGCGCACGATGGTGACGACAGGACGCTCGCGGTGCAAGGCCCCTTGCGCACAGGGGCTGCACGGTCTATAGGCCCACTCACTAGAAATCCGCAGGCACGGGCGGGCCGTCCGGGGGAGACATCCCCGGCAGTCCACCGGTTGAGGCAAAACGCCTCTCATCCCGTGCCGAGGCGAAAACCGGAAAAGGAACACCAAATGGCTCTTCCCGAGTTCACTTTGCGTCAGCTGCTGGAAGCTGGCGTTCACTTCGGCCACCAGACGCAGCGCTGGAACCCCCGCATGGGCGAGTTCATCTATGGTGCGCGCAACGGCATTCATATCATGGACCTGACGCAGACCGTCCCGATGCTGGACGCCGCGCTGAACGTCGTGCGCGAGACAGTGGCCAAGAACGGCCGCGTTCTGTTCGTCGGCACCAAGCGTCAGGCCGCCGCGCCCATCGCCGAAGCCGCCGAAAAATGCGCGCAGTATTACATGAACCACCGCTGGCTGGGCGGCACGCTGACCAACTGGCAGACCGTGTCCAAGTCGATCCACCGCCTGAAGGAGATTGACGAAGCGCTGGAGTCCGGCGCCGAAGGCCTGACCAAGAAAGAGCGTCTGGGCATGGAGCGTGACCAGGGCAAGCTGCAGGCGTCGCTGGGCGGTATCCGCGAAATGGGCGGCGTTCCCGATCTGCTGTTCGTCATCGACGTGAAGAAAGAGCAGCTGGCCATCGCCGAGGCGAACAAGCTGGGCATTCCGGTCGTCGCCATCGTCGACACCAACTGCTCGCCCGACGGGATCGACTACATCATCCCCGGCAACGACGACGCGGCCCGCGCCATCGCGCTTTACTGCGATCTGGTCAGCCGTGCGGCGCTGGACGGCATGACGGCCCAGATGGGTGCGGCAGGCATCGACATCGGCGAGATGGAGGAAGCCCCCGTCGAAGAGGCAGCCCAGCCCGAATCGACAGGCGTCGAGACCGGCGACATCAGCCACGAGGCTGTTCATGACGACAAGGCGACAAAGGATGCGCCGCTGGACATCAAGTCGAGCGAAGAGATCTCGGACATGGCCGCAAAGGCTGGTCAGAACAGCTGATCCGTGCCACGAGCCGCATCTGACACGTGCCCGGCGGCACTGACCGCCGGGCCATACCGCTAATATTAGGAGAGCCAAATGGCGATCACAGCTGCAATGGTAAAGGAACTGCGCGACACGACGGGCGCAGGCATGATGGACGCCAAAAAAGCGTTGACCGAAACGGATGGCGACATGGAAGCGGCGGTTGACTGGCTGCGCACCAAGGGTCTGGCCAAGGCCGCCAAGAAGTCGGGCCGCACCGCGGCTGAGGGCCTTGTTGCCGTCAAGGTCGAGAATGGCCGCGGCGTTGCCGTCGAGATCAACTCGGAAACCGATTTCGTCGCGAAGAACAGCGATTTTCAGGCCATGGTCGCATCCATTGCGGATGCAGCCGTCAAGGTCGCGGACCTTGAGGCGTTGAAAGCAGCCGACATGGGCGGCAAGAGCGTCGAAGAGACGATCACCGCCAAGATCGCCACCATCGGCGAGAACATGGGCCTGCGCCGCATGGCGTCAGTGTCCGGTGACACTGTCGTGTCCTACGTCCACAACGCCGCCACCGATGGCATGGGCAAGATCGGCGTGCTGGTCGCGCTGACCGGTGACGAGGCGTTCGGCCGCCAGATCGCCATGCACATCGCCGCGACGAACCCGGCTGCGCTGAACGAGGCCGAGCTGGACACAGCGGTTGTCGAGAAAGAAAAGCAGGTCCAGATGGACATCGCCCGTGAAAGCGGCAAGCCCGAGCAGGTCATTGAAAAGATGATCGAGGGCCGCATGAAGAAGTTCATGGCCGAATCCACGCTGATGGGTCAGGCGTTCGTGATGAACCCCGACTTGACGGTCGAGGCAGCCGCCAAAGAGGCCGGCGTTCAGATCACCGGCTATGTGCGTCTGGAAGTGGGCGAAGGCATCGAAGTGGAGAAGGAAGACTTCGCCGCCGAGGTCGCCAGAACCGCCAAGGGCTGATTATCAGCCGATTTCAAATGTAAGAAGAGCGGGCCGGACGGCTCGCTCTTTTTCGTTCCATGGGAAGTTTTGCCCGGTAAACGCAGCCAGGATGACTGGTTCGTCCACATACGCAAACCTGTTTCCGGCACCGCATCCGAATGGAATGGCGGAATTGATGTGAGTTAATGCTCTGAGCGCGCGAGCGATCTATCTAGGGTCAATCCATGTCAGGGAGATATTTCATGTATAACAACATTCTCATCCCTATCGTTTTTGACGACGAGCGGGACCACTCAAAAGGGCTTCAGTGCGCCGGCATTTTTGCCGGGCCGGACACAAAAATCACACTGCTGCATGCAATCGAGAAACTGCCAGCCTACGCTCTGGCCTACATCCCGGAAAACACGTCCGAAACCGTCAAAGCCGAGTTGCAGCAGCAAATGGACAGCCTGCTGCAGGGCATTCCGAATGCGACAGGCAAGATCATCACCGGCCATTCGGGTCGTGCGATCATTGATTATGCCAACGCTAATGCCGTGGATTTGATAGTCATCAAGTCGCATCGTCCGGGCCTGCAAGACTACTTTTTAGGCAGCACGGCTGGATATGTCGTTCGGCATGCCAAATGCGCAGTGCACGTGATCCGGTAGTCAGGCGGCAAAAGCAAGGGCGCCGAGCAGCCGCGCAGCGCCTCGCGCCTGGGGCGGGTTGATCCGCAATGCGGCGTTCACCCCTCCTGCGCCAGATGCGCGAGCAGCGCGTCCATCGCCAGCGGGTAGCCTGCCGCGCCAAAGCCGCAGATCACCCCCAGCGCCACGCGGGCGATATAGCTGACATGGCGAAATTCCTCGCGGGCGTGCACGTTGGACAGATGCAATTCGACCACTGGCAACTCAACGGACGAAATCGCATCCATCAGTGCGATCGACGTGTGTGTATAGGCGCCTGCATTCAACACGATGCCGCCGTGTACGCCCTTTGCATCGTGGATGGCGTCGATCATCGCGCCTTCGCTGTTGCTTTGCATGAACGCGACATCGGCGCCGCGTGACGCGCCATGGGCGCGGCACAGAGCCTCGATATCGGCCAGGGTTGTGTGGCCATAGACCTCGGGCTGGCGCGTGCCCAGCAGGTTCAGGTTCGGCCCGTTCAGGATCAGGATCGAGGTCATGTCGGTGGCTCCTTTGGCATCGCTTCTAGACCGGTGCTATGGATTCTGTCGAGGACCACTTTATTCGGCCGCAGGTCTGAGGCTGGACATCAGGTGGTGAAATTTTTCACCTTGAACGGCGACATGGGCGCGCAGCAGATCTGCTGCGCCGTTCCCATCGCCGCCCTCCAGGGCGGTGACGATGCCCTCATGCTCGGCCATGGACTGTGCCAGGCGGCCTCGCAGGCGCAACTGTTGGCGGCGAAACGGGCGCAGGCGGCGATGCAGGCGCAGCGCCTCGGCCTGCAGAAAGCTATTGCCGGACTGGGCATAGATGATCTGATGAAAGCGTTCGTTATCAAGGTAATAGGTGCTGGCATCCTGCGCTGCGACAGCGGCCATGCACGCCGCATTCGCTGTGCGCAGATCATCGAGTGCCGCGTCACTGATGCGCAGCGCGGCGAGACGCCCGGCAGCGGCTTCAAGTTCGGCCATGACCTCGAACATCTCAACCAGTTCGACAGGGCCGGGTTGGTGCACAAAGGCGCCGCGATGGGGGATCTGCGTGACCAGTCCCGACAAGGTCAGCTTTTGCAGCGCTTCGCGGATCGGCGTGCGCGACACGCCGAAACGGGTGGCGAGCGCATGTTCGTCCAGCCTGTCGCCATCGGCAAACGTGCCGCCGAAGATCAGCTCTTCTATCCCTTCGGCAATCAAATCGGCGCGACGCTTTTCCATGATCAGACTATAGGTAGGGAGATCGCGCATGCAAAGATGGATTTTTTGTATACAAAAATGATTGACTCGAAAAAACCCTCGCGCCACCCTGCGACGCACGATCCGGGCCAACCGGACCCTGAAACATCCTGGGAGGATACGACATGAAATCCATGCTCAAGGCGGCTGTTGCAGCCTCAGCCCTTATCGCGATGGGCGCCGCCGCGTCCGCGACCGAACTGCGCCTGTCGCACCAATGGTCCAACAATGACGTGCGCCACAAGGTCGCGCAGATCGTTGCGGACGAGGTCGCCGCAGCCGATGTGGATCTGGAAATCAAGATCTTCGGCTCAAAGTCGCTGTTCAAGCCGCGCGAGCAGTATAAACCGCTCAGCCGGGGCCAGCTCGACATGACTGTTTTCCCGCTGTCCTACGCGGGTGGTCAGCAGCCCGCGTTCAACCTCACGCTGATGCCGGGTCTGGTGAAAAACCACGACCATGCCGCGCGCCTGAACGACAGCCCCTTCATGGAGGCGATCGAGGCGAAGATGGCCGAGGATGACGTCATGGTGCTGGTGCATGGTTATCTGGCCGGCGGGTTTGCAGGCAAGGACACATGCATCACCAAGCCCGCCGACGTCGACGGCTTGCAGATGCGCGCCGCCGGCAAGGCGTTCGAGCAGATGCTGGCGGGGGCGGGTGCCTCTATCGCGTCGATGTCCAGCGCGGACATTTACAACGCGATGCAGACCGGCGTCCTGAATGCTGCGAACACATCGTCATCGTCCTTCGTCAGCTACCGGATCTACGAACAGGTTGCCTGCTACACCCCCGCCGGCGAGGTTGCGCTGTGGTTCATGTATCAGCCGCTTTTGATGAACAAATCCAAATTCGAAAGCCTGACGCCCGAGCAGCAGCAAGCGCTGCGCGATGGTGCGGCAAAGGCCGAGGCGTTCTATCTGGAAGAGGCCAAGAAAGAGGACGCGGATTCGGTTCAGGTTTTCAGCGATGCGGGGGTCGAGATCGCGACCATGACGCAAGAGGATTTTGACGCATGGCGCGAGATCGCCAAGGAAACGTCCTACAAGAACTTTGTCGAGAACGTGCCTAACGGGCAGGAGTTGCTGGACATGGCGCTGGCGGTCGAGTGATCGGCGCGGGGCAGGGGCGGTATTGGCCGCCCCGCCCTTCATGCAGATACATCCCGCACCGATCGCGGAATGGCCAATGCGCTGGATCCCGACCCTCTGATATCCGTAATTCAAGGAACCGACATGGCCGGACAAGTGACGCATCGCGTCGGCAAAACAGGTGGTAACCCCTTTCTCAAGGTGGTCGCCGCGATTTCCACCCTCGCCGGTTGGATATCGGCTGCGATGATCGTCGTTGCGGTGGGGATCACCTGTCAGATGATCTTTGTGCGGGCGGTTCTGAACCAGTCCACGATCTGGCAGACGGAAATGGTCGTCTATCTGATGATCGCCGCGACGCTGATGGGGCTGCCCTATGTGCAGCGCTTGCGCGGGCATGTGAATGTCGATCTGATCCCGATTGCGCTGCCACCCCGTGCGCGGTTCGTTATGGCTTGTTTCACGCTTGGCATCAGCGCGGCGGTTGTCGCTGTCATGCTGTGGTACGGATTTGAATACTGGCATTACGCGTGGGAGCGCGGCTGGCGCTCTGACACGATCTGGGGTGTGCGGCTGTGGATTCCCTACATGTCACTGCCCATCGGATTTGGCCTCTTGCTGTTGCAACTGATCGCTGATCTTGTTGCCCTGATCCTGCGGATCGACGCCCCATTTGGATTGGAGAATAGCTGATGGATCCGCTGGTTCTGGGGGGGCTGGTCGCATTGTGCACGATCGCCGTGCTGTTTTCCGGCGTGTCGGTGGCGCTGGGGCTGCTGATCGTGTCGGGCGGTTTTCTGGTTGTGTTCGACGGAATGCGTTCGCTTGAACTGATGCCCGAGATATTCTTCGGCAAGCTCGACAGTTTCGCGCTGCTCAGCATCCCGATGTTCATTATCATGGGCGCATCCATTGCGTCGACGCGGGCGGGCGCGGACCTTTACGAGGCACTGGAGCGCTGGCTTACGCGTATTCCCGGCGGTCTGGTCATCTCGAACCTTGGCGCCTGCGCACTGTTCGCAGCCATGTCCGGGTCCAGCCCCGCGACCTGCGCGGCAATCGGCAAGATGGGCATCCCCGAAATGCGCAAGCGCGGCTATCCGGACGGCGTCGCGGCGGGCAGCATCGCGGCGGGCGGCACGCTGGGCATTCTGATCCCGCCCTCGGTGACAATGATCGTCTATGGCATTGCGACCGAGACCTCCATCGGGCGGCTCTTCCTCGCCGGTGTGATCCCTGGCCTGCTGCTGGTCGTTCTGTTCATGGCGTGGTCACTCTATTCCACGTGGAAATCGGGCAATGCGCAGGTGCTGACGGCGGGCAGCTATACGTGGAGGCAGAAATTCGAGATCCTGCCGCGCGTGATCCCGTTTCTGATCATCATCCTCGGCGTGCTGTATGCCATGTATGGCGGGATCGCGACCCCGTCCGAGACGGCGGCGGTCGGTGCGCTTCTCTGCGTCGTGATCGCCATGCTGATCTACAAGCTCTGGAGCCCGGCGGGCCTCTGGATGATCCTGCGCGACAGCACGAGGGAATCGGTGATGATCCTCTTCATCATCGCGGCGGCGGGCGTGTTTTCCTACATGCTCAGCAGCCTGTTCATCACGCAAAGCATCGCAGAATGGATCGGCACACTGGACGTCAACCGCTGGGTGCTGATGGGGGCGATCAACGTATTCCTGCTGGTGGCCGGGTTCTTCCTGCCACCCGTCGCGGTGATCCTGATGGCAGCGCCCATCCTGATGCCGATCATCAGCGTCGCGGGGTTCGATGCGATCTGGTTCGCCGTGGTGCTGACGATCAACATGGAGATCGGTCTGATCAGTCCGCCCGTCGGCCTGAACCTCTACGTCATCAACGGCATCGCGCCCGACATCTCGCTGCGGACGATCCTGACAGGATCGCTGCCTTTTGTGGGTTGCATGGTGTTGGCGATCATCCTTCTGTGCATCTTTCCGGGTCTTGCCACATGGCTGCCCGATTACATCATGGGAACGGCCGTATGACGGTCCTCTCCGATCTGCTGACCGCCGTGCTCGAAAGGGGGCTGGGCGGAGCGCGCCAGGGCGACTGGAGCCACCGCCCGGTGGACGAACTGGCCGATGCGCTGATCACCACCCATGGCGAGACATCGGGCCATTTGCTGGCCGAGCAAGTGCTGGCGCGGTTCAAGGCAATGGATGACGCGGCCAAGCTGGCGTTCTTCCGTCACCTGGCCGAGCGCATGAATGTCGACCCCGCCGCCACCCGCCGCGCGTTGAATACCTACGAGATGGCGCCGTGGCGCGCCAGCTACCGCGCCTACCTGTCCGCCAGCGAGCCGCTTCGCCAGGAACTGATCCGCCGCCTCAACCAGATCGAGGGTGCCACCGGCGCGCTGGTGGCGATGCGCGCCGATCTGCTGCGTCTGGGGCGCGGCATGCCGGAACTGGAGGCGCTGGATCTGGATTTCTGCCATCTGTTCAGATCATGGTTCAATCGCGGATTTCTGGTTCTGCGCCGCATCACTTGGCAGACCCCGGCGGATATCCTGGAAAAGATTATCGCCTACGAGGCCGTCCACGCCATCGACAGCTGGGATGACCTGCGCCGCCGCGTGCAGCCCGAGGACCGGCGCTGTTTCGCGTTTTTTCACCCGGCCATGCCGGACGAGCCGCTGATCTTTGTCGAGGTGGCGCTGACGCGCGGTATACCGGGCGCGGTGCAGCCGCTGCTGGCCGAAGGCCGGGACGCGCTGGAGCCGGGGGCTGCCGATACGGCCGTGTTCTATTCCATATCGAATTGCCAGACCGGGCTGGCCGGAATTTCCTTTGGCAATTCGCTGATCAAGCAGGTGGCCGGGGATCTGGCCTCCGAGCTGCCCGGCCTCGCGCGCTTTGTCACTCTGTCGCCCATTCCCGGCCTGGTGGAGTGGATACGCGAGGCGGGCGTCACAGCCTGGCAGGGCGATCTGCCCGCGCTTGCCGCGCATTATCTGCTGAATGTCAAACGGCCAAATGGCCTGCCGCGTGATCCGGTGGCGCGGTTCCATCTGGGCAACGGTGCCATCGTCCACGCCTTGCACAGCGACGCTGATATGTCGCCGAAGGGGCGCGCGGGGTCGGGCGGGATGATGGTGAACTACCTCTACGACCTGCGCCGGACCGCCCAGCGGCACGAGGCCTTTGCCACGGATGGCACGGTAGCCGCGTCGCCTGCCGTCAGATCGCTGGCCGCCTCCGCCCAGACCATGCTGACCAGATCACACTGAAAGGAACCTGAGACATGGCGAACCCCCTCTATGACACGCTTTTCGGGCGCCATGCGGGCAATTCGGCGCCGTTCCTGATCCTGCCGGATGGCGGCGAGATCAGCTATGCGGCGTTTCTGGCGCAGGCCGCGCGAATTGCAGGGCATCTGACCGCCTTGGGTCTGAAAGCCGGTGACAGACTGGCTGCGCAGGTTGAAAAATCGCCTGAGGCACTGGCGCTCTATGCCGCCTGCGTGCAGGCCGGTGTGGTGTTCCTGCCGCTGAATACCGCCTACACCGCCAGCGAAGTCACCTATTTCGTTGAGAATTCCGGCGCCGCGCTGATCGTGTGCGATAGCGCCGCCTTGGATAGCCTGACCCCTGTCGCAGCAGATCTGGGCGCGCAACTGGCCACGCTGGACCCGGATGGCTCGGGCAGCCTGATGGACGGTGCGGGCGGGCAGAGCGACAGCTTTCCCACGGCGGACCGCGGCGGCGACGATCTGGCCGCGCTGCTCTATACCTCCGGCACGACGGGCCGCTCCAAGGGGGCGATGCTGAGCCAGGAAAACCTGCTGAGCAACGCCGAGGTGCTGGTGCGCGAGTGGCGCTTTACGAGCCGCGACGTGCTGCTGCACTGCCTGCCGATCTTTCACACGCATGGGCTGTTCGTGGCGACCAATGTGTCGCTGGCGACGGGTGGCACGATGATTTTCCTGCCGAAATTCGACGTGGATGCCGTGCTGGCGCATCTGCCGCGCGCGACGACGATGATGGGTGTGCCGACCTTCTACACGCGCCTGCTGGATGATCCACGCTTTGATGTGGCGGCGACGCAACACATGCGGCTGTTCACATCGGGCAGTGCGCCGCTGCTGGCGGAAACGCACGACCGTTTCCGCGCGCGCACCGGCCACGCCATACTGGAACGCTACGGCATGACCGAAACGAACATGAACACGTCAAACCCCTATGACGGCGACCGCCGCGCCGGCACGGTCGGATTTCCATTGCCGGGGGTCGAACTGAAGGTCTGCGACCCCGAAACGGGCGCCGAATTACCGCAAGGCGAGGTCGGCCAGATCGAGGTACGCGGGCCGAACGTGTTTCAGGGCTATTGGCAGATGCCGGAAAAGACGGCGGAGGAACTGCGCGCGGATGGCTTTTTCATTACCGGCGATCTGGGGCTGATCGACGACCGCGGCTATGTGCAGATCGTCGGGCGCGGCAAGGATCTGATCATCTCGGGCGGCTACAACATCTACCCCAAGGAGATCGAGCTGATCCTCGATGAGCAGCCCGGTGTATTGGAAAGCGCCGTCATCGGCGTGCCGCATCCCGATTTCGGCGAAACCGTGGTGGGCGTTCTGGTGGCCGAGCCGGGCAGGACACCCGACGAAGAGGCGATCATGGCCGCTGCCGCCGGGGCGCTGGCGCGGTTCAAACACCCGCGCAAGCTGATCGTTCTGGACGAATTGCCCCGCAACACGATGGGCAAGGTGCAAAAGAATATCCTGCGCGCGCGTTTTGGCGATCTGTTCACTGGCGGGTGATGCGGGGCAGGGCGCGCGCTGAAAATACGTTGTGACCTGCCTGCGCGCTGTTTAAGAACAGCCCCAGACGCCCCGCAAGAGCGGCGTGAAATGACATGTGGGAGGAGACCCCTTTGAGAATGATTTGCCTGAAAAAACTGCCCGTCGCCATTGCGGCCGCGACAATGCTGCTGACCAATGCGGCCACTGCCAAGGATTTCCGGCTTGGCCTCATCACGCCGCCGCAGCATATCTGGACCGGAGCCGCGGAAAGCTTTGCCGCCGATCTGGCCGAGGCGACGGATGGCGCGCATTCCGTCACGATTTTCCCAGCCCAGCAATTGGGCAACGAGGCGGAAATGATGCAGCAGTTGCAAACCGGCGCGCTGGACATGGCGTTTCTGACCGTGGCCGAAGTGTCGAACCGCGTGCCCGATTTCGGCGCCTTCTACGCGCCGTTTCTTGCCAAGGATCTGGATCACGCGGGCCGCATCCTGCACTCGGATCTGGCCGCACGGATGTTGAACGATCTACCGGGCAAGGCAGGCGTCGTCGGCATCGGCTATGGCATGGCCGGGCTGCGGCAGATCGCAACCAGGGGCGAGGTCACCAGCGCCGCCGATCTGAAGGGCAAGAAACTGCGCATCACGCCGTTCAAGCCAATCCTCGATTTCTACAACCTGCTGGGCGCGGCCCCGACGCCTATGCCGCTGCCCGCCGTCTATGACGCGCTGGCCAATGGACAGGTCAACGCCATCGACATGGACGCCGAGCCGATCTGGAAGCTGAAATACTACGAGCAGGCCGATATGGTCATCGTCTCGAACCACATGATGTTCCCGATGGTTGGCCTTGTGTCCGCCAAGGTCTGGAAAGAAATGTCCGAGGAGGACCGCGCCATCGTCTCCGAGTTGATGAAAAAGCGCCTGGATGAATGTATCGCGACCTACATCGTCAAGGACCGCGAATGGCTGGAACAGGTGCGCGGCACCGGCACGGCGTTCCTTGAAGTGAGCCCCGAATTCTTTGGGGACGTCCCGGCAGAATGGGACAATATCTGGTCTGCGCAATCCGCCGTTCTCGGCGAGATGCGCGACGTTGCGGCTGACACGGCCGAGTAGGGTAATACGGTTCTGGATGCTGGCCGCCCTTTGACCGGGCGGCCAGATTGCATTGCGGGGGCAGGGGTGCTGCATCGGATTTCAGAGGCTTGGGCGCGTATCGAGATGGCCGCAGCCGCCGCGCTGGCCGTGGCGATCACCGCTCTGGTGCTACTGAACGTGATCACCCGCGCGATGAGCGCGTCGATCTTCTGGGTGGACGAGGCGGCGATCATGTCGATGACCTGGATGAGCTTTCTGGCCGCCTCCGCCGCCGTGCATTTCGGTCACTCCGTCAGTGTGACGCTGCTCACCGACATGCTGCCCGAAGGCGCGGCACACATAGCGCAGCGCGCGGTTGACGGGCTGGTGCTGATCTTTGCCGCGCTGATGCTGTGGCTCTGCTGGCGCTGGTTCCTGCCGCTTGACCTGCTGCGCGCGGGCTTTGACACCATGGCGTTTCAGGGCGAGACGTTCAATTTCATCTATGCCGAGCCGACGCTGACCTTGGGCGTCCGCAAATTCTGGCTGTGGCTGGTCATGCCGATCTTTGCCATTGGCCTGACGCTGCATGCGCTGGCAAACCTGACCCGGCCATGGGACGCCAAGGTGGCGGAGGCATGACCGCCGCACTTTTCCTATTGCTGCTGTTCGGCGCAGTGCCAATTTCCATTGTATTGGCGATGACCGCGCTCAGCTATATCTGGCAGTCGGACAATTCGGTGCTGTTCGACAGTTTTGCGCAGCAGATGTTCGCGGGCACTGAGAACTATGGCCTGCTGGCGATCCCGCTGTTCATGCTGACGGGCGAGTTGATGAATGAGGGCGGCATGACCAAGCGTCTGGTCAACGCCGCGCGCGTGCTGGTCGGCGGCTTTCGCGGGGGGCTGGTCTGGATCAACCTGCTGGCCAATATGTTCATGGCGGCGATCATCGGATCTGCCGTCAGCCAGATTGCGGTGATGAGCCGCGCGATGGTCCCGGCGATGGAAAAGGAGGGTTATGACCGCGGTTTTGCCGCTGCCACCACGGCGGCAGGGGGGCTTCTGGCACCGGTCATTCCACCCTCGATGCTGTTCGTGATCTACGGTGTCCTGGCGCAAATCCCGATTGGCGACATGTTTTTGGCGGGCATCATTCCGGGGCTGATGATGGCCGCCGGCTTTTTTATTGTCGTCACTCTGATCGGTCTGGCCAACCGGTTTCCCAAGGGCGAATGGATGAGCGCCGCAGACGCGGCCCGCGCAATCTTGGCCGCACTACCGGCTGCGCTGATCCCGGTGGCGATCATCGGCGGCATCGTTCTGGGCATCGCCACGCCGACCGAAAGCGCCGCCGTCGCATCGCTGATCGCGTTCCTGCTGGGCTGGCTGATCTACGGCGAATTGCAGCCATCGCATCTGTATGCGCTGTTTCGACGCACCGCGCAGAACGCGTCGATGGTGATTTTCATGGTCGCCGCCGCCAACGTGTTCGGCTGGGTCGTGATCTATGAGGCGATTCCACAAACGCTGGCAGCGCTGGTCACGTCGCTGACGTCTGATCCGTTCGTGTTCCTGCTGATAGTGATGGGCGCGCTGCTGCTTGTGGGCATGCTGATCGACGGGATCGCGGCGTTGATATTGGTGACGCCGATCCTGTTGCCGATTGCGACGGGCGATTATGGCATCAGCGCGTTTCAATTCGGCGTTGTTATCAGCATCAATCTGGCGCTTGGTCTTCTGACACCGCCGGTGGGTGTCGGCCTTTACATTGCAGCGTCCATGAGCGACGCGAAGCCGACGGCGATTTTCGCCGCGCTCTGGCCATTCCTGCTTGCCGTTGTGCTGGTGCTACTGGCGCTGTGCTATTTCCCGGCGCTGTCGCTGGTGCTGATCGACTGAGCCGCGATGCGGCTCAAGCGGGTCTGCCAAAACTGCCTGCGGATATAGAGTGATCCATATGTTGACATAATACTGATTATGCGTACTTCAGAGCTTTCAGCAAAACCCGCGTGTTTCTGCGCCCTGATCACACACATAAAAGCCCCGGCGCTTTGCCGGGGCTTCGATAATCACGCTTCTGCGGCAACAACGATGAACTCGACCAGATACTCAGGTGTCGCCAGCTTTGCCTCGCCTGCGGCCCGTGCGGGCGTGTGGCCCTCGGGCACCCAGGCGTCCCAGACGGTGTTCATTTCGGCAAAATCCTTCATGTCGGCCAACCAGATGACTGTCTGAAGGATCCGGGTTTTGTCCGACCCGGCCTCGGCCAGCAGTTTGTCGATGTTGGCGAGGCAGGTCCTGGTCTGGTCCGTGACGCTGTCGCCAGCATTGCCCACCTGACCGGCCAGATAGATCGTGCCATTATGTTTGACGATCTGGCTCATGCGCGGGCCTGTATGGCTACGGGTGATGTCGCTCATTTAGCTGAACTCCTCTAGTTTGTTATTGATTTAATTGGTTAAAAAGCGATTAGGCGCCATGGCGTCCAGGGTCGCCGACGTCAGCGCGGGAGCGCGGCCCGTGATCAATGCGGCGGCGGTCTGTGCCAACGCGGGTGCGGTTTGGACACCGTAGCCACCCTGCCCGGCCAGCCAGAAAAATCCGTCCGCATCCAGCGCAAACCCGACAACCGGCGTGCGATCAGGCGCAAATGTGCGCAGGCCAGCCCAGCTGTGGTCGACGCGCGTTACCGGCACCGTCACCGCCTGCTCGTACCGGTCCAGACCTTCGGCCAGCACCATGTCGTCCACCCATGCATCGTGCGGGTCCACCGGGTCTTCGTCTGCGGGGGAAACCATCAGCTTTCCCGCGTCCGGCTTGGCGTACCATGTCTCGGCGACCGTGCCGAACAGTGGCCAGCTTTCGACGTCGTATTCATCCCCGAGGCGCAAGAGCGCGGCGGAGCGGCGCATCGGTTGCAGCCCAACGCGTCGCACGCCAGCCAGCGCCGCAACCTCATCGGCCCAAGCGCCGGCGGCGTTGATCACGGTCGGCGCTGCGTAATGCCTGCCGCCGACGTCGATCTGCCAAACACCGTCCTGGCGGCTGATCGACGACACGCGCGCAGCGGTTACGATCTGGCCGCCGCGCGCTTTCAGCAGCCGGGCGTACCCCTGCAGCATGCGATCGACGTCGATGCTTTGAGCGCTGCGCTCATAGATGGCGCCGGTGATAGGCTCGGGCCGCAGGATCGGCACGATTTCCGCACATTCGGCGCCGGTCAGGCGGTCCAGCCCGGTGGCGCCGTCTGCATAGGCCTCAAGCTTCGGCATCTCGTCTTCGGAGGCGATCAGAAGCTCGCCGCGCGGTGCCAGCAGGCTGTGATCGCTGATGCCCTCGGGATTGGCCAATGTCGGCTCGGACAGCGCGTTGATCGCCCGCAACACTGCGTTGCCATAGTTTCGGATGTAGATCGCGGCAGAGCGGCCAGTGGAATGGTAGCCCATCTGCGCCTCGGCCTCCAGAACCAGCACGCGCGCATCTGCCGCCAGTTCGGCTGCTGCGGAAATACCAGCGATGCCGCCGCCGATAACGATGATGTCTGCCGTCTCAGTCATGTAACGCGGTTCCTTTGGCCAGCTTTCGATCTAGCGGATGATTTCGGCCAGCATTGACCGAAACTCAAGCGGATTCCAAGGGGCGCGGGCCGTTGGGACTGCTCTTTCATTTACGGCAGAACGAAAAACGCGCGGGCTGGGATACCCCCTGCCCGCGCGCCGTTGATTGCCGATCTCAAGTATCAGAAGAACGCTTGCAGACCTGTCTGCGCCCGTCCCAGGATCAGCGCGTGAACGTCGTGCGTGCCCTCGTAGGTGTTCACCGTCTCAAGGTTCACCATATGGCGAATGACCTGGTATTCCTCGGAAATACCGTTGCCGCCATGCATGTCCCGCGACATCCGCGCGATATCCAGCGCCTTGCCGCAGTTGTTGCGTTTGATCATGCTGATCATCTCGGGCGCAGCGTTGGCCTCGTCCATCAGCCGACCTACGCGCAAAGCGGCCTGAAGGCCCAGCGTGATTTCAGTCTGCATGTTCGCCAGCTTCAGCTGGAACAGCTGAGTTTGCGCGATCGGCTTGCGGAACTGGTGACGGTCAAGGCCATACTGAAGCGCAGCGTGCCAGCAAAATTCGGCCGCGCCCATGACGCCCCAGGCGATGCCGTAGCGCGCACGGTTCAGGCAGCCGAACGGGCCTTTCAGGCCCTCGACATTGGGCAGCAGCGCGTCCTCGCCAACCTCGACACCTTTCATCACGATCTCGCCGGTGACAGAGGCACGCAGGGACTGCTTGCCAGCGATCTTGGGCGCGCTGAGGCCCTTCATGCCCTTATCCAACACGAAACCCTTGATCTTGCCGTCATGGGCGTCCGACTTGGCCCAGACGATGAAAACATCGGCGATGGGGCTGTTGGATATCCACATTTTGGCGCCGGTCAGGCGGTAGCCGCCGTCAATCTTCTCGGCGCGGGTCTTCATGCCGGCAGGGTCGCTGCCCGCGTCAGGCTCGGTCAGGCCAAAGCAGCCGATCATCTCGCCCGTTGCCAGCTTGGGCAGGTACTTCTGGCGCTGCTCTTCGGTGCCGTAGGCATAGATCGGGTACATGACCAAGGATGACTGCACGCTCATCATCGAGCGATAGCCGCTGTCAACGCGCTCGATTTCGCGCGCCACCAGACCGTAGCTGACATAGCCGCTGCCGATGCCGCCGTATTCCTCGGGGATCGTGGTGCCCAGCAGGCCCATTTCGCCCATTTCGGGGAACAGTTCGGGGCTGACAGCCTCGGTTGCATAATCCTTGATTACCCGCTGTTGCAGCTTTTCCTGCGCGAACGTGCGGGCGCTTTCGGCGATCATCCGCTCTTCTTCCTGCAACTGGTCGTCCAGACGGAAGGGATCCTTCCAGTCGAAGCTTGCCAGATCCGGGGCATCTTTGGCTTTGAGTGCGGGGGTGTCGAGGCTCATCATGCTACCTTTCCATGAGTTTATCATGCGTTCTGCTTGCCATATAAGGCGTTTGCACCCAAAAGAACACCAAGTCTTTCGCGTGAACACATGAGGAAACGGAATACATGGCCCTGCCCCGCCGGTTTCTGCCGTCCATCGCGTCATTGCGTGCGCTCGAAGCGCTGGACCGGCTGGGCAGCGCGACCGCCGCCGCCGAGGCGCTGACCTTGACGCAAAGCGCAGTCAGCCGGCAGATTCAGGCGCTGGAGGAGCAGTTGGGCGTGACTTTGATCGTCCGCGACGGGCGGCGCATCGCCCTGACGCCCGATGCCGTGCAATATGCCGCCGAAGTGCGCGCAGCATTGAACCAGATTGCGCAGGCGTCGGTGAAACTGACCGTCAACCCCTCAGGCGGCGCGCTCAATCTGGCGATTCTGCCGACTTTCGGGATGCGTTGGCTGGTGCCACGCCTGCCGGATTTCGCGCGCAGCCACCCCGAGGTGACGCTGAACCTGTCGACGCGGATAAAGCCGTTTAGCTTCGCCACGGAACCCTTTGATGCAGCCATACATTTCGGCGAAGCGGACTGGCCGGGAACACAGTCGATGCGGCTGCGGGGCGAGGCCGTCGTCGCTGTCTGCGCGCCGGAATTATTGGTTGCCAAAGCGCCCGCCAGCGCGGCCAGCCTGCTGGACATGCCCCTGATGCACATTGAAACGCGGCCCGGCGCCTGGCGGGCATGGTTTGCCGCCCAAGGGGTTGAGACAGGGCGCGTGACCGGCACGATCTACGACCAGTTCTCGACCATCACGCAGGCGGCACTGCACGGGCTGGGCGTGGCACTGTTGCCCGAATATCTGGCCGAGGGCGACATCGCTGCGGGCCGTCTGGCCGTTGTTTGGGGTGGCCCGACACCCAGTCCGGGCGCCTATCATCTCATCTGGCCCGACTCCAAGTCTGCCGACGGGGCGCTCAGCAAGTTCCGGGGGTGGCTGGCCACCCAGATCGGCGAGGATGATTTGCTGCCGCGCTGACGATTCCGCTACCCTAACGGCGCCAGCCCGACCCGGAAACGGCGCATCTTGTCCTGATAGCCCAGTGCGCTTTTGCGCAGCCCCTCGATGGCGGCGTCGTCCAGATTGCGCACCACCTTGCCCGGCACGCCCATGACCAGCGATCCGTCGGGGATCTGCTTGCCTTCTGTGATCAGCGCCCCTGCCCCGATCAGGCAATTGCGCCCGATCACCGCGCCGTTCAGCACGGTTGCGCCCATACCGATCAGGGAATTGTCGCCGATGGTGCAGCCGTGCAGCATCGCCTTGTGCCCGATCGTGCAGCCCGCGCCGATGGTCAGCGGATAGCCCATATCGGTATGCATCACACAGTTTTCCTGCACATTCGTGCCCGCGCCGATCCGGATCACCTCATTGTCCCCGCGCAAGGTGGCGCCGAACCAGACGGAACTGCCGCCCTCCAGCACCACGCGCCCGATCACATGCGCACCCGGCGCGACCCAGAAATCGCCATCATCGGGCGTTTCGGGCGTATGGTTTTCAAATGCGTAGATCATGTCCGGTCCTCGAATTCCATTTGCAGGTTGCGTACGTGTTCGGTCAGGGCGGGTTGCTGGATGCGGCGCAGGCGCGCGGCGGCAATGATCTGTTTCAGCTTGCCGTCCGTTGCATCCAGATCGTCATTGGTCAGCACATAATCGTATTCGGCCCAGTGGCTGATCTCATCCCAGCTTTTCTGCATGCGTTTCGCGATTACATCAGCGCTGTCCTGACCGCGCGATTCCAGACGTCGGCGCAGTTCCACAATCGATGGCGGCAGGATGAAAATCGACAGCGTGTGCTTGCCCAGATCCGAGTTCTGGATCTGCTGCGCCCCCTGCCAATCAATCTCGAACAGCACGTCGC
>JBLWYG010000033.1:16140-30315 GCA_048267045.1 Roseovarius sp. | reverse complement strand
TCAGGCAGTTGACGCCGTCGGTGTTCCACGAAGATCCGGTGGCGATGATCACCTTTTCGGCGCCGTAGCTAAGGACATCGTCGGCGGTCAGTCTCTTGCTGCCCAGCGACAACTGGCTGTCGCGGTTCTTCTTGGCCAGTTTCTCAAGCTGCACCTCGCGGTAGTCGCGGTGATAGCCCCGCTCCATCAGGATGCGCGCCGCCTCGGAGCCGGCCGGACCGGCACCGACGATCAGCATGGTGTCGTCCGATTTCGCTTTCTCGAACTTTTCGGGATGCCAGCCGCGGCGGTATTCCTCGCCTGCGATGGGGTTCTGGGTGCAGATCATCGGCGGACCGCCGATCTCCCAACGCGAGATGCAGACGTTGCAGCCGATGCAGGTGCGGATATTGTCGATCCGCCCCTCTTCGATCTTCTGGGGCATGAACGGAATCTGTGCAAAACGATTATTATTTCAATCAACATATCTATGAAGATTGTCCAACCAACCGAATTAACCGCTCAACCCTTAAATTCACCTTCCTCGATGATTGTTTCACGGGTGATCTGCGTCCCTCAAAGCCCACCGTCTGGCAATGAACGGCGGTCCGACAAGGATTACCCGCGATTGCAAGCGAAACGGCAGGACGACGCAGTTCGCAGCACTCGACGCGAAATCCGGTCTGGTCATTGGCGAATACCTGCCACGCGATCGCGCCAAAAAGTTCCTGCGCTTCTTATGCCGCATCGACCGGATGGTGAGAGAGCCCCGTAAGGTGCATCTGGTGCTCGACAACTACGCCACTCGCGACAACGCCTGCGGTCAAAATTTGCCTGGACAAACACCCCGCTTCAAACTGTATTTCACGCCGACCAGCGCGTTCAGGTAGGACATGGTCGAACAGTTTTTTGCCGAGATCACCGCAAAGCGTGTCCGCCGCGGCAGTTACATCAGCGTCAACGACCTGAAGACCCGGCCGTTTACGACCACCTGCTGCAACGCAACGCCAAATCAAGACCTTCACTTGGATTCAAACGGCTCAGGATATCCTCGCACTGGAACGGCACGCCCTGACGCTCTCGATGAAATCCCCGGAAATCGGTAGCAAGTGTCAAACTTGGAAAAACTAGCGTGGCGGTGCGTCCGGGATCAACAGCAAAGCGCCCAGCACTTTAGCACATGGACAGGGCCATCCATCGCGCAATTGCCGGTTTCCAGGACGTAGGCGCAATCGGCCAGTTCCAGCGCCAGTTCCGCGTTCTGTTCGACCAGCACGACGGATAATCCTTGCGCGTTGATTTCCTCGATGATGACGGCGATCTCTTCGACGATCACGGAGGCGACTGCTTAAGTCGGGATCCAAGCTTATGATCTGGCGCCATTTTTTTGATTGCGGCAGCAGGGCTTGAACACTGTGTCGAAGCACTCCGAAAAGGTTGGGTTGCGCGATCAGCCTGATTGCGACCAACAAAATGTGTTACCGCAACCGGTCTGCCAACACCGATCAGATGCAAGACGCCCACTACGACCGAGTGGGCGTAGGCCTTTTTCCGCTTTCGGGGATTCGGAAAAACGCGAAAGTCCTTACCCTTGGGCGGGTGTTTTCGCCAGCCACTTGGCCCCCAGATCGGCCGTCACCCGCGCGAAATCGGGCGCCATCGCCTGCGGTTCGGGTGCCTCGATATGACTGCCGATCCATGCCAGCAGGGCCATGCGGCGCAACATGACGAACGTGTCAATTTCAGCCTTTTCGGCGTCGCTGAGCGGGCGCACCTTTTCGTATCCGCGCACCCACGCCGTCTTGAGCGCGGGCACGCGTGGGTCGTCCTCCATAAAGCTGACGCCGGTGGCAAAATCGTAGAGGAACCAGCCGAAACCGCAATCGTCGAAGTCGATCAGTCGGGTGCCATCCGGGCCAGTCAGAAGGTTGGCCAACCGCATATCGGCATGGATCAGGCCATAGCGATTGTCACCTGCACCAAAGGCATGCAGCCGAGCGCGTACACGCGCTTCGACGGCCTCCAGCACCTTTGCCACATCTGGCGTGACGTTCGGTGCATCGCGCCAGTCGCCCCAGTTCGTGTGCGCGCCGAACACCGTCTCGACGTTCCAGACCAGACGTTCGAAACCTGCCGGGCGCTGCCAGTCTTTGGAGTGTTCATGCGTGCGCGCGGCAATCTCGCCCAGTTCTTCGAACGGACCTTCCAGATCGCCGGCCTCATCCGGCTGCATACCTTCGACGAATTCGAACAGGACCATGAAGCGCGGATTGTCCAGACCGTCGATGCGCGCTTTTTGAATGACCTCGCCATTCTTGCCGGTATAGCTGTCCGGGGTGACAACCGCGTTCGCCTCTTTCAGTGCTGCGATCCACGCCAGTTCGCATTCGATGGCGCGGCGGGTGTGATACTGTTCGCGGTGGATGCGCAGGACCGCTTTGTACCCCGCATCCGCTTCGACCAGATAAGTGGCGTTTTCGGACACGTTGATCAGCCGCGCGCGTGCGTTGGGGGGCATATCCCACAGCGCCAGCGATTCCTGCGCGAGCCTGTCCAGAAGCGTCAGAAGGTCTGCCAGCGGCATGTCGGTTTGAGCCATCGTTTGTCCCTTTGTCGTGGTCGTGGTGGTGTGCGGGGCCGCAGACAGGCGCGGCCCCGAAAAGGTTCAGATTTCCTCGATCGCTTCGAGCGATTCAGGCAGGATCTGACCGCCATCGACGATGATCTGCTGGCCGGTGATATACCCCGCCTCGTCGGATGCGAAAAACAGCGCGGCGTTGCCGATATCCTCGACCGCGCCAAGGCGTTTCAGCGGGATCGAGGCGGCCATCGTATCCAGATACTCCTGCCCCAACCCTTGCAGCCCTTCGGTGTAGATGTTGCCGGGCATTACCGCGTTGATGGTGGTGTTGTAGCGCGACAACTCCATCGCCGCCGTCTTGAGAAAGCCGAGCTGCCCGGCCTTGGACGCGCCGTAGTGCGACCAGCCGGGGAATCCGGTGACGGCGCCGGTGATGGACGATGTCAGGATCACGCGGCCCTTGCCCGCCTTTTTGAAATACGGGATCGACGCCTTGACCGCCAAAAAGGACGAGCGCAGGTTGCAGGCCATGACGCTGTCCCACTCGTCCACGTCCATGTCGACGATCTTGGTTTGCGGGAAATAGCCCGCGTTGGCGCACATGATATCCAGACCGCCCTGCGCCTTGGCCGTGCTGTCCACGGCCGCCTTCATCGCGTCCCAGTCGCCCACATCCGCAATCTCGTAGCGGACATTATCGCCCATCTCGCTGGCGGCTGTCTTCAGCGCGGCCTCGTCGCGGGCGATCAGCGTGACCTTGGCGCCCTGCGCCGCAAAAACCTGCGCGATGCCGCGCCCGATACCCTTGGAGCCACCGGTGACGATGACGCTTTTGCCCTTGATGGATGTCAGCATGATTTCCTCCCTTATGCCGGATTCAGTTTTGCGGGCGCAGCGCCCGGTAGATCGCCAGCCCTGCAAAGGCGACGATGATGAGCAGGAACGACCCGATCACCGACAGGATGCCCAGCGTTGGTACCAGCGGCGAATAGCCCGACACCATTTTCGCATAGAGCCATTCGGGCAGCGTCGAATCCGCGCCCGTGGTGAACAGTGACAACGGGAAATTTCCCCAGCTCAGCAGGAACGCAAACAGGCCCGCCGCAACGATACCGGGCATGAGCAGCGGCAGCGTGATCTCGCGCAGTATGACGGGGGTGGATGCGCCCATGTCGCGAGCCGCCTCCTCCAGCGCGGGGTCGAAACTGTAGGCGCGGATGGCAACAATCAGCGTGGCGATGGGCGCGATCCAGACCAGATGCGCGACGATGGCGGTTTTCCACGACGGGATGATCCCCAGCGAATTGAACCACATCAGCAGCGCCAGCCCCAGCACGGTCTGGGGGAAAAAGATCGGCAGAAGGACCAGTTTCTGGAACAGCGAGCGGTAGCGCCATTGATAGCGGGCAAAGGCCAGCGCACCGAAAAAGCCGATGATCATCGACAGGATGGTGACGATCACCGCTATTTTCAGCGATGTCATTGCCAGCATATGCACTTCCTTGCTGGCCAGCGCGTCGGTAAACCAGCCGGTGGAGTAGCGCCGGATCGGAAAGGTCAGGTAGCGCGCCTTGGACACGGACGCAAAGGCGACCGACACAAGCGGCAGGTAGAGGAACGCTATGATGCCGATGCCGTAGATCATCAGCACGATGCGGGTGGTGCGGGATGTTTCCATATCAGCCCCTGCCCATGATCTTGTCGAGGTCGATCTTGGCGATGCCGAAAATCGCCAGTGTTCCGATCAGCACGATCAGCACCATCGACAGCGCCGCGCCCAGCGACCAGTTCTGGCCGTAGGTGAATGCCGTCTGGATGTCGTCAGCGATCACGATCACTGCCCGCCCGCCCAGTATCTTGGCCTCGGCCATCGCGCCGGCGGCCAGAACGAAGGTGAGAAGATACCCCACCATGATCCCCGGCGCGGCCAGTGGCAGGTCGATCTGCGTCAGCACCTGCCAGCGCGTCGCGCCCAGATCGCGTGCGGCCTGCCGCGCGTCTTCGGGCACCATGGAGATACCTTGCGCCAGCGGAAACAGCATGAAGGGCAGATAGACATAGACGATGCCGAAGATAATGATGCCAACGTTATAGAGCGGGCTTTCGAACCCGACCCCGGTCCAGTGCCGCAGATAGCCCTCGAACAGCCCGCCCTTCATCAGGGTCAGAACCCAGCCAAAGAGGCGAATGTTTTCGGACACAAACAGGCTCATCACTACAGCGATGGTGACGACCAGTGCAAAGCGTTTAAATACCTTGGCCATGCCGTAGGCCAGCGGCCAGCAGATCACGAACAGGATCGTCGTCGCGGCGAAGGCCATGAACAGCGACCACAGCAGCGATTTGTAATAGCCCTGTTCGGCCATCGTCTTGAACGCCGCGAAATTGGGCATGTTGAAGATGCTGAAGACCTTTTCCGGCATGATGGAAAAGATCGCGACCAGA
Source organism: Roseovarius sp. (assembly GCA_048267045.1). Lineage (GTDB taxonomy): Bacteria > Pseudomonadota > Alphaproteobacteria > Rhodobacterales > Rhodobacteraceae > Roseovarius. The sequence continues at coordinate 25,310 of JBLWYG010000033.1, read as the reverse complement.
CCCAGCGGCGCGATGAAGGCCAGCGCGAGAACCGCCAGCATCGGCAGTGACGACAGCGCGCCCAGTTTGCTGTCGAGCCGCCTCATGCTGCCGCCCCCGCGATGACGTGCGCGCTTGCCGCGCTCCAGCCGAGGCGAACGGGATCGCCTTCGCGCCCGTCATGGCGATCCTCGCGCAGCTTTTCGACGGTCAGGATTTGGCCGCCATCGGTCTTGATCTCGTAATGGATGCGCGACCCCAGAGCATAGATACCGTGCAGCGTGCCGGACGTCTCGAAATCAGCGCTCTCGCCATCTTTGAGGAATTGGACATATTCAGGCCGGATCATCAGGGTCGCGCCGCGTGCGGCCGCGACGCGGGCGGCCACTTCTTCGGTCGCGGCGCCCTGCGCGGCGGTCAGCCCGGTGCCCTCGATCCGGCCGGCCGTGGCGGTGACGTCAAACAGGTTCACCTCGCCCATGAATTCAGCAACAAAGCGGGAAACGGGTTTGGAATAGATTTCGTCCGCGTCCGAAATCTGTTCGAACCGGCCGTCCTTCATGATGGCGATGCGGTCGGACATGACCATCGCCTCTTCGAGGCTGTGGGTGATGTAGACGAATGTCTTGCCGGTGCGCGCGTGCAGATCCTTCAGCTCTTTTTCAAGGCTCTTGCGCAGGCGGTAATCCAGTGCCGACAGCGGCTCGTCAAAAAACAGGATCTCGGGATCGAACGCCAGCGCGCGGGCCAGCGCGATGCGCTGCCGTTCGCCGCCAGAACATTCGGTGACGCGCTTGTCGTAGTAGCTTTCCGGCAGGTGCAGCAGCTTGAGCAGCTCCAGCGCGCGCGCCTTGCGCTTGGCAGGGTCGAGCTTGCGCAGTTTCAGCGGGAATTCGATGTTCTGGCCCACTGACATATGCGGAAACAGCGCCAGTGACTGGAACACCATGCAGGTCGGGCGCAGGTTGGCCGGGGTCTGGTCGATGCGTTTGTCGCGCAGCCAGACCTCGCCGCCCGTCAATTCGTCCATGCCGACCAGCAGGCGGATGATGGTCGATTTGCCGCTGCCGGACGGGCCGACGATGGTGAAAAATTCGCCCTCCTCGATGTCCAGATCAATGCCATGCAGGGCCGTGAAGCGCCCGAAAACCTTGCGGACGTTTTTGAGGCGCAAAATGGGTTTTGCAGGCATCGTGTGCTCCGGATCTGAGGGTTTGGGGTGCAGGGCGGCGGACATGCCGCCACCCTGCGCGCCGCCTAGCTGCGGCGCGCTTGCGTGTAGATGTCGATCAGCGCGGGGTAGGACGTGACCACCTGATAATCAGCGGATTTCGCCATATCCTCGGCCAGACTGTCCATCTGGATCGCGTCCAGCTCGTCCTCGGTGAAAAGCGCCATGACCTCCTCGTTGCCCATCTGGGCGACGGGGTTGTAGGTGCCTTCGGTAAAGGCGACCGCATGGGAGATTTCGGGCGTCTGCACGAATTCGAGAAAGTCCTGCGCCAGATTGGTCGGATCGGGGTTGTTGACTACCGAAGTCAACTCGACCCAGACACAGCCGCCCTTGCCATCGACAGGGCCGGAATTGGGCGTGATCGCGCGCACATTGGTCAGCCCGTCGAAGCGCGCGGGCGACGCGGTATAGACGCCGCCGGTGAAATAGGCGTCGATCTCGCCGTTGATCAGCGCGGTATTCATCGCCACCAGATCGTCGGTCAGCAGGCGCGCATTGCCGAAAACCTGCTCGGCGGTCGATTTGAACTTGGCCTGATCGTCGCCCTCGATCGCCTGGAACGGGTTCAGGCCGGCGGCCATCGCCATGTGGATGATGTTCCAGTTGTCATAGGTCAGGACGCCGTAGCGGCCCTTCATCTTTTCGTCAAAGAACAGATTCCAACCCTCGTCCTCGGCAGTCTCGCGGCTGATCTTGTCCGTGTTCACCACGAAGGAGAACGGGCCGTAGCGCTGCGGCATGCCCAGCAGGTCGCCGTTTTCCGCGAAGGCCAGCGGATAGGGCTCGGAAAATTCCGGCAGCATCTTGTCGAAATAGGGCATGAAGCGGTCCTTATCCATCGGCTTGATAAGGCCTTCGGGATAAAGCTGATTGCGCGCCCATGGCTGGTTGACGTTGATCAGATCCCACACGCGCACCTCGCCCGCGCGCAGCTTGTTGATCATGTCGGGGTCCGACGTGCCGCTTTCTGCGCGGATCGTGGCGTCGGCGTGCAGTTCCCGATAGGGGCCCAGCACCTGATCGGAATTGTAGCCCTCCCAGCAAAGAATGTTCAGCTCATTGTCGCGCGCGGCATAGGCCCCGCGCGCGCCCATCAGGCTGCCCGCACCCAGCAGCGCACCGGCGCCGGCAGCAAACTGTCGTCTTGAAAGTGTCATGGTCAATCCTCCCGAGATTGTTGGTTGTCGGTGATGCCGGTGACCTTTGCGCTCTGGAGGCGCTTTTCGGCCATGGCCCGGCGGGGTCGTCCTACTTCTTTCGTCCCTTGATCCCTTCGAGACAGGCGGTGATCGTGGCGCGCGCCACCTGCATGTCCTCGACCGATCCGGACATAAAAATCCGGCCCGTCGCGCCCATCATCTGGACATCGTTGATTATGGCATTGGGCGCGGCCTTTTCGGCCTCGTTCGCCGCGACGCAGGCAAACAGCGCCGGCGCCATCTCGTAGATCAGCAGCGCCACGCCTGGCACAAGGATCGAGCCATCGCGCGAGCGGTTCAGAATGATCGCATGCTGGTCCGACAGATCCTCGATGATGTCATGGTAGAGGATCGTCGGCGCCAGCTGATCCTCGGGCTTGGCGCCGATCCCCTTGAGGATGGCACGGCCCGCCACCTCGACATCGGCCATGTCGTCGGCGTGCAGCTCCAGCAGGCCGAACTGGCGTTCGGTGAACAGGATTCCCGGCTCCATATCCGGCGATTCCTTCAGCGCCAGATCGGTGATCCGGTGGATGGCCAGCGCCGGAGCCACCTCGATGATCAGCGAATTCTGCCCGGTAAAGGGCGGATATCCCCGCGCCCGCGTGGGCGACGAAAGATAGGCCGCGAACTGCGGTTGCAGGTCCTCTATCGGCAGGTAGACGCGCAATTCAGTCATCAAGATGCTCCGGCGTTAGGATTATTTGGCCGCGTCGAAATGCTTGCCCAGATCGGCATGGGGGCGGGGGATAACATGCACGGCTGTGACATCGCCCACTTGGCTAGCCGCCTCGGCGCCTGCCTCGGTTGCGGCCTTGACCGCGCCGACGTCACCGCGCACGACGACCGATACCAGACCGCCGCCGACCTCATTGCGGGCGACGATTTCGACATTTGCCGCCTTGACCATCGCGTCCGCCGCCGCCAGCGCCGGCACGTAGCCCTTGGTTTCGATCATCCCGAGTGCGAGATTTGCCATGTGTTCTCTCCTTTAGCTTTTCCGGCTCTTGCCGGATTTGTTGGGTGTTTCTTCATCAATAGAGCCGATGATCAGCGCATCGATCGCCGCGGTGCGATCCGTAAAATACGCGGCGGCAACCGACCCTTGGGTGATCAGGACCGCCTCGCCGGGCGCGCAGCCCAGCGGGTCGAACGCGATCAGGCGTGCGCCGCCTTCCGTCTCGACCTCCAGATATCCGCCGGTGGGCATCGTTTCGATCCGGCGCGAGGCCCAGATTTTACCGGTCACGGTTGCGCGTATCATGTTGCAAACCTTTCGATCCTGATGCCCCGGCGCCGCGCCTCGTCATTGGCAAGCGGCGTGAGGCGGCATTGTTTTGGCACGCGCAGCACCTTGGCGCCCTTGTCCAGCGCCTCGATGTCACGCTCGGTCACGAGCGTCTTGGTCAGCTCCGCCGCCTTGGCGCGGGTTGGGCTGGCCGGGCCGGTAACGATGCGCGGCGCGCAGGTGTTGGCGGGTGCGTGCATCGGGCCCGACAGCTCGAAGCGTTGCGCGCCGCTGGTGACGGCGGCGGCGAATTCCGGGTCGTTTTGCGCGCGCATCAGCAGATCGCGGGCGAAGCGGTCCAGATCGGCGCTGCCGCTTATCTGCACACGCTCGGGCGCACGCTCCGGCGCGATTTCGGACCGCAGTGCCGCGATCTCCTCGCGCAGGATGCTGCGTATCTCGTCGCGCAGTGCGGACATCAGTCAGCCCCCGCAGCGCGCAGCGCACCCTCGGCGGCATTGCGCGCATTGCGCACGTCCGCCTCCGTCCCGGCCAGATAGAGCCGCCCGTTGGCGCCGATCGGGCGCATGTCGATCACCTTGATATCGGCCTCTTTTTCAGCCTCGTTGCAGGCCAAAACGGCATAGGCGGCCGACTGACATTCCAGTAGGTAGACAGACTCGCCACCCAGCACCATTGAGCCCATCTTGTTGCGGTTCATCAGGAAAGCATGCTGGTTCTCGATATTGGTGACGATCTTGGAGGCAAGGATTTTCGGCGGCGCCACATCGGCGGCGGTCTGGCCCAGTTGCCGCATCACCGCATCCGCGCCCGCCTGCACCTCGGCGGTCGAGCGGGAATGAAACTGAAGCGTGCCGAATTGGCGTTCAACCACCAGAAGACCAGCGCGCACGTCAGCGGATTTCAAAACGGCGTCGGTCAGGGCCTCGACGTCAAGGCCCGGTGCGATCTCGACGATCTGGGCGGCCATGCGGGCGCGCGGCAGCGAGCCGCGCATCCATGTGCTGAGATAGGCCAGCGTTTGCGGCTGAAGCTGGTCGATGAAGATAGAGGCGCGCAGATCGGTCATTTATCGCCCCCGGTCAGCCCTCTGAGCTCTTCGAGGATCAGCTGTCGCAGCATGTCGCGGTCCGTTTCCGGCAGGGCGGCAGGCGCCCGCGGCGCGGCATGGACCTGCCGAGGCGCGGTCGGCATCTTGCTGTCCAGAACCGACAGATCAAAATGCTCGAAAGGCACCGATGCGTCACTGTTATAGGCGATACGCGTCCAGTGGACCAAATGCTGCGGTCCGACATTTTCGCCCACCGAAGAGCGCCCGGCAAAGCCGGTGCCGATCATGAAGGACGGCGGCAGATGCGTGGCAAAGCCTGCCGCGCCTTGGCTACAGGGCGCGTTGACCACCACGCGGTAGACCGGCAGCGCATTGGCAAATTGCAGCAAGCGATCCGGCGCCTCGCCGTGGAAGGCCGCCGAATGGCCGCCGCCGCGTTTCAGGATCTGCGCCGCGATGGTCATCGCCTGCTGGAAGTCCACAGCCGAGGCAAGCGTCAGAACCGGGCACAGCTTTTCGCGGAAAAGCGTATCATCCTGCCCCGGCGCGGTGATGACCGGCACCAGAATGCGTGCCGAGGGGCTGACGCGGATGCCTGCCTTGTCGGCGATCCATGTCGCGGATTTGCCGATGGCCGCCACGTTGAAGCCGTGATCGGTAAACAGATAGTCGCGCAGTTTGCCGGTGTCGGCCTCGTTGCACAGATGGGCGCCGGCACTGCGCAACGCGCGCTCCATATTGCCGCGACCCTCGTCCAGCGTCAGAACCACGCTTTCATTGGTGCAAAGGACGGAATTGTCGAAACTCTTGCTGTCCACCAGCCGTTTTGCCGCCGCATCCACCTTGGCCGAGGGATCGACATAGGCCACCGCATTGCCCGGCCCCACGCCCATCGCGGGGTTGCCCGAAGAATAGGCCGCGCGCACCATCGGCCCGCCGCCCGTCGCCATGATGACGGCGATCTTGTCGGAGGCCATGATTTCCTGCACCAGCGGGACCGACGGGTGTTCGATGCACTGGATCAGGCCCGCAGGCGCGCCTGCGGCCTCGGCGGCATCGGCCAGCGTTTTCGCGGCATCGACGCTGCAGTCGCGCGCCGCCGGATGCGGGCTGAACACGATGGCATTGCGGCTGAGGATCGCCAGCATCGCCTTATAATAGAGCGTGGCAATCGGGTTGGTCGCGGGCGTCAGGGCGAACACGACGCCGGCAGGTTTGGGCAGTTCAACCATCTTTGCATCAGGCAGAACACGCGGGCTGACCAGATCCAGATCGCGGTAATAATCCAGCAGCGGCAGGGTGCTGAGCTCGTTCTTGATCTTCTTGTGCTCGACCACGCCGTAGCCCGTCTCGCGCACGGCCCAGTCTGCGTAATGTCCGGCCTTGGCATGCCCGGCGCGCGCCATCGCCTCGGCGACGCGTAGCACCGTTTCGCGGTCTGCCTTGCCGAACTGGCGCACGGCCCAATGGGCGCGGCTGACCTTCATGTGCGCGGTGGCGATATGCGGGTCAGGGACGACCAGACGCGCGGCGTTGGGATCGGCGCTCATGCGGCTGTCCTCATCGTTTTCATCAATTGTCTGGCGCGCGGCATGGCGGCGTCAAAGCGGTCCATGATTTCCTGGCACACATCGACGCCTAGCATGACGCCCGGCTTGAACTGCAGCACGCGTTTGTCCAGCGACGAGAAGATTGCCCAGACGCCATTTTCATACAGCGCGCGCGACACCGCGACAGCGCCTTCGGGATGATCGAATTCCAGCCCCAGAACCACGCCGCGCTGGCGCACACCGACAAAGATATCGCTGTGGCGCGCCATCATTTCCTGCATCGCAGAGGCAAAGAATTCGGACACGAAATGCACGTTCGAGATGATCTCGGGCCGCTCCAGCATCTCGATCACCTTGTGACCGACGATACAGCCCAATTCCGCCCCGCCGGAGGTCGAGATATGCGCCGCGCCATCCTCGTGCAGCCAGCCGCCGCATTCCTTGGTTACAAGGCACGCGGAAATGGGATAGATCCCGCCGCCCAGACCCTTGCCGCACACCATGATATCGGGCTGGATACCGTAGCCCTGCCAGCCCCACATGACGCCGGTGCGCAACAGGCCCGTCTGCACCTCGTCCGAGATCAGCAGCGTGCCATACTTGCGGCAGATGCGGTGGCATTCGCGCAGATAATCGTCATCCGGCATGGGAAAGCCGTAGGTGGCCGGGATCGTCTCGATGATGAAGGCGGCGACATCACCCTTTTTCAGCACCTGCTCCAGCGCGTCCGGATCGTTGAACGGCACGTTCAGGAATTCATCGGGACGGTCGGCCAGAAAAATCTTGGAAAACCGCTCGTCCCCGGTGGCGACCGACAGGCCCGAATGGCCGTGATAGCCCTTGATGATCGACACGATCTTCTTGCGCTTGGTGACATAGCGCGCGGTTTTCAGCGCAATCTCGACCGCCTCGGCGCCGCCCGCGCCAAAGATGGCATATTGCATGTGCGGCGCCGTCTGGATCAGCTTTTCCGCAAAGGCGGCGCGCGCGACGGACGGGAACCAGTGGTTGCCCATGTCGAAATAATCGAGGCCCGATTTCAGTGTCGCCACCAGTTCGGCGTTGCGGTGGCCAAAATTGTAGGTGCCGCCATTCAGGTGCAGGTCGATCAGGCGTTTGCCCGACATGTCATGCAGGAAGTATTCCTCGCGGCGGTCGATCACCATCGGGGTTCCGGCGTCGTTCCAGAACTGCACCTTGCCCGGATTCCAGTACTCGGCGGCCTTTTTGAGCAGGTCGTCTTTGGAATCGAAGCTGAAAAATCCGTAGTTGAACACGCGTGATTCCCTCCAGTTCCTTTTAGCTTGATCCATTATTCTGGCTCTGGCAACTTTTTTTGTGGCAAGTCGGTCATTTTGGATGGATGACTTGACCGAACGGTCAGCTATATGTTCCCCGAGACATAGGAGATCCCGATGGCACCCACGAAAAAGGGCAACCGGCAAAAGCAGATCCTGGCGGCGCTTGACCGCAATCCGGCGATGCGCGTCAGCGAACTGGCTGAGACGCTGGGTGTGTCTTCCGAAACGATACGCCGCGATCTGAACCATCTGGACGAAGCCGGCCGGATCAGCCGGACATATGGCGGCGCCGTGCGCGGACAGGTGTCCGAGCCGCATCTGGCCGAGCGGCTTGGCCACCACGTCGAAGCGCGGCAAGCCATCGCGCGCACGGCCATGGAGTTGATCGGCAATGCGGAAACCATCTTTATCGGTGGCGGCGCGACCACGCTGCATTTTGCGCGGGCGCTGCGCAGCACCTCGCGGCGCCTCACGGTGCTGACCCCGGCGCACAGGGTCGCGGCGGAACTGTCTGAAAATGCGAATATCCAGATCATGTGCCTGCCCGGCCTTTTCGACGGCAAGGAGGGTCTGGTGACGGGGCCTGAAACCCTGTCCGCAATCCGCCGCTTCTACATCCCGATCGCGTTCATGGGCGCATCTGGCGTGGATACGGGGGGCGTGAGCGAAGCGATGCTGGGTCCATCCGAAGTTTACCGTGCGATGATCGAATGCTCGCAGACGGTGTACATCCTGGCCGATCAGTCCAAATTCGACTGCCGCTCGCTAAAATACATTACCGGGTGGACCGAAGGTATCCATCTGGTCACGGACGTCAGTCCTGGCGCGGAATTGTTGAGCAAACTGAGAATAGGTGGTGCAAAAATCCACCTGAGCGGCGCGGTATGAGCCAGCCGAGTAGGTCAGGTCTTTTCGGTGACAGGACGCCTACCATCCTTCGAAATCGGCTATGTCGCGTTTGCCGATCTTGCCATGCGCGACGTCCGTCATCGCCTGATCCAGAATCGACAGCCCGCGATCGGCCTCTGGCTTGGTCAGGGTCAGAGGTGGCGTGAACTCCAGCACATTGGACGCCACGCCGACATAATACAGCACCAGCCCCAGCTGGTGCGCACGATAGACCGTCAGTGCCGTATCCGGACGCGCGGGCGCCAGATCGCGGCCCCCGACCAGCTCTGCGCCCAGTGCCAGCCCCTTGCCGCGCACCTCGCCGATCCATGCGTGATGGCTGGCCAGATCCCGCAGGCCAGCCGCCAGATGCGCGCCGACTTCGGCGGCGTTTTCGGCCAGCCCCTCGCGTTGGATCGTGTCCAGAACCGCCAGCGCAGCCGAGGCGCAGACCGGATTGCCATGCAGTGTCTGGAATGAGAACGCCGAGGCGTGGTTCATCACGGCCTGTGGCCCGACGGCGGCAGAGATGGGCAGCCCGCCGCCCAGCGCCTTGCCGAAGACGATAATGTCCGGCTCGATCCCAAGATGCTGAAAACAATGCAGCCGCCCGGTGCGGCCCAGCCCCACCTTGACCTCGTCGCAGACCAGAAGGATGCCGTGCAGGCGGCACAGCGCCTCGACCTCGCGGAAATAGCCATCGGGCGCGACCAGCATGC
>JBLWYG010000033.1:0-16130 GCA_048267045.1 Roseovarius sp. | reverse complement strand
GGATCGGCTCGATGAACATGGCGGCCACGTCTTTGGCCAGGATCTCGCCTTCCAGCAAGGCGCGCAGGCGGCCAAGGCTGCGCTCGGCAGCCGCCTGCGAGCCGCCATCGCGGAGCGGATTGGGAAATGGGATCAGCGACAGGCCCGGCAGCCGCGCGCCCGCATCCTGCACCGGGTGCCCGGATACTGCGACCGATCCGGTGGTGCCGCCATGATAGCCACCCTCGAACGCGATGATGCGGGTGCGGCCCGTCGCAGCCAGCACCGCGCGCGCGACCGTCTCGTTGGCGTCCGAGCCGGAATGGCCCAGCCACACCCGCCCGCGCGCCCGTTCGGGAACGATTGACAGCAGGCGTTCGGCCAGTGCAACCGCCGGTTCGGTCGCCGTGGACAGCAGGCTGGCGCCTGCTTGCGACGTCAGCGCGGCGTTCACCGCCTCGCGGATCGCCGGGTGCGCGTGGCCAAGGCCGACCGCACCCCAAGAGCCGGAGAAATCCAGCAGATCGCGACCATCATCCGATTTCAGCCAGCACCCCTGCCCGCCCGTCACCGCCTGCGGAAAAAACCGCAGGTGCGACATTGAGGACAGCGCTGCCGCGTCGCGCGCATAGAGGTCCGCCATCACGCGGATCCTTGGATAAAGCCCTCGACCTCGTCACGCTTGGCGACGTGGCAATAGATCATGTTGATGATCCGCAGTTCCGCCTCGTGCAATTCCATCGTCGCAGCGGCGCAGCAATCGTCCACGACGACGACGCCAAAGCTTTCGTCCGCAAGGCTGCGCACAGTGGATGACACGCATTGATCGGTAAAGATACCCGCGACGATCACGTCCGCAATATCCATGTTGCGCAGGATCAGCCGCAGGTTGGTGCCGGTCAGCGCGCTGTCGGTGGTTTTCTCGACGGTGATCTCATCGCCCGCCGGGGCCAGTTCATCGACGATCTGCGCCTCCTCCGCGTTCTTGGGCAGCAGCAGATAGTTGAAACCGGGTTTTTTCTGGCTGAGCGAGCGGTCGCGCCCGTCGTCCTTGTGACAGGAGATGCGGGCGTGGATCACCTCGATGCCCTTGGCGCGGCAGGTCTCGATCAGCCTGGCGCAGTTCGGGATTACCGTGTCGTTCATCCGCGCGTAGAAGGGCTGCCAGCGGGCGGTTTCCTCGGGTGTATCCTTATCCTCAAGGTAAGTTTTCTGCACGTCGATCATCAAGAGCGCCGTGCGTTTGGGGTCCAGCACGATATCCTCGGGCGGCTCGGCGGTCTCGTAATAGAACGAGCGGTATGCGGTTTTCCAGCTCATGGGGATTTCCCTCCTGTCTTGCGTTTAAGGGTCAACAGCGTGCCGATCTCACGCGCCGGGAACAGCCCTCCGGGGCGCAGGGACAGCACGGCGATCATGGCAAGGGCCAGCACGATTTCGGTCAGGCCGATCACCTGCTGCGCCATGATGCCTGCTTCGTTTATTCCGGCCTCCACGCTGCGCAGCGCCTCATAGGCGAAGGTTACGATCAGCGTGCCGATGACCGCGCCGGTCACGGTGTTCGCGCCGCCGATCACCAGCATGGAAAGGATCAGGAACGTCTCTTTCAGGTAGAAGGCGCGCGGCGAAAATGAGGTGACAAAATGCCCCCAGAGCGCACCGCCGATCCCGGCGAACAGCGCGGCAAGGATGAAACCGACCCAGCGCAGTTTTACAATGTTCACGCCAATGGCGGCGGCGGCGACCTCGTCATCGCGGCTGGCACGCAGGAGTTGCCCGGCGCGCGATTCCTTGAACGCCATTGCCCCGATCAGCGCGGCCAGCGCCACGCCGCAGGCCAGCCACAGGCTGGTCGCCTCGGGGATGCCGAACAGGGTGCGGGGGCCGTTGGTGACGGCGCTCCAATGCATGATGACGGTATGCAACACCACCAGCAGCGCAAAGGAGGTGATGACCGCCGCCGCATCCGACAGGCGCATCAGCGGATAGGACAGCGCGGCGGCGACCAGCGCCGCCACCAGACCGCCGATGAGGATGGTCAGGTACGGGCTGAGCTGCACGTTTTCGAGAATAGGATAGAGATCGGGCAGTGCCATGCCCTTCATCCGGTCCGGGATCGACAGCACCGCCGATGTATAGGCGCCCACCCCCATGAACCCGATATGCGCGAACGACAGGATGCCCGAATTGCCCATGAAGACCTGAAGGCCCAGCACGAGGATCATCGACACGAACATCGTGGTGGCGATCCGCTCGTACAGGCGTATGCCCATGAACTGCGCCAACAGGGCCGCCGCTACGATCAGCGCGCCAAGGATTGCGAGGGTGAGGATATGTCGATGCATGTCAGGTCCTCTGTCCGCTGGCCGGACCCTTCATCAGGCCCTCGGGGCGCCAAAGAAGGATCAGGATGACGAGGCTAAAGGTGAAGGCATCGCGGAATTTCAACAGATCCTGCGACAGCGTATAGTTCAGCGTCGTGTCGATGAAGGCGAGGATGAAACCGCCCAGCACTGCGCCTTGCAGCGACCGCATGCCACCGATCACGCAGGCGATGAAGGCGATCAGCAGCGGCTCAAGCCCGATGGCCGGCGCGACGGTGCCGATCCGCCCGATCCACAGGATGCCGACCACGCCGGCCAGAAACCCGCTGATCGCGAAGGCAGACGATATGATCAGGTTCGCCGGCACGCCCAGCATCCGCGCCATGGTGAAATTTGTCGCCGCCGCGCGCATCGCGATGCCAAGAACGGTCTTCTGCATGAGAAACGCGAACAAGCCCAGCAACAGCACCGCCGCAACGATGGTGATGATATCGCGCATCGGCGTCGGCATCCCGGCGATCATCACGCTTTGCGAGAAAATCTCGGGCAGCGGCACACTGCGCGGGCGCGGAGAGATGAACAGGAGCGCGGCATTTTGGAGCAGCGTGGAAAAGGCGAAGGAGGTTATGAGAACCGCCGTCACCGATTTTGCGCGAACGGGGCGGAACGCGACATAATCCGTCGCCAGCCCCGCCACCATCGCCATGACCACGGCAACCGCCGCCATCACCAGCCAAGGCAGGGGCGATCCGCCAACCAGATGCAGGGTGTAGCCCGCCACCATGATCAGCTCGCCGTAAGCGAAGTTGACCAGTTTCAGGATGCCGTAAACCAACACCAGACCCAGCGCCATCAGCGCATAGGCGCCGCCGAGGCTGAGCACGTTGATTGTGAATTGTATCGCGAAATCCATGCCTCAGCCCCCCAGATACAGCGCGTCGAGATCGGTCGATTCGGCGATCTCCTGCGCGGTGCCGCTGCCGGCAATTTCGCCAAGGCGCAGCACATAGGCGCGGTCGGCGACCTGCAGCGCCTTGCGCGCGTTCTGCTCGACCAGAAGGATGGTCAGCTTTTGCGCCTTGAGTTCGGCGATCATCTCGAAAATCTGGTCGACGATAGCGGGGGCAAGGCCCAGCGACGGCTCGTCCAGCAGCAGGATGCGGGGGCGCGACATCAGCGCACGGGCGATCACCAGCATCTGCTGCTCGCCGCCCGACAGGGTGCCTGCCGCCTGCTCGCGCCGCTCGTGCAGACGCGGAAACATCCTGAACATGCGCTGGCGATCCTCGGCCACGCCCCGGCGATCACGGCGGCGCGCGTAGGCACCCAGCGTCAGGTTCTCATCCACGGTCAGGTCAGGAAACACGTCGCGCGTCTCCGGCACGGTCGCCATGCCCTTGCGCAGCATCGCCTCGGGATTGGCCGAGGTCACATCCTGCCCGTCCAGAAGCACCTGTCCGCCCGACGCCTTGATCGCGCCGGCGACGCATAGGATGGAGGATGACTTGCCCGCGCCATTTGCGCCCAGCAGCGTCACCAGTTCGCCATCGGCGACGGTGAACGACACGCCGCGCACCGCGTGGACGGCGCCGTAGCGAACATGGAGATCCCTGACGTCAATCATCTGCGCCGCTTCCCAGATAGGCCTCGATCACGTCGCGATTGGTGCGCACGTCTTCGGCGGAACCCTCCGCAATGGTGCGCCCCGACGAGATGACTTGCAGCCGGTCGCACAGCCGCATGATCAGACTCATGTCATGGTCGATAATCAGCAGGCCCAGCCCCCGTTCGGCGGGCAGTGCGCGCAGTATCTCCAGCAGGGCATCGGTTTCGGCCACGTTCATGCCGGCCGCAGGCTCATCGAGAAACAGGAACGATGGCTCTGCCGCCAGCGCGCGGGCAATCTCCACCCGGCGTTTGTCGCCATAGCTGAGCGTTCCGCACAAATCGTCGGCGTGCCGCTCAAGAGAGAAGTCGTGCAGCAGCGCCATTGCCTTGGCGCGGGCGGCGCGGCGGCTATCACCGCGTGCCAGCGCTGCCGTCTCGATATTCTCAAGCGTCGTCATGTTATTGAACAGGCGCACGATCTGGAACGACCGCGCAACACCCAGCAGGGCGATCTGGCGCGGGCTCAGTCCGGAGATCACACGCTCGCCGATGCGCACGTCGCCACTGGCCAGCGGAACCTGCCCGGTGATGGCGTTGATTGTCGTCGTCTTGCCCGAGCCGTTGGGGCCGATCAGGCCCAGAATCTCGCCCGGCTCCAGCCGCAGCGAGACGGCATCCAGCGCCTTGAGGCCGGCGAATTCGACCGAGGCCTCGCGCACTACCAAAGGCGCGCGGAGGTTTGAATCATCCAGCATCGTGCAGTTATCCCTCAATTGGGTGAAACGGGCGGCGGCACTGCGCCGCCACCCGCCATAGCATCACGGCTTGGGCAGTGTCTCGGGACGGCGCCAGCCCATGAAGCTGGGCTTGCCGCCTGTCAGCTCGGTCAGCACGGCGGCCTTGTCGGGCTCGTGGCCTTCCTCGGCGGATGAATAGGCCAGCGTGCCGGTTAGCAGGTCAAACTCGCCCTCTTCCAGCGCGCGTGCGACGGCGGCGCCCTCGGTGGTGCCTGCCGCCTCGACCGCGGCGGCCATCAGCATGATGGTATCCCAGCCGGTCGCGACGAACGACGATTCAGGCGCCTCGCCATGCTTGGCTGTGTAAAGCTCGATGAATTCCGGCATCTGCTCATGCGATTCCGGCCCCATCCAGGCGTGAGTGACGAAGTAGATGTCATTGCCCAGCTTTTCGCCCAGCGCCTCGTGCATGGCCGGATCGTCATAGGCGTCACCGCCCAAGACCGGCGCGTCGATGCCCGCCTCGCGCAGCGCGCGGATGATCACCCCGATATCCTGCCCGTAGGACGACAGGAAGATCACGTCGGGCGTCTCGCCCAGTGCCTGAAGCCGCGACAGTTGCGCCGAAAAATCATTGTCGCCGTTGGTATAGGTATCCTCAAGGATCACCTCACAGCCGATATCCTTGTAATGCTCGACGAAATATTTCGACAGCGATTTGGTATAGGCGATGAACTGGTCGGTGACAACATAGGCCTTTTTCCAGCCCTTTTCCTCGCAGGCAAAATTGGCGGCGACGGCGCCCATCGTGGTGTTCCACATCGACAGGGTGAACTGCTTGTCCCCCAGCGACCACGACGAATAGAGCGGATCGGACGCGCAGGTCGAAATGCCTACCAGACCGGCCTCCTGCGCCTCGCGGCTGGCCGGGCCGCCAAAGTCGAAATCGCAGGGCGCGACGATCAGCTCGGCACCCCGGTCGATCAGCTCGACCGCGACGTTGCCGACCGTGACGGGGTCGGATTTGCCGTCGATATTGACGAATTTGACCGGGCGGCCAAGGATGCCGCCGTTTTCGTTGAGGTAGTCGACCGCCACTTCGGCACCCAGAAATCCGGGCGTGTCCAGCGGCGCCTGAATGCCTGTCAGCGAAAGCGCGCCGCCAATCAACAGTTCCTCGCCGTCCTGCGCGGATGCCGCGCCTGCCGTCATCATCGCGCCGGACGCGATCCCGACCGCCGTTTTCTTGATACTCATGGTATTTTCTCCTCCAGTTGGTTTTCGCGCCTTTCCCGGCGCTTTTTATCGTCAGCTCCGGGCAATTTCAGCCAGAAGGTCGTCTGTATTCACTTGCCGACAATAACCGGCGATGGTTTTCAGCGAATGGTCGTGCCGCTCCTGACTGTAGGTTGCGCAGGCATCGGGGACGAGCGTGACGAGATAGTTCAGATCGCACGCATCGCGCACCGCCGATTCAACGCATTGGTCGGTCAGCAGACCGCACAGCACGACCTGGCTGATCCCCAGATTGCGCAGCACATAGTCGATATGGGTCGACACAAAGACCGACGAGGATGATTTGGGAAACACGATCTCATCGCCCTCGGGGGCGATTTCATCCACGACCTTGCCGTCATGCGATCCCTTGGGCACGTTGAATCCGGTGATCTTGTAATCAAGGCTACGGTCGCGCCCGTCCAGTGTCAGCGACTCGATGGTGGTATACATCACTTCGATGCCCGCCGCGCGGAAGCCCTTTTGCAGCTTTTGCATATTGGGCAGCGCGGTGGTTTTGATCCGGTCAAAGTAGTGACCGTATTTCCCGGCGATATCGGCGTCCGAGACCTCGCCGAACTCCCCACCGTCCCGGCTGACCGAGAAGTTCTGGACGTCGATAAACAACAGTCCCGACCGGGCCGGATCAAGCGGGATGTCGCGGGTTTGCGGGTGGGTCACTGGGAAATCTCCAAGGTTTCGAGGGATATGCCAAGCGCATCTGCCAGACGGCCCGCCCAAACGTGTTGCCCGGCTGCGTCCGCGATCTCATCGTTGCGCAGCTCGATCAGGACATGCGGGATGCCGCGCTGCTCGCCATGGACAGGGATCGCATAATCGCTGTCGTCGTCCACGATGTAGGGGGCGTTAAGCGCAATTGCCTCATCTGGTGCGATCTGTGTCAGCGCCGCCTTCAGCGCCTCTGCCAGTCGCGGGTCGCGGTTGTAAAGCAGGCCGACGGCCATGGCGCGCGCCTGCCCGGCATAGACCGGCGTGTAGGAGTGGATCGTGACCAGCGCGCCGGGCCGCCCCGCCGCGGCGCGGGCGCCCAGCAGCTCCGCCACGGTGCCAGGCAGGGGGCGATGCACCGCGTCATAGCGTTGCGCGCGCCCCGCCGCATCCAACCCAGCGTTTCCGGGCACAACCGTGTCATCGCTGATTTCGGGAATGCAGTCAGGTGCGCTCAGCGGGCGGTTCGCGTCGATGACCAAGCGACTGTAGCGTTGCAGCACCAGCGGCGCATCCAGCAGGTCCGACAGGCGCCGCGCGGTGGCTTCGGCGCCTATGTCCCAGGCAATGTGCTTGTCCATCTCGGCTGCATCCAGCCCCAGCCCGGCAAGGCTGGCAGGCACCGCGCGCCCGGCATGTTCGCACAGCAAAAAGACCGGCGAGGTGCCGGACGCGCGGACCACCTCGACCGGATCAGGATCACCCGGCGACAGAAGGGGACACGTCGGCGCGTGCGGTTTTTCAGCGGCATGGGACATGATCAGGCAGCAGCCTCCAGTATTGACGAAAGTAAAGAAAATCGCAGATCAAAGATCAAGCAATATTTAGTCTTTGAGAAAATAATTTCATGTGGTCCAATACGGTCGAATCGCAGGATCGCGGCACGGCGCCTGCCGGTGAAAGGATGCCAATGACAGTGCAGGACGAGGTGCGCGCGAACCTGACCAGCCTCACGGCGGGGCAGATCAAGCTGGCCAACGCGCTGCTGGCTGACTACCCGTTTGCCGGGCTGCAACCGATCCAGGCACTGGCCGATGCGACGGGGGTCAGCCCGCCGTCGATATCGCGCTTTGTCAGCAGGCTGGGCTTTGCCGGCTTCGGCGATTTCCAGAACGCCCTGATCGAAGAGCTGCGCGAAGGCAGCCGGTCGCCCCGTGACCTGCGCGCGCTGTCGGGCGAAGCCAAAGGTGCCTGTTTCCTGAACAGCTATACCCAGCGCGCCGCCGATCTGGTGCGCCAGCTACCCCAGACCATCACGCAGCAACAACTGGACAGCGTCGCCGCCCTGCTGGGCGATCCGGCGCGCGACATCTATGTTCGGGGCGGGCGGATCAGCGACACGCTGGCGCGGTTCCTGTCGCTGCACCTGCGGCAGATCCGGCCCGGCATCCACCATCTGGCCGATGATCCGGAACTGTGGCCCGACACCGTCCTGCGGATGCGCCGCCGGGACGTTGCCGTGCTGTTCGACTTCCGCCGCTATCAGCCGTCGCTGGAACGACTGGCCGCCATCATCAGCCAGCAGCGCCGCGCGCAGGTGGTGCTGATCACCGACAAATGGCAATCGCCCGCCGCCCGCTGTTCCAGCCACGTCATCGCCCTGCCGATCGAAATTGGCACCGCTTGGGATACCGGCGCCGCCGCGCTGGCGCTGATCGAGGCACTGGTCGTCACTTTGTCCGAGCAGGACTGGCACAGCACCGAGGACCGTATCAAGGACTGGGACGCCCTGCGCGCCCGGCTTGAAGGTAAAAACACACCGAAGAACAAGGATAGCCAATGAAACGCGAAGAATTGATACTGGCCTGCACCAGCGACATCGCCGGCAAGGTCCGGGGCAAGTCCTTCCCAGCGTCGCAACTGGATAAACGGCTGAAACGTGGGATCGGCTGGACGCCCACCAATGTGCAGATCACCTGTTTCGACAATATCGCCGACACGCCCTTTGGCTCGTTCGGGGATCTGGTGCTGATCCCGGACCAGACCGCAATGATGCGCCTGCCCGAAGATGGCGCGCCCGACGAGGTGCTGATGCTGGGCGATATCCGCTACACCGACGGCAAACCTTGGGAATTCTGCACCCGGTCAATCCTGCGGGATGCACTGGCCCGGCTGGAGCGCGTATCGGGCCTGACGCTGAACGGCACGTTCGAGCATGAATTCCAGATCCGCCACGAGGAGCCGCAGCCCGGCACCGCCTTTTCGTCGTCGGGATTCCGGCAATGGCGCGCCTTTGGCGAAACGCTGGTCGCGGCGATGCGCGATAACGGCATCGTGCCCGATACATTCCTGCGCGAATTCGGCCCCGGCCAGTTCGAGGTGACGATGGACCCCAGCCGGGACATCGCCGTCGCCGATCAGGCGGTAATCCTGCGCGAGCTGGTCCACGCCGTTGCCGCGCGGTTCGGCAAGGGCGCGACCTTTGTGCCGATCCGCGGCCCCGATGCGGTGGGCAATGGCGTGCATGTGCATATCAGTCTTGTAGATGCCAACGGTAATCCGGCCACTCACGACGCGGACGGCAAGCATGAACTGTCCGTTCATGCAGGGCAATTCGTGGCCGGTATCCTGAAATATCTGGACGCGTTCATTGCCATTACCGCGCCCAGCGTCGTGTCCTATCTGCGCCTCACGCCGCACCGCTGGAGCGCGGCGTTCAACAACCTCGGCTTTCGGGATCGCGAGGCATCGGTGCGGATCTGCCCGGTGTCGGACATGTCCGATCTGGATCGCGCCCGGCAGTTTCACTTCGAATTCCGCGCCGCCGACGCCGCGGCCAGCCCTTACCTCGTGCTGGCCGCATTGGTCCATGCCGGCGCGCAGGGCATCGAAGAGGGTCTGAGCGTGCCCGATGCCACGCAGCAGGATCTGTCCCTCCTGTCACCGCAAGATCTGGCTGCCAGCGGGCACACGCGATTGCCGCAAACTCTGGATCAGGCATTGGAAGTTTTCGCCGAAAATGAGACGGTTGGCGGCTGGTTCCCTGAGGGGTTCGTCGATCTTTACGTCAAGCACAAGCGAGGCGAGGCGGACATCGTTGCCGATCTGGACCCGGTCGAACAATGCCGCCGATACGAAGGAGTCTACTAAAGCGTTTCGCGCAAAACCTGACGCACAGCTTTTCGCGGAACGCGCGCACCATACCAGCGTTGCGCGCGTTTCGCCTTTGTCTGATGTCTCAGGTTAAAGGCGAAACGCTTTAGACAGGCAAAGCCGATCCAAACCGTTGTGAACCCCGGAGAAAAAACGGATCATCTCAGCATAAATCTTCTTGAGGGGACCGTTTTGGCCGGCCATGTCCTTCATCTCGGCAATCAAGGATGCATCCATTCGGCCGAACTTTGCCCACAATTTGTAAAAGCTTGCGCTGCTCATACCATGTTCGCAGCACAGCTCAGAAACCGGCACACCGCCTTCCGCATGCTTCAGGATCGCCATGATTTGGGCGTCGCTGTATCGTGCTGCGTTCATCGTAAATCTCCTCAGATATCTTGCCGAGAAAATTCGGCTTTTGAACACCACCAAATTTAGGGGGGATAAGCCAGACGACTGCAAGGTCAGGATTGCAGCGTCTCGACTCGGGAAAATACGCCATGGTTCGCGTGATGAGCGTTTCGAGTGGAAGAATTGTATCGCCACTATCAGCCGCATCCCTGAGAACAGCTCGCTTTATTGCCCGCACGCGGCGGCGGTCATTTCGTGCCAGTGGCGGATTTGTGCGAAAGTGCGCTGCTTCACCCTCCGGCAACATACCTTGGTCCATGACCTCTAGCCCCACAGGCGCACGTCTGTCAGTTCCAAAGTCCTCTTCATAGTGGCAGTAGGGATTCTCGATGATCGCCTCGTTGGAGGCCTCGATGCCCCGATCTTCGCGAATTGCGGCATTGGCGATTCCCGAAAACTGGTCTTTGGTCAGCTCGAACTGAACAAGAAGCTCGACGAACTGTCGGGACGGCTTTTGCTTTTGCCATTCTGCAGGTGCACGAGCGAGGCCCTCTTCGTGCCCTGCGTCCGCCAAAATACGGCGCTCTAAAACACCGCGAAGGTGCTCTCATGAGTCAGCACCACGTCGCTCGATGTCGCATAAAACGGTCGCACGATATCCGCCCAGCGAGGAAACTTCACCGCTGGCATGCTTATCATAGATCATCGCGACCGCCGCGACGGCTACCTCGGCACCGAGCGCCTTCTGCGCTACGTCCAGGCATGTTCGGAGATGCCGGCCATCGGGCTGATCTTGGCCGCAGCCCGATGCACACCGTTCCAATCGGATGTACCCTTCCTGGCTCCGGGCCAGCTCGCCGAATTCGGGACAGGTCAGCATCAACGTCGGAATATCGATGTCGAACCGGCGCTTTCGAGTCTGGGTACTCCAGTCGCCGTCTGAATCCACCTGTTCAGACGTTTCAACGGGCTCTGTCGTTTCGTTTTCCGGTCGTCATCTACACCTCCAAGGTTCGGGTCTTGCGACGACCGGTTGAATCCGCCCTATCTACCTCGGCCTTTCCTGCGTCCCATCGATCCGGCCAATCAAAGGCGGCCTCGAAAGCCTCCTCAAACCGTTTCTGAAGGCCTTTGAACCACTCCACGATGTGGAGCAGCTTATCCGCCCCGATGGCGCGCTGGGGCCGCCGCTTGAGCATCAGGGTAAATTCGGCCCGCAACTCACTCGAGAGACCTTTGAGGCGGTTCTCAAACGCTTTCTCGATCTTCGCACGGATCACACGCCGGATGACAGTTATCTTATTGCGCAGGGACTTGGAGAACTGACGCTCCTCCTGCAACCGGGCGTACGACAACTCGAATTCTTCCGCACGGGCGGCAAGAGGCGCCAGATCAACACCATAAGCCAGCCCTGAAGACCGTTTGATGTCCGCCCCCCCTGAGAGAAACCCTGCCACGGTGAAACGCTGTCGCATGCCTGCCCGCTGATCTGGCTCCGGCAAGGCTGCCACGTGTTGCGGCCTTGCCGGATCACTTGGATGCGAGCGCCCGATTTACCCAGGCAACTGAAAGACCTGATTGGCGATTATGACGACAACGACACCCGCCGCCAGCGTCAGATAAGGCAGCATGCCCGCCTTTCGGATCGAGATGTCGGGGTTGCCGCCGACCTTGAGATCTTCCAGCATCTTCTCGGGAAACTTGCCCTTGTCGGTTACATAATGGCGATAGGCAAACACTGGCAGGATCAACGCGATGGCGATGATCGCCGAGCGCAGCGTCCCCTCGCCCCACACGTTCGCGCCCGCGCCCAGAAGCATGGCGTTCACGAAGGACAGACCACCCCCGATCCACAGCATGATGGTGGGCGCGCGCCACGGGCGATGCGCATTGGCGTTGTCGATTCGGTGCAGCCAGCCTGAATTCAGGTTCAGGAAGTTGAACACCAGGTAGCAGCAGTTCGACACCGCCAGAACGAACAGGTAGTCAGACATCATCAGCAAAACCAGGTTAAAGCCCAAATCGGTCCACATCGCACGGGTCGGCGCACCGTGATGATTGGTGTGCGACAGGAACTTGGGCAGCCAGCCATCCACCGACCCCTGATAAAGCGTGCGCGACGATCCGGCCATCGACGTCATGATCGCCAGCACCAGCGCGAGGAACAGCATCACGACCATGATCTTGGCGATGATGGATCCGCCCCCGACCATGCCCGCCATCACACCCGCCACGGCCGAGCCGTCGACAATACCGGGCTGCAACATGCCCTCAACGCCCAGAACCCCCTGAAAGCTGAGCGGCACAAGCGTATATATCACGACGCAGACGACACCGGCGGCGATGATCGCGCGCACGGTGTCACGCTGAGGATCGCGGAATTCGCTGGTGTAGCAGATCGCGGTTTCGAACGCATAGGCCGACCAGGCGGCGATGAACAGACCGCCAAGGAACAGCGTTGTCCCTTCGATGTTCCATGATCCCGTCACGGGCAGCACCGGCACCAGATTGGCCGCCAGCACGTCGCCCGTCAGCAAAGGAACGATGCCGACGATCAGCAGCGGAATCAGCACCGCAAGGCCCATGATTGTCTGGATCTTGGCCGCGGCCGAAATCCCCTGATGCTGCGCCAGAAACACCAGCAGCAATATGACCGTGCCGACAATGGATGTGGCGTTTATCCGCAATGTCAGGCCGGCGTTCAGAAAATCAAGATTCAGCAGTGTGATTTGCCACGAGTTGATCGCAGATTCGGCGCCAAACAGCGAGGTCAGCACATAGCCCGCCGCCAGCCCACCGCCGATTGCCAGAACCGGCGTCCACGCCAGCCAGTTACACCAGACGGATAGCGGCGCGATGATCTTGGAATACCGCACCCAGGCCGCCGCGCCATAGACCGAGGCACCGCCGGATTTGCTGGGAAAGAGGCCCGCGATCTCGGCATATACGAATGCCTGCATGAAGCCGAAGGACACCGACAGCATCCAGATGATCCAGGACGGATTGCCGACAGTCGCCGCAATGCCCCCGATCGAGAAAAGAACAAGCGCCGGAACCCCCGACGCCATCCAGAACGCATCTTTCCAACCGATGGCGCGGTGCAGTCCGCCATTCGCCGCTGGTGCTGCGTGCGTGGTAGGTGAAGCCATTATGAAAAACTCCCTGTTGATGATATCGAACGACCGCCGGATCGCCCGCTCTGCCGGCCCTAATTCATTTGGCCGGTCTTGCTGTATTGGCTCAGGTCGTCTCCTCCGATATCGGCAGTGCTTGCGAGTACTTCGCGTCGCACTGTCTTGACCCGCCAGCCGCCGCAAACCTGAAAACCTTCAGGTTTGGATTTGGCGGAGGCCGGTAATTTTCCGGTATGACCTCCGCCAGTTGGTTCTAGAAAAGGTTCTCAAGCTCCTCGGCGATTTCGGCCATGTCACCGACGATGCCATAGCGCGCGATAGAGAAAATCGAGGCCTCGGGATCGGTGTTCACCGCCACGATATTCTCGACATGCTTCATGCCCCACTGGTGCTGGACCGACCCGGACACGCCCATCGCGATATAGAGCTTGCAATTCGCGGCAAGCTGGCCGGACTGGCCGACCTGACGCGCCTTGGGCAGCCAGCCGTTATCGGCGATAGGCCGCGAACAGCCCAGGGTGGCGCCCATGCTTTCGGCCAGTTCCAGATACTGCTCGACATTGCTTTCGTCGCCCACGCCGCGTCCGATGGACAGGATGAATTCGGACCCGCCTATGTCGATGCCGCCCGCATCGGCGGGCTGCTTCCAACCCTCATGCGTGGTGGCAACATCGGCCTCGGGGGGCGCCATCTCGGTCACCTCGGGCGAGCCGGAGCCCGAAGCAGGCTCGAACGCGTTGGTCCGCACGGTCAGCAGCACGGTGTCCTTGCCCGGAAAATCGAGGTCAACCAGCACCTTTTCGGCATAGCCGGCGCGCGTTGCGACCAGATCGCCGTCGTCCAGCTTCAGCCCCATGATATCGGTCGCCAGACCGCAATCCAGCCGCGCGGCGGCGGTCGGCGCAAAGGACCAGGCATCAACCCCATGCGCCACGGCCACCACGCTGGGCGAGCGGTCCTTGACCAGCGCGCCGATCAGCGCCTCCAGCAGGTCGGGCTGGAAATCGTCGGTCGCCTTGACGGCGATGACCTCGTCCACCCCCTCGACCGACAAGGCCGGGACATGTGCCTGCGGATCGGCGGCGATGATGGCGACCGACAGCTTGTCGCCATCCTGCTTGATGCCGCGGATGGCCGTGACGGCCTCCAGCGATGTTTCGCGAAATTCACCGTCGCGCTGTTCGGCGATAACAATCAGATTTGCCATGGTTTACATTCCCCGCAGTTCTTTGATGATTTCGGCCAGGCGTTTGGCCTGCTCGGCCGCCGACCCGGTGATCAGTTCGGCCTGTCCCTTTTCCGGCGCATACATCCGCCGCACCCGCGATGCCGATCCGACCGAGTCGAGGTCCAGATCATCCAGCGTCAATTCGTCAACCGGCTTTTGCTTGGCCTGCTTGATGCCCCGCAGCGACGCGTAGCGCGGCTCGTTGATGCCAAGCTGGATCGACAGCACGGCCGGGCAGCGGACCGACATGATCTCTTCCAGCCCGCCTTCCAACTCGCGCCGCAGCGTCGCGGTGTTGGCACCCGGCGAATACTCCAGATTGCAGACAACAGCGGCGTGCGGCCAGCCCAGAAGCCCGGCCAGCGCCATGCCGGTGACAGCCGAGCCGAAGTCGGCGGATTGCGCTCCGGTGAACACCATGTCAGGCTTCTCGCGCTCCACGACCTTGGCCAGCACCTTGGCAATCGCGACGCCGTCGGCCTCGGCCAGCGAGTCGTCCCAGACGCGGATACCGCGATCTGCCCCCTTGGCAAGCGCGGTGCGCAGCGCATCGTCGGCGTCCTCGTCACCCACTGTGACGACCACGACTTCGGCATCGTCGCCAGCGGCTTCCTTTATCAGCAGCGCCTCCTCGACGGAGTAATGGTCAAATTCATTCAGATCTTTCTCAAAAAAGTCCTCGTCGACGCCGCGATCATCATCGCGCATCTCGAATTCGTCATCCAGAAAGGCGACCTGCTTTACCGTCACCAGTATTTTCATGTTAGTGCTCCTCTCTTATTGCTGTTCCAAAGTTGTTGTTGCGGCGGCGCGCGCTAGGCTTGCCGCCGCGGCAAAGCGCACCTGCGGCTCGGGATCGTCCAGCAGACGCAGCGCCAACGTGCGCGCCAGATCGTCGCGCCCGGCAAGGATTGCCCGGTTCAGCGGGTAGACATCCTGCGCAAGCAAGCCGAGCGCGTCAGGCGGCGCGGCAGGGTTAAACGCAACCGAGCGGCGCACGTCCTTGTCCGGATGGCGCGCGATCATCTCAAGATGGTTGGCGGGCGTTGCGGGATTGCGCCCCAACGCGCCCAGCACATCATGGTCCGCGTCATCCAGCAAAAGGCCAATTACCGCAGTCGGCGCATCCTCGCGCAGGGCAACGCCGGCGCGCACCCAAGGCTGCGGATCGGCCGCAAGCGTGGACAGAAGATCCGGCGGGCAGGCCGGATTGCGCGACACGCTGCGCCGCACGGCGGCTTCCGGATCTTGCACCAGTTCGCCCAGCACATCAGCGGGGACATCGGGATTACGCGCGATCCAGCGGCGTACCCAGTCGTCCGCATCGGCGGCCAGCCGCGCGATCATTGGCCGCGCCAGCCGGGTGCGCCGGGCAAACAGGCGCCGGACCTTGGCCGAAGGATCGCCTGCCTTGTCCAGCCGGTCGCCCGATATGGCCAGATTGCGCACCGCAGCCCCGCGCACCTGTTCGTCGGGATCGGCCAGCAGCCGCATAAGCATATCATCGGGAATGGCGGGATTGGTCGCGCATTTGCGCCGGATGAGCGGATCTTCCTGCGCCTCCGCCTCGGCAAGGATGCCGGGCGGGCAATTCGGATGCGCCACCACATCGGCGCGCACCCATTCGTCGCGGGCGCTCCACAGGTGCTCCAGGGTTGCGGCATCGGCCTGG
>JBLWYG010000032.1:0-32162 GCA_048267045.1 Roseovarius sp. | reverse complement strand
GCATGGGTGATCTCGGCGTTCTCTGCCTCGGCCAGAACGCGCATCAGCGTGATGGGGTCGGGCGTGGTATGGGCCAGCGGCGCGGCATAGCTGCCCTCGACGCCGGTAGTGCCGACGTTGATCGCCTCCAGCCCCAGCGCCTGCCAGATCTGGCGGGTAAAGCTGGCGACGGACGTCTTGCCATTGGTGCCGGTCACGGCGACCATTACCTCGGGCTGCGCACCGAACCACAGAGCGGCGGCAAAGGCGAGCGCGGCGCGCGGGTCTTCGGTCACAACCAGCGCGGCGTCCGATCCGGCCAGCACATCGGCAGCAATACGCGCGCCCTCGGTGTCGGTCATAATGGCGCTCGCACCCATGCGCAGGGCGTATTGAATGAACTCCGCCCCATGCACGCGGCTGCCGGGCAGCGCGGCAAAAAGCGTGCCCTCCACCACCTTGCGGCTATCGACCGCCAGGCCGGTCACGCGCGCCTGCACGCCGCCCTTGGCCGAAAGGCCCAGATCCGCCAGTGTCCTTGCCTGCCCCGCCGCCATGACCCGCTCCGCTCAATCGCCGTCCGAAAGTGATGTCAGCGTTATATCAACCAGCCCAGCAGGATCAATCTCGGGTCGCATCCCCAGTAGCGGCGCGACGCGCGCTACGATTTCTGACGCAATGGGCACTGCGGTCCACCCGGCGGTTCGGCGCGGCTTGTCGCCCGACGTCTCGACCGGCTCGTCCAGAGTGACGATCAGCACGTATTTGGGGTCATGTGCGGGGAACATCGACGCAAAGGTCGCGATCACCTTGTCCTCGTAATAGCCACCGCCATTTTCCTTGGGTTTGTCGGCTGTGCCGGTCTTGCCTCCAACGGCGTATCCGGGAACCTCGCCCATGCTGGCGGTACCGTTGGTGACGACGCTGCGCAGCATCGTCCGCGCCTCTTGCGCGACCGAGGCGGACATGACGCGGGTGCCCGCGACAGGGCCGTCCTGCTTGAGCAGCGTCGGCTTGACGTAGCGGCCCCCGTTCGCGATGGCGGCATAGCCTGCTGCCAGATGCAGCGGCGTGGTGGACAGGCCGTGGCCATAAGACACCGTCACCGTCGACAGATCTGTCCAGCGCTTCGGCAGCAGCGGCTGACCGCCGCTGGCCTCGACCATCTCGAAATCCACCGGTTTGAAGAACCCGAGCGTTTTCAGGAACTCCTGCTGCCGCTCCGGTCCGATCTGCAAAGCAAGGCGCCCCGTGCCCCGGTTCGAGCTTTCGACGATGATATTCGCGACGCTCAGCTTGCCATAGTTCTTGCCGTGGAATTCGCCGATACGGTGCCCGCCGACGCGCATGGGGCCGGCGGTGTCGATGATCGTCCCGGCATTGACCAGCCCCAGTTGCATGGCCTGCGCGGCCGTGAATATCTTGAAGGTCGAGCCCAGCTCGTACACTCCCTGAACGGCGCGGTTGAACAGGGGGCTGTCCGCTGCCTTGCCCTGCACAAGGGGGCGGGGGCGGTCATTGGGATCAAAATCGGGAAGCGAGGCAATCGACACGATCTCGCCTGTGTGCACGTCCATCAAGATTGCGGCGGCGCCCTTGGCGTTCATGATGCTCATGCCGCCGGCCAGCACACGTTCAATCGCGGCCTGCACCGACAGATCCAGCGACAGCGTCAGCGGCTCGTGATTCTGCGCCGGATCGCGCAGCCGACCATCATAGAATTTCTCGATCCCCGCAACGCCGATCACTTCGGCGGCATGCACACCCTCGCGCCCGAAACCGGCGCCGCCCAGCACGTGCGCGGCAAGCGTGCCGTTGGGGTATAGCCGCATTTCGCGCGGCCCGAACAGCAGCCCCGGCTCGCCGATGTCATGCACGGCCTGCATCTGCTCGGGGCTGATTTTCTTCTTGATCCACAGGAACTTGCGCTTGCCGGTGAAATCACGGATCAGGCGATCCTCTTTCAGATCGGGGAATATCTTGACCAGCCTTTGGGCTGTCTTTTGCGGCTCGATCATTTGCTGGGGTTGCGCATAAAGGCTGTGCGTGTCGAAATTGGTCGCCAGTATCCGTCCCTTGCGATCCACGATATCGGCGCGCTGCGCAAGGATGCCCGCCCCTGCCGCGCTGGCGCGCGGCTCGGCCGGTTCGGTTTGGGCCAAAATGCCCATGCGCAGGCCGATTACGCCGAATGCACAGAAAAACATGGTGCCCAGCACCAGCAGCCGCCCCTCGGCGCGGCGGCGAGATTTGTCACGCATCGCCTCGTGGCGCAGGCGGATATTCTCGCGCTCGATGGCGTCCGGATTCTCGCCCTTGTCACGGGCGGGCAGGATGCGCGCCAGCGGGCGCAACGGCGTGCGGATCATGGGAAACCCTCCCCGTCACTATCACTTGAAACTTCGACGGAGTCCGAAAAGTCGATACGCAGGTCAATTTCGGGCGGATACTCCACCTGATCGATCCGGCCGAACTGCCCGGCCTCCAGCGGCATCAGCCCCAGGCGGTCAAAGTTGATATCGGCCAATTCGCGCAGGCGCTGCGGGCGGTTCAGGTAGGCCCATTCGGCATTCAGCACGCGCAGCCTCTGACGCGCGATGGCAATGCGGCTCTCCAGCCGTTCGGCATGGCTGATCGCGGCCTGCGTGCGATAGTTCTCGCTATAGGCCCAGTAGGCCAGACCGATCACGGCCAAGGCGCTGAATACATAAAGAATACTGCGCATCACTTCCCCCTTTTCAGCAACGGCATGCCCAGTGCCTTGCGGTCGGTCAACCCCGGCGCGGCATTGGTTCGCGAGGCCACGCGCAGCTTGGCGCTGCGCGACCGCGGATTCGCCGCCAATTCCGCATCATCCGCAGTGATCGCCTTGCGGCTTTTCAGCATGAACTGGCGCTCCTGGCTGGCCTGCACCGGGGCATGCCGACTACCGCCACCGCCCCCGCCCGAACGATCCTGCAAGAAGCGTTTGACCATGCGGTCCTCGATCGAATGGAAGGTAACGACAGCCAGAATACCGCCGGGCTTCAGGGCGCGCTCCGCCGCCTCCAGCCCGCCGATCAGCTCGCCATATTCATCATTCACGGCGATGCGGATCGCCTGAAAGCTGCGCGTTGCAGGATGCACCTGCCCCGGCTTCGAGCGCGGCAGGCACTTCTCGACAATCTCGGCCAGCTGCAGCGTGCTGACGATCGGCACCTCGGCGCGCTTGCGGACGATGGCCTTGGCGATCCGGCGGCTGGCGCGCTCTTCGCCGTAAAAATAGAGGATATCGGCCAATTCGTCCTCGCCTGCGGTATTGACCAGATCGGCAGCGCTTGCCCCCCCTTGGCTCATCCGCATGTCCAGCGGCCCGTCGCGCATGAATGAAAACCCACGCTGCGCCTGATCCAGCTGCATCGAGCTGACGCCAAGGTCCAGCACCACACCGTCCAGATCCTGCGCATATTCGTCCAGCCGCGAAAACACGCCATCGACCAATTCTACCCGCTCGCCAAACGGCGCCGCCCAACTCCGCGCCAGTTCCAGCGCCGCCGGGTCGCGGTCAACGCCGATCACCTTGTCCGCGCCAGCGGCCAGCAACGCGCGCGCATAGCCGCCAGCGCCCAGCGTGCCGTCCAGCCAAGTCCCGGAAACCGGCGCTGCAGCGGCAATCAGGGGTTCAATCAGAACAGGGACATGCGGGGCATCACCGGAGGCAGCAGCAGACATCGCCTAGTCCCCCTTCGCGCCATCCAGGAACACCAGCGGATCGAAATCCTCGGGCAGATCGTCCAGCCATTCTTCGGTCTTGGCAGCCTCTTCGACCTCATATGTCTCGGGCTTCCAGATCTGAAACGTGTCACCGGCGGCGATGAAAAACGCCTCATTCTCCAGCCCGATCTTGGCGCGCAGCTTGGCGGGCAGCACAAGGCGCCCGGTCTCGTCCACCGTGGTCGGAAAGGACTGACCGTGAAACAGCCGCTGCAAAATCTTGCGCTCTTTTGAACCGCGTGGCAGCGCGTCGATCTTGTCATCGACCTCGCCGATCGCGTCAACGGTGTAGCATTCCAGATAATTGCGGCGATGATCGCCATAGACGATGATCAGTTCGGGCGCGAGGCCTTCGGTCCAGTTCGGATCGGATGCCTCGATCACACGGCGAAAAAGGGCCGGGATCGAGACCCTGCCCTTGGCATCCACCTTGTGGTGGCTTTCACCTCTGAACCTGCGTGCCACGGGTGCGGCCCCTTGCCCTGCCTCGTTTAGTCGAAATCGCCTCTTGAAACGAAAACGACGGATTGAGCGGCTGCCACTGCCCAATCCGTCGCCCTCGTCCCGCTCTTGGCGGGGTGTCCGACTGCGCGCGCCACCTGGGGGGATGTCTGCTCGCTCGCGCGCCGGATCTCTTTGTGGATGAAGGCGGATGCCTGTATGAAACCTGACTTTGGTTATTATTAAGCGGGATCGTTTGGTGTCCCTTGTTGTCGTCCCGTCCTCATCACGCTTATAGGGATGACATGGGAATTCATGGGACGCAACAAAAAAATTGATGCTCGACCTACATCATATAGTTATCCACAGGGAAACAAAACAAGATCATGTGACACAGAATTGTGAAAAGACGCACAACTTAGGTGACCAAATGGCAAAACACACCATATATTGTGGCACTATATGTGACCCAACTTTTTCCCACGATTTCCCGATTTTCCCTCAATCTACCGCTGATCCGGCGACCGGGTGGCGCAACCAGTCAAAGAAAATCAGGGCCAACGGCTGGGGAATCGCAGCGACTTCAATCAGGATTCGCTGAAATTTGCAGAGGAATCGTTCTGCCGCCCCACATCAGTCTCCACCGCGATCCGCCCGGTCCCATGGTTTCCCATGACATCGCGCAGGTTCTGTCAAAGCCCGACATCCTCGGGCATGAAAACCAGATCAGTCGGACCGGGCCGCGCGCGCGCTGCGGTCAACATGGCGTGGACTTGCCCGCGATGATGCGTCTGGTGGTTGAACAGATGAACGGCGCACAGACTTAGCGGCCGCGTCATTTCACGCCCCGTGGCGCCGGAAACCCAAGTCAGATCCTCGGCCAGAACCTCGGGATCCAGCCGTCCGGCCCAGCCCAGGATACGCCTGTCGACCTGTGCCCGCTCCGTGCAAAAAGCGCGCCAATCAGACTGCAGGAAAGGGCTGGCATCGATACTGCCCTCAGGCGGCGCCCCGCCGTCGAACCGTGACATCCAGATAAGATCAGCCCACAAAAGATGGTTCAATGTGCCAAAAATCGACCCAAAGAACGCGCCCCGGTCCTGCCTGCGCGCCGCATCGTCCAGCCCGCCCGCTGCCAACAGCAATGATCCGTTCTGCCACAGATTATACCGCGCCATCAGCGCGCAATACGAAGGCCATGAGGTCATGAACGTACCTTTGCGACATTCGCAGGCCGCATCATGCGCCCTGCCCCTCATGCTAGGCTAACGGTGCTTTTTCTCGGGATAAATACCCAAAATCCGCCCCATCAGCCTATACCGTCGTCGGACTGAGGCGCATCGGGGTCCGCCTGGCCAATGCCGAGAAAGACGAATTTCAGCGGCAGCATCCAGGCAAACCCGACCACGACATAGACCAGAAGCGTCGCCCAACCCGAAAGTTCCGGCAGCAATGCGATCACGCTGATGGCCGCGACGATGTAGATCGGCAAGCCGATCAGCAGGATCATCAGGGACCAGCGCCTGCGCGCCTTGTAGCTGAGGGCCATGCCCGCGTCTCCTTGTTCAGTCGGCGAAGGGATCCGTCACCAGAATGGTGTCTTCCCGCTCCGGCGACGTAGACAGTAGGGCAACAGGGCATTCGATCAACTCTTCGACGCGGCGCACGTATTTGATCGCGCCGGCAGGCAGGTCGGCCCAGCTGCGTGCACCTTCGGTCGACTCGCTCCAGCCCGGCATTTCTTCGTAGATCGGCTTGCAGCGGGTCTGCTGGTCTGCGGCGGTCGGCAGATAATCCAGCCGCTCACCGTCCAGCTCGTAGCCGGTGCAGATGCGCAGCGTCTCGAACCCGTCCAGCACATCCAGCTTGGTCAGGGCGATCCCCTTGACGCCCGATGTGGCGCAGGTCTGGCGCACCAGCGCGGCATCGAACCAGCCGCAACGCCGCTGGCGGCCGGTCACGGTGCCAAATTCGCGACCCCGCTCGCCCAGCCGCTGGCCATCACCATCGTCCAGCTCGGTCGGAAACGGGCCTTCGCCGACGCGGGTGGTATAGGCCTTGACGATGCCCAGCACATAATTGATCGCGCCAGGGCCGACACCGACGCCGGTCGCCGCCTGCCCTGCAATCACGTTGGACGAGGTGACAAAGGGATAGGTGCCGAAATCAATATCCAGCAACGCCCCCTGCGCGCCCTCGAACAGGATACGTTTGCCGGCCTTGCGCTTGTCGTTCAGCACCTTCCACACGGGCGCGGCATATTGCAGAATCTCGGGCGCGATATCCCGAAGTTGCTGGATCAGCGCGTCGCGGTCCACCGGCTCGATCCCAAGGCCCCGGCGCAGAGGCCCGTGATGCTGAAGCGCGCGGTCCACCCGCGCCTCCAGCGTCGCCATATCGCCCAGATCGGCCACACGGACCGACCGGCGCCCGACCTTGTCTTCGTAGGCGGGGCCGATGCCGCGCCCGGTGGTGCCGATCTTGGTGCCTTTGCAGGCCGCTTCTTCGCGGGCGCGGTCCAGCTCGCCATGGATGGGCAGAATCAGCGGCGTGTTCTCTGCAATCATCAACGTTTCGGGCGAAATATCGACGCCCTGCTCGCGGATCTTGGTAATCTCGTTCACCAGATGCCAAGGATCCAGCACCACGCCATTACCGATCACCGACAGCTTGCCACCACGCACCACGCCAGAGGGCAGCGCGTTCAACTTGTAGACCTTGCCATCCACAACCAGCGTGTGACCGGCATTGTGACCGCCCTGAAACCGCGCGATGACGTCTGCGCGCTCGCTCAGCCAGTCGACAATCTTGCCTTTGCCTTCGTCGCCCCACTGGGCGCCTACGACGACCACGTTTGCCATGCTGGACCTCTTATCTATTCGCTAAAACCCGCGCCCTTGTAGCGATGCGCGGCGGGGGACGAAACCTCTAAAGCACTTTGCCGAAACGCCGGCCTGCTGTTTTCGGCGCAATAGCTGCCGCCGCCCGGCGCGCGCCCGCCGATGCCGGGTTGCGGGGGGCGGGGAAATTACTTAAAGCGTTTCGAAATATTGTTGAACCACGACAATATGTCGAAACGCCCACCGCGAACGAGTGTTGCGCGCGTTTCGATTTCAAGTTGTGGTTTAACTTGAACTCAAAACGCATTAGATAGCCCCAATACGTTCATAGATTTCCCCTACCCGGCAGGCCGCTCAATGGAAAACGTCGTTCTCATCATCCACCTCCTTCTGGCGCTGGCGCTGATCGGCGCCGTGCTATTGCAACGGTCGGAGGGTGGCGGTCTGGGCATGGGCGGCGGTGGTGGCAGTGGCCGCGTCGCCGGCCGGTCGGCTGGGACGGCGATGGGAAAAGTGACATGGGTACTGGCCGGCGCTTTCATCTGCACCTCTACGGCGCTGACCATCATCGCTGCCAGCAATTCGGCCGGCAGTTCGGTTCTGGATCGTCTGGTCGACGCGCCCCGGCGCGATGAGGCGCCTGCCGATCCGGCCACCGGCACGGCACCCCTTCAGTCGCTGGACGATACCAACCCCGACGCGCCGCTGCTGCCGACCGCCGAATAATTCCACCCGATTTATCAGTCCGCCAGACGGCCTGATCCGCTCCACCACGACAGTTTCGCGGCGCGGTTGCGCGCACCGCCCGAATCCTCTATGGCTCAAGTCCCGTGGTGCTGCGGTTTCTTGAACCCGTATTCGCACGAAAAACAGGCCCGCATTACGGGCCATCCATCACGGGGGACCGCCTGCCAATGGCTCGTTATATCTTTATCACCGGCGGTGTCGTCTCATCCCTTGGCAAGGGCCTTGCCTCGGCCGCGTTGGGCGCTCTGTTGCAAGCGCGCGGCTTTTCGGTCCGCCTGCGCAAGCTGGACCCCTACCTGAACGTCGATCCCGGCACGATGTCGCCATTCGAGCATGGCGAGGTCTTTGTCACCGATGACGGTGCCGAAACCGATCTGGATCTGGGCCATTATGAACGTTTCACCGGCGTGCCGGCGCGCATGACGGATTCTGTCAGTTCAGGGCGCATCTATTCCAACGTCTTGGAGAAGGAACGGCGCGGCGATTATCTGGGCAAGACAATTCAGGTCGTTCCGCACGTCACCAACGAGATCAAGGATTTCCTGGCGATCGGTCAGGACGAGGTCGATTTCATGCTCTGCGAGATTGGCGGCACGGTGGGCGACATCGAAGGCTTGCCGTTTTTCGAGGCGATCCGCCAGTTCAGCCATGACCAGCCGCGCGGTCAGTGCATCTTCATGCATCTCACGTTGCTGCCCTATCTGGCAGCATCCGGCGAGCTGAAAACCAAACCCACACAACACAGCGTCAAGGAGCTGCAGAGCATCGGCATCGCGCCCGATATTCTTGTCTGCCGCTCCGAACATCCGATTCCTGAAAAAGAACGCGAGAAGATCGCCCTTTTCTGCAACGTCCGCAAGGAAGCGGTCGTTGCTGCCTATGATTTGAAATCCATCTACGAGGCGCCGCTGGCCTATCACCGCGAAGGGCTGGATCAGGCCGTTCTGGACGCCTTCCAGATATCGCCTGCCCCTCGCCCCGATCTGAGCGTCTGGCAGGACGTTGCAGACCGCATCTACAACACCGATGGCGAAGTAAATATCGCCATCGTCGGGAAATACGTCCAACTGGAGGACGCCTATAAATCGATCAGAGAGGCGCTGACCCACGGCGGCATGTCGAACCGCGTCAAGGTGAACGTCGAATGGGTCGATGCCGAGGTGTTCGACACCCAGGACCCGGCGCGCCATCTGGACGGCTTCCACGCGATCCTGGTGCCCGGCGGCTTTGGCGAGCGCGGCACCGAAGGCAAGATCAAGGCGGCCCAGTTCGCGCGCGAACGCAAGATCCCCTACATGGGCATCTGCCTTGGCATGCAATTGGCCGTGATCGAGGCCGCGCGCAACGTCGCCGGTGTTGCCGATGCGGGCTCGGAAGAGTTCGACCACGAATCCGGCGCCAAACGGTTCGAACCGGTGGTCTACCACCTGAAGGAGTGGATTCAGGGCAACGCCAAGGTCAAACGCAAGGTCACTGACGACAAGGGCGGCACCATGCGCCTAGGCGCCTATGACGCCACCCTCAAGGAGGGCAGCCGCGTCGCCGAAATCTACGGCACGACGTCGATCGAGGAACGCCATCGCCATCGCTATGAGGTCGACACCAAATACCGCGAAAAGCTGGAAGAATGCGGCCTGCTGTTTTCCGGCATGTCTCCCGACGGGCGGTTGCCCGAGATCGTGGAATGGGCAGATCATCCGTGGTTCATCGGCGTGCAATTCCACCCCGAGCTGAAATCCAAGCCGTTCGCGCCTCACCCGCTGTTCGACGATTTTGTGCGCGCTGCCGTGGACAATTCGCGCCTGGTCTGAGCCGTGGTGCATCTGGCCGAGGCTGGGTTGCGGGTATTTCAGGATATATCGTGAGCGGACGACGCCAGCCATTGATACAGCGGCTCGCTCAGAAAACTGCTATCAAAGCGCCGCTCCGCGCGAATGTTGCCGCGATTAAGGGACTGATTGTCCTTATCTGCCATCCTCTCCAGGCCAAGGCTTTCGCGCGACGCATGTGCGAAATACAATTTCGACGGAATTGCGCTATTGCCAGCAAGCTCAATCTCGATCGTCGTCGTGCCCACTTTGCATGCGGCAATGTCCCCCCGATCCAGTTGTATTCCGTGGTGCGGCAACGTAGCGCCACGCACGCGGTGGCGCGGCGTATCGGGGCCGGCGTCAACGACAAGCGGCGACGTGCCAGCGACAGTGGCTTTGAGGAACCGTCCGGTGCGCGCGACGCGATGAATGCGAGGCGCGGACAAATCTTCGCCCCGCAGCGCCCCCAGATAGACTTCTGCACAGATCTCTCCGGCCATGACCGCCGCGGCGCCGGTAAAATGCGTGCGATCATGTTGTGGGAGGGCCCAGCCTGACAAGGCAAAGATGCAATCCTGTCGCATCTCGCAAATTTCGACATGGGCCTGCAAACATGGCCATCGACCATCAAATGGTTTGGCCGGTGGCTGGACTATGAAAAAAATCGGCGGACGCCGTTGGCCTGTTTGCCTCGAAATCTCCTTGCTCAGCGCATCGAACAGATCGTTCAGGCGTTGCCGGTAATCGGGCCCTGACATCGTTCGGTCCCCGGTCCCCTGACAGAAAAAAAGACCCGGAACTTCGGGGCTTTTCCCTTCTTGTCGAGCGAACTTCACATGGGCCGATACTGCCGCCATGAGGTTTGAAAAAACGGAGGCGCGTTTGTGCGAGGGATGGGTTTCGGGCAAAAAATGTTCGATCGAGCCGTTGCTGCGGGATTCGGAATGACCGACGCAGACTGGCGGCAGGCCATGTTCCGCCGCCCGCTGTGCATATCTGAACAAGAAAGCTGTGACCGGGCTTTGCACCCGTGGCCTGAAATCGAACGCGGATGTAAAGCCGGTGTAGCCGTCCTTCATCGGGTCGGCGCCCGCACCAAACAGTTGATGGACGCCACCCAGCATGAGGGTAGGATTGGGCTGAGGCGGCGAAAGAACTCTGCCGTTATTGCTGTTCTTGCCAAAATAACTTTGACCAAGAAACAGAAACAACGGCAGGGCCCCATTTCGAGACGCGTCATCAGGCATTGCGGCCTCCCCTCAGGGTTTCTTTTGCAAGTCAAATCTTTGAAATACTATCACCGTCCCGCTACTTTGCTTCGTATAGACAAACCCCTTTTGATGCATCGCGTCGAAGAGTTCTATCACGCCTTCCGCGCCATAAACCCTGGGATGGATTTCGATTACTACAGCCCGTAGCGAACCAAGATCAAGCGCCGGAAATACCTGAAGCTCAGCGCCCTCGATATCGGAAAAAATGACCGTGGGGCGATGGGTTTTCAATAGGTCCACAGGATCTATGGCGGGCACAGATTCGGTGGAAACCACACGTCCCGGCGTGGGTGAAAGGGAAGAACCCCAAAAGTCGCCTCGTCGATAGAATGTCAACTCGCCAGAACTCTCCACGGACACGGCGCCATAGATCAATTCCACCCGGTCCTGGGGAATGCCATTGTTTCGGAAAGTGTTATTGATAATCGGATGGAGATCGGGGTTAGCCTCAACTGAAATGACCTTTCGGACCTTGGCGCGCCGTATTGCCAGTGCTGCTACAACGCCCAGCCCAGATCCAAATTCCAACATGACATCATCGCGCGTTAGGAACTTGCGCGCCAGCATTGCCTCGGTTTTCTCATACCGCCCACCTGAAAGGACGGTATACATGCGCGGGGTTATAACCTTTGGGTCGTTTTGAATTTTGAGACCATATATCTCGATAAACTCATCCGCACCGGTTTCTTCCTGAGATTTCATTTCATAACGTCCGTCATTTTTCTGACCACTCTTGAGTATTGAAGGCCTGCTGGAAACACGTTCATTCGATTATCGGCTTCTGCCAATGTCCGTATGACCGATGCGCGCCGCTCTGGTTAACCCGAAAGGAGTCATCCAGTTTTTGCATTCGCTTGACATACTTATTCTTGGGTCCTTCAATATCCATGCATCGCAGAAGGGCGTCGGCAGCGCATCTCTGGCGATGGCTCTTGAAATGTCGAAAAATTCCGAGCCAATAAATCGGACTTTCATGCCGCTGCATTCTCGCCCTCGAATATGACGCATCAAACTCCGCATCCGGATCACTCAGCAGTCTGAGAAAATCGCTCAGACAATCGGTTTCCTTCAGATAACGCAATATCTGATGAGATGCCCCGGGAAAGCGATAAAGGCGAAACGTCGCGTCCGGATTCATCAGGCGAACGTGAAGCCGGTCTTTGTCGATATTGTCGTAAAAGATCATTTTCTGCGCATTTGGCGCGATCATTTCAGGCAGGTTGTGGCGAAATCCACCTATCCTGTCACGGTGTATGCGCCAACGCCGTTCGAATGGAACGATTTCCTTATCAAGACTAACTTGCGGCGCGACGGCGATAACTCTCTTAGCATTCAATGCTTTGGAGAGTAATAATGCGCCATATGCGCCCATGCTTGCACCATATGACGTGATCCGGGCATCCGCAGGTAGTGCGCGACGAAGGGCGTGGCCGAGCTCGAGGATTTCGGTATCCTGAAACCAGTTCGACAGATGGCACCGGATGAAAACCGTCTTTACACCCCTTCGCTCCAAAGCGACCTGACCGAATCCCGGAACGTCAAAGCCGCTCGTCGCGGTGCCCATCGCATGCGGAAAAGCGATAACGTAATGCGGATCGTCCGGATCGGCGTCCGCTGGGACGGACAGCCAAGCCTGATATCTGCTGCTTTTCCAAAGCCAATGGATGGTTCGGCGAAAGGCAAAGGGTCTATCGAATTCCGTCGAATACAGTGTTCGGGCCAAGGCCGTGCCGCAGTCTGCCAGTGTCTCAACCGGCCGTTCATCGCCGGAAAGATCGGTATAGTTGATTTGTTTGACGTCTGACGTGTAGTCAGCAAGTCGTTCGTCTGCCCCTGACCCGATCGCTACCGCGCAAACCGGTAAATCTAGCGCGCCAATGGAAATCTTCAGCTTTTGGATAAGGGTTTCAAAACGTTTTCGATAATCCTCGACCTGTGCGACGGGATGCAGGCGTGCCAGCCACAACATGCCTGCAAGCCGGTGCTCGCCCGCCTCCAGAATATTGCGCAACATGCGCGTGGACTTGGCAAAAAGCCGACTGCTGTGAGTCGCATCCCAGTTTGTTCGCAGATGCGCACCCGGCTTGCCCAAAGACACGATATCCAGCGCGATACCGATTTCAGACATTGCCATTGCAACACCCACGGCAAACGCGCGCTCCGGCCCCGGCGGGACCTCATCAAGAGGGATGAATTCACCATTCACCAGAAACCGGACGTCTCGCCCCGAGGGGTTGGGATCCTCGCTGACAACCTCTGCATCGATCCGGTCAGGGAATTCTCCTGCGATGAGGATTAGATCGCGCATTTGTTTTTCTTGTCCGCAATCTGCATGGGAATTATCAAGCGCACTAACTGTACTCGCAAGATTTCAATGATAGCAGATCGTCATACAGCGCGGCGCCCTGTTCGCTTTCACGTAGGGTCTGAATCCTTTTCCGATGAAGGGTAATGCAATTCTCATGTTGATGCGCGACGCCGGGCATAGCCAGCAATTCGTCGATCTGGGCCGTTCGAAGAGTGCGCGTGTTCAGGATCGAGCGATCCTCAACGCGGTTATGATTGTATTCGGCTGCGTATCGCAGCGCATCAATCTTGTCGAAGCCGAACACATTTCCGCGATCATGTTTCACGAGAAAACTTTCCACTGATCGCAGCACATAGTGATTGAGTTGAACCATCGCCGTGCGCTGTGAAACCTGCAGCATTTTGCGCCGCGGCTTTTTCGGCGAGATTTCCACCTGGGCACCTGAACCATCGCGCCAGTTGATCTTTGAATAAGCGTCTGGGTCAACGGTCGGAAAATGGTTGAAAGGGGTGATATCATCGCGAACACGGTGCAGGCTCTTGATCGCGGTGCGGGCCTTTGTTCCGGCGCCGACCTGCTCACCCCCCGTGAGAAAGAACTGCTCGGTCAGAGGCGATGAATCGAAGGTGGATATGTCGCCGAATCCGAAATTGACATGATTGAAGGAAAGCACATCGAAATAGTCCATAGCAGCGATAAGCGACGGCAGCGTTCCGTCTCCGGCTGTTACATTGATAAACTCGTCGACATCAATCAGTGCAACAAAATCTGCCCGCTGATATTCCTTCAGATGTTGCGCGTATGAAAACGCCACGTTGATACGTTGATTGGAATTCACAAGACAATTCGGGTTCTCAAGGTGGCGGATGACATTTGCATCATCCAGACAATCCAGCAATTCCTTGGTGCCATCGGTGCAGTCGTTCGAGAATATGACGAACCTGTTCACGCCGATAGCCCGGTGATGTGCAAGCCATTCCAAGATGAACGGGCCTTCGTCTTTCATACAAGCAACAAGTGTAATATTCATCGGTCCCTCGGAAAATATCGTTGTCAGCAAAACGGCCTGCGCCTGGGTTTCTCCTGATGGCAGTGATCCAGGGACGTTTGTTGGATATTGCCAATGTCGGGGCCGCAGGTCACGGCCGTTTCGGCAGCAGCAGTCGTTTTCCAGCCCGCAATGTTAATCCTCGATCGCCGCTTTGTGCAAATGTGACGTATCAGCCGGATCTGTTCAGCTTTCGATCTCGTTTCGTCGTTCAGCATATTCACGCGGTCGCACATCAGCAAGACTGGAGGTGGAGGCGCTGGAAACTGCTGCCACGCGCGCTTGCTCCCGCCGCCAATTCGTCACCAGCGCGACCGGCGGAGCCGCGGCAACCTCAACCGACCATCAGCGCCTCTGCCGCGGCGCGCGCGGCGGGGGTTATCGTGTCGCCCGACAGCATGCGCGCTATTTCGTCCACGCGCTGCCCGGTATCCAACGGCGTCACGGTGGACAATGTTGTCCCGTCCTCCACCCGCTTTTCCACGCGCCAATGATGCGCGGCCAATGCGGCCACCTGCGGGCTGTGGGTGACGACCAGCACCTGACCGCCTTGCGCCAGATCCGCAAGCCGCCGTCCGACCGCGTCAGCGGTGGCGCCGCCGACGCCGCGGTCGATTTCGTCGAAGATCATCGTCAGGCCCGGTTGCGCCCCGGTCAGACAAACCTTGAGCGCCAGAAGGAACCGGCTCAGTTCGCCGCCGGATGCGATCTTGGCCAGCGGGCCGGACGGCGCGCCCGGATTGGTCGCGACCCGAAACGCGATCTCGTCAATGCCCTCTGGTCCGGGAGCAAGCTCGGTCATCGTTGTCTCGAACACCGCGCGCTCCATCTTGAGCGGTGCCAGTTCGGCCATCACGGCGGCATCCAGCCGCGCTGCCGCCTCGGCCCGCGCGGCGCTGAGGATGGCGGCGGCATCGTCGTAGGATTTGTTGGCGCGTTTCAGATCACCGCGCAGCCCGTCGATTCGGGCATCGCCCGCGTCGAGCGCGGCGAGGCGCTCTTCTAACCCTTCGGCAAAGCCCCCCAGGTCGTCCGGCCCGACGCCATGCTTGCGCGCCAGTGCGCGTATGGCGAAAAGCCGCTCCTCTGTTTCCTCCAACTCGGCCGGGTTGAAGGCCAGCGCGTCGGCGCATTCATCGACGCCGCGCGCGGCCTCGTCCAGTTCGACCATGGCGCGGCCAAGCGCGGCAATTGGCGCGTCAAGCTGGCCATCAACCTGCGCCGCCGCATCCTCCAGCCAGCGCAGCGCGTCGCCCGCCGCGC
The DNA here is from genome assembly GCA_048267045.1 of Roseovarius sp. Classification (GTDB taxonomy): domain Bacteria; phylum Pseudomonadota; class Alphaproteobacteria; order Rhodobacterales; family Rhodobacteraceae; genus Roseovarius. The sequence goes on along the minus strand of JBLWYG010000032.1, from coordinate 16,701 downwards.
CCTCGGCGCCCTGCCCGCCCAGTGCCTGCGCAGCCTTGGCGATGTCAGCGCGCACCCGTTCGGAGGCCTGCATCAGACGGCGGCGAGCGTCCAGTGCGGCGTCTTCGCCCGGCTCTGGCGACAGCGCCCGCATTTCATCGACCGAATGGCGCAGATATTCCTCTTCGCTTCGGATCGCCTCCAGCGCGTCCTCGGCAGCCTTCAGCGCCTTGGCAGCAGTCTGGCGCGCCGTCCAGGTAGCGCGTACCTCGGCGCGCAGGGCATCCGTCTGGCCGTACGCATCCAGCAGCGCCCGGTGGCCCCGCGCGTTCAGCAGGCCCCGATCATCGTGCTGGCCATGCAGTTCGACCAATGTATCGCTAAGGCTGCGCAAAACGTCGCCCGAACAGCGCCGATCATTGACCCAGGCCGTCTTGCGGCCTTCGGCGGTGTTGATGCGGCGCAGGATCAATTCGTCACTGGCGGGGATCCCCGCCGCATCCAGAACGGCATGCGCAGCATGGCGGGACGGCAAATCGAAGACCGCCGTTACCTCGCCCTGCTCGGCACCCATGCGGACCAGTTCGGCCCGCCCGCGCCACCCCAGCACAAACCCCAGACTGTCCAGCAGGATCGACTTGCCGGCCCCTGTTTCACCGGTTAGCACATTCAGGCCGGGCCGGAACGTCAGCTCAAGCCGGTCGATGATCAGCATGTCGCGAATATCAAGACTGCGCAGCATTGCCTGTAAGCCTTTTGCGTTTTGCTGGCTCGCCGCACATTGGTTTGCCCGATGCCCGAGCGGCGAGAGGCACGATGCACACCAACAGGTCAGTCAAGCAGGATGCAGAAGAACGCCCTGAACCACCCGCAGGGCCAGCCCCGGTACGACCCATCCGCTACAGCCACTCGCCCTTGATCATCTGGCGGTACACCTGCGCCAGCCAGTTGTTGCCGCGCGCCTCCATCCTCAGCCCGCGCCGCGTGAGCAATTCGTAGCTGTCCTGATACCATTCGGTCGAGCGGAAATTGTAGCCCAGAATCGCGCCCGCTGTCTGCGCCTCATCGTTCAGACCCAGCGACAGATATGCCTCGACAAGCCGGTGCAGCGCCTCGGCGGTGTGCGATGTGGTCTGGAAATCCTCGACCACGACACGGAACCGGTTGATGGCGGACGTGAAATGATCCCGCTTGAGGTAATAGCGCCCGACTTCCATCTCCTTGGCGGCCAGATGATCGAATGCCAGATCGAATTTCAGCATCGCCGACCTGGCATATTCGCTGTCTGGATAGACCTCGATAACCTTGCGCAGCGACTGAAGGGCCTGGAAAGTCAGGCCCTGATCCCGGCCGACTTCGTCGATCTGGTCGTAGTAGCTGAGCGCCAGAAGATACTGCGCATAGGCCGCATCCTCGTCCGTTGGATAAAAGTCGATATAGCGTTGTGCGGCGCTGCGGCTTTCCTCGTAGCTCTCGTCGAGATGGTAGGAATAGGCCTGCATGATCACGGCACGCTTGGTCAGGTCCGAATAGGGATAAAGCCGCTCGACCTCCGCAAAGCTCTGCGCGGCCACCGCCGGCTTGTTCGCGGCCAGATCGAATTCGCCGCGCTCAAAGATCTGCTGGGCTGTATAATTCTCATAATCGACAGTGCCGCGTTCGACCTTGCCGGTGATGCCGCTGCACGACGCAAGCGCGGCTGACAGGAGAATAACACCGGTCAGTTTCGCCGCTTGTTCTGCCGCCAGTTTCGCGCGCGATGTAGCGCCCTGTCTGCCAAACGTCATGCCTGCTCTGCCCTTCTTCCCCGTTGATCGGGTTGTAGCCCAATCATCCAGCCGGTGCCAGCAGAGAAATCCGAATGGGACAAGGGAGTTGGCGCAAACTTGTACAGCCGCGCTGATCGATGTGAAAAATGCCGAACACACATTCGCGTCACGCGACTTGCGGCACTTCGCCCCAATGCACCCCTGCGCCGGGCAGCCTGGCGGCCTGCGCCGCGTCGCACGTCACCCATTCCACGGCGCCGGGCATATCAAACATTGCGCGCAGCAGATCATTTGTCAGGGCATGGCCCGCCAGATGCCCCTGGTAAAATCCCAAGAGCGGCGCGCCGGCCAGCGCCAGATCCCCAAGCGCGTCCAGCATCTTGTGGCGCACAGCCTCGTCGCTGTGGCGCAGGCCACCGGGGCTCAGCACATCCGCCCCGTCCACGACGACCGCATTGTCCAGCGATCCCCCCAGCGCAAGGCCGCTGGCGCGCATCGCGTCCACATCCGCCTTGCGGCAGAACGTGCGGCTGCTAGCCAGTTCGCGCACAAAGCTGCCATTGGACATGTTGAGCGTCTTTTTCTGCACGCCGATCGCCGCATCGTCAAAGGCGATGTCAAACTCAATGGCCAATGTGTCATGCGGTGTCAGACGCGCCCACGCGTTGCCGCGACGCACCTCGACCGTGCGCAGCACACGCAGGGCGCGCACCTGCTCGTCTTGCTTGCGCAGACCCGTCTGCAGGATGCCGCGCACGAAGACAGCCGAGCTGCCGTCGAGAATGGGCACTTCGGGCCCGTCAACCGTCACCAGCGCATTATGGATACCGCAGCCCATCAGTGCCGCCATGATATGCTCGACCGTCGAGATCTGAATGCCATGCGCATTTTCCAGGCGGGTGCAAAGCGGCGTTTGATTTACATGCGTCCACAGCGCCGGGATGTCGCCGGTTTCCGCCGGGCAATCCACGCGCCGAAAAACTATGCCGTGATTGGCCGCCGCAGGACGGATCACCAATCGCGCGGGCAGGCCGGAATGCAGGCCAACCCCGTCGAACGAAATGGATTTTGTCACCGTCGCTTGCACATTGCCCTCGTGTCGTAAATCGCCTCAACGTCCACCAGCTGGCCCTGCCGCTGTGGTTAAGCAGGACTTAAGCGCAAGGCGCCGCAGGCTCAACTCAAACTTTGCAACGGTTTGAAACATGCGCGAAACGCCGTTGGCAGCTTTTCGCTCAACCCGGATTTCTCTCTTTAAAACCGTTTGTTAGAGGGGCGCATTACCGCCTGAGTTCACGAAAAAAGGCCACCGTGAGATGGCCTTTTGTCAAAGTTTTCCAGATTGTTTCAGCGCGCTGATCAGTTGGCCTGACGGCGCAGGAACGCCGGGATCTCGATCTGCTCGTCGCGGTCATCCTCGCGCTCGACAGGGGTCGGCTGCTGAGCCTGAACGCTGGGCTGCTGGCGCTGCGGACGCGGGGTTTCTGCCTCCTGGCCGTGGCCCGTCATGCGGTTCAGCAAGGAATTGATACCGAAGCGCGGACGCTCTGCAGCCTGCGGCATGTCGGCATTGTGGGCCTGCTGCTGTGCCTGACGCGCCTGCGGTGTCTCCGCACCGACCGGTCGGCGCGATGCGGGGTTGCCCTCAGCCGGGTGCAAAGGTGCCAAGGCAAGCTCTGTGGGCGTGCCGGGCGACGCGGGACGCGGGGCGACATAGGCCTGCAATTCCTCTTCGTCGTCTTCCGGATGGGCCGCGGAGGGGGTGTAGGCCGGGGGCGGCAGATCATTTCCGGACCGCGCTGCGGCCGGACGCGGCGCATCGTACTGGCGCTCCTGCCGTTCTGGCCGTTCTGGCCGCTCGGACCGTTCTTGGCGTTCCTGCCGCGGCTCAAAGGCTGCCTCGGACTGTTCTTCGGCGGCAGCGCGCTCAGATTCGATTGAAGTGAACAGCGACGGCTCCGGCGCGTCTTCGCTGCGCGCCGCCGCCTGAACCGGCTCGGGCTGCGGTTCGGATTTCGGCGCGGGGGCCGGGCGCTGCGCTTCTTCGCGGGGCTCATGCTCTTCGGTGGTGGTGGTCTGGCGCAGCGGCTCGGCCAGCGAGCGGCGCGGGACGGGCACTTCGGTCGTCGCCGGGGCCGCGTCGATGCCGGTGGCCACGACGCTGACGCGCATCTTGCCTTCCATCTCCGGGTCCATGGTCGAGCCGACGATGATGTTCGCCTCGGAATCCACTTCCTCGCGGATGCGGTTGGCGGCCTCGTCCAGTTCGAACAAGGTCAGATCGGTGCCGCCGGTGATGTTGATCAGGACGCCCTTGGCGCCGCGCAGGCTGATTTCGTCCAGCAGCGGGTTCGCGATGGCCTTTTCGGCGGCCTGGATCGCGCGATCCTCGCCCTCGGCCTCGCCGGTGCCCATCATCGCCTTGCCCATCTCATCCATTACCGCGCGCACGTCGGCAAAGTCGAGGTTGATCAGGCCGGGCCGGACCATCAGGTCGGTCACACCCTTGACGCCCTGATACAGAACGTCGTCGGCCATGCTGAAGGCCTCGGTGAACGTGGTTTTTTCATTGGCGAGGCGGAACAGGTTTTGGTTGGGAATGATGATCAGCGTATCGACCACCTTCTGCAGCGCCTCGACGCCGTCTTCGGCCTGCTTCATCCGCTTGCCGCCCTCGAACTGGAACGGCTTGGTCACCACGCCGACGGTCAGAACGCCCAGCTCGCGCGCGGCCTGCGCGATGATCGGAGCGGCGCCGGTTCCGGTGCCGCCGCCCATCCCGGCAGTGATAAAGCACATGTGCGCGCCGGCCAGATGATCGACGATCTGCTCGATGCTTTCCTCGGCAGCAGCCGCACCGACCGATGCGCGGGCGCCCGCGCCCAGACCTTCGGTGACCTTCACACCCAGCTGGATCAGGTTTTCCGCGTCCGATTGCGCAAGCGCCTGGGCGTCAGTGTTTGCAACGACGAAATCCACCCCATCCAGCTGCTTTTCGATCATGTTGTTGACTGCGTTGCCGCCAGCGCCGCCCACGCCGAAAACGGTAATCCGGGGCTTGAGGTCTTCGCGTCCGGGCATGGTGAGGTTCAATGTCATTGCTCTGTCCGCCTGTGCTTGCGCCCACATTCGCGGGCCATTTTTCTGCCTTAACTCGTATTAATACCGGGATATCCCCGGATCGTCACCTAAAAAACGCTGCCTGACTACCAAATATAGACATTTTTTCACGCCTTTTCGCGGGATTTCGCCGATAGCACCGCATCTTGGGGCTACCAGTTGTCCCGGAACCATTTGACCGCCCTCTTAAGCGACCGCGCGGGATAGCGATCAACCGGCAATTCGAAGTCCCACCATTCGTCCTGCGGGTTTGCCGCAAAGAGGCACATCCCAACCGCGCTGGCAAATCCCGCGCCGGTGGCGGCCTGCGGCAATCCATGCACCCGCAAGGGACGTCCCAGACGCACCTGCTGTCCCAGAATGCGGCTGGCCAGCCCATCAAGGCCGGGGATCTGGCTACCGCCCCCCGTCAGCACGATCTGCTGGCTCGGCAGGCAATCGAACCCGGCGGCGTCCAGACGGGCGCGCACTTCTTCCAGAATTTCCTCGACGCGGGGGCGCATGATACCGATCAGTTCGGCACGGCTGACGCTGCGCCGGTCATGGTCCCAGTCGCCGGTGTCGCTGTTGATCTCGATCATCTCGCGGTCATCCATCCCGGTGGCGACAACCCCGCCGTAGAATGTCTTGATCCGCTCGGCGACGGCGGTCGGCACTTGCAGACCCATCGAGATGTCCGAGGTCACATGCTCGCCGCCCATGCGCACGCTGTCGCAATAGATCATGTGTTTCTTGATAAAGATCGAGATGCCGGCGCTGCCACCGCCCAGATCGATGCAGGCGGCGCCCAGTTCCTGTTCGTCCTCGACCAGCGACGAAATGCCGGCCACATAGGCCGAGCTGGCAATGCCGGCCAGTTCCAGATCGCAGCGCTTGACGCAATGGGCCAGGTTCTGGATCGGCGCGCTGTCGACGGTCAGCATGTGCAGATCGGTGCTGAGCGCGTTGCCCATCTGCCCGCGCGGATCAATCAGGCCCGACCGGTGATCCAATGCAAAATTCACCGGCTGCGCATGCAGCACCTCGCGGCCATCCCCGAAATCAGGCACTTCGCAGGCAGACAGCACGCGGCTGACGTCCTGTTCGGACACCATATGCCCCTCCAGTTCGACCTGCCCGGCCAGCCCGTAGCTGCGCGGCCCCGCGCCCGAGAAGCAGGCGATGACGTGGTCAACGCGGATATTGGCCATCTTCTGCGCGGCCTGAACAGAGGTGCGAATGGCGCGCTCGGTCTCGGCCATCGCCTCGATCTCGCCAAAGCGTACGCCGCGCGAGCGCGTCGTCGCGGCGCCGATCACCCGGAACCCCGCCTGCCCGGCCATGGTGCCGATGCCGCTGTCGCCGTCATGCCGGTCGGTGCCGTCGAACCGCAGCACAAGGCAGGCGATCTTGGACGTGCCCACGTCCAGAACGGCCACAACACCGCGCTGCATGGCGGCCCGGCGCATGTTGCGCATTGCGCGTTGGGATTCATATAGTTCGATCATTCTGCACTTGTCCCTGCACTCAAGTTCCGTACGCGCCACCATTCCTGGCTGGCGGGTTCATTCATTCTCAGCGTCGGCCGGTCGGCCAGTCGCATGTCAACGGTCGCGATGTCGCGCTCCAGCATTTTCTGCGTCTCGTCCAGAACGATGACGCGCTCCAGCGCGCAGACCGGATCGGCCGCAGGCAGCAGGATGCGCTGGCCGCGATCCAGCACCACATCCCAGCGGCGCGCGCCCATCCGCACGAGGCCGCGCATACGGGGCGCAAGCGGACCGGCAGCGGCGCGGAGTGCCAACGCCTCCGGTACCGCGTCCTGCGCGCCATCACCTGTCAAAACCAGCAGCTTGGCGCGCTCGGCCCGGTGGGCGACGGCGTCCAGCGCGACGCCTTCGCCATCAATCACGATCAGCCCCTTTGGCACGCGCAGCAATGCGGCGGGCTGGCGTTCGTGCACGCGCACCTCCAGCACGCCGCCCTGGCGCACGCGCACGGCGGCACTGGCGACGGCGGGAATATCCTCGATCGCGGCGCGCACAGCCTCCAGATCCATGTCGAAGGAACTGAGCGGCAGCACGTAGCCAAAGCTGTCGCGCACGTCCTCGGCGGTGCGCGGGCTGGCGCCCTCGACCGCCAGCAGCTTGACCATGAATTCGGGGCGGGTCTGGATCTGCTCGCGCAGATCCTTGAAGGCCAGCGTCATGCGCTGCTGAACGGCAGGATCCGTCAGGTACCACGATGCCACCCCGAAAGTCAGGCAAAATGGGATGCCAAAGCGCAACATGCGCCGGTACATCGGCGTCAGCAGCACCCGCTGCATCCGGTAGGACCAGCGCGACGGCGCCGGATCGCTCTTTGCGCTCATCTGTCCCATGATGCGTCCTCGACCATCCAGCGGCAAAGCTGGCCAAAGCTGATGCCGACCGCCCGCGCCTGTTCCGGGCTGAGCGACGTCGGCGTCATGCCCGGCTGGGTATTTGTCTCCAGCAGGATCAGGCCCGCCTGCCCTTGCGCCTCGTCCCAGCGGAAATCGGTGCGGCTGACGCCACGGCAGCCCAGCGCCAGATGCGCGCGCAGGGCATAGTCCATGCACAGATCAAAGATGTCCTGCGGAATATCTGCCGGCACGACGTGGCGCGATCCGCCAACCTCATACTTCGCAGCGTAGTCATACCAGCCTTCGGTTATGATATCGGTCACGGTCAGCGCCCGGTCACCGACGACGGTCGTGGTCAGTTCGCGGCCCGGCGCGTAGGCTTCGACCATGACCCGCTCGGGCATGTCGTCGGACAACTGCGCGGGGCCATTGGCGTCCTCGTGGACGATATAGATGCCGACCGAGGAACCCTCGTTATGGGGCTTCACCACGTAGGGCGGCTGCATGGGATGCCGCGCGCGCACGTCGTCGCGATTTGCAAGGATGCTGGGCACGACCGGCAGGCCAGCGGCGCGGTAGGCCGATTTCGTCGCCTCCTTGTCCATCGCCAGAGCCGAGGACAGAACGCCCGAATGGGTGTAGGGGATGCGCAGCCACTCCAGCAGGCCCTGCACGCAGCCATCTTCGCCCCAGCGGCCATGCAGGGCGTTGAATACGACGTCCGGGGAAATTTCCGACAGCTTCTGCGCAAGGTCACGGCCTGCATCGACCTCGACCACCTCATAGCCTTCATCCCTCAGCGCGGTGGCGCATTCACGTCCAGAGGACAGCGACACGTCACGCTCTGCCGACGGGCCGCCCATTATCACCGCAACTTTGGGGTTTGTTCTGCTCGAACGAACCACCGATCTGCCTCAATGTGCCGGGCCGTTTGCGGCCCTGTTTTTATTGGTCGTATGGGTGCTCTACCCGTTCACGGGGCCGGTTCACCGACCCTCATGATTTCCCACTCTAACTCTATTGCGCTGGTTTGAAAAACCTTTTTTCGCACTTCTTCGCCCAGCCCCTCCAGATCGGCTGCCGTTGCGTCCCCGGTATTCACCAGAAAGTTCGGGTGCTTGGGGCTCATCTGCGCGCCGCCCCGCCTTGCGCCGCGCATGCCGGCATCGTCGATCACCTTCCACGCCTTCAAGTCATGCGTATCATCCGCCTGCCCGGTGCTGCTGAAACCAGCCGGATTGCGAAAGGTGCTGCCGGCGGTCCGGTCCTTGGTCGGCTGCGTCTCATCGCGCTTCTGCAATTGCTCGGCCATGTGCGTCTCGAGCGCTGCGGGATCGCCTGCGGGGCCCTGCAGCACCGCAGAGGTCAAAACCCAACCATCGGGCAGGTCCGTCTGGCGGTAGCGGAAATTCAGATCATCTGCGGTCAGCGTCACGGTCTCTCCGTCGCGGGTGATAGCGCGGGCGGACACGAACACATCGGCTGCATACCGACCATAACATCCCGCGTTCATGCGGATCGCCCCGCCGATAGCGCCCGGAATGGTGCGCAGGAACGTCAGGTCAATCCCCGCCTCCGCCGCCCGTTTCGCCACGTGTGCATCCAGCGCAGCCGCGCCCGCCGTGATACGGGCGCCATCAGCCGTAATAGTATTGAAGCCGCGGCCCAGGCGGATCACGACGGCGCGAATACCTCCGTCACGCACGATCAGGTTGCTGCCCACTCCCATCGGGAAAACCTGCACCGATGGATCGAGCGCTGCGAGGAACGCGGCCAGATCGGCCTCGTCCGCCGGCTGGAACAGCCAGTCGGCAGGCCCGCCAACCCGCAGCCATGTCAGATCCCCCAGGGATCGCTGCGGTGTCAGCTTGCCACGCACGTCTGGCATAGGCGCGTTCATTTACCGCGCCGCTTTCCGCGAACGGTTCCGATAACCAGGCCCAGCAGCCCCCCGATCAGCCACACCGGCAGGATCAGTCCGGTAAAGGCCGCAACGCGCGGCGGCAGGTCCAGCATGAACGCGGCCCAGCCCATCGCCAGAACGATGGTGGCGCAGATAAGCCAGCCCAGCCCGGCCGAGCGCAGCGTGCGCCGGGCGCACAGCCGGAAAAAGACATAGGCCCCGACGCAGAACGCGGCGGCCATGAAGGCAAAAAGTAGCGTCACGCTGGATGTCATATGCTGGTCCTCACGCCTGTGGCTGGGACGATGTCGGTTGCGTTCACGCAAAGATAGGTGAGATTGCCTGACAGACGCTGCCGCGTCAGCCTGATATGCAGGGCGGGCATCACAGCGATCATTTGCGTGCGTTCTGATCTGCTATACCGGCCAGCACGCCAAGCAGAGCGCCCAGCAGCCCGGCGGGCAAGGGAAAGTTCGCAACTTCCACGATACGTGGCCAATCCCGCGACATCGCCGCAGCCCAGCCCAGCACCAGGATTCCGACGGCGCAGAGACCCCATACAATCAATCCTGTCCCCGCTCCGTTGCGCCTCACAATTAAATAAAACAGGCCCAAACCCATGCAGAACGCCAGAAGCGCCAACCCAATTAGAATAAAGGACCATGTCGAATACCAATACAACTATTCACATATTCACATTTCCGCGCTCAATCCTCGGCCAGTTCCTGCCGCGGGCCGCGCAGCCAGCGCCAGAGGTAAACCACCGGCCAGCGCAGTATCGACACCGCCGCAACAAGGCAGAATAGCCCGATCCACGGCCCCGTCTGCCACGTCACATAGCCCAGTATCGGAATGCCAATGGCAATCAGAGCATAAGCCGCGCGCCAATGGTGGTCGCGACTGGGCGTCATCGCCAGCAGGTTCGCGCCGAGCGCCCAGAGCGCGGCTAGTATCAGCGAAATCGGCATCGGATCATCCCCTTTCTTTCGTGCCCGCCATCCGCCGCAGGCAGAAACGCCGCAAGGCAAATGTCACGGCATAAGAACTGACGATGATTGGAGACATGAAGAGCATGACGGCAAACACCATCGACCATCCTGCGGCAAGCTCGGAGCCGGGATAGACGTAATTGAGACCCGACAAAGCCGCGATCACGGCGCCAAGCAACATCAGCGCGATGCGCCATGGAAGGACGCCCAGAAACATGCCAAGGCCGACCGGAACGATAAGCTCCTCCATCATGAAGCCTCCTGCTTTGGTACCAAAGCCTCCGGTAGCCGGTTGGCCCAGCCGCTGATTGTGCCGGCGCCAAGGCAGACCACCAGATCGCCGGGGCGTGCGTGGGCGCGCACCAGCGCGGCCAGATCCGCCTCACCGTCGATGGCATGGGCATCGCGGTGGCCCCGGTCGATCAGCCCGGCAACCAGATCATCGCGGCTGGCGCCCGGAATGGGATCCTCGCCCGCCGCATAGACCGGGGCGATGGCCACGACGTCGGCCTCGTTGAAGCAGGCGCAGAATTCCTCGAAATGATGGTGCAGGCGCGTGTAGCGGTGCGGCTGATGCACGGCGATGACGTTGCCCGTCGTTGCATGGCGCGCGGCCTTCAGTACGGCTGAAATCTCGGTCGGGTGGTGGCCGTAATCGTCGATGATGGTGACGCCGTCCACTTCGCCCACGCGGGTAAAGCGCCGGTTGACCCCGCCGAAACTGGCCAGCGCCTCGCGGATTTCGGAGGTTTTCATCCCCAGATGCCGCGCCACAGCCACGGCGCTGAGCGCGTTGCTGACATTGTGATCGCCCGGCATCGGCAAGGTGCAGCCGTCGATCCGCTTGCCCTCGGATTGCAGCGCGATGTCGAAATGCGCAACCCCCTTGTCATAGCGCAGATTCAGCGCGCGGACATCGGCCTGCGCGTTAAAGCCGTAGGTGACGACGCGCCGGTCGGTAATCTTGCCCACCAGCGTCTGTACGTCCACGTCATCGGTGCAGCAAACCGCAAGCCCGTAGAACGGAATGTTCGACACAAAATCCTCGAACCCCTTGTGCAGCGCGGCCTCGGTTCCCCAATGCTCCATATGCTCGGGGTCGATATTGGTGACGATGGCGATGGTCGCGGGCAGCCGGTTGAAGGTGCCGTCGCTCTCGTCCGCCTCGACGACCATCCACTCGCCGTCGCCGACGCGCGCATTGCTGCCATAGGCATGAATGATGCCGCCATTGACAACCGTAGGGTCGAACTGGCCATGATCCAGAAGCGCTGCGACCATTGTGGTGGTGGTCGTTTTGCCATGCGTTCCGGCAACCGCGATGTTGGATTTAAGGCGCATCAGCTCGGCCAGCATTTCGGCCCGGCGCACAACAGGCAGGCCAGCCTTGCGCGCCTCGTCAAGCTCGGGATTGCCGGGCTTGATCGCTGATGAGATCACGACAACTTCGGCATCTTTCAGGTTCTCGGCGCGCTGACCTTCGAAAATCGTCGCGCCCCGCTCCTCCAGCCGGTCGGTGAGGGCTGAGCGTTTCAGATCGGACCCCTGCACCGCATAGCCGTGGTTCAGCAGCACCTCTGCAATGCCCGACATGCCGATGCCGCCTATCCCGACAAAATGGATGGGGCCGACATCGCCGGGCAATTTCGTGGCTGCTGAATTCATCTACGTCTTTCCTTTTCGGGTCGCCTGGTCGGCCAGCCATTCGACCAGATGAGCCAGCCGTTCGGTCGCATCAGGTATCGCAGAGCCCAGCGCGGCATGTGACATCTGCACGGCTCCCTTGGGATGGCCGATGATGGTCTGGATCTGCTCGGCCAGCGCTTCATGGTTGAGGCGGCTTTCCGGGACGAGGATCGTCGCGCCGGCGTTCTTGAGCGCCTGCGCGTTGGCCGTCTGATGGTCGCCGGTCGCCGCCGCATAGGGGATCAGGATCGACGGACGGCCGATCACGGCGATATCCGCGACCGACGAGGCGCCCGCGCGGCTTACGATCAACTGTGCCTCGCTCATCCGGCGCGGCACGTCATGGAAGAATTCCTCGACCTCGGCGTCTATCCCCTGCTCGGCATAATAGGCTGCGACGCGGTCCAGATCCTCGCCGCGCGCCTGATGGGCGACGCGGATATTGTGCAGCAGGTCCATCGGCAGGCTGGCAATCGCAGGGGGCACAACATCGCTGAGCAGGCGCGCACCCTGACTGCCTCCGATCACGAGGATCGACATGGGGTAATCGCCGGGCGGAATATACCCCGCGCCAGCCCGCTCGCGCACGGCGGCGCGCACGGGATTTCCGACATGATAGCCCTCGATCCCCTCAGGCAAATCGGTGGGCCAGGTGCCGCAAGCCACGAGATCGACGCGCTTTGCGAATATCCGATTGACGCGGCCTAAGACGCCGTTCTGCTCATGCACCATGCGCGGGCGCCGCAGCAGCCATGCCGCCGAAAGCGCGGGGATGCTGGGATACCCGCCAAAGCCGATGACGACATCGGGCTTGTCGCGCAACATGCCCCAGATCGCGGCCAGCGTGCCGCCCGCGATGCGAAAGGGCGCCATCACCTTGCCCCCAACACCGCCGCGCGCAAACGTGCCGCTGGCTGTCTGCGTTATCTCGACGCCGTCCGGAAATGCGCCGGTATAGCGTGCGCCGCGCGCGTCGGTGGCCAGCTTAACCCGCCAGCCCTGCGCCAGCATATGCTCGGCCAGCGATTGGGCCGGAAACATATGCCCGCCGGTGCCGCCGGCAGCCATCAGCAGAAGAGGCGCGCGCCGGGTCATCTTGCCCTCCCGCGCAGAATATCGCCAATCTCGCCCTGCGGGCGCGACCGGGTAAAGGCGAACAGCATGCCCACAGCAATCCCTCCCGCGATCAAGGACGAGCCACCGTAGCTGACAAAGGGCAGCGTCATCCCCTTGGCCGGGAGCAGGCGCACCGCGACGCCCATGTTGATCATCGCCTGCACGCCAAAGATGCAGGCCAGCCCCGTCCCGGCCAGCCGGATGAACGGATCACGTTCCCGCATCAGGCGCATCAGCGACCGCACGACGACCGTGGCGTATAGCGCGATGACGATCAGCACCAGAACCAGCCCGTATTCCTCGGCCGCGACCGCGATGATAAAATCGGTATGGGCATCGGGCAGCGACCACTTGACGGTGCCCTCGCCCACGCCGACGCCGAAAAAGCCGCCCTCCTGTATGGCGTTGGTGGCAAATCCCAGCTGCGTCGTGGGGTCCACGTCCGGCGACAGAAACCCATCAATGCGCCGCGCAAAATGCTGCGAGCTGGAATAGGCAAATGATCCGCCCAGCACGACCAGCGCGGCCATCCCGGCCAGCAGCAGGATCGGCGCGCCGGCAACGAAATACATCACCCCCCACGCGAACAGCACCAGCGCTGCCTGCCCGAAATCGGGCTGAAGCGCCAGAAATGCGACGATGATCAGCGTCAGGAAGAACGACCAGCTCATCCCCGGCGGGCCGCCTATCTCGCGGCTGGCCGCCATCATCCACGCGGCGGCCACGACAAATCCGGGCTTGAGGAACTCGCTTGGCTGCACCGAGGCAAACCCCAGCGAATACCAACGCACCGCGCCCTTGCCAAAATCGGTGCCGAGGAACGGCAGCAGCATCAGCGCCGCCATCGCAAACAGGAACCCGATCACAGCCAGCCTGCGCACCAACATCGGCCCCATCATTGAAGTCGCCAGCATGGCGATCATCGCCATCCCGCCAAAAAATGTCTGCCTTTGAACGTAATGAAACGGGGCGAAGCCGTTCTTCTCGGCCAGCGGCGGCGATGCCGCAAAGCCCAGAAGCAGCCCGATACCCAACAGCATCAGAACACAGGAGATCGACCATTTGTCGATCGTCCGCCACCATTTGGGAAGGACCGGCTCGACATCCCGGATGGGAGACGATCCATAGACCATTTCTGTCATGACACCCGCCGATTTCGCCTCAGAACATTGCCCCTTTGCGGGGTCTATCCTACCACTCTAGCAGCAAAAACACAGTGAGGAAAGCACTCAGGCACAGCCGACGCACAGCTTTTTCGGGCGCGCCCATGCGATCACGGCCGCGCTTGACCGCGCGCCCCGCTTCGGGCAGGGCGTGATCCATGCAGATCGACACGCTCATTCTAGGCGCCGGGGCCGCCGGCATGATGTGCGCCGCGCACTGCACCGGGCGCACGCTGGTGATCGACCACGCCCGCGCGCCGGGCGAGAAAATCCGCATTTCCGGCGGCGGGCGCTGTAATTTCACCAATCTTTATACCGCACCCGAAAACTTCCTGTCTGCCAACCCGCATTTCTGCAAATCGGCGCTGGGACGCTATACCCAGTGGGATTTCATCGCCCTGGTCGAGGCACATGGCATCGCGTGGCATGAAAAAACGCTGGGCCAGCTCTTTTGCGACAATACCGCCAAGGATATCGTGGCAATGCTGCGCAACGAGATGACCCGCGTGGGCGCAGATCTGTGGCTGCAAACCAGCCTTCAGGACCTCAGCCACGACGGCCAAGCCTTTCACGCGGTGCTGGAGACCCAAAGCGCCCGCCGCAACGTCACCGCGCGAAACGTGGTGCTGGCCACGGGCGGCAAATCAATCCCCAAGATGGGCGCGACCGGGTTTGCCTACGACATCGCGCGCCAGTTCGGGCTGGCAGTGACGGAAATGCGCGCGGGCCTGGTGCCCTTCACCTTCCCGGAAGGGCGCTTTGCCGATCTGGCGGGCGTGGCGCTACCGGTCCGGGCGGGCGCGGGCGCGGCCAACTTTGACGAGGCGATGCTCTTTACCCATCGCGGGCTGTCCGGGCCTGCGATGCTGCAAATCTCGTCTTACTGGCAAGAGGGCGAGGCGATTTCGCTCAATCTCGACCCGGGCGGTACCTTGCTGGAGACCCTGCGCAGCCAGCGCAGTCGGGCCGGACGGCACAATCTGACCACCGAACTGGCCCGCCACCTGCCCGCAAGGCTGGTTGCCGCCCTGCCCGCGCAAACCGGGCAGACGCTCGACGGCAATCTGGCCGATCAAAGCGACGCGGCACTGACACAGCTATGCGACGCACTGTCCAACTGGCAGCTTACCCCCGGCGGGACCGAAGGCTACCGCACGGCGGAGGTCACTCTGGGCGGTATCGACACCGGCGGCATCAGTTCCAAGACGATGGAGGCGCGCACGCAGCCCGGCCTTTATGTAACCGGAGAGGCGCTGGACGTCACCGGCTGGTTGGGCGGCTACAACTTCCAATGGGCTTGGGCATCGGGCGCCGCTGCCGGGCGGGCGATTTCCGAAAGACAGCAACAGACGTGCTAACGCGGCCCAGTGCTTTTTCTTGGTCCAAATACCCATTCTTCATCAGATTTTTCGCAGAAAAATCTGGCCCCCCCGCGCGCGTGTCAGCCGTAGGTGGGATGGAACAGCCCACCGGGCGACAATGTAAATATCTCCGCACCCGTGGCCGTCACTCCGATCGAATGCTCGAACTGCGCCGACAGCGATTTGTCGCGCGTGACGGCGGTCCAGTCATCCGACAGCACCTTGGTTTCCGCGCGGCCCAGATTGATCATCGGCTCGATGGTGAAGAACATGCCTTCCTCCAGCACCGCGCCCGACCCGGGCCGTCCGAAATGCAGCACATTGGGCGGCGCGTGAAACACCCGGCCCAGACCGTGACCGCAAAAATCACGCACGACCGAGGTCTGATGCGCCTCGGCATAGGCTTGAATTGCGTGACCGATATCGCCAAAGGTGTTGCCGGGGCGCACCGCCTCGATACCCTTCATCAGCGCGTCATGGGTGACCTGGATCAGCCGCTCGGCATAGACCTTGGGCTTGCCTGCAACATACATGCGGCTGGTGTCGCCGAACCAGCCGTCGACGATCACTGTGACGTCAATGTTCAGGATATCGCCGTCCTTCAGACTGTCATCGGGCCGGGAATGGGTGTCGTTCTTCCACTTCGGGATCTTGCCACCGGGGATGCCGTGGCAGACAACATGGTTGACACTGATGCAACTGGCGTGGCGGTAGCCTTTGTAGCCGATGGTGGCCGACGTCGCGCCCGCATCATTCACCATCCCCTCGATCATCGTATCCAGCGCCGCTGTTGACTGGCCCACCGTGACATGTGCCGCGATGTCATCAAGGATGCGCGCGGCCAACGCCCCGGCCTTGTGCATGCCCGCGAAATCTGCAGCCTCATGGATGCGGATCCCGTCCCGTGTCGTGCGTCCGCGATGCTCGTCTTTCACGTCTGGCCTCATCTTTGATGTCATTGGGCCTCTTTACTGCGCCTGCGGGAAAAGGACCAGACCGCAGCGGACACTGTGGCGTGAGGATTTGAGAATTTGAGGAACGTTGAAAGACGGCCCCGCGCGTCACAGATGCGGCAGCGCAGATCCCAGGGTGATGTCCGACAGCGTGATCACCGCGCCATGCGCCATGACCTCGACCCCGGCGGCGCTGGCGGCGGCCAGCGCGGCGGCATAGGCCGGATCAATGTCGGCAGCGGTCGCCACACTGTTGCAATCGCTGCGCTGGACCAGATAGAGCAGCACGGCGCGCTGGCC
>JBLWYG010000031.1:0-33573 GCA_048267045.1 Roseovarius sp. | reverse complement strand
CTCGGGCAACCCCGCTCAGGACAGCAACGCGCAGCGCTTTGACACCATCGACGCGATCACCCCCGAGATCGAGGCGATGGCCGGCGACGCCGGGTCCGGCCTCAGCAAGGGCGGCATGAAAACCAAGTTGATGGCGGCCAAGACGGCGATGGCCGCGGGCTGCGATATGGCGATAACAAACGGGTTTGTGCTGCATCCGCTGGCCGCGATCGAGGCTGGCGCAGCGGCGACGTGGTTCTCGGCGCAGGGCACGCCGCAGCAGCGGCGCAAGGCGTGGATTGCCGGTATGAAGGCGCGCGGACGGCTGCATGTCGATGCCGGCGCCGCGCGAGCTATGGCGCAGGGCAGCAGCTTGCTGCCTGCCGGTGTTACCGGGGTCGATGGTGATTTCGGGCGCGGCGACGCGGTTGAAATCACCGGGCCCGACGGCGTACGGCTGGGGCTGGGCCTGACCCGCTATGATGCGCAGGAGGCGGCGCTGGTGAGAGGGCTACGCTCGGATGCCATTGCAGCCGTTCTGGGCTATCCTGCGCGCGCGGCGCTGATTCACCGCGATGACATGGCGTTCTGACACGATGACCAAAGATCCGGCAAGGAGCCGTTCCATGACCGAAACCACCGACATCCCCGCCCTGATGGCTCGCATGGGCGCCTGCGCTCGCGCGGCCGCGACCGAACTGGCCGTGACCGAGCCTGGGCGCAAGGATAGCGCCCTGCGCGGCGCCGCCGATGCCATCTGGGCCCGCCGCGCGGCGATCATGGAGGCGAATGTCAAGGATGTGGAGGCGGCCCGCGACAAGGGGCTGAGCGATGCGATGATGGATCGCCTGTCGCTGGACGAGACGCGCATTCGCGCGATCGCCGACGGCCTGCGCGCTGTTGCCGATCAGCCCGACCCGGTGGGCACGGTCCTGGCCGAATGGACCCAGCCCAGCGGCATACACATCCAGCGCGTGCGCACACCGCTGGGCGTGATCGGCGTCATTTACGAAAGCCGCCCGAACGTGACGGCGGACGCGGGGGCGCTCTGCCTGAAGGCCGGCAATGCGGTGATCCTGCGCGGCGGCTCGGAAAGCTATCACAGCTCCCGCGCCATTCACGCCTGCCTGAAGCAGGGTCTGCGCGAGGCCGGCCTGCCCGAAGAGGCGATCCAGCTGGTTCCCACACGCGACCGCGCCGCGGTTCAGGAAATGCTGAAGATGACCGGTGTCATCGACGTGATCGTTCCGCGCGGTGGCAAGGAACTGGTCGGCCTCGTGCAGCGCGAGGCGCGCGTGCCGGTCTTTGCCCATTTGGAGGGGATCGTGCATGTCTATGTCGACGCCGCTGCTGACGCGGAAAAGGCGATGCGCGTTGTGTTGAACGCCAAGACACGGCGCACAGGCATTTGCGGTGCGGCCGAATGTCTGTTGATCCACCGCGATCTGGTGGGCGGGCTGGGGAGTGACCTGATCCGTGCGTTGATCGCAGCGGGCGTCGAGGTGCGCGCCGACGAGGCGCTATCGGCCATCGACGGCACTGTGCCCGCGAGCAGTGAGGATTGGGGTCACGAATACCTGGACAGCATCATCGCCGCACGCGTGGTCGGTGATCTGGGACTGGCAATCGGGCATATCGAGGAATATGGCTCGCATCATACCGACTGCATCATTACCGAAGATCCGGCGGCCGCTCAGGCTTTCTTTGCCCAGGTCGACAGCGCGATCCTGATGCACAACACGTCAACCCAGTTTGCCGATGGCGGCGAATTCGGGATGGGCGCCGAGATCGGGATCGCCACGGGCAAACTGCATGCGCGCGGGCCGGTAGGAGCGGCGCAGCTGACCAGTTTCAAATATCTGGTGACGGGCGACGGTGCCGTGCGAGCCTGAAGATGTCTGAACGTGCCGGTCAGAACTTCAGCGTGACGGGGCCGGACAACGACACTGCCGCCTGTCTCTCCAGGTCTTCCAGCAGTTCGGGCAGCAGCGCGAATTGCACCTGCGCGGCAGGCAAATCGTCCAGATCGCCATGTCGCGCCCCGGTCAGCCATGCCCAATGGTCGGCCTGAGGCGCCAGCCTGTCGCCGGTGACCGTCAGCAGCAGATCGTCGTCCACGCTGCGAATGGTCATCGCGCCGCCAAATGGCGCGGCCTGTTCGCCGCAGAGCAGCGCCAGAAACGCAGCCTGGACCACCCGTCGCGGCAACGCTTCGTCGATGTGCCAGTCGCAGCTGATCTTGGCGGTATAGACGTCCTCCAGAATACCGCGAATTTCGCGCGCGCCGATGTTCTGTGCATCGCTCGACAGTCCGAACGCAACGCGGAAAAATCGCAGGCGCGCGTTGGCATGCGCCGCGCTGTCGGCAACCAGCGTCATTTCCGGACCGTTCGGCACGCCCGAAAGTCCCATCAACTCCAGCCCGTTCGAAATGGCCCCGACAGGGCTGATCAGATCATGGCATATACGCGAGCCTATCAGCGCGCCAAAATTGCGGTTAGGCTGGGTCATGGTCTTCCTTTCAACGCAGGCACATGCATGAGCGATTTTGCGGCATTTCTGGAACCCGGCATGCGGGTCGAGGCGCCGGGCCACCCCGAATGGGGCACCGGCCAGGTGCAGTCGAATGTGGCGGGCAAGGTCACGGTAAATTTCCCCGATACGGGCAAGATGGTGATTGATACCAGCCGCGTGATGCTGCTGCCTGTCTTTGATCCCTGATGTTGGTTACCAAATGATTAACACCTGAGGGTCAACCGCGACGGTAGCACAGTCCTGACCGCCCATCACGCGCCAATCGCCCGCCATGTTGCCATTGGCCGCCCCGGCCCATAGAAAGCGGGCAAGGTCACGGCCCCGAGGACAGAATGGACAAACGCGCGGCCCGTAGTGGTCTCAATCCCGATTTCGAGGTCAGCCTGGCGGTCACCGCGGCTGATTTGCGTGCGGCGCAGCACCTGCGCTACCGCGTATTTGTTCAGGAATTGGGTGGCGGCGGCCCAATGGTCGACCATGACGCCGGGATCGAGGCGGACCGTTTTGATGGCTGGTTCGATCATTTGCTGCTGCGCGACCGTGCCCTGCCGGGCGGTCCCGAAGATCAGGTGGTCGGTGTCTACCGTCTGCTGCGCAGCGAACAGGCGGCGCGTGCGGGACAATTCTACTCTGAGGACGAGTATGACCTGGGGAAGCTGCGCGCCTCTGGCCGAACGCTGCTGGAGTTGGGCCGCTCCTGCGTCGATGCGCGCTATCGCGGGGGTAAGGCACTGATGCATCTGTGGCAGGGACTTGCGGGATATGTGGCCGATCACGGCGCCGAAGTGTTGTTCGGCGTTGCCAGCTTCCATGGCACCGACCCGGCGGCGCTGGCAGAGCCGCTGTCGCTGCTGCATCACAGCCATCTGGCTCCGCCAGAGTTGAGGGCGCGGTCGCTGCGATACGAGTCGATGGACCTGATCGCGCCCGAGGTTCTGGACCGGCGCGCGGCCGTGCTGCAGGTGCCGCCGCTGATCAAGGCCTACTTGCGCCTTGGGGGCTATGTTGGCGACGGGGCGTATGTTGATCACGACTTCAACACCACCGATGTCTGCCTGATCATGGATACGGCGCGGCTTGGGCCGCTGCACCGCGCACTATACACATCGTCGGGCGGCGCATGACAACTCCGCCATGGCCGCGCCCCGAACCTGTGATGCCGTCGCCACGCGGGTTGAGGCGCGTGCGGATTGCCCTGCGTACGGTGGCGCTGTTGACAGTTCTGGCTGTTCTTTTGCCTCTGCTTTTGCTGGTTCGAGCTGTTGAGCGCCCGCTGGTGGGCCTGCGCAGGCCGGTGTCAGGCTATATCGTGCAGGGTTTTTTCCGCGCCTGCACGGCCATTGCGGGGCTGCGCCTTGCGGTTCGTGGCGTGCCCATGACGCAGCCGGGGGCGGTGGTGGCGAACCACGCCTCGTGGCTGGATATTTTTGTGTTGAACGCCCGCCATCGCATCGTGTTCGTGTCAAAATCCGAAGTGTCTGGCTGGCCTGTCATCGGCTATCTCGCGCGCGCCGCTGGCACCTTGTTCATCCGCCGAAATGCGCGCGATGCGCAGACCCAAACATCGGCGCTGGAGGCGCGTTTGCTGGCCGGACAGCAGTTGGTTTTCTTTCCCGAAGGCACATCCACCGACGGTCTGCGCGTGTTGCCTTTCAAGCCGACGCTGTTTCAGGCCTTCTTTGCGCCCGAGCTTGCGCCGGTATTGTATGTGCAGCCGGTGACCGTGATTTATCATGCGCCGGATGGCACGGATGCGGCGTTCTATGGCTGGTATGGCGACATGGATTTCGCCCCGCATGCGGCGCAGATTTTTGCGGCGCGGCGCGGCGGGCGGGTCGAACTGGTCTATCACACGCCGCTGCGTGTCGCAGATTTCGACAACCGCAAGGCACTGGCCGCCGAGGCGGAGCGCGTCGTGCGCGCGGGCATGCCGCCGGATCGGCAGGGCTGAGGCCTTAGACCATCGCGCGGATCAGGCGCTCGAGGGCGGCGGCGGGCTCATCCTGACCCCAGATTTCATCTCCGATGCCGAAGAAATCGGTGACCGGCGCCAACGCAGTGATCAGACCCGCATCCAGCGCGCCCTCGGCCACGACGGGCAGCTCGATCATCTCGCTCCACCAGCCGAACAACTCGGGCTCCGCCTGTTCGCCATCCCCGAGGCCGGTGGCGCCAACGGGCCCGAAAGCAATGTAATCTGCGCCGCCCTCGCCGGCGTTCATCCCCTCATGCCGGGATTGTCCACAAAACGCGCCGATGATGGCGTCGGGCCCCAGGGCCTTGCGCGCCTTGCGCACCGATCGCGCACCATCGGGCAGATGCACACCATCGAGGCCCAGCCGCTCTGCCAGCGAGATGTGGCTGGCCATTACGATCGCAACGTCTCGGGCATGGCACAACTCGCGGCAGGCATCGGCGGAGCGGGCGACCCGGTCCTCGTCATGGGTGGCCATGGCCACGCGCAGACATGCAACGGGCTGTGCATCCAACACGGCGGCCAATTGGTCCTGAAACGGGCTGAGGTCAAACTCGGCCGGGGTGATCAGATAGATCTGTGGCTGCTCCTGGTCGCTCATGTCCGGCGCTCCCTCATGTGCTGTTGCGCTGCTATATCGCAGCTTTTCCGGCGGCGCCACTGGTGGCGATACGGAACAGGGCATGCATGTTCTCTGGTTGGCTGCCGGGCATGGCTCATTCCCTGGGAACCTTGATTGTCGGCACGTCTGATGAGTCGCGTCTGATGAGTCGCGGTCAGGCCGCGCATAGGCACGGCGTCCGTCGCGGGCGATCAGGTGCAGATTCGCTCGGCCTGTCTGGAGTAGGTCGAATAGGATTTCCAGAAACTCTTGTCGCTGGCGCGGTCCGATTGGCGAATGTCCTGCGCGGCTTGGGGATCGGAGTAGAACTTGACCGCGCGCCGCTGATCGCCGCGCGACAGGTTCTGGTTGGCGACGGCCTGAATGCAGCCACACAGATAGTTCGACCGCACCTTGCGATCCGAGGCGAGGCAGGCTGATTTGATAGGGCCGTTGGCGGTGGGCGCATAAAGCGGGGCCGCGCCGCGGCTATAGCGATCTTTTGCCCGGTTGCCGCCGCCACATCCGGCCAGTACCAGAATCACGCCAAGGATCAGGATATTCTTCATCGCCACTGCCTCATGTCTGCCATAGGGGCTGTTTTCCCCATTCTGCTCGTTGCCGGAGGGGTATATCCCCCTTTGCGGTCTGTTAACTGCCGCCTTTTTGCCTGATCCGCGAGGGATTTTCAATTCACAAGATAACGGCATGCGTTCGCGGCCGCCCCGTGCGATCCAGCTTGACCAAACCCTTGATTCACACCATATCGAACGCCATGACAGACCTCGCACATATCCGTAATTTCTCGATCGTGGCGCATATTGATCACGGGAAATCCACGCTTGCCGATCGCCTGATCCAGCAGACGAACACCGTTGCCGAGCGTGACATGAAGGAACAGATGCTGGACAGCATGGATATCGAGCGCGAGCGCGGTATCACCATCAAGGCGCAGACCGTCCGCATCAACTATACCGCGCTCAATGGCGAGGAATATGTGCTGAACCTGATCGACACGCCCGGCCACGTCGATTTCGCCTATGAGGTCAGCCGTTCGATGCGCGCGGTCGAGGGATCGCTGCTGGTGGTGGATTCGACGCAAGGCGTCGAGGCGCAGACGCTCGCCAATGTCTACCACGCCATTGATGCCGGTCACGAGATCGTCCCGGTCCTGAACAAGATCGACCTGCCCGCCACAGATTGCGAACGCGTCGCCGAGCAGATCGAGGACGTCATCGGCATCGACGCCAGCGGCGCGATCCGCGTCAGCGCCAAGACAGGGCAGGGCATCGTCGAGACGCTGGAGGCGATCATTACCCATCTGCCGCCCCCGACGGGCGACCGCGATGCGCCGCTCAAGGCGATGCTGGTCGATAGCTGGTATGACGCTTATCTGGGGGTGATCGTATTGGTCCGCATCATGGACGGCGTTCTGAAAAAGGGCGACCGGGTGCGCATGATGCAGAACGGATCGGTCCATCAGGTCGAGCGGATCGGCGTGTTCCGTCCCGCGATGACCGTGGTGGACAAACTGGAGCCGGGCGAGATCGGATTCATCACCGCGTCGATCAAACAGGTGCGCGATACCAAGGTTGGCGATACCATCACGCTGGACAAGGCGCCCTGCGCGACGCCGCTGCCGGGATTCAAACCCTCGGTTCCGGTGGTGTTCTGCGGCCTTTTCCCGGTCGATTCCGCCGAGTTCGAAGATCTGCGCGACGCCATCGAGAAACTCGCACTGAACGATTCCAGTTTCAGCTACGAGATGGAAACATCAGCAGCGCTCGGGTTCGGGTTTCGCTGCGGATTTCTGGGACTGCTGCACCTGGAGGTTATCCGCGACCGGATCGAGCGCGAATACAATATTGAACTGATCACGACGGCGCCGTCGGTGATCTATAACGTCTTCATGCGCGATGGCACGCTGATGCCGCTGCACAACCCGGCGGACATGCCGGACCTCAGCACGGTGGACCACGTCGAAGAGCCGCGGATCAAGGCGACAATCCTTGTGCCGGACGAATATCTGGGCGACGTGTTGAAGCTGTGTCAGGACCGGCGCGGCATCCAGCAGGATCTGACCTACGCCGGCAGCCGCGCGATGGTGGTATATGACCTGCCGCTGAATGAGGTGGTGTTCGATTTCTACGACCGGTTGAAATCGGTGACCAAAGGCTATGCCAGCTTTGACTATCAGATGCTGGGGTATCGTACGGACAATCTGGTCAAAATGTCGATCCTCGTGAATGACGAACCAGTCGACGCGCTGTCGATGATGGTCCACCGCGACCGCGCCGAGGCCCGCGGCCGCGCAATGGTGGAAAAGCTGAAGGATCTGATACCGCGTCATATGTTCAAGATCCCGATCCAGGCCGCCATCGGTGGCAAGGTAATCGCGCGTGAAACCCTGTCAGCGATGCGTAAGGATGTGACCGCCAAATGCTATGGTGGCGACGCGAGCCGCAAGAAAAAGCTGCTGGAAAAGCAGAAGGCCGGCAAGAAGAAGATGCGCCAGTTCGGCAAGGTGGATATCCCGCAAGAGGCGTTCATCTCTGCGCTGAAGATGGACGGATAAGTCCTTGACCGCTCAGGTCAGGATCATTTCGGACGGGGCTCTGCGCCGCAGCGTCGAATGCGGCCATTGTTCGGGATAGTTGACCCAGCCGTATCTGACGGGGGCGAAGTGGCAGTCATCGACATGTCTCTCCAGGTCTGCGCGGCGGCGTATCCGGCGGGCTTTCAGCGATATTCGTCCACGCTGATCAATGGCGTCGATATTCTCCGGTGATCCGGGCAGGGCGTCAATGAACGCGCTTTGCAAACCCGGCAGGCTGGTCCCGAAGGGCGTTGCCGTCCAGGGTAGGGTCCAGACCGCGTGGATCCCACCTGGCAGGATAGTTACGGCATGACATTTTCCATGATGTGCGCGCAGCACCCTTGCGTGTGCGGACGCGAGTGACGCGATCCATTTCTCGGGCTGCGCAGTGCGCGGGCAGGGTGCATCAAGCATGAGGTGAAGCGGGCCGCGGAGGCGGTATGTCATTAACTTGTTGTTCATACGCAACCATCGCGCAGATCAATTAAATAATGGTTATCTTTGTAAAAAATTCTCCAGAAAAAAGACGGCTCTGACGAAGAGCCGCCTTTGATCAACGTCTGCAATTGAGAAACCCGTTCGTGCGGATATCAGTCGGCCTCTTCCTCGATAGCCTGACCGGCCTTCTGAACGTCGCGGCCGAAGCCCTCGGTCGTTTCGCAGGCAGCAAGCCCCAGTATGGCGATGATGGCGAGTGTGGTTTTCAGCATTTTCACGTTTCCCCTTGTCGTTGCGTGGAATGAACGCGCCGCACACCGATAGGTTCCGACCGGCCGCCCGAAATCGCGTGAAAACCCGTGAACAAACGCAATAAAACTCGGCCTGATATGGATCAATGCAGGGCGTAGCGCCGCAGGTGAAAGTGGCAAAAATGACCCCTGATACGGAGCGGGACCATGTGGCGATTGGCCAGTATTCTACATCTTTTCATCGGCTCGACCCTCGCGGGTAGCGCCATAATCGCGGGACTCGTCATGGGGTACGACGACATGAACGGTATTATGATCGCCGCCGCGCTTGGCTTTGTCGTCAGCTTTCCGGTGACCTGGCTGGTCGCGCGGAAGCTTTGGCAGGATCGCTGACTGTCCATCACAGATATATGGGGAGTGTGGTCCGTCCGGGCCACCTTTTTTCCAACAGGCGGCATCGTCGCGGCAGATCAGTCAAAACGCAAAACCGCCCCCGAACCGGCAAGGGTGGGGGCGGTGAAGGCTTCGAGTACTAGGGGCTGGCCGAATCAGCTGGGCTTGGACTCGGCTGGTCTGGCCTCGGGTGCCTTGCCCTTGGGGTTGAGCGGATCATCCTGGCGCTGCACCGATCCCTCGAAATGGGCGCCGGATTCGATCGCGATGGTCTTGTGAATGATGTCGCCTTCGACGCGCGCCGTCGACGTCAGACGCACCTTCAGTCCGCGCACGCGGCCAACGATGCGACCGTTGATCACGACATCATCGGCAATCACTTCGCCCTTGATCGTAGCTGTCTCGCCGATGGTCAACAGATGGGCGCGAATATCGCCCTCGACCGTGCCTTCGACCTGAATGTCGCCGGTTGTCTTCATGTTGCCGGTCACGTGCAGATCCGCTGACAGCACGGATGCGGGCGGCTTTGCCTTGGGGGCAGAGGACGCCTTGTAGTCGCCACTCTGAGGCGCCGCAGGCTTGGGAGCGTCCAGAGGTTTGTCATAGCCGGCCGGCTTGGGCGTATCGCCCTTCTGCGGGCCAGGTTCGTTGATTTTGCTCTTAGAAAACATTTCTACCAGCCTTGATGAATGTCATTGCGTTGATGGCTTTGCCGTCCACCCTGATTTCATAGTGTAGATGGGTGCCGGTGGATCGTCCAGAGTTTCCCATATCACCGATGTGATCCCCGCGCGAGACCCTTTGCCCCTTCTTCACGCGGATTTTCGATTGATGCGCATAGCGCGTCTCGATTCCGAAGGCGTGCTCGATCTTGACCAGCCGTCCGTAACCCGACAACCAGCCTGCATGTGTGACGACGCCATCGGCGGTCGCATAGATGGGTGAGCCATGATCGCCAGCCATATCCGTGCCGCTGTGCATGCGTCCCCAGCGCGGACCATAGCCCGAGGTGTAGCGGAAGGCCCCCTTGAGGGGAACCGCGAAGGGCGCCTTTTCGGCGGCGACGCGATACAAGTTCAGGCGGTCCAACTGATTGAGCAGACGGTTGGCGCGCGCGGCGTCGGGCGATGGTTCTTCGCCGCGGGTAGAGAAGCTGAGCGGCATCAGGGGGCCGCCCTGGCCGGAATAGCCCTTGCGCACGGTGTCCAGGATCGTGTCGGTGCTCATCCCGGCAGAGCGGAACATCTTGTCCAGCGGCTCGACCGAGATGGTCATCGCATCCTCGAGCTGGCGGAAGATCTGATCGTTCTGGTCCTGCATCAGGCGAATCTGCAACTGCATTTCGTCGGCTTGGATCAGCGCATCCTGCGCGTCGGCCGTCACCTGATCCCGCTCGGCGGCGGTTTCTGCCAATGCGCGGGTCAGGAAATCGACGGCATTGCCGCCGGCGCTGTCATTGGCCGACAGCACGTCGCCGTCGCTCGATGTCTCAAGCTCGGCAGTCAGCGTGTCGGCCTTGCCGCGTGCGTCGTCGCGTTCCTTCATGGTGCGGCGCAGGGTGGCCTGAATCACGCCGATGCCAGTCTCCATTTCGCGGCGGCGCGTTTCCGAGGCCAGAAGTTCGGATTGCATGACGGAGATCTGTTCAAGCGCGGAGTTGAATCGCTCTTGTGCCTCGCGGGCCTCGATCGCGCGCTTGTCGCGCTCGTGGCTCAAATCGTTCAGGCGGTTTTCGTAAGTGCGCTGATCCCGTTTGGCCTGCTCGCGGAAATTGCCGGATCCGATGCTGTCCATCAGCAAGATTGCCGTCGCTATGATCGACCATGCGACAATCAGCGACACGCCACTGAAGGCGATCACCTGAGTCGCGGGCCGGAGCCGGATAAAGCGCGTATCGGTGTCCGAGCGCAGAAAGACCCGGCGTTCGGGGAAATGGCGCTCAAGAAAAGCATGTGTCTTTATTGCGATCAGTGTCCGCAAGGTGTCCCATCCTCAGATTAACCGTTTCCGTCCCAAGATGGCGCACATTCATTCGGGCCGCGGCGCCTTGGGCATTTGCTTAGACAGTGCTCGGTCCATGAGCAACAGTTTTGGCCGCCGGGTCGGCGGGAATCGCCTGAGATGGCTAGAAACGGCAGATTATTGCCGATTTGCAATTGGTTGGGCTCGGATTTGCACGGTTGCCTGCGCCCGGATGTCGCAGTTCTGCCCGACCCGGCGCGACGATCGGCAAGCCGCACAGGCCCCGCCGACGGGTGCTATCCAGGGTATTTCGGCCGGGCAATAGCCCGTCCGCGCGCACCGCATCGGCAACAACTGCTTCCGGGGTTTTTCAGGCCGCAATCAAAGTCTGCGCGCCGCCTCCAGCACGTCTTGCGCGTGGCCGGGCACCTTCACCTTGCGCCATACGCGCGCGATCCGGCCGTCGGCGCTGATCAGGAATGTGCTGCGTTCGATCCCCATGAAAGTCTTGCCGTACATCTTCTTTTCGGTCCAGACGCCATAATCCTCGCAGGTCGTGCCATGCTCGTCCGAGGCGAGCGGCACTGTCAGGCCGTGCTTGTCGCGGAACCTGTCGTGCTTGGTGACCGAATCCTTCGAGATGCCGATGACGCGCGTACCGATCTTGTCGAAGTCCGCGGCAAGCGCAGTGAAATCCAGGGCTTCGCGGGTGCAGCCGGAGGTGTCGTCACGAGGGTAGAAGAACAAAACCACCGGCGCGCCGCGCAGCGTGCTAAGCTGAATTTCGCCGGTCCCTGTACCTGGAAGGGTGAAATCGGGGGCAATGTCGGAGATATCGGGCATGAGCTGTCCTTGGTGATGGCGGTGTTGCTGTTATATTAACGTCGGACGTGCCGTAGGGAAGAGACGCATCGCGGTGATCCGCTACTAAGATACAAAGAGGGGCGCCGAAAAGCCTCCCACAGGAGCAGATGAACGACACAAGGTCCCAGCCGCCGAACGCGGATTCCAATGCGCATGACCATACCGCGCATCGCGCGCGGCGTCGTCGCAGGCGGCGCAAGGCCGGACTGTGGTCGCTGCTGAGCATGGCTGCGCTGGTTGGCGTGGCCGCGCTTGTCGTGCTCTCCTACCTCGGCACACCCGTCGCGGTTCCCGACTGGCTGCGTGCGCGCATCGTCGAGCGGATCAACAGTCAGACGGGCGAGCTTCAGGTCGACGTGGGGCAGATGGTTGTCGTGATCGAGAAGGGCTGGACCCCGCGTCTGGCCCTGCGCGCCGTTACCTTGCGCGGCCCCGACCGCCGGGTGATCGCGACCCTGGCCGAGTTGGGCGGCACTGCCCGGCTGCGCCCGCTGTTGCAGGGAGAGATTCAACCGGGCAGCATCAGGTTGTCGGGCCTCCAAATACATCTGCGCCGCGACGACACCGGCGGTCTTGGAGTGCAGTTCGGCGCCGAGATAGGGCGGGGCGGCGGCGCGGGCGTGCCGCGCGACGTGCCGTCGCTGATCGCGCAGGTCGATGCGGCGCTCGAGCGTCCGGCGCTGGCTTCGCTGGATCTGGTCAGCGCCGACAATATGACGCTGCGCTATGAGGATGCGCGCACGGGCCGGGCCTGGACGGTGGATGGCGGCAAGGTTTCGGTCACGCGCGAAGACGGCATCCTGCGGGCGCGCGGCGATTTCACCGTGCTGGGCGCGCGGGCTTATGCCAGCACGCTGGAGTTCAATTTCTCCAGCAGGATCGGCAGCACGGCGGCGCAGCTTGGCATGAATTTCTCGGATCTTCCGGCGGCTGAATTGGCGCTGCAATCGCCGGCTCTGGCTGTGCTGGGCGCGCTTGATGCGCCGATTTCGGGGGCGTTGCGTGCCCGGCTGGATGAACAGGGCCGCCTGGGGCCGCTGAACGCGACCTTGCAGATCGGGCAGGGCGTGCTGCAACCCAACCCGGCGACCAAGCCCATCGCTTTTGACGCGGCGCGCGCCTATTTTACATACGATCCTGCCGCGCAGACGATTCAGATCGGCACGCTGTCGATCGACAGCAAATGGGTGACAGCCAACGCCGAGGGCACGGCGCATCTGATCGGCGGCACCAAAGGCTGGCCGGACGAATTGCAGGCGCAGTTGCGGGTCAGCGACATCGTCGCAGATCCGGCGGATTTGTACGACGAACCCATTCACGTGGACAGCGCGGCGCTTGACCTACGGCTGCGGTTGGAGCCGTTCCATCTGAGCCTTGGCCAACTGAGCCTGTCCGACCAGGGCCGCCATCTGGTGCTGGGCGGTGAATTGCGTGGCAGCGATGCAGGATGGGATCTGGCGCTGGACGGGCGGCTCGATGGAATCGAGCGAAACCGCCTGATGCAGCTATGGCCCGGCGCAGCGGTGCCGAAGACCCGTAAATGGGTGGATGAAAACGTGCGAGCAGCGGAATTGCGCAATATCGAGCTGGCCGTCCGGGTGCGGCCCCGGCTGACCCCCCAGGTGGCATTGGCCTTTGATTTTTCGGGCCTGAAGACCCGGTTCCTGAAACAGATGCCTCTGCTGGAGGACGTTTCCGGCAAAGCGGTGCTGCTGGAGAAACGCTTTGCCATCGAGGCGGAGACCGGGCAGGTCGAGCCGCCGCAGGGCGGGGCCATCGACGTCGCGCGCACAAGCTTTGTCGTTCCGGATATCACGGTCAAACCAGCCGTGGCGGACGTTGCCGTGCGCACGTCCAGTACCATAACCGCCGCGCTGGCGCTGATCGACGAAGAGCCGTTTCGGTTCCTGAGCAAGCAGGGCCGCCCCGTCACGCTGGCCGAGGGACACGCGCGGGTTGCGGCCGATTTGAGCTTCCCGCTGATAAAGGAACTGAAAACCAAGGATGTGCGCGTCGCTGTTGCGGGTAGCCTGTCCGATCTGCGCAGCGATGTTCTGGTGCCGGGGCGCGTCCTGACGGCGAAGATGTTAGATCTGCGGCTGGAGGAAAGTCGGCTGCGCATTGGCGGCGACGGCCAGTTGGATGGCATCCCCTTCAACGCCTATTGGACCGCTGTGTTGGGGCCGGACGCCAAGGGTAGCCACGTTGAGGGCACGATCACGCTGAGTCAGGCCTTTGCCGATGCGTTTGGCATCGGTCTGCCTCCGGGAAGCTTCACCGGCAGCGCGCCGGCGCAGATCGCCGTCGATCTGGGACCGGAGGAAACGGCCGAGTTCACGCTGACGTCCGATCTGGCAGGACTGGGGCTGTCGCTGCCACAGCTGAACTGGTCTCTCGGGCGCGCCACGCGTGGCGCGCTGGAGGTCAGGGGTCGGCTGGGCACGCCGCCCCAGATCGACCGCCTGTCGCTGGATGCGCCAGGGCTGGAGGTCTTGGGCAGCGTTACACTGAAACCCGGCGGCCAACTGGAGCGGGCGCTGTTTTCGCGCGTGAAGGCCGGCGGCTGGCTGGATGCGCCGGGCGCGCTGGGCGGGCGCGGCAAGGGCGCGGCGACGCGCATCGAGGTGACGGGCGGCAGTATTGATCTGCGCCTGGCCAATCTGACCGGGGGCGAAGGCAGCGGTGCAGGTGGCCCGATATCGCTGGCACTCGATCGGCTGACCGTATCGGACACGCTGGCACTGACTGGCTTCCGCGCCAATCTGGATCTGGCGAGCGGTGTCGACGGCAATTTCGCAGGCCGGGTCAATGGCGCCGCGGCAATCCGGGGCCAGATCGTGCCTCAGGCGGGACGCAGCGCGTTCCGCATCACCACCGCCGACGCGGGCGGAGTTCTGGGCGCCGCGGGATTGCTGAAAAATGCGCGCGGCGGACAGATGGAACTGACCCTGACGCCGGCCGGCCTGCCCGGAACCTACGAGGGCCAGTTGAAGGGCAGCGATATCCGGGTGACGAACGCACCGGCGCTGGCTGAACTGCTCAGCGCGATAAGCGTTGTCGGCTTGCTCGAGCAGTTGTCGGGCAGCGGCATCCATTTCAGCAACGTAGATGCACGGTTCCGACTGGAGCCGAAGCGCCTGACGCTGTATTCGGGCAGTGCGGTGGGCGCGTCGATGGGCATATCCATGGATGGCTATTACTATCCAGAGGCCAAGCAGATGGACATGCAGGGCGTCGTGTCACCGATCTACGTTGTGAATGCCATCGGAGCGTTGTTCACGCGGCGCGGCGAGGGGCTTGTCGGGGTCAATTATACGCTCAAAGGGCCGACGGCAGCCCCGGAGGTCGGGGTCAATCCACTGTCGCTGTTGACACCCGGCATGTTCCGCGAGATTTTCCGCCGCGCGCCGCCAGAGCCGCCGCAACGCGCCGCACCGCAAGGCCAAATATCGTCTGGCGAGGAGGGCGCGGGGGCGGCGCCTGCTCCGATCGTCAAACCGAGGGATCGCGGCGGGATCAATCGGCGCTGACGGCACCAAACAAGCAGGGCAGAGGCGCCATGAAGCTAAGCGATTTCGACTATGACCTGCCCGAGGCGCTTATTGCCACGCGCCCCGCACGTCCGCGCAGCACCGCGCGGCTGCTGGTGGCGGACAGCGGTGGCATGACTGATGCGCATGTGGGCGATCTGCCGGACTGGCTGCGGCCCGGCGATCGGCTGGTGCTGAACGACACCCGCGTCATTCCCGCCCGGCTGACCGGGCTGCGGCGCCGGACCGGCGCCCAAGGCCCGACCGAGGCCCGCATCGAGGCGACATTGCTGGAGCCGCGCGCAGACGGCACCTGGAGCGCGATGGTCAAACCGCTGAAAAAGCTGGCGACCGGTGAGGTTGTGATATTCTCCGACGCGCTTTCGGCGACGCTGGAGGCCAAGGAGGACGGGCTGGCGCTGCTGCGCTTCAACCTCCTCGGCGATGATTTCGACGCCGCACTGGCCGAGGCCGGCGCGATGCCGCTGCCGCCCTACATCGCTGCGCGCCGCCCCGCCGACGCCGCCGACAAGGATGATTACCAGACGGTCTGGGCGCGCCATTCCGGCGCCGTCGCCGCGCCCACGGCATCGCTGCATTTCGACGATGCGCTGCTGGCGGCGCTGGCTGCCAAGGGCGTGGAGTTCACCCATGTCACGCTACATGTCGGTGCGGGTACGTTTCTGCCGGTCAAGGTGGACGACGTCACCACCCACAAGATGCACGCCGAATGGGGCGAGGTAACGCCGGAGGCTGCCGCGCAGATCGCCGCAACCCGTGCCGCTGGCGGGCGGATCATCCCCGTGGGCACCACCGCACTGCGCCTGATCGAAAGCGCGGCACAAGCCAGTGGTGCCATCGCGCCCTGGCGGGGCGAGACGGATATATTTATCTATCCGGGCTTCCAGTTCCGCGTGACCGACGCGCTGATGACCAATTTTCATTTGCCAAAATCAACGCTCATGATGCTGGTCGCCGCGTTGATCGGGCAGGTCAGGTTGCGGCAGATATACGCCCACGCGGTTGACCAAGAATACAGGTTTTTCTCGTATGGCGACGCATCCCTGTTGATCCCGGACTGAAACACTGCCAATGGCGGCGTCTACGCCCCGGCATGTGTCGCTCATGGGCGCGACACGAGGCCTGCGTCCCCGCAGATTGCCCGAATACGACAAAGGATGACGCCCGATGATCAAGGTACTGTCCGGCGCATGGGCGCTGCTGTTCGGCATGATGCTGCTGCAGGTCGGGAACGGCATGCAGGGCACGCTGCTGGGTATCCGGGGCGAGATCGAGGGGTTTTCGACGTTCCAGATGTCGCTGGTCATGGCGGGATATTTTGTCGGCTTTCTTTTTGGATCGCGCACGGCGCCCGAGATGATCCGCCGGGTTGGGCATGTGCGTGTCTTTGCCGCGCTTGGCAGCATGATTTCATCGGTGATGCTGCTGTATCCCAGTTGGACAGACCCCTGGGCGTGGGGGGCGGCGCGCATCCTGATCGGATTTTGCTTTTCCGGCGTCTATGTTACCGCCGAAAGCTGGCTGAACAACGCATCCAGCAATGAAAACCGTGGCAAGGCGCTGTCGCTCTACATGATCGTGCAGATGATCGGCATCGTGTCGGCGCAGGCGCTGTTGATCGTGGCTGATCCGGGCGGGTTTATCCTGTTCATCATTCCGTCGGTACTGATTTCGATCTCTTTCGCGCCGATCCTGCTGTCGATCAGCCCGACTCCGGCGTTCGATACGACCAAACCGATGACATTGTTGCAAATATATTACACATCTCCCTTGGGCTGCGTGGGCATGTTCCTGCTGGGCGGTGTGTTCTCGGCGCAGTTCGGCATGGCTGCGGTTTACGGCGGCAAGGCGGGGCTGAGCGTCGGCGAAATTTCGGCCTTCGTGTCGTCGTTTTATATCGGCGCGCTTGTCATCCAGTATCCGCTGGGCTGGTTGTCGGACAAGATGGACCGCCGCCTGCTGATCCTGATCGCATCGGCTGGCGTGGCGGTGGGCGCGACTGTCGCCATGCTTTTCGGCACTGTCTTTTTCGTGCTGCTGGCAGCCGCCTTCGTGGTGGGCGGGCTGTCCAACCCGCTATATTCGTTGCTTATTGCATACACCAACGACTATTTGCAGCATGAGGACATGGCCGCCGCCGCGGGCGGGCTGATCTTCATCAACGGGCTGGGCGCCGTCGCGGGGCCGCTGATTACCGGGTGGATGATGGGTGTGATGGGGCCGCACGGCTTTTTCCTCTACATAGCCATTTTGGGGGCGGCCATGGCCGCTTATGCGGCTTACCGAATGACGCAGCGCCCGTCGGTCGTTGTCGACCCGACCGATACCTTCACGGCGATCATGCCGTCGTCGTCACCCGTCGCAGTTACCATGGCGCAGGAATACGCCATCGACGTGGCTCAGGAAGAGGCTGCGGATGAGGCAGCTGCCCGCGTCGCCGAGGTCTGAATGCGCGTCCGACATGCCGCGCGTGAGCGATATGTTGCTTTTGTAGTAATACTTTACTGTTCAACCCGCCGAGCATGGCGATACCCTGAACCTATCGGCATTGGTCATTGAAGGAGCAGACCCGTGGTGAACCCCAAGGACGTTTTAGAATTCTGGCTGGACGATGTGGGCGAGAAGGGCTGGTATGCCCAATCGAACACACTGGATGCCAAGATCCGGGACCGGTTCGAGGGAGCGTGGAACAAGGCTCGCGACGGCGAGTTCGGCCTGTGGCAGACCTATCCCGAAGGTACGCTGGCTTTTATCATCTTGATGGACCAGTTTCCGCGCAACATGTTCCGGGGCGATGCGCGCAGCTTTGCCACCGACCGGCAGGCAGTCGCCGCGGCGAAGGTCGCGATCGGGCACAAGTGGGACATGGCGATTGATGAACCTGCGCGCCAGTTCTTCTACTTGCCGCTGATGCATTCGGAAAACCTGTGCGACCAGGAACGCTGCATTCGTTTGATCTGCGAGCGGATGCCCGAAACCGGGACCGGGACGTTGCTGCATGCGCGCGCTCACCGCGAAGTGATCCGGCAGTTTGGCCGCTTTCCCTATCGCAACGAGGCGCTTGACCGCAAATCGACCTTGCCCGAGATCGCATATCTCAAGGCAGGCGCCTACCGTCACACCTTGCGCCAGTTGCAGCAGCACGACGCCGCCTGATTCACGGCCAGACTCAGGATTTTACAGCGCCGCGCCCTTAGATGGGCGCGGCGCTGGCGTCTTTGTCAGATGCGTTGTGCAACCGCCCGAAACGCTCTAGCATCAGATCAAACGCAGCATCCCGGAGACGCACATGGCCCCCAAATCCTTTGATATGATCGTGATCGGCGCCGGTCCCGGCGGCTATGTCGCCGCCATTCGCGGCGCGCAACTGGGTCTGAACGTTGCCATCGTCGAGCGCGAGAATATGGGCGGCATTTGCCTGAACTGGGGCTGTATCCCGACAAAGGCGATGTTGCGATCCTCGGAGGTGTTTCATCTGATGCACCGCGCAAAGGAGTTCGGATTGACGGCGGACAAGATCGGCTATGATCTGGACGCGGTGGTCAAGCGGTCGCGCGGGGTGGCCAAGCAGTTGTCTGACGGCATTGGCCATCTGATGAAAAAGAACAAGATCAATGTCTTTCGGGGTGAAGCTCACCTGACAGCCAAGACCAAGGTTGCGGTCAAGATGGACAAGGGCGGCGATGAGGAATTGACGTCCAAGCACATCGTCATCGCAACAGGGGCGCGCGCTCGCGAACTGCCGGGATTGGAGGCCGACGGCGATCTGGTCTGGACCTATCGGCACGCGCTGGTGCCGCCGCGCATGCCCGAAAAGCTTCTGGTGATCGGCTCAGGCGCCATCGGAATCGAATTTGCCAGCTTTTACAATACACTGGGGTGCGAGACGACCGTGGTCGAGGTGATGGACCGTATCCTGCCAGTGGAAGACGCCGAAATTTCGAAGTTCGCCAAAAAGCAATTCGAAAAGCAAGGCATGACCATCCTGCAGAAGGCCGGAGTCAAGCAGCTTGATCGCGGCAAGGGCAAGGTGACAGCGCATATCGAGACGAACGGCAAGACCGAGAAGCACGAGTTCGACACGGTCATTTCCGCCGTCGGAATCGTCGGCAATACCGAAAACCTCGGGCTGGAGGATCTGGGCGTCAAGATTGACCGGACCCATGTCCTGACCGATGAGTACTGCCGCACGGACGTGGACGGCCTTTATGCCATCGGCGATATCGCCGGCGCGCCTTGGCTGGCGCACAAGGCAAGCCATGAGGGGGTCATGGTGGCCGAGTTGATCGCGGGCCAAAATCCCCATCCGGTCAAGGCAAACAGCATCGCCGGCTGCACTTATTCCAATCCGCAAATCGCCTCGGTCGGTTATACCGAGGCGAAAGCCAAGGAGCTGGGCCACGACATCAAGGTCGGGCGCTTTCCCTTCATCGGCAACGGCAAGGCGATCGCACTTGGCGAAGCCGAGGGCATGGTGAAAACCATTTTTGACGCCAAGACCGGGGAGTTGCTGGGCGCGCACATGATCGGTGCCGAAGTGACGGAGCTGATTCAAGGCTACATCGTCGGGCGCCAGTTGGAAACGACCGAGGAAGACCTGATGAATACCGTCTTCCCGCATCCGACGCTCAGCGAAATGATGCATGAAAGCGTCCTGGACGCCTATGGCCGCGTCATCCACATGTAACGGAAACAGTCAGCCGACCTTTTCCCGCAGGTAGTCGCGCAGCGCGACTGCATTGTTGTGGGTCTCGTCCTTGGCGCCGTAAATCAAGGTGACGCGGCCGTCGCGAGCCTTGTTGAGCAGTGCGTTGAACGCGTCGTTCTGATCCAGTTCGTTCCGGTAGCGTCGCTGGAATTCGCCCCATTTCTCGGGGTCATGCCCAAACCATTCGCGCAATTTATCGCTGGGCGCGACGTCCTTGCACCAATCGTCCAGCTCCAGATCTTTCTTGGACACGCCGCGTGGCCAGATCCTGTCTACCAAAACGCGGAATCCATCATTGTCGGCCATGTCTTCGTATGCGCGTCTTGTACGGATATCCATGATCCACCTCCTTGTCTGACAAACGAATTATGGACGAATAGGTTTCTCACGCAAACGTTCCGCTTCTGTTCGCGAATACGGGTTGGAAGCTGCGCAGCCATACACTATCTGTTAACCTTCACTCTCCGGAGGCACCATGGCCGAGCTGAAGCACATCGAAGTCCGCGGCGCACGCGAGCACAATCTGAAGAATATCGACGTGGATATTCCGCGTGATCAACTGGTTGTCATCACCGGCCTGTCGGGGTCGGGCAAGTCCAGCCTGGCGTTCGATACGATCTATGCCGAGGGGCAGCGCCGCTATGTCGAATCGCTGTCGGCTTACGCGCGCCAGTTTCTGGACATGATGCAAAAGCCGGACGTCGATCACATCAGCGGCCTGTCCCCGGCCATCAGCATCGAACAGAAGACAACCAGCAAGAACCCCCGTTCGACCGTCGGGACGGTCACCGAGATCTACGACTACCTCCGCCTGCTCTTTGCCCGCGCTGGCACGCCCTATTCCCCCGCCACCGGCAAGCCGATCGAGGCGCAGCAGGTGCAGGACATGGTTGACCGTATCATGGGTATGGATGAGGGCACGCGGGCCTATCTGCTGGCCCCCATCGTGCGCGACCGCAAGGGAGAATATCGCAAGGAATTCATCGAGTTGCGTAAGAACGGCTTTCAGCGGGTCAAGGTGAACGGCGAGTTTTACGAACTGGACGAGCCGCCGACGCTGGACAAGAAATTCCGCCACGACATCGACGTCGTCGTTGACCGTCTGGTGGTCAAGGAGGGGCTGGAAACGCGTCTGGCCGATTCCCTGCGCACCGCACTGGATCTGGCCGACGGCATCGCCATTCTTGAGACAGCGCCGGCTGAAGGCGAACCCGAGCGCGTCACCTTTTCCGAAAAATTCGCCTGCCCGGTCAGCGGCTTCACCATCCCCGAGATCGAGCCGCGCCTGTTTTCCTTCAACGCGCCCTTCGGTGCCTGCCCGGTCTGCGACGGTCTGGGGGTCGAACTGTTTTTCGACGAGCGTCTGGTCGTGCCGGACCAGAACCTCAAAATTTACGACGGTGCGCTAGCCCCGTGGCGCAAGGGCAAGAGCCCGTATTTCCTTCAAACAATTGAGGCCATCGCCAAACATTACGAATTCGACCAGAAAACCAAATGGAAGGATCTGCCCGCGCATGTGCAGCAGGTTTTCCTCTATGGCTCCGGTGACGAAGAGATCGCCTTTCGCTATGACGAAGGTGGGCGCGTTTACAACGTGTCACGTGTGTTCGAGGGGGTCATCCCCAACATGGAGCGCCGCTATCGCGAGACGGATTCTGCCTGGGTGCGCGAAGAATTCGAGCGCTACCAGAACAATCGTCCGTGCGGCGCCTGCGAGGGTTATCGCCTGCGTGAGGAGGCGCTGGCCGTCAAGATCGGCCCCGCCAACGGAAGGCCGGAGGATTTGCTGCATGTGGGGCAGGTCGTGCAGATGTCGATCCGCGAAGCGCTGGATTGGGTAACGGAAGCGCCGGAGAAGCTGAGCAAGCAAAAGAACGAGATTGCCCGTGCGATCCTCAAGGAAATTCGCGAACGTCTGGGATTTCTCAACAATGTTGGCCTGGAATACCTGACGCTCAGCCGCAACTCGGGCACGCTGTCGGGCGGCGAATCGCAACGGATCCGGCTGGCGTCGCAGATTGGCAGTGGTCTGACTGGTGTTCTTTATGTGCTGGACGAGCCGTCCATTGGACTGCACCAGCGTGACAATGACCGGCTGCTGCTGACGCTGAAAAACCTGCGCGATCAAGGCAACACCGTTATCGTCGTTGAACATGACGAAGAGGCGATCCGCGAAGCCGATTATGTCTTTGACATCGGTCCGGGTGCGGGCGTGCATGGCGGCGAAGTGGTCAGCCACGGCGTTCCGTCAGAGGTGGCGGCCGATCCCGCCTCCATCACAGGGCAATACCTGTCCGGTGTGCGCTCGATCCCTGTTCCGGCCAAGCGCCGCAAGGGCAGCGGCAAGAAACTGAAAGTGGTCAATGCGACCGGCAACAACCTCAAGACCGTCACGGCGGAATTTCCCTTGGGCAGGTTCGTCTGCGTTTCGGGCGTGTCAGGCGGGGGCAAGTCGACGCTGACCATCGAGACGCTGTTCAAGACCGCGTCGATGCAACTGAACGGCGCCCGCCAGACACCCGCCCCCTGCGAGACGATCAAGGGGCTCGAACATCTGGACAAGGTGATCGACATCGACCAGCGGCCCATCGGGCGCACGCCGCGATCGAATCCGGCTACCTATACCGGCGCCTTCACGCCGATCCGCGACTGGTTCGCAAACCTGCCAGAATCCAAGGCGCGGGGTTACAAACCGGGGCGGTTCAGCTTCAACGTAAAGGGCGGGCGTTGCGAGGCGTGTCAGGGCGATGGCGTTATCAAGATCGAGATGCATTTCCTGCCTGATGTCTACGTCACCTGCGAGACATGTCAGGGTGCGAGGTACAATCGCGAGACGTTGGAAATTCGATTTAAGGGCAAGAGCATAGCGGACGTTCTTGATATGACGGTTGAAGATGCGCAGGACTTCTTCAAGGCAGTGCCGTCCATCCGCGAGAAAATGGATGCGCTCGTGCGCGTCGGTCTTGGCTACATCAAGGTCGGCCAACAGGCTACGACGCTATCCGGCGGTGAGGCGCAGCGGGTAAAGCTGTCCAAGGAGTTGGCCAAACGCTCGACGGGCCGGACGCTTTATATTCTGGACGAACCGACGACAGGCCTGCATTTCGAGGATGTCAAAAAGCTGCTGGAGGTGCTGCATGAACTGGTCGACAGCGGCAACACCGTCGTCGTGATCGAACATAACTTGGATGTCATCAAGACTGCGGACTGGATCATCGACATCGGTCCCGAAGGCGGTGATGGCGGCGGTGAGGTCGTGGCCACCGGCACGCCGGAAAAGGTGGCGGAAGAGCCGCTTAGCCATACCGGCTACTACCTCAAGCCGATGTTGCAGCCGCGTAGGGTGGCGGCGGAGTAACCCCCGTCAGCCGGTCGCGCCACGGGTGCCGGGCGCGGCGCCGAACCATTCGCAGGCGGTTACCAGATCCGCAGGCTTGCCAAGAAAATATCCCTGCGCCAAGGGCACACCAAGGTCGTGCAATGTGCTGAGTTCAGCCTCGGTCTCGATCCCTTCGGCGACGATGGCGGCGTCGATTTCGACGGCAAAGCGGACAAGCGCGGCAGCAAGGGATCGGCGCACGATGTCGTCGTCAATCCGGCTGGTCAGGGAGATGTCGAGCTTGATAACATCGGGGCGCAGCCGCACGATATGCTGGAGACCCGAATATCCGGCGCCAGCATCGTCGATCGCCAGGCGCACCCCGCGAAAGCGCAATTCATCCAGTTCCGCGAGCAGCCGGTCATAGTTACTCACCATTGCATGTTCGGTGACTTCCAACACGATCCGTTCGGCAGGCCACGGTGCGAAAACACCGCTCAACCGTCCCGAGACGACCGTCTCGGGCGAGGCGTTCACCGAGACGTAAATACCGGACGGCAGGACATCCAGCGCCCGAAGCGCTTTTTCAATAACGCAAACCTCCAGATCGGTCTGAAGGTTGACCGATGCCGCATCGGCAAACCAAAGATCAGGCGCGCGGTAAGGCTGCGCGCGAAAGCGGCAGAGCGCCTCGAACCCCTTTGGACGGCGGGCGGAGGCGTCCATGATCGGCTGGTATGCGATGTCAAAACTGCGATGCTTCAGGATGCTGTCGATCCTGCCGAACGTGAGATCATGCGCAACGCGCGCCGCGATCTTGCCGTTGACCTGTTCCGATGACAGCCCCGCAAACGCGCGCATGACCGCAAGATCGCGCTGGGTCAAGTCGGTCCGCACGCTACGGCCAAGACAGCAAAACATCCCGTACACGGTCCCATCTGGCCTGTAGATTGGCACGCTGACGTGACTTCTGACCGGTATCTTTCGTGTTATGGCGATATCCCGGCAAATGGGCTCGGCCGCGGTATCGGGAATCAACTCAGGCAATCGCCCGGCCATGATGTGACGGCAATAAACCTCATCCAGCGGAAAGCTGGCGCCGACATGTGCGATTTCTTCGAAACCCTGCGCGCTGACGGCGCGGAATATCAGATTGTCCCCGACAAATTCGGACAGATATGCCACATCCATTTCCAGATGTGTGCGTACGAAATCCAGCGCTGTATCAATAAGATCATCGCCATCGCTGCCGACCGGAAGGCCGGTTGCGACGGGCAGCAGACTGGACGTGTCACGGGACGGTGCTGGAGAGGTTCGGAGCATCTAAAGACCTTCGTAAACGGTAGTATTTCGACTGGTCTAAGCTCGAAAGGTGACGATTTTCTTTCTACTGCCCGTGATCTTCAGAAAATATCTGAAACGTCGTTAGCCTGCCTTGTCTTTTTGGGGGTGTGCCTTGGATCGGGTGCCGCTGCGCTGCGTCGCCGAGCTGTCACCCAGAAAATGCCCGAGTGGTCTGAGCCCGTCAATTTCATCGCAGACGATTTTGGCCACGATCAGCACCGGGACGGCGACAACCATGCCGACGACTGACCAGATATAGGCAAAGAACGCGACAATAAGGAACAAGATAGGCGTGTTCAGCCGCATCCGGCGAGAGATCAGCAACGGGGTCATGACCTGTCCTTCGATAGAGGTCAGGGCCATGTAGGTCATGAATACGCCGAACGCTTCCCACGGCTGATCGAACGAAACGTAAGCAACGACGGCCGCCACGCCAGCCCCTACGACAGCGCCCAGAAACGGGATGAAGTTCAAAACAAATGCCATGACCCCGATGGCGATGGCATTCGGCAATTCCCACAGATACATTGCCGTCCCGATGCTAAGACCGAGACCCGCATTGATCAGGGTGATGCCGCCCAGATATCGCCCCAGCCGATCCTCGATCGTCTTGATAATCTCAACCGCGCGGCGTTTGTCGCGCAGGGTTGGCAGGCTTTCGACTGTGCGCAGAGCAAAGAAATCGCCCGATCCGATCAGAAAGAAGGTCAGGAAAATGGCAAAGACGATCTGGCTCATCACTTTGGGCGCCATGGTCAGGATGGTGACGGAAGTGCTGGTTTCCGACACGACTTCCACTTCCATGGCCTGCTGTTCGCTACCGTTTCCGACCGCGTCGTCAATGGCCTTTGCGGCCTCATTCACCTTGGCCAACGCGCCGTCGCTGTCGCCCAACTTGGCCTGCATGTCCCGCATCAGGCCCGGCATGTCGTCGATCAGATTCGCCACGGGCTCGGCGAACCATGCGATTCCGGCACCGGCCATGACGAACAGGATTGACGTAAAAAGGGTGGCGATCAGCAGGTTGGGTAGGCCCAGACGTTCCAGCGCGCGGCGCGGACGGCTGAAAACGAAGTAGGACAGGATCGCCGCGGTGACGGGGATCAGGAAATTTGCCGCCGAAACGAGGGCGGCAACCAACGCGATGACGAAAATCCCGATGAGCGGCACGTAGATGCGTTTTGGCGCTTGCACGGTGCGGTCATCCTCCCGGAATTCATTTCAGTCAATTCGTTTCTGTAATGACGTCGAACGTATTGGGAGGCGCGTTGGTTCCTGTTGTGTGGGTTTTAACTGCGTCCTCGTGCGGCAAGGCGCGGCAGCATGGCGCTGAAATCGCGGCCCTTGCCGTCCTCATCCTCGACGAACTGAGCATAGAGCGCGCGCGCGGCGCTCCCCAAGGGCGTATCAGCATCCGCGGCCTCGGCAGCCTGCTGGGCCAGGGTCAGATCCTTCAGCATCAACTCGGCGGCGAAACCGGGTTTGTAATCGTTGTCGGCGGGGCTTTCGGGGCCGACACCGGGCGCAG
Organism: Roseovarius sp.; assembly: GCA_048267045.1. GTDB lineage: Bacteria > Pseudomonadota > Alphaproteobacteria > Rhodobacterales > Rhodobacteraceae > Roseovarius. Next base: position 7,529 of record JBLWYG010000031.1, on the reverse strand, counting down.
GGCAATAGGCATTCATTGACCAGCTATAGCCCGACGAGGTGCTGACGACGTCGAACATCGCCTGACGGTCAAGGCCCAGCTTGTCGGCCAGCGCAAAAGCCTCGCAGGTGACGATCATGGTCGCGCCAAGGATCATGTTGTTGCAGATCTTGGCCGCCTGACCGTTGCCCGAGGGGCCGCAATGCACGGCCTTCTGACCCATGATGTCGAAGAGGGGTTTCGCGGTGGCAAAGCCCGCCTCGTCACCGCCGACCATGAAGGTCAGCGTGCCGCCCGCCGCGCCGCCCGTGCCGCCCGAAACGGGGGCATCCAGCGCGGATAGCCCGGCGTTCTGCGCGCGGCCCGCCACGTCACGCGCGCTGGCAACATCGACGGTCGAGCAGTCGAGGAACACGGCACCCTTGTCCATCACCGGAATGATCTGGTCGGCGACACTGCGCAGGATATTGCCATTGGGCAGCATGGTGATGACAACATCGGCCCCTTTGGCGGCGTCCTCGGCGCTGGCGGCTGTGCTGACGCCCTTGGCGCAGGTGTCTGCGGGGTCAAAGCCGGTGACGTCATGGCCCGCCGCCGCCAGATTGGCCGCCATCGGCCCGCCCATGTTGCCCAGTCCGATGAATCCGATTTTCATTTCAGTGCCTTTCCGCAGTAGAATTTTGCGTACAGTATCGCCATCGGCAGAGCGGGGGCAATGCCGGGGGGCATAGCAACTGCCCGGCTTACAGGTCTTCGTGAAATTCTTCGATCAGATGGGCGACTACGGCGGCGAGCGCGGCATCGCGGCCTTTGCCGGCCTCGGTCGCGGCGGTGAACACCCGACGCTGGCGGTCGGCACTGGTGCCGTTCGCTGCGATCTCGCGGGCGCGCGACACCTCGTTGGCCGAGCCGAAATGCACCGCATCCTCGGCGATGATCTCCAGCATCTCGGCCACCAGATCCTCGAACGGAACAATCTCGCCAAGGCCGAAATCAATCAGCCCCTCGCGCACGCCATAGCGCTGCGCGCGCCAGCGGTTTTCGGAAATCAGGAATTTCTCGTAAATCCGCCAGCGTTGGTTGCGAACCGACAGCCGCCACAGCATCCGCGACAGCGCCTGCGTCAGGGCGGCCAAGGTCAGCGCATCCTCCAGCCTTGGCTGCACGTCGCAGATGCGCGATTCAATGGTCGGAAATTTCGACGAGGGCCGCAGATCCCACCAGATCTTCGAGGCGTCCTCGATCGCGCCCAGATCGACCAGCACCTGCACCGAGCGCTCGAATTCGCCAAAGCTGCTCATGCGCGGGGGCAGGCCGGTGCGGGGCAGGTTGTCAAAAACGGTCAGGCGATAGCTGTCGAGGCCGGTATCCTGGCCCTGCCAGAAGGGCGACGAACAGCTGAGTGCCAGAAGATGCGGCAGGAAATAACTGAGCTGGTTCATCAGATCGATCCGTCGGTCGGGCGGGTCGATGCCCACATGCACATGCATCCCGCAGATCAGCATCCGTCGCACCACGCCCGCCAGATCGGCGGACAGATCATTATAACGGTCCTTGTCGGTGCGTTTCTGCTCGCGCCAGTCCGAGAAGGGATGGCAAGAGGCGGCAATCGGGGCGAGACCGAATTTACCGGCCTCATGCGCGATGCACGCGCGCAGGCGTTTCAAATCTTCGCGTGCCTCCGCGACGGACGCGCAGACCTTGGTGCCGACCTCGATCTGGCAGTTCAGATATTCGGGGCTGACCTGATCCTGCAACGCGCTGCGGCAGGCGTCCATCAAACCTGCGGGCGCCTCGGCGAGAGCCATGCTGCCCGTATCGATCAGAAGGTATTCTTCCTCGATGCCGATGGTGAACTCGGGTTCGGTGAGAACCATGGCGCGCCTTTCGCTAAGGTATGTCCAGCAAAGCGCAGGCGACGCCGCATGCCAAGGAAATTCTGCGATTTCTTCGGCGCGGGCGAAAAGCGCCCGGCCCTGAGGGACCGGGCGTTTCGCTGGATTCAGTCGGCCAGTTTGAAGTGGAACTCGCCGCCTTCCTTGATGCCCGAGGGCCAGCGCGAGGTGACGGTCTTGGTCTTGGTGTAGAATTTGAACGCGTCGGGGCCGTACTGGTTAAGATCGCCAAAGCCGGACTTCTTCCACCCGCCGAAGGTGTAATGCGCCAGCGGCACCGGGATGGGGAAGTTGATGCCGACCATGCCGACATTCACGCGGGATGCGAAATCACGCGCCGCATCGCCATCGCGGGTAAAGATCGCGGTGCCGTTGCCCATCTCGTGATCCGACGCCAGCTTCAGCGCCTCCTCATAGCTGCCTGCGCGCACGGTGCAAAGGACAGGGCCGAAAATCTCCTGCTTGTAGATGTCCATGTCCGGCGTCACCTTGTCAAAAAGATGCGGGCCGACGAAAAAGCCATCCTCATAGCCTTGCAGGTTGAAATCGCGCCCGTCGACAGTCAGTTCTGCGCCCTGGTCGATGCCGGACTGCACGAGACCAAGGATACGCTGCTTGGCCTCTGCGGTCACGACGGGGCCGTAATCCACGTCATTCTCGGACGTGTAGGGGCCGACCTTAAGCGCCTCGACGCGCGGGACCAGCTTTTCGATCAGCTTGTCGGCGGTCTCATCACCGACCGGAACGGCAACCGAGATGGCCATGCAGCGTTCACCCGCCGCGCCGTAGCCGGCGCCGATCAGCGCGTCGGCGGCCTGGTCAAGGTCGGCGTCGGGCATGATGATCATGTGGTTCTTGGCGCCACCAAAGCACTGCGCGCGCTTGCCGTTGGTGCAGGCGCGGCCATAGATATACTGCGCGATGGGGGTCGAGCCGACGAAGCCGACCGCCTGAATCGTCTCGTTGTCGAGGATCGCATCGACCGATTCCTTGTCGCCGTTGACGACCTGGCAGACACCATCGGGCAGGCCCGCTTCGGTCCACAGTTCGGCCAACATCAGCGGGCAGGAGGGGTCACGCTCGGACGGCTTGATGATGACGGCGTTGCCTGCGGCGATCGCCGGGCCCATTTTCCACATCGGGATCATGGCGGGGAAGTTGAAGGGCGTGATGCCCGCAACCACGCCAAGCGGCTGGCGCGTCGAATGAATGTCGATGCCGGTGCTGGCGTTGCCGGAATATTCGCCCTTCAGGAAATGCGGTGCGCCGATGCAGAATTCGATCACTTCCATGCCGCGCTGCACATCGCCCTTGGCGTCGGGCAGGGTCTTGCCGTGCTCGCGGCTGATCGCCTCTGCCAGCTTGTCCATGTCGCGGTTGATCAGGCGGACGTATTCCATGAACACGCGTGCGCGCTTCTGCGGATTGACCTCGGCCCATTCCTTTTGCGCCTTGGCGGCATCGGCAACGGCCTGGTTCAGTTCCTCGACCGAGGCGAGGGGCGTTTTCGCCTGCACTTCGCCGGTGGCGGGGTTGTAGACGTCGGCAAAGCGGCCGGACGTGCCCTTGACATGCTTGCCGTTGATGTAATGCGTCAGTTCGGTGGTCATGGCATCCTCCAGTTACATTTGGCGGCACCATAGCCTTGCAAAAATGAGGTGAACAGGGGCAATATTTCAAACATGATTTGCAGATTTGCAAGACGCAAGGAGTAAGTGCAGGACATGCAGCCGCAATGGGATGATTTAAAAGTGTTTCTGGCCGTCGCACGGTTCGAAAGCCTGTCGGCGGCGGGCCGCGTTCTGAAAATTGATCCGGCCACGGTGGGCCGCCGTATCGCACGGCTGGAAGAGGCGCTGCGCGCGCCGCTATTCGCCAAATCGCCGCAAGGCTATGCGCTGACCAATGAGGGCCAGCGCCTGATGGACCGCGCGGCCCGCGCCGAGCAGGAAATGGCGGCCGCGTTCGAGGATATGACAGGTCACGGCGCGCAGTTGAGTGGGCAGATCAGGCTGGGATCGCCCGATGGGTCCGCCAATTTTCTGCTGCCGCAGGTCTGCGCGGAGATTGTCGAACGCAATCCCGATCTGGAGGTGCAGATCGTGGCACTGCCACGGGTGTTCAACCTGTCGCGCCGTGAGGCCGATATGGCCATCGCCGTCAGTGCGCCGCTGGCCGGACGGCTGAGCGTGCAGAAGGTCACGGACTACAAGCTGAGCCTGGTGGCATCCCAAGCCTATCTGGACAGTGCGCCGCCCATACGAACCCCCGAGGATCTGCGCCATCACCGCATCGTCGGCTACATTCAGGATATGATTTTCGATAAGGAGCTGGACTATCTGGCCGAAGCCGGGCTGTCCCGTGTCGATCTGGCTAGCAACTCGGTGTCGGTGCAGTTCAGCTGGATCCGGCAGGGCGCGGGGATCGGTATCGTGCATGATTTCTCGATCCCGTTCGGGCAGGATATCGTTCGGGTGCTACCCGATCACATCGGGCTCAGGCGCAGTTTCTATCTGATCCGGCATGCGGGTGACAGGCGGCTGGACCGGCTGAACCGTTTTGCCGACGCCCTGGCAAGCGGCATGCGCCGCGAAGTCGCCCGGCTGGAGGCGTTGACGTGATGCCCGGCGCCGCTTGACAGATGGTGTTCAACCTTTACGCTAGTTTTTGGATGATAGCGATAACGGGGGCTGCTATGCTGGTTCAACAAATCCTCAAGGCCAAGGGCGATGACGCCGTTTTTACCATCGCACCGGGCACGTCGGTGTCAGAGGCGGCAGTGACACTGTCGGATAATCGCATCGGTGCGCTGATCGTCGCCGATGCGAATGCCGCTGTCGTTGGCGTGCTGTCCGAGCGCGACATCGTGCGTAATCTGGGCCAACGCGGGCCGGAGTGTTTGCAAGACAAGGTTGACGACATGATGACACGCGATCCGGTTTGCGCCAGCCGTCAAGATACCGATGAAAGCGTTGTGAAGCGCATGACCGACGGACGTTTTCGGCATATGCCAGTGCTCGATGATGGCAAACTGATCGGCGTCGTGACGCTCGGCGACGTGGTCAAGGCGCGCCTTGCGGAGTTGGCGATGGAAAACGAATCCATGCAAGGGATGATCATGGGCCGCTAGGACGCCCCGTAGTTCCTTGAGCGCGGCCGGGAAGCCGGGCGCGTGAGCGGTCTGCCGACCTCTGCACGGCTGCCCGGTAGCCGGTCGTTTTGCCCGGAAACGGTGCCTATTGATCGTGCCCGATCGGGCCGGGCGCCGTGCCGTCAAGCCTTGCAGAAATCCCTCAACGTCATGATGGAATTGATCGAAATTTCCAGGACGCCTGCGTCCTGATCAGATGCGGTCTTGCAATTCACAGCGCGCTCGTGCTGATTACCTGCACCTTCCTACGGAGTGATGCGATGCGCATTGGCCTTTATCCCGGCACGTTCGATCCCATCACGCTGGGCCATATCGACATCATGCGCCGGGCTGCAACCCTCGTCGACCGTCTGGTGGTGGGCGTTGCAATCAACCGCGACAAAGGCCCGCTGTTTTCACTGGAAGAACGAGTCGCGATGATCGAAGCCGAGGCAGTTCGACTGAATGTGCCCGGCGCGGGCGAAATCACGGTGCATCCGTTCGAAAACCTGCTGGTTGACTGCGCGCGCGACGTCGGCGCCCAGATCATCATACGCGGTTTGCGTGCGGTGGCGGATTTCGAATACGAATTCCAGATGGTCGGCATGAATCGCGCGTTGGACAGCAGCATCGAGACGGCGTTCCTGATGGCCGACACCGGGCATCAGGCCATCGCGTCGAAGCTGGTCAAGGAAATCGCCCGGCTAGGTGGAGACGTGTCCACCTTCGTGACACCTGACATCAACGCAGCTCTGCGTGCCAAATTCGACTGAGCATCTTCAGCGCCAGAAGGCGAGCCATTCGATCAGTTCGCTCAGTTTGCCGCCCAGAAAGATCAGCCCGTCGAAACCTTGGACCCAATAGTCCAGAAACAGTGCCAGCACGATCAGCAAGAATAGCCAAAGCGCGATCCGGTTGGTCATGTGCTATGCGCCCCTTCAAATGACATACGGCCCCGGCGCCTTGCGGCAGGACCGGGGCCGCTTGGCGAATTCTGATGCGCGATCAGCCCAGACGGCCCATCGCCGCCGCAACATCGGCCATACGACAGGAAAAACCCCATTCGTTGTCATACCATGCCAGCACGCGCACCAGAGTGCCGCCGATGACCTTGGTCTGCTCGGGGGCAAAGATGCTGCTTTCCTCGGTGTGATTGAAATCAATGCTGACCTTGGGCGCGGGATCATAAGCCAGAATACCCTTCATCGCGCCAGCCGCCGCCTTTTCCACCACGGCGTTCACCTCGGCCTCGGTCACGGGTCTGCTGGCGACAAAGGTCAGGTCCACTGCCGAGACATTCGGCGTGGGCACGCGGATGGCCGAGCCGTCCAGCTTGCCCTTGAGGGCGGGCATGACTTCGGCCAGCGCCTTGGCCGCGCCCGTGGAGGTGGGGATCATCGACATGGCAGCGGCGCGCGCGCGGTAGAGATCCTTGTGACGCCGGTCGAGTGTCGGCTGATCGCCGGTATAGGCGTGGATCGTGGTCATAATGCCGCTCTCGATCCCGATACCCTCGTGCAGAACCTTGGCCAGCGGCGCGAGGCAGTTGGTGGTGCAGGACCCGTTCGAGATCATCCGCTCGCCCGGTTTCAGATCGCCGTCGTTGACGCCCATCACAACGGTTCGGTCGACATTCTTGCCGGGGGCGGACAGCAGCACCTTGCCGGCGCCGCGCTCCAGATGCTTTTTCGCCTTCTCGCCATCGTTGAAGTTGCCGGTGCACTCCAGCACCACATCGACGCCGTCCCAGTCCAGTTCATCCATATCATACGTCGAAAACATCTGGATCGGTCCTCGGCCCAGATCCAGCGTGCCGTCGCCGGTGGTGACCGTGCCGGGGAACCGGCCATGCACACTGTCATAGCGAATCAGATGGGCCGCGGTTTCCAGCGGGCCGGTCGCGTTCAGCTTGACCACCTTGATATCTTCGCGGCCCGATTCCGAGATATGGGCAAGGGTGGCGCGGCCAATGCGGCCAAATCCGTTGATGCCGACTGTGATGGTCATGGGAGGGCTCCTGGCGGTTGATGGACGTCCCCCGCGCTATACGGGGCGCAGCGACCACGGAAAAGAACAAAAGCCCGCAGTTTTCACCTGTTAGCGCTATATTTCACTCCTGCCGCTGACTAGCCCTTGTGCCGCCGCTCCACTCCTCTACCTTTCCGGGGCCGAAAAAGGAGCGATGAAATGAGCGGACTACTGGCCCTTCTGGATGATGTGGCGGCCATCGCAAAGGTCGCTGCGGCGTCAATCGACGACGTCGCAGCGCAGGCGACAAAGGCCGGCGCCAAGGCGGCTGGTGCCGTCATCGACGATGCGGCCGTCACCCCAAAATATGTCCACGGCTTTGATGCCGCACGCGAATTGCCGATCATCTGGCGCATCGCGCGCGGGTCTTTGATAAACAAGCTGGTGTTCCTGCTGCCTGCGGGCCTTGCGCTGCGCGAGTTCGCACCGGGGGCCGTCACGCCGCTGTTGATGCTGGGGGGCTGCTATCTGTGCTTTGAGGGGGCCGAAAAAGTGGC
>JBLWYG010000030.1:0-34645 GCA_048267045.1 Roseovarius sp. | reverse complement strand
GCCAGATCGCCGCGCGGCGCCCTACGGAGGGCGCGGCGCGTGTGGTGTCTGTGCCCGTGGCCGACCGGCGGCACGCGCCGCATGGCAGGCGACTGCGCCAGCTGCTGACGGGCGCGGCGGTCATCTGCTACGAGATACATGAGGGTTGGGCCTTCGTGCGGGCCGAGGATGGGTATGTCGGCTATCTGCCCCAGGATGCGCTGCATGAGGGCACCGCCCCGACGCACTGGATTGCCGCCCGCTCCACGCATGCCTACACCGCCCCGGATCTGAAATCGCCCGAGCGCGCGGCGCTCAGCCATCTATCGCGCGTTGCTGTCCTGTCACAAGCGGCGAAATGGGCTGAAACGCCACTGGGCCATATCCCGGCGCAGCACCTCGCCCCGCTGCCAATGGCAGCGACAGATCCCGTCGCCGTGGCCGAGAGATACATCGACACGCCATACCTCTGGGGCGGCAATTCGTCGTTCGGGATTGATTGTTCCGGGCTTGTTCAGGCCGGCTGTCGCGCCTGCGGGATCAGCTGTCCCGGCGACAGTGACATGCAGGAGGCGGCGCTGGGCGATGCCTTGAGTGTGGACGCCGATCTGCGCCGCGGTGATCTGCTGTTCTGGCGTGGCCATGTCGCCTGGGTACTGGATGCAGAGCGGATCCTGCACGCCAACGCGCACCACATGGCTGTCAGTGTCGAGGGGCTGAAGCCCGCGATCGCCCGCATCACTGCCGAGGGTGGTGGCGCCGTCACCTCACGCAAACGCCTGCCCCCTCGGGCCGCCACGTCATGACGCGGGGCCATGCCCAAGGCGCAACATTATTTGCAGCCCGGTCTTGTGCCGCACAACTCAATCAGAACGGTTCGAGCCGCGCATCACATGAACAGATCGGCACGTGTGGCAGGACGGCCGTAACCACAGATATTGTCGGCGTCAACAAAGGCTGTCTCACGAAAATGAGCTTGGGGAAAGACCTTTTGACAGCTCTTTCAAAGCTTCCGCAATATTCAATTATATCGTTCAGATATCCGGCAGAACCTTACCGGGATTCATGATGCCTTTTGGGTCCAGCGCCGCCTTGATCGTGCGCATCGCGGCCATGGCGGCCGGGTTCTTGTGCCGCGCCATCGCGGGGCGCTTTCTAAGGCCGATGCCATGCTCGGCCGAAAAGCTGCCGCCCATGGCAACGGCCGCGTCTTCGGCCAAATCGCCTATCTGTTGGCACAAAGCTTCGTCGTCGCGCGTGGGAAACACACCAAGATGCAGGTTTCCGTCGCCCAGATGCGCGACAGATACATCCTGCGCGCCCGGATCGAGTTTGGTGATAATCTCCGCGACGCGGTCCAGAAATTCCTGCATGCGATCGACCGGCACGGCGATGTCGCGGTCCACATGGGGCGTCTGGTAGGTCATCACCTCGGCTGCGGCCTCGCGGCGGGCCCACATCTCGCGGCGTTGCGTCTCGTTCTGGGCGACCACGGCATCCAGGATCGCGCCCTCTTCGAAGAGGGCCGCAAGGACATTTTCCAGATGCGCGGCGATGGGGATCTGGCCATTTTCGTCCGGCACGGCATCGCGCGGGGCGGTGGCGCCGACCTCGACCATGATGTTGACGTCATAGCGGTCGTCAAATGGCGCGCGGGCGCCCGGTGTCTGTTTCAGATGGGTCTCCACGTAGGCGCGCGGCATGTATTCGAACGCCTGCACCGCGCCACCCGTTTCCTGCTGCAACCGGTTCAAGAGGGTCAAGGCGTCGCCCACGCGCGGCACGGCGACCATCGCCGTGGCATTGGCAAGCGGCGCGGGGAACAGCTTGATCACTGCGGCTGTGATGATGCCCAGTGTGCCCTCGGCCCCGATCAGCAGATGGCGCAGGTCATAACCAGAATTGTCCTTGTGCAACTGGCGCATCAAGTCGATCACTTCGCCCGTCGGCAGAACCGCCTCGATCCCCAGACACAGATCCCGCGTGTTGCCATAGCGCAGCACATTCGAGCCGCCTGCATTGGTCGAGAGCGCGCCGCCGATCATGGCCGACCCGCGCGCGCCGAAAAACAGCGGAAAGATCAGCCCGTGTTCGGCGACCGCATCATGGATGCTGGCCAGAATCGCGCCGGCCTCGACGATGGCAAGGCGGCTTGAGGGGCGGATTTCGCGGATCTTCGACATGCGCCCCATCGACAGCAGCAGCGCGTCTTCGGCTGACGTGGCTCCGGTCAGGCCCGTATTGCCCGAGATCGGCACAATGGCGGTTCCCGTCTGGTTCGCCAGCTTGACGATTGCCGACACCTCGGCGGTCGATGCGGGCCGCGCCACGGCCAGCGGCGTGCCTTGCGGGGCGCCCGACCAATCGCGCGCATAGCCGTCCATATCGCTGCCGGTCAGGACATTGGCGGCGCCGATGAGATCGCGGAGTTTGTCCAGCATGACCTAGAACGCCTTGAAGGTAAGCGTGGTTTCCGTGCGCTCGATATTCGGGATATGCAGCAGGTTCTCGTTGATGAATTTGCCCACGTCCTCGGCGTCCGGAATGTAGAGCTTGAGCAGCAGATCGAACGGGCCTGACGTGGAATACAGCTCGGAATGGACCTCGCGCAGGGCGATTTCCTCGGCCACCTTGTAGGAGGTGCCGGGCTTGCAGCGGATGTTTACGAAAACGCAGCGCATTGGCGGGTATCCTTTTGGTTTTGTCGGCCTGTCACAGGCTCATGTGGCGCGCGCGCGCGCCGCGCTCGATCGCGGCGGCATGCAGGCGGTCGAGGTTCAACTCGTAGCGGATCTCCTCCAGCAGGCGCAGCTCGGTATCGGCCAGCGTGCCGTCGGCGGCGGCCACGTCGCAGGCCAGCGCATAGGCCGTCTCGAACAAGCGTTCGGGCAGGTTGTCGCGGATCAGGCCAAAAAGGGCGTCCAGCCCATCCTCGTCCGAAAACAGATCGAACACCGTCTGCGCCACGATATTCACGCGATCCTCGTCATAATCGCCAAAGATCGGCAGGTTGTTCACCGCAGATTCGATCTTGACCAGTTCGGCGGTGCGAATCTGTTCGTCCGAGGCGGAAACCGCGATCATGACCGCCACCAGGCAGTCCTGCGCGCTGAGTGGATGCGTCACGGTCTCGTCCATTGGGATATTCCTTTTGCGATACATGGTGTTCAGGCGCAGATTATTGACCTTCGCCCCCCTCGGCAATAGGAAGCGGCGACGCCATCCGCGTATCCGCGTGGGGGCCTGACACCTGGAGCATCTCATGTCCGATCTGCGCGACGCTGCAATGACCTCGAAAGCCTGGCCATTCGAAGAAGCGCGCCGGCTGCTGAAACGCTATGGATCGAAGGCGCCCGATAAGGGATATGTGCTGTTCGAGACGGGCTATGGTCCCTCTGGCCTGCCGCATATCGGCACTTTCGGCGAGGTGCTGCGCACCACGATGATCCGCCGCGCATTCGAGGCGATCAGCAATATTCCGACGCGCCTTATCTGTTTTTCCGACGATCTGGACGGCATGCGCAAGGTGCCGGGCAATGTGCCGGACCGCGATGCGCTGGCCGATCATCTGCAAAAGCCGCTGACATCGGTGCCCGATCCGTTCGGCACGCATGACAGCTTTGGCGCGCATAACAACGCGATGCTGCGCCGGTTTCTGGATACGTTCGGGTTCGAGTATGAATTCATTTCGGCGACAGAATTCTACCGCTCCGGCCAGTTTGACGAGGTGCTTTTGCGCGCCGCTGAACGCTATGACGATGTGATGAAGGTCATGCTGAAATCGCTGCGCGACGAGCGGCGCCAGACCTATTCGATCTTCCTGCCGATCCACCCCGAAACGGGGCGGGTTCTGTATGTGCCAATCAAGCATGTCGATGCGGCGAAGGGCACGATCACGTTCGATACCGAAGAAGGCGAGGAAATGACGCTGCCGGTCACGGGGGGCAACGTGAAACTGCAGTGGAAGCCTGATTTCGGCGCCCGCTGGGCCGCGCTGGGCGTCGATTTCGAGATGTACGGCAAGGATCACAGCACTAACACGCCGATCTATGACGGCATCTGCGAGATCCTTGGCGGCAAGCGACCCGAGCATTTCACCTACGAGCTGTTTCTAGACGAGAAGGGTCAGAAAATCTCGAAATCCTCGGGCAATGGCATCAGCATTGACGAATGGCTGACCTACGCTTCGACGGAATCGCTGAGCTATTTCATGTATCTCAAGCCGAAAACGGCCAAGCGGATGCATTTCGATGTGATCCCCAAGGCGGTGGATGAATATCATCAGCAACTGCGGGCCTATGCGGGGCAGGATACGGCGGCGCGGCTGAATAATCCGGTCTGGCATATTCACAGTGGCGACGTGCCCGAAAGCCGCATGGTCGTGCCATTCTCGATGTTGCTGAACCTTGCCTCGGTCGCCGGGGCCGAACGCAAGGATCAGCTGTGGGGCTTCATCCAGCGCTATGCGCCGGATGCCAGCGCCGAAACGCATCCAGATCTGGATCACGCCGTTGGCCATGCGCTGCGCTACTTTGCCGATTTCGTGAAACCGGCCAAGGTATACCGCGCACCGACCGATCTGGAGCGCGAGGCGCTGAGCGATCTGCGCGACCAGTTGGCCGCCTATGACGGCCCGCCCGATGACGAGGCGCTGCAATCGGTGGTTTACGGCGTGGGTCGCGACCGTTTCGATCCGCTGAAGGGCTGGTTCAAAGCGCTCTACGAGGTGCTTCTGGGCGCGTCACAAGGGCCGCGTTTCGGCGGCTTTATCGCGCTTTATGGCGTCGATGAAACTGTGCAGTTGATCGACGACGCATTGGCTGGCAAGTTTGTGTGATCAAAGGCGGCGCAGACCGCTGGATGCGATATTCCCGAGGCAAAGGAGATGGCAATGAAATACGCGGTAATGGCGGCTGGGCTGGGCGGGCTTGGTGTTCTGGCGGCGTGCATGCAGACCGATACCATGCCCGAGGCGGACGAGGGCCGCAGGCTCTATGTTGAAAATTGTGTGCAATGTCATGGCCCCGTGGGCAAAGGCGACGGGCCGTTGGCCAACCGTCTGAAGCCCGCCCCGACGGATCTGACACAACTGTCCAACCAAGGAAAATTTCCGCGCGCGCGCGTTCTGTCGACCATCGACGGCTATCACCGCACGCAGATCCCCGGGGAGCAGATGCCGGAATTCGGCGCGTTGCTCGAAGGCGATACCGTCCCGGTGCAGACCGAGGACGGCGTGATGACGCCGACGCCGCGCCCCCTGGCCGCGCTGCTGGCTTATCTGGAATCCATTCAAGGCACCTGAGCCAGCCCCGCTTCCTGCATCAGCCGGGCGGACTCCTGCGCCAGCAGCCGTTCTTCGCCTGCGCCGCTGACAGGGGTTCGCCCTGCCTCCAGAAACAGCGGCGCGGCCAGCGGCGTGACACGAGGCAGGCGGATCAGGTCGATGCGGCCCTGAACGCGCGCGATCATTTCCTCGATCCGGCCAAAATCGACAAGGCCGCGCATCGCCTCGGTCCTTGTGATGCGCAGCAGCAGGTGATCGGGGTCGTATTTGACTAGCGTATCATACAGGATATCGGACGAAAACGTCGCCTGACGCCCCGATTTGCGCGCCTGCGGCAGGTTGCGATTGATCAGACCGGCAATGGTGGCCGAGGCGCGAAAGGTGCGTTTCATCACCGCGTTGCCGGTCAGCCACTGGTCCAGACCCTCGCGCAGCGCGCCGGGCGCGAACAGTGGCGCGCTATTCATCAGCGGCTCCAGCCCCCAGATCAGCGTGGCATAATCGGTCGAAACGAAACCCAGCGGATCAAGGCCCAGTTCCTCCATCCGCTTGGTAATGAGCAGCCCCAGCGTCTGCTGCGCGTTGCGCCCGGCAAAGCCGTAGATGCAGGCATGTTCGCGCCCGTCATGCGGAAAGCTTTCGATCAGCAGGCGCCCGGCCATCGGCATCCGCGACACGCGTCGCTGAAGGTGCAGCCAGTCCGCCGTATGCGCGGGCAGGGCGGGCCAGTCGGGCTGCGCGAGCATGGCGAGGATGCGCTGGCTGAGTTGCGTTGAGGTGGCAAATTTCGTGCCGCCGAAAGTAGCGATCTTGGGCTTCTTTCCGTCCGAGCGGCTGACTTCGACGGTCATCTCGCGCAGGGATTCGTAGCGTACGATCTGGCCGCCGATCAGGAACGTATCGCCGGAGGTGAGGGTGGCGGCGAACGCCTCCTCGACCTCGCCCAGCGGCTTGCCACCGCGCGCGCGCTGCATGCGTACCTTGAGCAGGTCGGTGTCCTGAATCGTGCCGATATTCATGCGGATGATCTGGGCGGCGCGTGGATCGCGCAACTGCCACAGGCCATTCCGCAGGATCAGGCGCTGCCATTTGTCATAAGCGCGCAGGGCGTAGCCGCCGGTGGCGCAGAAATCGAGGCAATCGTCGAAATCGGCGCGGGTGAGACCAGCGTAGGGACCGGCTGTTGTCACCTCGGCATAGAGGCGGTCCGCGTCGAAGGGCCCGGCGCAGGCAGCGATCAGGATATGCTGGCAGAGCACATCCAGCGGTCCGGACCCGCGCGGATCGCCGTCCAGATCGCGTTCGCGCACGGCCTGCAATGCGGCGACACATTCGACCACCTCAAAGCGGTTGGCAGGCACCAATAGCGCCTTGGACGGGGCGTTGTAGCGGTGGTTCGCGCGTCCGATCCGCTGCACCAGACGCTTGACGTTCTTCGGCGCGCCGACCTGAATGACCAGATCCACATCGCCCCAGTCGATGCCCAGATCAAGGCTGCCGGTGCAGACGATTGCGCGCAATTCGCCGCGCTGCATGGCACCCTCGACCCGTTGCCGCTGGATGCGGTCGAGGCTGCCGTGATGAATGCCGATGGCATGATTTTCGTCATTGGCCAGCCACAGGTTACGAAAGAAGATCTCGGCCTGCGCGCGGGTATTATGGAAAATCAACGTCGTTTTGTGTGCCTTGATCTGCTCCAGCACGGCGGGTATCGCGTAGGCGGCGCCGCCGCCGGACCATGGCGGCGGGTCGGTCACCTCCAGCATCCGGATATCCGGATCGGGGCCGGGATCGGCGAGGATGATCTCGCAGGGATCGGGATGGCGGGCCAGAAATCTCGCGATGGCGGCGGGATCTTCGACCGTGGCCGAGAGGCCCACCCGGCGCAGATCGGGGCAGAGCGCTTGCAGGCGGCTGAGCGCCAGCATCAGCTGATCGCCCCGCTTGCTGTCGGCCAGCGCGTGGATTTCATCGATCACCACGCGTTTGAGCCCGGCAAAGATGCGCGGCGCATCCTCGTAGGAGGTCAGCAGCGCAAGGCTTTCGGGCGTGGTCAACAGGATATCGGGCGGATCGGCGCGCTGGCGGCGCTTTTGCGTGTAAGATGTGTCGCCCGTGCGATCCTCGATCCGGATGGGCAGCCCCATTTCGGTGACGGGCGTCGTCAGATTGCGGCGGATGTCATTCGCCAGCGCCTTGAGCGGGGAAATATAGAGCGTGTGCAGGCCCTTGTGACCACCCTCGCTGAGTTCGGCAAGGGTCGGCAGGAAACCGGCCAGCGTCTTGCCGCCGCCGGTGGGCGCGATCAGCAGGAGGGACGGATCCTGGCTTCGGTCCAGCATGGCCTGCTGGTGCGGGTGCACCGACCAGCCGCGGGCGGCGAACCAGTCAGTAAACTGTGGGGGCAGAGTGATCATGTCGCCTATGTAGGGCGCACGCCGGAGATTTTTGCGAAATATCTCGCGCGTTGTGCATCAATTGATGATTTCACTGTCCTCGACGAACATGTTGGCCCAGGCCCGGTCGATCAATTCCGGTGTCATCTGATAGGGGATACCCTCGAATTCGCAGATCGAGATCATCTGGTCGATCAGGAAGACCGGCTGATAATTTGCGTAGACGTTGTGGATCTCGGGATATTTCTTCTTCAGCAGGTGAACCAATGCGGGCTCGTTCAGCGGCATCTGTTTCTTCCGCGCGACCATGGCAAAGATTTTCAGGAAATCGGCCTGATTGGGGCCGTCAATCTTGATCTTGTAGAAAATTCGGCGCAGGGCAGCCTGATCGAAGATCTTGTTGGGGTGAAAGTTGGTCGAGAAGATCGCCAGTGTGTCGAACGGCACTTCGAATTTCTCGCCCGACTGGAGCGCCAGGATATCCTTGGATTCCTCCAGCGGCACGATCCAGCGGTTGACCAAATTCTGTGGCGGCTCGGCCTGACGGCCAAGGTCGTCAACGATGAAAATGCCGCCTGTCGATTTCAGCTGAAGCGATGCCTGATAGGTCCGCGCGGTCGGGTTATAGACCAGATCGAGCATGTCCAGCGTCAATTCGCCCCCCGTAATGACTGTGGGCCGCTCGCAGCGCACATAGCGCGCATCGAAGGTACGCCTGCGGCGCAAGCTGTTGGGATCATCCGATTCCGCTTCGGCCTTGGAATGGACAATCGGGTCGTAGACCGTGATAACCTGGCCTGCGTATTCGATGGCCATGGGGACGTAGATCCGGTCGCCCATCGCATCGCGGATGCCGTTGGAAATACTGGATTTACCATTGCCCGGCGGGCCGTACATCAGGATCGATCGGCCAGCGCTGACGGCCGGGCCAAGCTGGTCCAGCAGGCTGGGCGGCAGGACCAGATGACCCATCGCGCCGGTCAGCTGATCGCGGGTAATCTGGATATTGCGGATCGACTGGCGTTTCACCTGCTCGGCATAGACGGCCAGCGGCACGGGCATCGGGCCGAAATATTCGGACTGCGCCAGTGCGTCCAGCGCGCGCGCCTTGCCTGCATCGGTCAGCTGATACGCCATTTCGCTGCCCGAAGTTGCACTGAGCGTGCCGGTCGCCTCCAGCAGGCGCTGGTCGCGCGCCAGATCGACCAGTTCCTGCGTCACGGTGCGCGGCAGGCAGATGGCGACGGCGATCTCGCTGACCATGTCGACATTCTTGCGAAAGATGGTTTTCAGCAGGATATCGCGCATCATCACGACGCTCAGGCGCATGTCCTCGATCGTCGTGGGCGGCGGCGGGGGCTGCACACCGTGCGGGGTCACTTGCATGTTCATGGGGGCGCGGCCTCGGCTGGTCAGGGATATCTCTGTCGCAACCTATTTGCCAATCGTGCACAAATTAAGGCCGCCTGCGGGCGCGATGACGGCAACCGGCCGCTTTGTCTCAGACGCCGTAGGCCGCGCCCAGCATCAGGTAGGCTGCCATGGCGCCGCCAAGCGACAGGCCCATCGGATATTTGCCCTCACGCGTCCAGCTTTCCCAATGTGGCGCCAGTCGGCGCAGGGCGGTGTGTTTGGCAATACGGTGGATCACGTAGCCGGCGATCATCATGCCGGCGAGGATCATCAGCACCAATTGCAGATCGCCAATAGCAATGAAGGGTGCGGCGGCGGCGGCAAACTTGGCATCGCCGGCGCCGACCACGCCGACCGCGTTCAGAACGATCCCGGCCAACAGGACCACGACCAGATGCACCAGCCGCCATCCAAAGATATCCAGCGGCAGCACGATCAGCCCGACTGCCACATAGATGATGAACATCGTCATCACCGCCTTGTTCGGGATTTTCATGTAACGCAGATCGCTCCATGCAACCCACGCGCAGACCGGAAGTATGAGCGGCGCGAACCACATGGCAGCGGTGGCTGAAATATGCATGGGCCGCGCCCCTTTACCAAAAAGGGGCCTAGTTGGCCACGTTGCTTTCCAGCGCAGCGAGGCTGCGCACGGCCGCTTCGAAATGCTGCGGATGGGTGTCGATCGCGTCGCGCAGCAGGCCCTTACCCGTGGTTACGTCGCCCTTTTTGACCGCCGACAGGCCCAGCGTATACAGCAACTGCGCGCGTTCGGTCTGGCTGACGGGCATGACGGGCAACGAATAATTGCCCTGCGCGCCGCGGGCCAGCACGAGGTTATTCTTGGCGGTGAATAGGCTGTTATCCTGCCGGACCGCGTCCGAAAACAGACGCTCGGCACCGGCGAAATCGCCGCGGCTCAGCTTGGAATAGCCCCAGTTGTTCATCACGTTGGCAGGTCGGGTGGTCATGCCGACGGCGGTCTCGTAAAAACTGTCGGCCTTCTTCCAGTCCTTGTTGCTGTCAGCGACCATCGCCTCCAGCCGATAGCGTTTGAATGTCTCGTAGGTGGGCGGCACCGCGTTCAGCGTTGTTTCGGCGCTATCCCATTCATTACTGCGGATGAGCGCGTCGGCCATGTCGACGCTGTCCTCGTTGGTGGCGTCGGAATGGGCTGTGACCTTTTTCCAGGCTGCGACACCTTCGGTCGCACGGCCTGCGCGTACCAGGCTTTTGGCCAGCCCGCGTTGGAGGTCGATGCGGTCCGGCTTTTCGGCAGTGCTGCGCTGAAAATAGGCAACGGCCTCGTTCGGGTCGGCCACGGTCAGCATCACGTCGTTGAGGTTGGATTCGTCCACGACGTTGACGCCCTCGAACTTGCGGTCGGCCTCTTTATCGGGCTTTCCGCAGGCCGTAAGTGCCAAGATCCCTGCCGCGCAGAGCGAAAATAGGATGGGGTGGCGCATTTTTGCGTCCTTTTACTGCCGTGCCTCGTCTTGATACGCGCCCCTTTTCGGGGTGTCGCGGTCATGGAATGGACCGGATCAGGTAGTCGCTGCTACCGCGTCGCACCAATTTGTAATCTTGCTCTTCGGCGTCAGCATAGACCGAATTTTCCTGTTTTGCGAGTGCCAAGCGCAGATTGTCACGAATTGAGTCACTTTCGCCATTGTCCAGCGCATAGGCACGGCGAAACACTTGTTCGGCCTCGGCAATCTCGCCCTGTTCCATCAGGGTCACACCAAGATTGTTCCACGCTTCGGCCGATTTTTCGTCCTTTTCAATGGCCTCGCGCAACAGCTTTTCGGCCTGCCCGACACGGCCAAGGCCAAGATAGGCACTGCCAAGGCCCAGATAGACCTCGGATGTCATGCCTTCGTCCAGGGCGGCGCGCGAGAATGCCTTGATCGCCAGTTCGTATTCGCCCGCGCGGATCAGACGGTGACCGACGGTCGCGCCATCGACTGCCGTGCCATTTTTGGCAACGCCAGGGGCGTAGAGACCCGATGGTGCAGATGCATCGCCGCATGCCGCAAGGGCCAGAAGAACCGTCAGAATGGCTGAAATGCGCGTCATGGCATCCTATCGGAAACGGGCGGGCCTTACTGCGACATTGCGGTCAGTTCCATGATGCCCAGAACCGACGGGCCGACCAGAATGATCAGTAGTGGGGGCACTGTAAGCATCATCGTGGCCAATGTCATCTTTGTCGGCAGCTTGTTCGCTTTTTCTTCGGCGCGCATGACACGTTTGTCGCGCATTTCGCTGGCATACACACGCAGGGCGTCGGCGATGGACGTGCCGAAGGTCTGCGACTGCACCAGCACGGTCACAAAGCTGGAGATGTCCTGCACGCCGCAACGGTCCGCCATCTCGTTCAGGACCGACGCCTTGTCGCGGCCGGCCTTGATTTGCTGGCTGACCATCAGATATTCGTCCGCCAGCGCCGGAAAGGACGACCGGATCTCGTTAGACACGCGGATGATCGACTGATCCAGCGATTGCCCGGCCTCGACGCAGACCAGCATCATGTCCAGACTGTCGGGAAAGCCGTCGGTGATTTCTTCCTGCCGCTGCTGCTGGCGTTTTGTCACCCAGTATTTCGGGGCGATGTAGCCGATGCCGCCGGGGCCGAGAATATACATCACGATCTGGGTCGTGCTGGTCTCGCCGCCGGATTTGACCACCAGATAGTAGACCAGGCCCAGCACCAGCCCGCCGATGCCCAGCGCGAGTTGGGCAAAGTGGAAATAACGCACGGCGTCACGGTCGCGGTAGCCGGCCTGCATCAGCTTCTTGCGGATCTCGGTCAGCTGTTTTTCATCCTGCGGTTCCAGAAATCCGGCGTATTTGTCCAGCTTGTCGTTCTTGGTGCCGGCGCGCAGGCGCTGCTGCTTTTCGCCGCGTGCGCCGGCCTTGGCCTCTGCCTCGGTCCGCTTGAGCTTGTCCAGCGGATCCTCGGGCCGGTTTAGCATCAGCACCAGCGTCAGCGCGATCAGCAGGATACCCAGCGTTCCGACCGCGATGATCGGGCCGAAAGGGCCAAGCGCGCCTGTCAGGATCTCGTTGAGGAAGGTCATCGGAGTGTCCTTTTCAGACTTTGATGTTCACGAGCGCGCGCATGACGATCAGATTGACCACCAGAAACGCACCGACAACGAGGGCGGCAGGGATGAAAAAGGCATGGTCCATGACCTTGTCATAATAATTCGGATCCAGAACCTGGATGCCGATCAACGCCATCAGGGGGAAGCCGGACAGGAATTTGCCCGACCATTGCGCCTCGGCGGTGATCGCCTTGACCCTGCGAAACAGGCGGAACCGCGCGCGAATGACCTTGGCGAGGCCGGCGAGGATCTCGGCCAGGTTGCCGCCCGACTGCTGCTGGATCGTCACGGCCACGGCGAGAAAGCGCAGGTCCTGCATATCCAGCCGCTCGGCCAGATCCTTTAGCGCTTCGCCCATGTCACGCCCATAGGCTGCCTCATCCGCGATAATGCCGAATTCGGTCGCCAGCGGATCGCCTACCTCGTTTGCGACGATGGCCACGGCCGAGGAAAACGGATGTCCCACCTTGAGCGACCTAACCATCAGTTCGATCGCGTCAGGCAGTTGCTCTTCCAGCAGGGCCATCCGCTTTTTTGCCTTCATCGAAATCCACGTGAAGATGCCGCCGATGCCCATCGCGATGGAAACAGCGATGCGCACGGGCAGGGAGGTCGCCGTGCCCAAGGTCAGGCCGAGAAAGGCGAATACGGCCAGTAAAACCATCAACATCATCAGTTGCTTGGGCGAAAACGCTATGGCGGCCTTCTGCGCCTTGGAGGCCAGCACGGAGTAGAGGGGGAAGCGGCGCGAGCGCAGATGCTGCTCCATCTCCTTGCGCAGCTTTTCCATGACCTCCTCGCGGCGGCCACCCTTCTCCAACATCTCGAGACGACGGTTTACCCGGCTGTTGAGGCTGATCGACTTGCCAAAGACGGTCAGGTAAATGCCCTCGACCAGCACAAGCACGCCGAAGAAGATTAGGCCGTAGATGATCGGTTCGGCACTGAGCGTCATCTGGGCTACTCCGGTTTCACGGGTTCATAGATCGAGGCGGGCAAATCATAGCCCCACAGGCGGAACCGCTCGGAGAAGTTCGAGCGCACGCCGGTGGCGGTGAAGTGGCCCACGATCTTGTTTTCAGGCGTTAGTCCGACGCGCTGGAAGCGGAACACCTCCTGCATCGAAATCACCTCGCCCTCCATGCCCGTCACTTCGGTGATCGACGTCATGCGGCGGCTACCGTCCTGCAGGCGGCTGGCCTGCACGATCAGATGCACGGCGGACGCGATCTGGCTGCGCACCGCCTTGAGCGGCATCTCGATGCCGGCCATCGCCACCATGTTTTCCAGGCGCGAGATACCGTCGCGCGGGTTGTTGGCGTGGATCGTGGTCATCGACCCGTCATGGCCGGTGTTCATGGCCTGCAGCATGTCGATGACTTCCTCGCCGCGCGTCTCGCCGACGATGATGCGGTCCGGGCGCATCCGCAACGCGTTCTTCAGGCAGTCGCGGGGACTGACCTCGCCCTTGCCCTCGACGTTGGGCGGGCGCGACTCCATGCGGCCGACATGGATCTGTTGCAGTTGAAGTTCGGCGGTGTCTTCGATCGTCAGGATGCGTTCGGCGTTGTCGATGAAAGATGACAGCGCGTTCAGCGTGGTCGTTTTGCCCGAACCGGTACCGCCCGAGACGATGATGTTCAGGCGGCAGGCAACAGCGGCTTGCAGATATGCAGCCATTTCCTCGCTGAAAGCGCCGAAATTCACCAGATCGTCGATGCCCAACTTGTCTTTTTTGAACTTCCGGATCGAAACGAGGCTGCCATCGACCGCGACGGGTGGCACCATCGCGTTAAAGCGCGATCCATCGGCAAGGCGGGCGTCAACGTAAGGGTTTGATTCGTCCACGCGGCGGCCAACGGCCGAGACGATCTTGTCGATGATGCGCAATAGGTGACGTTCGTCCTTGAAGGTAACGTCGCTCAATTCCAGAATACCGTCACGCTCGATGAAGATCTGGTGCGGCCCGTTCACCAGGATGTCGTTGACGGTGTCGTCCTTTAGCAGCGTCTCCAGCGGGCCGAGGCCGCGGACCTCGTCATAAAGCTCCTGCGTGAGCGTCAAACGGTCCTCGCGGTTCAGAACAATGCTGCGCTCTTCCAGCACCTCGGCGGCGATCGTGCCGATTTCGGCGCGCAGGTCCTGTTCGGTCGCGGTGTCGAGCGCGCTGAGATTCAGGTTGTCCAGGAGGGCGCGGTGCAGGTCCAGCTTGATCTCGCCCAGCCGTTCCTTGCGCTTGCGTTCCTTGTCCTGCGGGCCGAGGTCGACCTTGGCAGGTGCGGTCGGACGGCGCAGGCTGGCGGGTTTGGGCGCGGGCACGGGCACGACCGCGGGGGTCGTCTTGTCTGACTTTTCAGGCGCGGCGGCGACCGGGCGGGATTGGCCTGGACCGGGTTTCTTGTAGCGGGAAAACATCTGGCGGATACCTTTCTCGGGCCTTGGTTACGCGGCCTCGACGTCGCTTTTGCCCAGCGCATGGATTGATGCCGCTAGCTTTGCTATCTCCTTGCGGAGCGGATTCTTGGGGGCTGAATTTGCAAGCGGCAGACCGTGATCTGCGCCCTGACTGACGGCCTTGCCGCCATCAGGCAGTTGCAGTTCAATCCCAATTTCCAGACTTTCCGCCAGGCGTCTGACCCGACTTTTGCCATTGAGATCAGTAAACTTGGGCGCGCGGTTCATGCAGAACCTCAGCCGCTCTATTGGCAGATCTTCAGCCTTGAGCGCGCGTTTCAGACGGAGCGTATTTTGGGCCGAGCGCATGTCCATTTCCAACGTCATGAAATAGATCTGCGCGGCGTTCAGTACGGTTTCGGTCCACTGGACCAACGTGTTCGGCATGTCGACTATGACATAGTCGAAATGACGGCGGGCGAGTTCCAGCACTTTGGTAACATCCTCGGAAGTGATCATGTCCAGCGGCAGCATTTCGGGCGGTGCAGACAGCACCCACATCCGGTCCTGGTAGCTGATCAACGCCTGTTTGAAGATGTCCTCATCCATCGTTTCGGTGTCCGACCACATCTCAAAAACCGGCTCGCGGCGCGGCAGATCCAAGCAGGTTGCCACCGACCCGAACTGCAGACCCATGTCGAGAATGCACACGCGCGGCGCCTTGTCCTTGGTGATGGTCGCCAGTTCCCACGCCAGATTGACGGCCAGCGTCGTGGCGCCGGTGCCGCCGGCAAGTCCATGGACCGCCAGCAGCACGCCCTCTTGACCGGACGCATTGGGTGCGATGCCACCGTCGGCCGCGGCGATCGGAACAGGCTGGCGCAGACGGTCGATGGCGGCCTGAAGCTCGCCCTCGGGCAGAGGGTAGGGAACGAACTCGTCGGCGCCCTGACGCAGCAGTGTGTGCAGCGCCGAAGGGCTGACGTCATCGGCGATCAGGATCACCTTGATCCTGAGCCGTCCGGCCAACTCGATGATTTCGCCGATAATCGACAGCCGGCCCTCGTCCTCGGCATCAATCGCGATGGCGACGAATTCCAGCGTTTCCGCGTCCAGTTGCCCCATAAAGGCCAGCGCTTCGGGGAATCCAAGATCGCCCCACGCCTCGCCGACGGCGGCCTCCATATCTTCGATCAGAAGATCAAAGGTGGTGACATCCCGGCTGATCGTGCAAGCGACAAGCGGGCTTGGATCCGGTTGGTTCATCGCACTGCTCATGGCGCTATCGTCCTATCCTTGCGTTCTGCCTGCGCGCGCCGTTTGGAATCGGGCGATCTGGACACGGGCAGAAACGGGTTCTCGAATCGCGAACCGCTTGATTGGATGCGGATCGGTTTTTGCTCAGGGCAAGGTCGCGGAAAATCTGGGCAACAATGGGGCCGGATTACCGTAATTGTGCGGTTTTAGCGGATCTCTTCCTGCGAGCAGCGCTGCAGGCGACAGAAAGAACCCGCCGACGGTGCGGCGGGCCTTGAAGGTGTCCCGGCAAGCCGGGCAGGGAGAAACCTTTGCGCCAGCGCGCGCTATTCCGAAGCGCCAATGCCGCCGGCCATCGACAGACCGGATGCAGGCGCGGCGCTTGCGATCGTGCCGCGATAGACGACTTGGGCGTATTTTCCATCCATGATGATGGGATGTGAGCGCACGAAGCCGGAAACGTCTGTCACTGTGCGCCGGTTGCGACGTTCGCGCCCCTGCGTCACGATCAGCGGCTGCGCCTCGCCGAACGAGACGACAGCTTCCAATCGGTTGAGGCTGATGCCCTGGCTTGACAGAAATGCCACTGCCGCGCGCGCGCGGCGCAGGCCGAGATTCTTGTTGTACGAGGGCGACCCGACCGCATCGGTGTGGCCGAACACCTTGAACCTGACTTCGGGAAACTGTCGAATCCACGCGGCCTGCAGGCGCAGGGTGTCGCGGGCAGTCCCGTCCAGAACATCCGAGTTGAACGCAAAGGTGACGGTCGTCGGCACCTCATTCGCAAAGCGGTTGGACAGATCAAGGACATAGCCGCGCTCGCCGGTCATCACCCGCGTATTGTTCATGGTGGCGCCGCCGAAATTGCCGCCATCCACCTTCGAGCCAGCTTCACCGTGATAGTTCCGATAGCCTGCGTCTTGCGGGCTGGCGCAGGCGCCAAGTGCCAGAACCGGCAGCAGTAAAAGAGTTCTTTTCATGTGCTCCGCTCCTTGCATCAGTCCATCACATAGCCGTAGGAGCCACCGAAATCCTGTCGTGCGACTTCGCCTGCGGCGCCGGTTTGTGGCAGGATGTCACGCGCCACGTGCCCGTTCAGGAACAGGTCGGCCTCCGAGGGCAGCCTGACCCGGTCGGTCGGCAGCGCCAGGGCCTCGCCGCGTGTCGGCGTGACGAGGTGGGCGGTGACTATGATCACGAGTTCGGTTTGCGAGCGCTGGTAGTCAGCGCTGCGGAACAATGCACCCAGTACCGGAACATCGCCCAGCCATGGCACCTGCCCGTTGGTATCGCGGAAATCGTCCTGAAGCAGCCCGGCAATGGCAAAGCTTTCGCCGTCGCGCAGCGCCACAGTGGTCGAGGTTTCGCGCCGCTTGAAACCGCTGATGTTGAATCCGCCGGCCTGAATGCCGTTGGTGGGATCCAGTGAGGATACGGCGGCGGCCATTTCCAGATTGATGATCTCATCATCCAGCACCCGCGGAACAAAGTTCAACTCAACGCCGAAAGGTTTGAACTCGATGCCGACACCGTCGTCCGTGCTGACCGGAATGGGATATTCGCCGCCCGCTAAAAACTTGGCCTCCTGGCCCGAAAGGGCGGTCAGGTTCGGCTCGGCCAAGGTGCGCACAACGCCCTTGGTTTCAAGCGCCTGAAGCAGGATGCCGATCTGTGCAGATCCGGCGTTGAATCCAAAGAATGCCGCGCCGTTGTTCGTTTGGCCCAGGCTGGACAGGCCGGGGGCGACGCCGGCCGGAGCGACGTTGGACGCGCCGATGCCGTTGGTCGCAACGCCAGCCCCAAGGCCCAAACCCGACAGCCCGTCGATCGCCAGCGAGGTGGACAGGCTTTTTGCCACGTTGCGCTGCATTTCGGCAAAGCGGACCTTCAGCATGACCTGCTGCTTGCCCGAGACGCTCATCAGGTTCGACACCCGCTCGGGGGCGTAGCGTTCTGCCAGATCCAGCGCGCGCTGCAAACGCGGAGCACTGGAAACCGTACCGGACATGACGATGCCGTCATTGGCCGTGCGCACTTCGATCTGCTCGTTCGGCAGGATCTGACGCAGGCGTTCCTTGAACTCGGACACATCGGCGCTGACCGTCACCTCGACATTGGTGATCAGCCGCCCGTTTTCGTCCAGCAGGGTCAGCGTCGTGCGACCCGGCGATTTGCCCAGCACATAGATCGTGCGATCCGATAACGTCGAAAAATCGGCGATCGCCGGGTTGGCGATGCTCAGCTCGGCGAAGGGCACGTCGCTTTCGACCACGACGGCGCGGTTCATCGAAACCGCCAAGTCGCGTCCTGCGCCCTTGCGGACGACGTGCAGTGTTTCGGACTGTACAGGCGTCGGCGCAGTGGCCATCGCCCCGGCCAACCCAACAAGGGCGACCGTGATAATCTTGCAATATTTCATGTGACCTGCCTTCCGATCACGCCTCATTTTAACGGGTCTTGATGCCCATGATTGGGTAGACCCTGCGCCAGTTCCAAATATTTTTCAAGAATCAATGACACTTAGCGTGCCTTTTGTAGATTTTAGCAAAGATAGTTGCAGGAATGAAACGGCGCGCCACAGGGCGCGCACCGTAATTATATTGTTTGATGCCAGTTGGTTGGATTCGGATCAGAGCATATCAGTTGGTGCAGGGGATCGGTGTCTCAATCACCTCGGCGCCGCGGCGGGTGCGGATTGTGCAGACCTCGTTGCGCACGACCGGGGCCGCGACCGGGGCAGATGCCAGGCCCAGTAGCTGGCGCTGATCGACCTCGATCCGATCTGTAATCGTATCATCCAGCGCGCCAACCAGCGAAAGGTTCAGCCGTCCGGTCGACTGTGCCTGCGCCAGCGCGGCGACCTGCTCGGGCTGGACGGCGACGGTCACGGTGCGCGCCACGCTCGCCCCGGCCCGATCCGTGTTTGCCGACTGATCGACAGCGATCAGTTTGACCCCGGCCTGAATCAGCTTGGTCACATCACCGGTGCTGTCGCCTTCGGTGCGAAGCCCGCCGTTACCGATATTGCCGGTCCAGTAAACATCGACGCGGTC
This sequence comes from Roseovarius sp., assembly GCA_048267045.1. Taxonomy (GTDB): domain Bacteria; phylum Pseudomonadota; class Alphaproteobacteria; order Rhodobacterales; family Rhodobacteraceae; genus Roseovarius. The sequence goes on along the minus strand of JBLWYG010000030.1, from coordinate 15,762 downwards.
GCCGGGCCGAAGAAAGCCGGAAACGCCCGAAACACTGTCGACCTGAATGGTGAACGCCCGCATGCCGCGTGCAAGCAGCGTGGTGATGCCGGCATTTTCGCCCGGTCCCGTAACTTTGACGGCCAATATCGCCTCGTTCTGCTCCATGGCGCGCGTGACCGTGCGTAGCACATCCGCGCCTTGAGGGAACATCTCGGCCTCGGTCTTGAATACACCGGTGGGCAGGGATGCCGCGGGATAGGCGACCAGCCTGACATCCTGGGGCGTCAACCGTTCGCCATACCCGAGCGGGCGGGCGGCGATATAGACTTGCGCAATATCAAACGCCGGGGCGCGTGCGCCGCGCTCTTTCTCCAGGGCGGTTTGATAGCTTTCGATATATGTCTTGGCCATGTAGACGGCAAAGCCGGCCAAGCCAAGCCCCAGAACAAGGACCAATCCGAAAACCAAACGCATGGCAAATCCTTTCACGGTACACTGCCATCCCGGTGCGCGCTGACACTTCAACGCGGGATAGCTTGCGACAGGTATCGCTGGAAATTGTGTCGAAATGGGGGTGGATAAGCGACAATTCCACGAATTTCACGCAGATTGGTTCGAAATCAGGGTAGATTGATCGTCGCCTCTGTCAGCGTCGTGTTGACCGAACCGGTCAGCGACGCCACGCCTGAATTAACGCCGGAATAGGCGGCGACTGCGAGGCCTGTGACAGCGGCGGTCAAAACGACCCAGTCAACGGTTACTGCGCCATCTTCGTCCTGCACGAAGGAGGTATTCGTAACTTTCGGTGGCTTCATGCGGGCGTCATCCCTTTGTGAACTATGCCCGTCGGGGCGTGTGGGCGGCATGCCGAAAGGGCCGCAAATCTGCGGATTTGCGGCCCTTTGGTATCTGTCTCAATCCACTGAGGATTGCGAAGGTCGTATTAGGGTGAGGTGGTGCCGCCGGTGGTGCCGCCGGTGGTGCCGCCCGAACCCAGCGCGCCCAGCGGTGTCACAGTTGCAGTATCCATGCCAGTCTTGATCTTGCCAGCCAGGCCGTCAACGCCGCCCTTGACGGCTGCAACGCCTGCGATGCCCAGGCCAACGACGGCTGCGGTCAGGACGACCCAGTCAACAGTCACGGCACCGTCTTCGTCGGCGTGGAAATTCTTGATGAAATCGATCATTGTGTGTCCCTCCAAAGGATCAGTAGGATTACTCAGGTTTCAGACCGTCTTGCTGATCTGGGCCGCTTCTCTCTGTTGGCCCTCAGCGCGTCGGATGAATATATATAGCCCCTGAATGAAGGCACAAATTGGGCGCGAATGGATCGATTTTGGCACAGTGTGATCTTTGCCAAGCGTTGCAGGTTAACTATTTGATAACGAATGAAATAATAGTTAAAAAAATGTTTCGTTGGCGCGATGGAGCGCGTTTTTCATGCCCTGAAGGTGCGAGTTTTAGCCCTCGCAGGCCACCGGGACTGGCGCGGAAGCGCTTTTTTTGCGATTGTTCATAAAAAATAAAACAACCCGAGGCATGCGAGGCGAGCTGTGCGATATGTCCTGACATCGATTCTGGCCGCTGCGCTATGCGCCGCAGGCCCGGCGCGCGCCGAAAGCCCCATGCCCTTTGCTGATTTCACTTTCAAGATGAGCAAACCGCCCAAGAAAGGCACAACCAAGCGCATCACTGTCCAGATCCAGCCGGGCGACCAGCCGCCTCCGGCCGGGTCAACCCCGCGTCGCGATGAGGGCGACGCCGTTCCTGAGGTTCCGGACGCGCCGGTAGTGCGCGCCGCGAAATACGGCTGGTTCTGGGATATCGTGCCGCCCGGCTATTCGGACGCGGGCACCGTGCGCTTTGACGAGGCTCTGGGAAAGCTGGCCAAACCGCCCAAGGGCGTGCCGGCGCCGCGCTACCGCTTGCAGGATATCCAGACGATCGCCACGGCACAGGGCCAGAACATTCTGACGGCGACGATCGGCACCGATGTGTCGCCCGCGCTGGTCTTGGCGGTGATCGCGGTGGAATCGGGCGGGCGCGGCCGCGCGGTCAGCGAAAAGGGCGCGCAGGGCATCATGCAACTGATCCCCGACACCGCCGCACGGTTCGGCGTGACCGACGCGATGTCGGAGGCGCAGAACATCAAGGGCGGGGTCGCCTACCTCGATTGGCTGCTAAAGGAATTCGGCGGCGATCCCATCCTCGCGCTGGCGGGCTACAATGCAGGGGAAAACGCGGTCAAGGCAAACAAGGGCGTGCCCCCCTATGCCGAGACGCGCGACTACGTCCCCAAGGTGCTGGCGGCCTACGATCTGGCGCGGGGGCTGTGCAAGACACGGCCCGAGTTCATATCAGACGGCTGCGCGCTGAACATGGCGATGGCCAACTGAAAGGGGCGGCGCCGCATGGCACCGCCCTCATTTTAGTGTCGGCCTGCACTATTCGTTTCGCGCTTAGACGATGGTCGCCTCGGTCGCGGCGCGCAATTCATCCTCGGTGACGCCCTCGGCTGTCTCGACGATTTTCAGACCGCCCTCAACCACATCCAGAACGCCCAGATTGGTGATGATGCGATCCACGACGCCAGTGCCGGTCAGCGGCAGAGTGCATTTCTTCAGCAGTTTGCTGTCGCCATGCTTGTTGGTGTGGTCCATCACGACGATGACCTTACCGACGCCGGCAACCAGATCCATCGCGCCGCCCATACCCTTGACCAGCTTGCCGGGAATCATCCAGTTCGCCAGATCGCCGTTCTCGGCCACTTCCATAGCGCCAAGGATCGCCGCCGCGATCTTGCCACCCCGGATCATGCCAAAGCTGGTTGCAGAATCGAAATATGCCGTGCGGTTAAGCTCTGTAATCGTCTGTTTGCCCGCGTTGATAAGGTCGGGGTCCTCCTCGCCCTCATAGGGAAAGGCACCCATGCCCAGCATGCCGTTTTCGGATTGCAGGGTGATTTCCTTGTCGCCGACATAGTTGGCCACCAGCGTCGGGATGCCGATACCAAGGTTGACATACATGCCATCCTCCAGCTCTTGCGCAGCGCGTTCGGCCATTTGGTTACGGTCCCAGGGCATTATGCGGTCTCCCTTTTGCGTGTCGTGCGCTGCTCGATCCGTTTCTCATGGTCGCCTTGGATCAGGCGGTGCACGTAGATGCCAGGCAAGTGGATGTTGTCGGGATCAAGCGATCCGCGCGGCACGATCTCCTCGACCTCGGCAACGCAAATCTTGCCGCACATCGCGGCGGGCGGGTTGAAATTGCGTGCTGTCTTGCGGAAAATCAGGTTGCCGGTGTCGTCGGCCTTCCACGCCTTGATGATTGCCAGATCCGCGACGATCCCGCGCTCAAGGATGTAGGTCTCGCCGTCGAAATCCTTGTGTTCCTTGCCTTCGGCGACCTGCGTGCCGACGCCGGTTTTCGTGTAGAAACCGGGGATACCCGCACCGCCGGCGCGCATCCGTTCGGCCAACGTGCCCTGCGGGTTGAATTCGATCTCAAGCTCGCCCGCCAGATACTGGCGCATGAATTCCGCGTTCTCTCCGACATAAGAGCTGAGCATTTTCTTTACCTGTCGCGTCTGCAACAGGATCCCGATGCCGAAATCGTCGACACCGGCATTATTGCTGGCGAACGTCAGTTCCTTCGTGCCCGCGTCCTTGATCGCCTGCAGCAGCAGTTCGGGGATGCCGCACAGGCCAAAGCCGCCCGCAGCGATGGTCATGCCGTCGAACAGCACCCCATCCAGCGCAGCGGCGGCGTCAGGATATACTTTCTTCATTGAGAAACCCCTAATTTGGCATGGTCGCCTAAGGTTGTGGGGCAGGGGAGCGGCGAGAGTCAATGCCGCCGCCTCCCCAACTGCCCATCTAGGGATTACTACCTACCATGCCGAGGCGTGGGTCAGATGATGCGCACCTGGGTGCCGATCGGTGTCACCATGAACAATTCTTCGATCTTGGCGTTATACAACCCGATGCAGCCCGACGACGATCTGCGCCCGATCTTGCGCGTATCATGCGTGCCATGGATCAGATAGGCGGGCCATGTCAGATACATGGCGTGGGTTCCCAGCGGATTTCCAGGACCTGGCGGCATATAGGCCGGAAGATCAGGGTTGGCCGCCCGCATGTTCGAGGTAGGGGTCCAGTCGGGGCCGACTTTCTTGCGTACGATCTTGGTATATCCGGTGCGTGTCAGATCGTCCGTCATCGGCACGGATGTCGGATAAACGCGATAGTCGGTCCCATCCGCGTTCCAGTAATGTAGGGCGCGTGACGTCGTGTCACAAACAATCGCGCCTGCACCCAATGTGTCGAAATGGTCCTGCCAGTTCTGCGTGACAAAGCTTGACGCATTGCGACGGGTCTCTGCCCCCACACCCTGAGCGCGCAGGACGCCCGGTGTTGCGAGTGTGGCAATGGCTGCAGCCCCCCCGATCAACGCGGAGCGGCGGTTGAATTTCGTATCGGTCATCGCGCGAATCCTCTCATTCTGGCGGGCGTAGCGTTGCACCCTTATAGTTTAAATGATGATTGGGCGAGATAGGTTCCGATAACAAAGCCGTGTATCAACAAGTAAGGCCCAGAGCGCATGGGAAAGATGCGCCCTGTTGAATGACCAAAGCGAGTGTCCGTCTCAGACGTCGGACGTCATGGTTTTGGCGACGGGTTTCTTGGCCGCCGGTTTTTTGGCGGCGCTCTTCGTTCCGGCTGCTTTCTTGGTCGCGGGTTTCTGCGCCGCCTTTTTGGCCGGAGCTTTTTTGGCCGGAGCCTTTTTCTTGGCACCGCCCTTGCCTGATTTCGCGATTTTCTCAGCGATCAGCTCCATTGCCAAGGCAAGTGTCACATCGCCGGGTTCGGTTCCCTTGGGCAAGGTCGCGTTGACCTTCTCCCACTTGACGTAGGGGCCATAGCGGCCTTCCATGACATTGATCGCGCCACCACTTTCGGAATGATCGCCCAATTCCTTCAAGGGCTTGGCCGCCGCCCGGCCCGCGCCACGGCTGGCCAGTTTCTGTGCCAGAACCTCGACCGCGCGGTTCATGCCGATGGTGAATACCTCGTCCACTTCCTTGAGGTTTGCATAAAGCTTGCCATGTTTGACGAAGGGGCCATACCGCCCGATTCCAGCCTCGATCATTTCGCCGTCCTCGGGATGCAGGCCCACTTCGCGCGGCAGGCTGAGCAACGTCAGTGCCTTCTCCAAATCCATCGCGTCCGGCGTCCAGCCCTTCGGCAAAGACGCGCGCGGCGGCTTCTTGTTTTCTTCGGTGGCCTCGCCGCGCTGGACATAGGGTCCAAACCGCCCCGACCGCAGGCTGATCTCGTCCCCCTGATCCTCGCCCAGCACACGGTCACCCGCCTCGGCCGCATCTGCGCCGATCGGGCGGGTATAACGGCATTCGGGATAGTTGCCGCAGCCGACGAACCCACCCGATTTCGACGTCTTGAGGTGCAGCTTGCCTTCACCGCAGAGGGGGCAGATGCGTGGATCTGTCCCATCCTCGCGCGGCGGATAGAGTGTGGGCGCCAGCGCCTCGTCCAGCACATCCAGCACTTCGGAGATGCGCAGTTCGGACGTTTCGGCGATGGCGGCGGAAAAATCGCGCCAGAACCGGGTCAGGATGTCCTTCCAGTCGGCGTCACCGGCGCTGACATGGTCCAACTCTTCCTCGAGATTGGCGGTAAATTCATAGCCGACATACTGCCTGAAGAAATTCAACAGGAAGATCGTTACGATTCGCCCCTTGTCTTCGGGAATCAAGCGATTGCCATCCTTACGGACATATTCGCGATCTTGAATCGTGGTCACGATGCTGGCGTAGGTCGAGGGCCGGCCGATGCCCAGTTCTTCCATGCGCTTGACCAGCGTCGCCTCGGTATAGCGGGGCGGTGGCTGGGTGTGCGATTGCTTCGCGAGGATTGCTTTTTCAGCAGACATGACGGCAGTGCTGGATCGAAGCGTCGTCGCGTCACCTTTTCCAGTGTCATCGGTTTTTTCGCCGTCTGGCACGCTCTGCGCAAATTCGAGGTCATAGTGACCGCTACCGATTTTTGGGTCCGCCTTGTCGCCCTCGGCGATCTGCGGCAAGCGCGCATCGTCTCCGTCATCGGCCACATCGTCGCGGCCTTCCTCGTAAACGCGTAAAAAGCCATCGAACAGCACCACCTGACCGGTCGCGCGAAGCCCGACCTGGCCATCGGCGCTGCCGATCTCGACGGTGGTCCGTTCCAGGCGCGCACCCTCCATCTGACAAGCCAGCGTGCGCTTCCAGATCAGATCATAGAGCCGCGCCTGATCGCGGTCGGTGATCTTCAGCGCGGCGGCGTCGCGGGTCATTTCGGTGGGGCGGATACATTCGTGGGCTTCCTGCGCGTTCTTCGCCTTGTTCTTGTAGATGCGCGGCGCGGACGGGACATAATCCTTGCCAAAGCGTTCGGCTATGGCATCGCGGGCGGCGGTCACCGCCTCGGGGGCCATGTCGATACCGTCGGTTCGCATATAGGTGATGTGGCCTGCTTCATACAGGCGCTGCGCTGCGCTCATCGTCTGGCGCGCGCCCATGCCGAACTTGCGGCTGGCCTCCTGCTGAAGCGTCGATGTCATGAAAGGGGCGGACGGGTTCCGGCTGGCAGGTTTCGCTTCGACCGAAGTGACGGTCAGCGCGCGGCTGGAGACCGCCTGAACCGCCATTTCGGCCTGTGTGGCGTTCGCCAGATCGAACTTGTCCAGCTTTTTGCCAGCAAGCGTCGTCAGACGCGCCTCGTATTCCTGCCCGCGCGGGGTGGTCAGCAGAGCCTTGACCGACCAGTATTCGCGCGCGTTGAACGCCTCGATCTCCATCTCGCGCTCGACGATCAGGCGAAGGCAGACGGACTGCACGCGCCCGGCCGATTTCGCGCCGGGCAGCTTGCGCCACAGCACCGGGCTGAGGTTGAAGCCCACCAGGTAATCCAGCGCGCGGCGGGCCAGATACGCCTCTACCAGCGGCGCATCAACCTGCCGGGGATTGGCCATCGCTTCGGTCACGGCCGCCTTGGTGATGGCGTTGAACACGACGCGGCTGACTGGCGTATCCTTGTTGATGGCCTTGCGCTTGCGCAGCGCCTCTTCCAGATGCCAGCTGATCGCCTCGCCCTCACGGTCGGGGTCGGTCGCGAGGATCAAGGCATTGTCGCTTGCCAATGCGTCAGCGATCGCCTTGACATGTTTGCGGCTGTCGACGCCGATCTCCCATTTCATGTCAAAGCCGTTGTCGGGATCGACCGAGCCATCCTTGGGCGGCAAGTCGCGCACATGGCCGTAGGAGGCCAGCACCGTGTAATCGGGGCCCAGATACTTGTTGATTGTCTTGGCCTTGGCCGGAGATTCGACGACGACGACGGGCATGAAATTCCTCTCCACTCGGGGCGGCACTTATGGCGGCGCACCATGTGGGGGCGCAAGAGGGATTGTCAATGCAGGCGGGTATGATGCCTTTTGATCAGCCGTATCATTCGGCCAGTGACAACATACCGCCTGCCTGTCTGCGGATCCGCCCGTCCAGTTCCAGATCGATCAGCGCCGGGGCAACGGAGTGGACCGGCGTGCCCAGATCGCGGATCAGTTGATCCTCGGCCAGTGGTGACGGGCCCAGGCGGCTAAGGATGCGGCCATGCAGGTCTGCTGTCTCGCGCAACCCGCGCTGTTCAGGCTTTGCGGTGGGGATGACCGTAGGCAGCGGCAGGCTGGGTTGGCGCAGTTCGGTCACGGGCAGCGCCTCGATCACGTCGACCGCGCTTCGGATCAGGCGCGCGCCGTCGCGGATCAGCATGTTGCAACCGGCAGCGCGGGAGTCGAACGGGTGGCCCGGCACGGCAAGCACCTCGCGCCCCTGGTCCAGTGCGTTGCGCGCTGTGATCAGCGATCCTGATTTTGCCGCCGCCTCGACGACCACGACAGCACCGGCCAGCCCGCTGATGATCCGGTTGCGACGCGGGAAGGGGCGCGCCTGCGGTTCGGTTCCCATGGGCATTTCCGACAGGCGCACGCCGCAATTGAGGATTTCGCCAGCCAGTTTCGCGTTTTCCGCCGGATAGAGCACGTCGGCGCCGCCCGCCATCACGGCGATGGTCCCGCCATCGACGGTTGCCGCATGCGCGGCAGTGTCGATGCCGCGGGCAAGTCCCGAGACAATCACATAACCGGCTTTGGATAGCTCGGTCGCCAGCGCCCGCGCCATGCGCGTCCCCAGCGATGACGCATTGCGCGCGCCGACCATAGCGACCTTTGGTCGCGCCAGCGCGCCGACGTCTCCCATCGCCCACAGGATGGGAGGTGGGTCAGGAATGTCGCGCAGGGCATCGGGATAAAGCGGATCCGTCACGCAGATCATCTGCGCGCGGGCCATGCGCGCGGCACGCATCTCGGCCAGAACCACGCCCTCGGGGCAGGTCGTATAGTCATCCATGCCGGATGCTTTGGCTACCTCGGGCAGCGCGATCAGCGCGGCCTGGGCGGTGCCATGCTCGGCCAGCAAGCGATAAAAGGTGGCGACACCGACGCGCCGCGATCGCAAGAGACGAAGCCACGATACCCGATCATCTTCCGTGGTGGGTGGGAGTGGGGGGTGAGTGGAAGGATGTGTTTCTTCGGACATCGTGACCTCGCCTGCTTGCAGAATCAGGTGTAGCGCACGGGTGGTTAACAGGCAGTAAACCACTCTGTGAAAACAGTCCTTGACAGGCGCCAATGCCCCATCCGACACTTTTTCTCGGTCAAAATACCCAAATCCCCAATCTTCCGATTGCGCCGCGGCCCGGTTCTGCCCCGGTCAGCCGCCCGAGCCGCCCGAGCCGCCCACGGTCAGCCCGCCGATCATCACTGTCGGCTGTCCCACGCCCACCGGCACCCATTGGCCCGCCTTGCCGCAATTGCCCATGCCTGGGTCCAGCGCCATGTCATTGCCCAAGGCGCGGATCTGTTGAAGCGCGGTCGCGCCATCGCCGATCAGCGTCGCGCCCTTGACCGGGGCGCCGACCTTGCCGTTCTGCACGCGGTACGCTTCGGTGCAGGAGAACACGAATTTGCCATTGGTGATGTCCACCTGCCCGCCGCCAAAGCCAACGGCGTAGATGCCATCCTTTAGGTCCGCAACGATATCGCCAGGCGCGGCATCAGCGCCCAGCATGTAGGTGTTGGTCATGCGCGGCATCGGCACGTGGGCGAAGCTTTCGCGGCGGCCATTGCCTGTCGCCTCGACGCCCATAAGGCGGGCGTTCTGGCGGTCCTGCATGAGGCCGACCAGGATCCCGTCCTCGATCAGTACGTTGCGGCGCGATGGCGTGCCTTCGTCGTCGATGGTAAGCGAGCCGCGACGGTCAGGGATCGTGCCATCATCCAGCACCGTCACGCCCTTCGCGGCAATCCGCTGTCCCATCAGACCGGCAAAGGCTGAGGTCCCCTTGCGGTTGAAATCGCCCTCCAGACCGTGGCCGATCGCCTCGTGCAGCAGAATGCCGGGCCAGCCGGGGCCAAGGACAACGTCCATGACGCCGGCCGGGGCGGGGACGGCGCCGAGGTTCACCACGGCGATTCGCAGCGCTTCGCGCGCCTTGGTCTGCCAATCGGCCGGGTCAAGCAAGCCGTCCAGCCCCACGCGCCCGCCGCCGCCTGCGGTACCGGATTCGCGGCGGCCGCCATCTTCGACGATCACAGACACGTTGATGCGCGTCATCGGGCGCACGTCGCGCAGGTGGCTGCCGTCGGGGCGCAGGATTTCGACCTCCTGAAGCGAGGCAGAGATCACCGCAGATACCTGCACCACCCGGCTGTCGAGGTCGCGCGCAAAGGCGTCGATCTGGCGCAGCGTCTCGATCTTGACCGGAAAACTGGCGCCGGCGATCGGATCGTGATCCGTATAGAGCCGCCGGTTTGTCGCCTGCGGGGGCGGCGCCATGAGGCCACCGCCATCGCCGACCGCCAGCCGTGCGGTATCAATGGCGCGCGTCAGCGCCGCCTCGCTGATGTCGGACGAATGCGCATATCCCACCGCGTCGCCGCGCACGGCGCGCAGGCCGAAACCTTCACCCGCGTCGTAGCTGGCGGTCTTGATGCGGCCATCGTCGAATCCCAGCGCCTCGCTGCGGGTGCGCTCCAGAAACAATTCGCCGTCATCGGCGCCGCCAGTGGCGCGGCGCAGTTGCGCCAGTGCGGTATCCTTGTCCAGATTATCCTCGAACGGGCGAAAGGGGGCGTCGGGCATGGAGCGTCCTGCTCTTGGGATTCGGGGCGGCACCGCGGCGCGCCGGTCAATATTTTGACGGAAGACCACTGTTCCGGCCCGAATTTTGATCTAAATCAGGACAAAGGCAATATTGTGACAACCGTCTTTCTTGTCTGTAGGATAAGAATATGGTTTTAACGGCCACAGATACAACGGGAAGTCTGCCCAGCGGGCGGCGAATGCCTGAACCACGACATATCCGCTTCAACCGATCAGGGTGCCATATGCGATACAAATCCAAACTGCTGGCGGCGATGGCCGCGCTTACCGCCCTGCCCGCGATGGCGCAGGACAACCTCGAAATCGTTGGCAAGCCGACACCGGGCGGTCTGGGTTTTCAGCCTGCGGCGACCGAGCTGGCGAGCGATCTGTTCTGGCTGGACGGTCTGGTGTTGGTGATCATCGCGGGCATCACCCTGTTGGTCACGGCGCTGCTGATCTATGCGATAATCCGCTTCAACCGGAAGGCCAACCCGAACCCGGCAAAATTTACTCACAACTCCCCGATTGAGGTGGCGTGGACGATTGTGCCGATCGTGATTCTGGTCTTTATTGGCGCGTTTTCGTTGCCGGTCCTGTTCAAGCAGCAGGAAATTCCCGAGGGCGACATCAACATCAAGGTGACCGGATATCAGTGGTATTGGGGCTATGAGTACACCGATGAGGATTTCGGCTTTGAATCCTTCATGATCGGCGAAGGCAAGGTTCTGAATGACGAGGTCATCGCCGAACTGGAAGCGGCCGGCTACAGCCGCGACGAATTCAAACTGGCGACCGACACAGCCGTTGTCGTGCCCATCGGCAAGACCGTGGTCATGCAGGTGACTGGCGCCGACGTGATCCATAGCTGGACCATTCCCGCCTTTGGCGTGAAGCAGGACGCCGTTCCGGGCCGCCTGGCGCAACTGTGGTTCAAGGCCGAACGTGAAGGCGTCTATTTCGGTCAGTGCAGCGAACTGTGTGGCAAAGATCACGCCTACATGCCGATCACGGTGAAGGTCGTCAGCCAGGAGGCGTATGACGCCTGGCTGCTGGATGCCAAGGAAGAGTACGCCGGGCTGGAGGCGCCGCAAAGCTACAAGGTCGCGGCCGCAGAATAGGCGGCTTTGATTTGCGGCGCGCGCCACTGCACATGCGGGGGCGGGCGCCCGCTGTTCGGCATCCGGTTCGAGGCGATCCAGTCCGACCACCTGACAAGGGCCCGTGCCCGCAAGCGGAGTGAGACATGAGCGATGCAAGCCTGAACCCCAGCACGGCACAGACACGCGATGCCCAGCCACAGGACGCCGGGTTCGGCGATTTTTTTGCACTGCTCAAACCGCGTGTGATGTCGCTGGTCGTCTTTACTGCGCTGGTCGGCCTGCTGGCGGCGCCGGTTTCGGTGCATCCTATCGTTGGCTTTACCGCAATCTTGTTTATCGCCATCGGTGGCGGCGCATCGGGTGCGCTGAACATGTGGTGGGATGCCGATATCGACCGTATCATGAAACGCACCAAGGGCCGCCCCATCCCCGCCGGGCGCATTACCGAGGGTGAGGCGTTCGGATTTGGCATCGCGCTGTCGGGGATTTCGGTCGTCATGCTGGGTCTTGCCACGAATTTCGTCGCGGCAGGGTTGCTGGCATTCACCATCTTTTTCTACGTCGTCGTCTATTCAATGTGGCTCAAACGGTGGACGCCGCAGAATATCGTTATCGGTGGCGCGGCCGGCGCGTTTCCCCCGATGATCGGCTGGGCGGCAGCGACCGGCGGCGTTTCGATAGAGTCGGTGTTGATGTTCGCGCTGATCTTCATGTGGACGCCGCCACATTTCTGGGCGCTCGCGCTGTTCATGAAATCCGACTATGACGAGGCCGGCGTACCGATGCTGACATCGACCCATGGCCGCCGCGTCACGCGCAATCACATCCTTGCCTACACCATTCTTCTGGTGCCTGTGTCCTTCGCTCTGGCCTTTACGTCAATCGGCGGGCCGACCTACGTCGTTGCTGCCGTGCTGCTGAACGCGCTTTTCCTGCGCGGCGCCTGGGCGATCTGGCGACGGGACGAGGCGGCGGCAGAGGCCGATGGCTATGCCATCGAGAAAAAGGTGTTCAGGCACTCGCTTTACTATCTGTTCGGACTATTCGTCGCAATTCTGGTCGATGCTACACTGCGCGGCATGGAAATCGCGCCTTTCGCATCATGGGGTCTGTAGTGTCCTTTCGCAAACCGCATGAGATTCACAGCCGCCGTTTCAGCCGCAATCTGGGGCTGGGGCTTGTGCTGGCGGCATTTGTCGCATTGGTTTTCGGCCTGACCGTGGCAAAGGTCAGCCAAGATGAATTTACTGTTCCGGATACGGTGAAGGGGGCGGGATATGGCCAAGACTGACAAGACACGGCGCACGGCTCTGACGCTAGTCGGGGTTGTGGTGACCATGGGCGCGCTGGCCTGGGCGTCGGTCCCGTTCTACAACTGGTTCTGCCGGGTCACCGGCTTTGGCGGCATCACCGGCGTGGCCGAGGCCGGGTCTGACGTCATTCTGGACCAGACCATCAAGGTGCGCTTTGACGGCAGCCTTTCGCGCGACATGCCGTGGGAATTCAAGCCCGAAGTCCGCGAGATGGAACTGCGCATCGGCGAAACCGGGCTGGCCTTTTTCGAGGCCTATAATCCCACTGACCGGCCCGTTGCCGGACAGGCCGCGTATAACGTCACGCCCTATGAGGCAGGCGGTTTTTTCGAAAAGATCGAGTGTTTCTGCTTTACCGAACAGGTGCTGCAACCGGGCGAGCGGATGGATATGCCGGTGACATTCTTTGTCGATCCGGCCATCGTGACCGACCGCGACGCGAAATACACCAAGGTCATCACCCTGTCCTACACATTCTACGAGATCGACCTGCCCGAAAAACAGGCGGCACTTGCGCAAGACGATGAAACCGGTAGAAACGTAAACTGACGCGTTTGGGAAGGCTCCGAGAACGGGGCCGCCCCAGACGCCGCGAAACAAAAGAGCGTTGCACAGCATTTCCCGCTTAGCCGCCCGTTGGGTTCAGCGCGATATGTTCGAGGCCCGTCCACGAGGGAACACTAGATGGCACACGAAAAAAACCACGACTACCATATCCTCCCCCCATCTCTCTGGCCCCTGTTGGGAGCGGTTGCGGCATTTGTCATGCTGTTCGGCGCAGTTCTGTGGATGTCGCCGCAGGTCGAGAACAATCAGCCTTGGGTGTTCCTGCTGGGGCTGGCGGGCGTCTTGTACACGATGTTCGGCTGGTGGTCCGAGACCGTGGCTGAAAACCATGCAGGCGATCATACGCCTGTCGTGCGGATCGGGCTGCGCTATGGCTTCATCATGTTCATCATGTCCGAGGTCATGTTTTTTGTCGCGTGGTTCTGGAGCTTTTTCAAAAATGCGTTGTATCCGATGGGACCGCAGTCCCCTGCCGTAGACGGCGTCTGGCCGCCCCTCGGGATCGAGACGTTTGATCCGTGGCATCTGCCGCTGATCAATACGCTGATCCTTCTGTGTTCGGGGGCAGCCGCGACATGGGCGCACCACGCGCTGGTGCATGAAAACAACCGCGAAGATATGAAAAAGGGCCTGGCTATTGCTGTTGTTCTGGGGGTTCTCTTCACGATTTTCCAGCTTTACGAATACAGCCACGCCGCGTTCGGTTTCTCCGGCAACATCTATGGCGCGAACTTCTTCATGGCGACCGGGTTTCACGGCTTCCACGTGTTCATCGGCACGATCTTCTTGTTCGTCTGCCTGATGCGCACCATGCGAGGACACTTCACCCCCGACAATCACATCGGGTTCGAGGCGGCAGCATGGTACTGGCATTTCGTCGATGTGGTCTGGCTGTTTCTGTTCGCTGCCATCTACATCTGGGGCAGTTGAGAATCTTTTGCGAAGAATCCTGCCGCATCGTGGAGGATGTTTTCAGCAAGGGAAAAATGCGGAAGGGGCAGCCTTCCGCATTTTTGCCTTGGAAGGGGTAGAGGTTGATGCGGCGGCTTGTAGTCCCACTGCTGTTTGGTGTGCTGGGGGCGGCGGTTCTGATATCGTTGGGCGTCTGGCAGATGCAGCGTCTGACCTGGAAACAGGCGGTTCTGGCAGATATCGAGTCGCGAATCGCAGGCGCGCCGGATGCCTTGCCTGACCAGATCGACCCGGAGCGGGATAAATATGCCCCAGTCGCCGTGGCCGGAGAACTGACGGCGCCCGAGTTGCACATACTTGTCGGCGCCAAGGATCTGGGCGCCGGATACCGCCTGATACAGCCGCTTGAGATTGGCGCGCGGCGCATCATGGTCGACCGCGGATTTATCCCCCTGGAGGCCAAGGACAGGCCTCGCGGGCTAGGCCCCGTGCGCTTGATTGGCAATCTGCACTGGCCGCAGGAAATCGACGGCTATACGCCGCCGCCCGATATGGAAAAAGGTATCTGGTTCGCCCGTGACGTGCCTGCCATGGCCGCCGCGCTGGACACCGAGCCGGTGCTGCTGGTCGTGCGCAGACAGGAGGGCGGCGCGCCCGAGGGCATCACGCCCTTGCCGGTCGGAAGCGCCGGTATTTCCAACGATCATCTGCAATACGCAATCACCTGGTTCTCACTGGCCTTTATCTGGTTGGTAATGACAGGGTATCTGCTATGGCGCATGCGGCGCCCCGGCAGGGAAAATGATGTGAGGTCTGAGACATGAAATATATCTCCACCCGGGGAAAGGCCCCGACCTTGAGCTTTGAGGAGGCGATGCTGACCGGCCTCGCCCGTGATGGGGGCCTCTATCTGCCCGAAACCATCCCCCAGATGCCGCAGGCCGAGATCGCCGCGCTGGCAGGCCTCAGCTATGAGGAGGCGGCGTTTCGCATCATGCGCCCCTATATCGGCGATGCGTTCACCGATACCGAATTTCAGGACATCATCGCGCGCGCCTATGCCGGGTTTGCCCACCCAGCGCGCGCGCCTCTGGTGCAACTGGCGCCGGGGCATCATCTGCTGGAGCTGTTTCACGGCCCGACGCTGGCATTCAAGGATTTCGCGATGCAGCTGATCGGCCAGCTTTTCGAGGCATCGCTGAAGCGCAGTGGCCAGCGCGTTTGC
Organism: Roseovarius sp.; assembly: GCA_048267045.1. Lineage (GTDB taxonomy): Bacteria > Pseudomonadota > Alphaproteobacteria > Rhodobacterales > Rhodobacteraceae > Roseovarius. The sequence goes on along the minus strand of JBLWYG010000030.1, from coordinate 409 downwards.
ATCGTGGGCGCGACCAGCGGCGACACCGGCTCGGCCGCGATCGACGCGTTCCGGGGGCTGGAAATGGTGGATGTGTTTATCCTCTATCCCAACGGCCGCGTCAGCGAGGTGCAGCGCCGTCAGATGAGCACGCCGGGCGAGGATAACGTGCACGCGCTGGCGATGACCGGCCATTTCGACGATTGTCAGGCCCGCGTCAAGGATATGTTCAACGATTTCGCGTTCCGCGACGCGGTGGGGCTGGCGGGCGTCAACAGCATCAACTGGGCGCGCGTGCTGGCGCAGGTGGTCTATTATTTCACCTCTGCGGTCAGCTTGGGCGCGCCGCATCGCAAGGTCAGCTTCACCGTCCCGACTGGCAATTTCGGCGACTTCTTTGCGGGCTACATTGCCAAGCGGATGGGCCTGC
>JBLWYG010000029.1:0-34807 GCA_048267045.1 Roseovarius sp. | reverse complement strand
CCGCCACATGGCGCAAGAACCGGCCCGGCGGCGACAGGTGCAGTGGCACCCCGGCGCTATCGTCCGGGATAATGCCCCAACGGTCCAGCGCGGCGGCGACGCGGCGAGTCAAGCCGCGGTCGGGGGGGATCAGCGCTGCGGTCTGGCCCTTTTCGGCAGCCTCACGCAGACGCATGGCAATGCACTGTGCCTCGATCCGCTGCGATGGGGCCTCCAGCAGGGTCACGGCCTGCATGGCGTCCGAAAGGTCCTCCAGTTTTGGACCTTCTTCCAACCATTGGTCGGTTATTGGCGCCGGGCGCAGGGCCAGCGAGACGAGGCGTGCGCGGGAGGGGCTGGGCGGGCGGGCCTCGGTCCAGCGGTCAATCCGCTCCAGCGCCAGCGTAGCGCGAAGCGCGTGAAAGCGGTATTGTGGATGATCCTCGCTAAGCATCGGATCATCCAGTGCGCCCCAGACGCGGGTGGGCATGTCGAAATCATAGCCGGGCAGAATAACCGCGCCTTGCGGCAGACGCGAAACAGCCTGCATCAGCATTTGCGTTGTGCCGCGCGATCCAGTCGATCCGGCCAGCAGAACCGGATGCTGCGGCGGCGCATCCTGCCATCGGCTGATTGTGCGCTGCACCGCCTTCCGTTGCCGTGCCTCGCTGCCCGAAGCGCCGCGCCCTTCGGTAAAATGACGCACGATGTTCAGAAACGCGCGAATGCGTTCCCAATGCCCGGATTGGTCACTGATATCCAAGCTGTCGATGACGTCAGGAGACACCCCTTCGCCCTCCATCTCGTCCATCAGCCGGGCAAGGCTGTCAGCCAGATCATAGAGCGCGGTGCGGGGCGCCAGGCCCGGCTGCTGATCCAGCAGCGAAGATATCAGCTGAATCAACTCCAGTCGTCTGCGTAGCGGCGGCGCAGGCAAGTCGATATCGGTCATCCTCCAGTCGCGGCCCAGATCGGTGAGCAGCGAGATCCGGGGAAGCACGCGGGCGGTCCCATCGCAAAAGAGCGCTTGGATGCGCCGCGCCATGCGCCTTGTATTGACGATCAGATGCACGCGGCCCAACGCCTCGGGCGGGGCGCCTTTCAGCCGGTCCAGCACCCCTTCTACCAGCGCAGCGGGAAAATCTACGCCGGGCGGGAGGCCGAAGATACGCGCGCCGTCTGACGGTTCAAACATCAGACGCGCGCAGCATGTCTTCGGCCAGCGTTATGCCATCCGGATGCCCGACATCGCACCATTTGCCGGGATAGATGCAGCCATGCAGACGGCCAGTTGCCAACAGTCTGTCCCAGACCATGTTCAGCGAAAATGCGCCATCCGGTGTGTCGGCCAATGCGTTGGCCTTGATGATCTGAACGCCGGAAAAAATCAGGCCAGCGCCGCGGGCCAGTGTGCCATCATCGGCGAGCACGAAATCGCCGCGCCCTACATGCCCGATAGCCTGCGCCGGGGGCAGGCACAGTAGCAACGCATCCATGACCTGGGGGCGCCACGCCTTGGCCAGCAGGTGCAGGGGGCTGGGCCCACGCCAGACGGCGTCGGTGTTCATGGTGTAGATTGTGGACGCATCCAACAGTGGTAACGCAGCCCGCAGCCCGCCGCCGGTGTCCAGGATTTCCGGGGTTTCATATGCGACCAATACGCCGCGCCCGGTCAGATGTGCAGCAATCTGGTCGGCCTTGTAGTGTGTGTTAACGACTATGCGCGCCACATCCGCTGCCACGGCAATATCCAACGCACGGTCGAGCAGCGCCTTGCCCGCGACCTCGATCAACGGCTTTGGGCGGTCCGCCGTCAGCGCGCCCATCCGTGTGCCGAACCCGGCGGCAAACAGCATTATTGCGTCTGGTTCAGTGCGCATCGGCTCTTGAGATCCTCTCGGAAAATTAATGTCGGCTCGGGCAGGGCGCGCCGTATCAGGGGCGCGGCGTCGGCCATTGCGGGATGATCCAGATCACGCATCAAATGCGCCCAGACGCGCGGGATCAGGTCGACGTAATGCGGCTTGCCATCCCGCAGGCAAAGCCGGGCAAAGACCCCAAGGATTCGCAGGTTACGCTGGGCACCCAGCACATGATAGGCCGCATCGAACGCCGTGCTGTCATCCTGCGTCGCTGCAACATACCGGTCGATCATCTGAACGGCCAGATCCACCGGAACATCGCGCCGCGCATCTTGCAGAAGCGACACCAGATCGTAGGCCACATGACCGCGCATTGCGTCTTGGAAATCGAGCAGACCGACACGTGCAACGCCCGCGCGATCCGGCAGCCACAAGAGGTTCTCGGCGTGATAGTCGCGCTGGATCAGCACATCATGCTTTGCGGCATGGGCGCCAAGTTCGCGGGACATCGCATTGATGAAGTCCGCCCTTAGTGCCGGGTCATCGCTGGCGGCGTACCAATCAAGCGCCAGAGCCGCCATTTCCGCCATGAGCCCGGTATCGTATGGCGCAAGAGCAGATGGGGCGTCCGTCTTGTGCAACTCGATCAATACGTCAGTGGCGGTGGAGTAAAGCTCGGTTTCGATCTCCGGATGCTGCGGGATGATCCGCGCAAACAGACCATCGCCCAGATCCTCCAGCAGCAGAAAACCCCGGTCGACATCCTGCGCCAGAATCCGCGGTGCGCTCAGCCCGAGCGCCAGAAGATACTCGGCAATGGCGATGAAAGGGCGCACGTTTTCGCCGCGTTGGGTGGGTGCGTCCATCAGGACGGCCGTGCGATCACCCTGCCGGATGCGAAGATATCGCCGGTTCGATGCGTCCCCGGCAAGAGGCGCCGCGATCGCCGTCGCCCATTCTGTCCGGCCGAGAAAATCCATCGCCTGGGCGGTACGGTCAGTCATTTGAAAGGTCCTCCATGCGCGCTGTCCAGGCCGGATCGCGCCATTCAAACGTCAGCAATCGCGCGTCGGGATCCCCAAGTGTCGTCATCGTCAGACAAAGCGCGCTGTCCGGCGCCAGATCACCCAGCCGGTCAGGCCATTCGACCAGGCAAATTGCGCTTTCAAACGCATCGATGAGACCCAGTTCGAACACTTCGTTTCTATCCGACAACCGATAAAGGTCCGCATGCCAGACCTCTGCATCAATGCCGGGGTACGTCTGAACCAGCGTGTACGTGGGCGAGGGCACATCTTCTGGCACATCAAGCAAGCACTGGATCAGGCAGCGGGCAAAATGGGTTTTGCCAGCGCCAATGTCTCCGGTCAGCAGCAGCACATCGCCGGGCACAAGCAGCGGCGCCAGGCGATGCGCGACGGCGCAGGTCTGGTCGGGGTTGTCCGAGGTGAGCGTGCGTGAGTGCGGGCTGTGCATGGTGGGACACTACACATGGCACCGATGCCTGCAACCGCGTTCAGCCCGCAATCGCCGCTACTGCAGCCTCGCGTGGCACCGGCATCTTCGCTTGAAGCGTCATCATGCAGGCGCCGCCTGGCAGAGGCTCCAACCGGCAATGATGGAGGCCCTGCTCTGAGAGAATAGTTCTCTGCACCGTGCAATTCTGGCCGCGATTTCTGAGGCCCGCTTCGACATCACCCCAGATTGCGGGGGCCGGCAGTGCTGCGGCACAGGCGCCGATCAGATCGGGTATCGTCATATCCGCAAAGCACGTATCGGGATCAATCCCCAACAGACGCGTCGCAGCGGTGTTGCAAAAGGCGAGCACGTTGTCGGCACCGATCACCATCACCGCATCCGGAAGGCAATCAAGCGAAGATTGGCGCAAGTCCATTTGCGTCCGGTGTCGCCGGGCCAGCATCACTTCGGCGGTGATATCCTCGAACAGGAACGCAACAGCGCCGTCGGGGTGGGGCCGTCCGGTCACGCGGTAGGTCACGTCGTTCGGTAGCGACCATGTTTCGTGGTAGAGGCCACCCTTTGCGCTTTCGATTACTTCGCCAATCTGGGTGCGCCACGAGGCATAGCTACGCGGCTCAGGCATGACGCAGCGATTGCGCAGGTTGTCGAAGAACGCCATCAAATCAGGCTGCGCGCTGAGAAATTGCGCGGGGAGCGACGTCAGATCAACCAGCGCGGGATTGAACAGGGCCAACTTCCGGGTGCGGTCGAAGACCGCGAGACCGATGGTGAGATAGGAAAAAGTCTTGGTCAGGGTCTGTAGAAAATCCTTCTGCATTTTCTCAGCGGTCACAATCTTGGTGATATCGGTGGCGTGGTGCAGCACTTCTGACATGTGGGTCACAGAGTGCACTTCGTACCATATCGGGCGGCTGCCGCTGGCGGGGGTGACGGAAAACCGGCTTACGCTGCGGTCGCCTTGCGCCGGGATAGCCACCTCTTGCGCGCCGACATCGAACGCCTCCCGGCAGGCCGAGTTTTGCCAAAGCACCGCGCCCTCCTGCGAGGTCTTCCAGATCGGATAGGGGGCGGCCTGCAACATTCCGGTCTCTTGCGCCAGGCGCGCGCGCTGGACCAGCATCTGATGCCGTTCGCCGGGGCAGGAATGGGGCGGGTCGGACAGCGTCACGCGGATGCCGTGCTGGGTGCGCAGCAGGCGCAGTTCGGCGGGGTCGTCACCTTCTGACGATTGAATCGAGAGGGCCTGATCCTCTGTCAAATCTCCCAGCGTCAGCGGCAGTCCCGCAAAACGCGGCTTGAACCAGGACCGCAGTTCTGCCCAGCAAAGCGCGGTATCCGCCGCGTCGGGCAGGGCACCGGAATGGTGATCGAACATATGATCGTCCTGAAAGAGGAACACGGCGTCATTGCCGCCGGTCGGCGAGATCATCCGCCTGTCCTGCGTTCTGGGCAACCAATGGCTGAGCAGCCACAAAACAGCGAATGAAACCGCCCCGGCCAATACGGCCAAGCCCAGCCATAGCGTCAGCGATATCGCAGCCATGCGTCTGTTCCTTTCGCAATTCCTCTGCCGTGAACAGTGCGCAATCTGGGTTAATGATGGGTTAAGTAACGTCTGAATCCGTTCGAATCCCTGACAATACATCTGGAATCAGTGCGTAAAAGGGACGTTCTGACCGATTCCGCCCGTGCCAGCGGGGCTGTATCGCACCAATTCAACCAGAGGCCAGACCACCTCGACCACGGCGCCGATCCGTTCGCGCCGAATCGAATCGCCTCGGAACGAATCGGAGCCATTGGCAAAACTGAGGTCGGCGCCCGAACGCTCCAGAAGCGTTTTGGCAATGAACAGACCGAGCCCCATCCCTTCGTATTCAGGCCGATTTGAAGCGATATCGCGCGTCCGGCGCCGCATCATCGGCTCGCCGATGCGGCCGAGCAGGTGAGGCGGGTAGCCCGGCCCATCGTCCATGATACGCAAGGTGATCGTGCTATCCGACCACCGGGTTTCGATCCAGACGCGATTGTCCGCAAAATCCACCGCGTTCTGGATCAGGTTGCGCAGCCCGTGAATGATTTCGGGGCGGCGTGGAATGACGGGCGGCTCGTGAGGCGCGCCGTCCACCGGACCTTGATCAAACAGCAGGGCCTTGCCGCGCTGGGCATGCGGTCCGGCTGCCTCATCGATGACGGCGGTCAGAGGCGCCTGTCGCAGATGCAGATCATCCTTGCCGGCGCGGCCCATCGACCGCAGAATATCGCGGCACCGGTCCGCCTGATCGCGGATCAGCAGCGCATCGTCACGCGCATCGCTGCCTTCGGGCAGATCGTCGGCCAGTTCGGAGCTGGTCAGTTTGATCGTGGCAAGCGGTGTGCCAAGCTCGTGCGCGGCAGCGGCAACGACGCCGCCCAGATCCGTCAGCTTCTGCTCGCGCGCAAGCGCCATCTGCGTGGCCTGAAGCGCGCTGGACATGGTGCGTATTTCATTGACGGTCCAGCGCGAATAGACCCCAAGGAACACGATCCCGATGACGATCGCCACCCAATTGCCGAACAGGAAAACACCGGGTACCTGCATCACAAAACCATCCTTGGTGGTCAGTGGCAGGTGAAACCGGGCCAGACCGGACACGATCAGGATTGCCGCCAGCCCCAGAAACAGGGTGGATCGGGACGACAGCGACGATGCAGACACCACCACAGGGCCGACGATCAGAACCGAAAACGGATTATTCAAGCCGCCGGTCAGATAAAGCAGCACACCCAATTGGATGAGGTCGAACAGCACCATCGCGAGGTTTTCGGCCTCGGTCAGTCGCTTGCTGGCCGGAAACACCAGCGAGGCGACCAGATTGCTGACCACTGACGCACCGATCACCACGTAGCACAGGCCAATGTCCACGCTCAGATTCAGCGCGCGCTCGGCAACGATGATTGCGGTGATCTGGCCTACCACCGCCCACCAGCGCAGCAGGATGAGGGTGCGCAGCCGTATCCAGCTGCGCCTGCCCATCGGCGCCATGTCTGGCTGAGGCGGTCTGTATGTCATCTGCGGTGAATCGCCCCGTTGCGTGCCCGGCATGTTTTGTTAGATGTGACACAATAGGCTGTTCTTGCCCAGAAGTCGGCTTCGTAAAGCCGCCCTCAACCCTGAAGGATCTAGTATGTCGCGCCCGTTCATCATCGCCATAGCCGCCGCAATCATCGCATTGGCGGCAGGCCTTTACATAATGACGGCTGGTAGCACCGGCGACGATTTTGCAGAATGTCGCAGCACGGCCGTTGCAGGCGGCGGCGATATCGGGGGCGATTTCACGCTGGTCGATGAAACCGGCGAGACGGTGACCAGTGCCGATGTGCTCGATAAGCCGGCGCTGATCTATTTCGGCTATACGTTCTGCCCGGATGTCTGCCCGCTGGACGTGGCTCGGAACGCCGAGGCGGTCGAAATCCTCGAAGAGCGCGGCGTAATGGTCAAGCCGGTCTTTATCTCCATCGACCCCAAACGAGACACGCCCGAAGCAGTCGCGGATTATACCGACGCGATGCACCCCAGGATGCTGGGCCTCACCGGATCGCCCGAGCAGGTACGCGCCGCCAGCCAAGCCTACCGCACGTACTACAAGGCGCAAGAAGCCGCGCCCGGCGAGGAAGATTACTATCTGGTCGATCATTCGACGTTTACCTACTTCACGATGCCTGGCCATGGTTTTGTCGAATTCTTCCGGCGCGACATCACCGGCGAGGAAATGGCAGATAAGGTGCAGTGCTTTATAAATGCAGGATGATTGACTGGACGACCCGGTTTGACCGGCGCATTATGGCGGGCTAGGTCCCGTCCCAGGGATGATCAGGAACTGGATTTGCGCCATGGCCGATGCCGAACTGAATCTGGGCGACGACAAATCGTTGCTTTTGGTAGATGACGATGAAGCGTTCGTGCGCCGTCTGGCCAAGGCGATGGAAAAGCGCGGGTTCGATGTGGACGTTGCCACCTCGGTCGAGGCCGGGCGTGCCAGCGCGATAGCGCGGCCGCCCGCATATGCTGTGTGCGATTTGCGACTGGAAGACGGGAACGGTCTGGACGTGGTTGAAGCGATCCGCGAACGACGCCCCGAAAGCCGCGTGGTCGTATTGACCGGCTATGGCGCAATCGCAACGGCCGTCGCCGCCGTCAAGATCGGCGCGACCGACTATCTGTCAAAGCCAGCCGATGCCAACGATATCGTCAATGCTTTGATAGCCACCGGGGATGAGTTGCCGCCACCGCCCGAGAACCCGATGAGCGCGGACCGCGTTCGGTGGGAGCATATCCAGCGCGTCTATGAGCTCTGTGACAGGAACGTGTCCGAAACCGCGCGGCGGCTGAACATGCACCGTCGGACCTTGCAGCGGATATTGGCGAAACGGTCGCCCAGATAGGGGCTTCAAGCGCTTCAAGGGACTGTTTTTTGAGTATTTTGAGAACGTTGAAAGGGCAGGGTGCGCTGCCCTTCCAATAGATGATCAGCCTCTAAGGCGGCGTTCCCGCGCCGCGAGCAGCTTGAGTCGCAGCGCATTAAGCTGAATGAAGCCGGCGGCATCCTTTTGATCATACGCGCCTGCGTCATCCTCGAACGTCACATGCGCCTCGGAATAAAGCGAATGATCCGACCAGCGGCCGACCGTGCGCGCGCTGCCTTTATAAAGCTTGATCCGGACGGTCCCGGTCACATGCGTCTGGCTGGCGTCAATGGCGGCCTGCAACATGCTGCGCTCGGGCGAGAACCAAAAGCCGTTGTAGATGAGCTCGGCATATTGCGGCATCAGCTGGTCCTTCAGATGCATCGCGCCGCGATCCATGGTGATGCTTTCGATGCCGCGATGTGCCTCCAGCAGAATCGTGCCGCCGGGCGTCTCGTAAATACCGCGCGACTTCATCCCGACAAACCGTCCTTCGACGAGGTCCAGCCGGCCCACCCCATGCTTGCCGCCCAATTCATTGAGTTTGGTCAGGACTGTCGCGGGGCTGAGCGTTTCGCCGTTTATGCTGACGGCATCGCCGCGCTCGAACCCGATGTCGACGTATTCAGGCTCGTTCGGGGCATCCTCGGGATTGACCGTGCGCTGATAGACGTAGTCGGGCGCCATCTCGGCGGGATCTTCCAGCACCTTGCCCTCGGACGAGGTGTGAAGAAGGTTCGCATCAACCGAAAACGGCGCTTCGCCGCGCTTGTCCTTGGCGATCGGGATCTGGTTCTTTTCGGCAAAATCGAGCAGTTTCGTGCGGCTGGTCAGATCCCACTCGCGCCAAGGAGCGATCACCTTGATATCGGGGTTCAGCGCATAGGCAGCCAGTTCAAAGCGCACCTGATCGTTGCCCTTGCCGGTCGCGCCGTGGGCGACCGCATCGGCGCCGGTTTCTTCGGCAATCTCGACGAGTCGCTTGGAAATCAGAGGGCGGGCAATGGAGGTGCCAAGCAGATAAAGCCCTTCATAGACCGCATTGGCGCGGAACATCGGAAACACGAAATCGCGCACAAACTCCTCGCGCACGTCCTCGATGAAAATATTCTTTGGGTCGATTCCCAGCATCACGGCCTTTTCGCGGGCTGGCTCCAGCTCTTCGCCCTGGCCGAGATCGGCGGTGAAGGTCACCACCTCGCAGCCATATTCGGTTTGCAGCCATTTCAGGATGATCGAGGTATCGAGGCCGCCAGAATAGGCCAGCACGACTTTCTTGGGCGCGGACATGAGACAGGTTCCTTTGTCAGGGTCGGGCGGGGTTTAGCGGGTTTTGCATTGGCAGGCAAGGCGCTGAGGGTTGTGCGGGGCGGTGCGCCGCGCCGAATAGCGGGGCTGGAGGAAAGGATATACCGCGATGCAGGGCTGGAAGATTTTCCTACATGCGCTGAGCATGATGGTGCGCAATCGGCGTGAGGCGCTGCGCTGTTGCAAACCGCCCTCGAGGCCGTGGCTTTGGTGGTCTTCGGGGTTGCGCTGCCACGGTCGTACGCGGCGGGTGGCGAGGTGCCAGCGCGTGGGTCCCGCCCCGGCGCCGATGCCATCATGGTCGTCATTGTTCTGACGATGGTCGCAAGGCAATTTGTCGGCGTGATCGACGCCTGTTGCTTGGATCGGCTCCCGCTCTCGGACCAATCCTGTGGGTCATGATCGTGGCAGCCTGGCCTGCTGAACGCGAGCATTCTCACGACAATCCATGGTCACTACGTTGACGGTCATCCGTTGGACGGCGACCGCGAATGACCGGGCAGGCGCAGCGTGCCTCTTGCACAGTCTGTTCGCTTGGGGCAGGCATATCGGCATGAGTGATTTTCAGCAAAACGCCCGCGCCGCCGAAGCTGCTATGCGCCCGGTTTTTGATGCCACTCCGCTTCAGCGGAACGAGCATCTGTCCGAGCGCTATGACGCTAACATATTGCTAAAGCGGGAGGATCTGACCCCGGTCAGGTCCTACAAGCTCCGGGGCGCGTTCAACGCCATGCGCAAGGTTCTGGCGCGGGGCGGCGAGACGCCGACATTCGTTTGCGCCAGTGCGGGCAATCATGCGCAGGGCGTCGCGTTCATGTGTCGATATTTTGGCGTGCAGGGCGTCATTTACATGCCGGTAACGACGCCGCAGCAAAAGATTGGCAAAACGCGGATCTTTGGCGGTGACAACATCCGGATCGAACTGACGGGCGATTATTTCGACGTCACGCTTGCCGCCGCGCAGGAATATTGTGGCCGTATCGGCGCGCATTTCCTGTCGCCGTTTGATGATGAGGATGTCATCGAAGGGCAGGCGTCTGTCATGGTCGAAATCGAACGCGACCTGGGCGGAATGCCCGATCACATCGTGATGCCTGTAGGTGGTGGCGGATTGTCCGCTGGCGTTTGCAGCTATGTCGGTGACCGAGCTGAAATCACACTGGTCGAACCTGCGGGCGGCGCCAGCCTGCATGCGGCCTTGCTGGCGGGTGGGCCGGTGCGGCTGGATCACGTGAACAATTTTGCCGACGGAGCTGCGGTGGCGCAGATCGGCGCGCTGACGTTTCAGCGCCTCCGTCATCTTGATCCCGGTCAGGCAGTGAGCGTCGACGAAGACCGGCTGTGCACGACAATGATCGAGATGCTGAACATTGAAGGCATTGTTCTGGAGCCCGCGGGCGCGCTGGCTGTTGACGCACTCAAGGACATGAGAAACCGTATTCGTGGCAGGACCGTGGTATGCGTCACATCTGGCGGAAACTTCGATTTCGAGCGACTTCCCGAAGTCAAGGAGCGCGCTCAGCGCCATTCGGGGGTCAAGAAATATTTCATCTTGCGGATGCCTCAGCGACCCGGCGCACTGAAAGATTTCCTGAATTTGCTGGGCCCCGAAGATGACATCGCCCGGTTTGAATATCTCAAGAAGTCGGCGCGGAACTTTGGATCGGTATTGATTGGCATTGAAACAAGCCGTGAAGAAAATTTTGTGCGCCTGCTGAATGCGTTCAAATCGACGGGGTTCGAGTATCGCGATATCACCGACGACAGAGTGTTGGCAGAATTTCTGATCTGACCGGAGGCTGTGTGCCGGTTCAGGGCTTCAAATCATCCTGCCGACTTGACCTTAGCATGGGCGCAATTCAACTTCTTTTCTGCTTCAGTCCAGCCAGAAACTCTGCCTTGGACAGATCATAGATGGCAAGTGTCGCAGGCACATCAATTTGACAGTGCCGGTTCTCTGCAGCCGCGGTTTCGCCCGTCTGGCAGTGCTCCGCAAACGCCTGAAAACCCATGTTCAGTGCGGACCCCTTGAGCATGTGAAGCTGCGATTCCAGCCGTGTTCGGTCCTGTCCGTCCCGCAAGGCTGCGATTTCAGTATCGACCTCATCGAGAAACAGTTCAATCACCTCAACGAAGTCTTCAACGCCGATTTCAATTTCCAATTCCCTGATTCTGGCCCAGTTGATCATGTTGCCTCCATCGTCATGGGTGCAAGGTCCTGTAGACACCTTAAGATGGCGTTACGAACTGAGGCAGATGACGAAAAACACTAGTATTCACCGGATGTTAATTCGATGCGGAGTACTTTCCTCGGATTATGTCCAAGGGGAATTACAGTGTCCCATATTAGTCAAACGCCAACAGACTCCGAGCTGGATGCAGCCGTCGCAATATGCGCGATCCAGCGTGTGTTGGTTGTAGATGACAGTCGATTGCAGCGGCGCATCCTTGGCGCATCCCTGAGAAAGTGGGGATTTGTCGTAGCAGAGGCCGGTTCCGGCGAAGAAGCGCTGCAAATCTGCCGAACCGATCCGCCGGATCTTGTGCTGAGCGATTGGATGATGCCCGGTATGTCCGGCCTCGAATTCTGCGATGAGTTCCGCCGGATGCCGCGTGAAAACTACGGCTATTTCATCCTGCTGACGTCAAAATCGGATAAGGCAGAGATCGCCAGCGGTCTGGATGCGGGCGCGGACGATTTTTTGACCAAACCCGTCAACACCGGCGAATTGCGCGCGCGCATCGCCGCGGGCGAGCGAATTCTGTTGATGGAGCGGGAACTGACGGAAAAGAATCGCTTGGTGAACTCTACTTTGGGAAAACTACGCGCCCTTTACGAGCTATTGGACAACGATCTGATTGAGGCAAAGAAATTGCAGCAGTCGTTGGTCAGCGATCGCCACCGGGATCATGGCACAGCCGAGGTTTCGATGCTTTTGCGCTCATCGGGGCACGTTGGTGGTGACCTGGTGGGGATGTTTCCGGTCAATGAAACGCGCATCGGGCTATATGGTATTGATGTATCCGGCCATGGGATCAGCTCGGCATTGATGACCGCCAGATTGGCCGGGTACCTCTCTGGCGCCGCACCGGAGCAGAATGTCGCGCTGTGCCGCCTGCCGGACGGCAGTTTCGCGCCGCGCCCGCCCGGGCAAACGATCGCCGCGCTCAATGACCTGTTCCTGAGCGAATTGGAGACCGAGCACTATTTCACCCTGCTGCTGGCCGATGTGGATCTTGCGACCGGCCGGGTGGTAATGGCACAGGCTGGCCATCCGTATCCGGCCGTTCAACGCGCCGATGGCTCGGTGGAGATGATCGGCTGCGGTGGCCTGCCGGTCGGTTTGATTCCCGGCGCCGAGTTTCAAGAATTCGAGGTTCAGCTTGCGCCTGGGGATCGGCTGATGATCCACTCGGATGGGGTGACGGAATGCGCCGGACCGGATGGCAGATTACTGGATGACGAAGGACTGGCGCTGATGCTGGGGGATTTGCGCAGCACCCGCGCCATGGCATGCCTTGAATCTCTGGTTTGGAAGCTGGCGAGTTTCGCAGGCGATGACAGTTTTGCCGACGATGTCTCGGCGATTCTGCTGGAGATCAAGCCAATCCTGCCCAATGCGTGACGAACATGCGATCGCCTTCATTCCCCAGCTGCCTGGCGGCATCCGCGATGCTGATCGTCATCGGGTGGTGGCCCGGCTCGGTCGGGGAGCAGACAGCGCGCACCGGCGTCGCGACGTATATTGTGCATAGCTTCTCGGCCCACATGTCGTACTCGGGCATGTAGACGAAACGGCGAAACGCGCCCATCCGGCGGGGCGCCGCGATGATCCATCCGGTTTCCTCCATGACTTCGCGGTGGAGTGCGCGCAGGGGCGATTCACCCGGATCTATTCCGCCGCCGGGCAATTGCAGTTCCGGCTCGGGCGCCTCTTGCAGAGTGACAAGCAGGCCCCGCCGTCGTGGCAGGATCGCATACACACCATGGCGAAGGCGATATGAGATATCGGGCCGGGGCGGGAGTCCCACGCGTCGGATCATATGGCTTGCTCCTCTTGGACCGCGGGTTGCCCCTGCCTATATCTTCGCGATATGCCAAGGTCCGGCACATAAGGAAACCCCCATGACACTCGGTGAAAAACTTGCCTGGGACGATACGGTTCTGCCATTTCAGTTGGACGGCTCGGATATCCGGGGTCGCGTTGCACGGCTCGACGGGGTGCTCGGCGGCATACTGAAGCAGCACGACTATCCATCTGTAGTCGAGGCGCTCGTTGCGGAAATGGCCGTGCTGACCGCGCTGATCGGTCAGACGATCAAATTGCGATGGAAATTATCGCTTCAGGTGCAGTCGAACGGTCCCGTTCGCATGATCGCGACCGATTACTACGGCCCGAAAAACGATGGGGAGGCTGCGCGCATCCGGGCCTATGCCAGTTATGATGCGGATCGTCTGACGGGCGCTGCCCCGTTCGAGCAGGTTGGCGACGGGTATTTCGCAATCATGATTGATCAGGGCAGCGGCACAACGCCGTATCAGGGCATCACACCGCTGGCTGGTGGCAGCCTGCGCGCCTGCGCCGAGGCGTATTTTGCGCAGTCCGAGCAGATTCCAACAAGATTTGCCCTAAGCTTCGGCCGGTCGACCGAACAGGCGGGCCCGGAGCATTGGCGGGCCGGCGGCGTGATGCTGCAGCATATGCCCAAGGCGTCGCCGTTGATGACCAGCGACGGCGGCAGCGGCGAAGGCGGCTTGTTGCAGCCTGCCGATATTGCCCCGGACGGTGAAGAGGGTGAAAACTGGAATCGGGTCAACATGCTGTTGGACACGGTGGACGACCTCGAACTGATCGGCCCCAGCCTTGCGCCGACCGACCTGCTGCTGCGCCTCTTCCACGAAGAAACGCCCCGCGTCTTCGATGCTCAGGCCGTTCGGTTTGGGTGTACCTGCTCGGTAGAACGCGTCCGCCAGAGCCTGTCGATATATTCAGCCCAGGACATTCAGACAATGACGACGGAGGACGGCCGCGTCACAGCCGATTGCCAGTTCTGCGGCGCGCATTACGATCTGGACCCCCGGGAACTGGGATTCGAGGCCGCGGAAGGCAGCGCAGACAACAAGGATGGCGGCGGCACGGTATGAGCAGGGCAGATCCTATCAGCATGGTCGCGATGGCGCTCGGACGTGCGCACGGCGCGACGTCTGATTTCGATCTGAATCCGGAAACAATCCTGATGGAGGGGCGCAGGCTGCGTCCTGCCGGTGTTCTGGTGCCGTTGATGATGAGCGCGGCGGGAGCGCGCGTCGTGCTGACGCAGCGGTCGTCGGTACTGAAGCATCATCCTGGCCAGATTGCCTTTCCCGGGGGGAAGCAGGACGAGGGTGATGCCGATGTGACCGCCGCCGCATTGCGCGAGGCGCGCGAAGAAATCGGGCTTAATCCCGACAACGTCGAGGTGCTGGGATATCTGCCCACGCATGAGACGGTGACAGGGTTCACTGTGACCCCGGTGGTCGCGCGCGTGCTTGCCCCGTACACGCCAGTTCCGGAGCAGGCGGAGGGGGCAGAAATTTTCGACGTGCCGCTGGATCATGTCCTGCAGCGCGCTCGCTACCGGATCGAGGCGCGTTACTGGCGCGGGACGATGCGGCGGTATTATACGGTCCCATTTGGCCCCTATTACATTTGGGGCGCTACGGCGCGCATCCTGCGGTCGCTGGCCGATGTGGCGGGGCGGTCATGAAAATCGACGCGCCCTGGCTGACCGCCGCACCGCTTCAGGCGGTGTTTGCCGCGTTTCATGATGCAGGCTACCATGCGTGGCTGGTGGGCGGTTCCGTGCGCAATGCGGTTCTGGGCGAGCCGGTAGTTGATCTGGACCTTGCCACGGACGCGACCCCGGATCAGATGGTCCGGCTTGCCAAGGCGGCGAGGATCAAGGCGGTGCCGACCGGGGCGGATCACGGCACCATGACGCTGATTGCGGACGGCGTACCGCATGAAGTCACCACATTTCGCCGCGATGTCGAGACGTTCGGACGCCGCGCGACGGTCGCATTCACCGATGAAATGGTGGAGGATGCGCGGCGACGTGATTTCACGATGAACGCGCTCTATGCGGGTGCTGACGGGATGATAATTGACCCGCTGGGCGGATTGCCCGACGCATTGGCGCGGCGCGTGCGATTCGTTGGTGACGCAGGTCGGCGCATCACTGAGGATTATCTGCGTATCCTGCGGTTTTTCCGATTTCACGCTCAATATGGTGGCGATGGCGATATCGACGCCGAAGGGCTGGCTGCGGTCGCGCGCAATCTGGATGGTCTTGATTGCCTTGCTCGTGAACGGATCGGCGCCGAAATGCGGCGGCTTCTGGCGGCGCCTGGTCCTGCACCGGCGGTTGGCACGATGGCACAGGTCGGGGCATTGACGCGCGTTCTGCCGGGGGCGGAGCCTCGCGCCTTGGCACCGCTGGTCCACCTAGAAGAGCAGACGGGCGTGGCGCCCGATCCGATGCGGCGCCTTGCGGCGCTTGGCGGCGGTGCGCCAAGCGACCGTCTGCGCCTGTCAAATGTCGACAGCGCACGGCTGGATCTGCTGCGCCGCGAGGTCGGTGCGCCGACCACCTCTGCCGTGCTGGGCTATCGACATGGGGTGCCGATCGCGCGCGATATCTTGCTGTTGCGCGCTGCCATTCTGGAGCAGCCGCTCGACCCTGCGGCGCTGGATGCGGCATCGGTTGGCGCCGAGGCAGTGTTTCCGATCAAGGCGCGCGATTTGATGCCGCAGCATCAGGGGCCTGCGCTGGGCGAACGTCTGAAAACGCTCGAAGAGCGTTGGATCGCCTCGGGCTTTGCGCTGACTCGGTGGGAATTGCTGGAAGGGACGTCATGACTCTTCGCATTGACCGTCTGGGCCACCAGGGCGACGGCATCGCCGTAGGCCCGGTATTCGCGCCGATGACCCTGCCCGGCGAGGTGGTCAACGGAACCCTGAATGGCCAGCGCCTGACGGATATTCGCATCATTGAGCCCAGCGCGCGCCGCGTGACCCCGCCCTGTCGCCACTTCAAGGCGTGTGGCGGCTGCCAGCTTCAGCACGCCGACGATGCCTTTGTTGCCGCGTGGAAAGAGGACGTTGTGCGCACCGCCCTTGCCGCACATAGGATCGAGGCTCCGCTTCGCCCCATCGCGACGTCGCCGGCCCAAGCTCGCCGCCGTGCGACCTTGTCCGCGCGGCGCACCAAGAAGGGCGCGATGGCCGGGTTCCACGGGCGCGCCTCGGATGTGATCGTGGAAATTCCAGACTGCCAGTTGCTCCACCCCGATCTGATGCGCGCAATACCGGTTGCCGAATCGTTGGCGCTGGAAACCGCCAGCCGCAAGGGGGCGCTGGACGTGGCCGTCTGCCTGTCGGGCGGGGGGATGGATGTGAATGTCACGGGCGGCAGGTCGCTGGACGGTCCGCTGCGCATCACGCTTGCCGGGCTGGCCGAGGCGCATGATCTGGCGCGCCTCGCGTGGGAGGGCGAAGTGATCGCAATGCGCCATTTGCCTGTGCAGCGTTTTGGCAACACGCATGTCGTCCCGCCGCCCGGCGCCTTCCTGCAAGCCACCGCAGGGGGCGAAGCGGCGCTGCTGGCCGATGTCCGGGCGGCGATGACAGGCGCGGCGCGCATCGTTGATCTCTTTGCCGGGTGCGGCACATTCACGCTGCCGCTGTCGGCCCGTGCGCAGGTGCATGCGGTCGAAGGCGAGGCAGCCATGATCGAAGCGTTGGATGCGGGCTGGCGCAAGGCAGAGGGGCTGAAACAGGTGACGGTCGAGGCCCGCGATCTGTTCCGCCGCCCGCTGCTGCCGGACGAATTGAAACACTTTGACGGCGCGGTGATCGACCCGCCCCGCGCCGGGGCCGAGGCGCAGGTGGCGCAGCTGATCGCTGTAGCGATTCCGCGCATCGCCTATGTGTCGTGCAATCCCGTTACCTTTGCGCGGGATGCAGCGGCGTTGACCTCGGGCGGCTATACCCTGACTGGATTGCGCGTGGTGGACCAGTTTCGGTGGTCCAGCCATGTTGAACTGGTGGCAGATTTCGCAAGGACATAGCGTGGACCTGCGAATTTACTCTATCTCGACACCCCCGATCTGGGGTATGTATAGAAAAAAACGGATCGAGTAGGGCACATGAGAATTATTAGATTTTTTGCGATCGCGCTGGTCGTTGTGGGGCTGTCGGCATGCAGCTCCAAGTTCAAGACATATAAGGGACCCGAGGTCACGCACGTCGTGCTGAAAAAGACGGAGCGCAGGATGTACCTGCTGCACCATGACAAGGTGCTGGAGGATTACGATTTCGATCTGGGTTTCATGCCGGTCGGCCACAAGACCGAAGAGGGTGACGGGCGCACCCCCGAGGGCACGTATCTGATCGACCGCCGCAATCCGAACAGCAAGTTCCACCTGTCCATCGGGATTTCCTATCCCAATATGGTGGACCGCGCGCAGGCCTTCGCCGAAGGCAAAAGCCCGGGTGGCGACATCTTCATTCATGGCCAGCCGAACGGGGCCAAGGGCCGTCGTCAGGGCCGGGACTGGACCGCCGGCTGCATCGCGGTCAGCAACAAGGAGGTCGAGTGGATCTATGCGATGGTGAAAGATGGGACGCCGATAACCATCTATCAGTAACGGGCTGACCGGCTGATATCAGCAGTGTAGAAAGACGAAAGCGCCGGAACGGAATTGGCACCGCTCCGGCGCTTTGACAGTCAATATGGTCAGGGCAAAACGGCGTCAGCCGCCCATCACCATCGTCCACCAGATCTTGCCATTGCGTTCCTGAAGCCAGGAGAACCCCAGATCGCGGGCGTTAGGCGACAGCACGACCTTGCGCGTAGAGGGTTCCTCCATCCACGCTGCGAGGGTTTCAAGCTCGGTCTCGTAGGTTTCCGAGATGTTTTCTCCGACGAGATTGCCCGAGTATCCCACGCGGCGGACCCGGTCGATCGGCGAAGAGCCGTCCGAGCCGAAGTGCCAGGGCCTGTTCTGCACCGACATGTCGCGGGAATGGGTCGCCGCCGCCGCATTCAACTGCGCGTTCAACGTGACCGGAGTGCGACCCGCGGCCCCGCGCAGGGCATTGACCGAATCCAGCATGCGATATTGGATCGCGGAGGTATCACCGCGGCCGATATTGTAGACCTTCGGCAACGGCTTACCGTCGGGGCCGATCTGCGGCTGCGATGGCGGCGGGGGAGCACAGGCGCTGAGGGCGAGCAGTGCAGAGAAAAGAAGAACCAGAATTCGCGACATAGGCTAAGGACCACCCGGCATGATTTGTTTCAGCAAGCCTTACAATGCCGGGCGTTGCGATTCAAACCCACATGGTCCAAACATCGCCGATGTGGTATTGTTTGATTTGCGACTGCGTCTTTCGCGCAATATGGTCGACCGGATCAGAAACAATGAGCCGCTCTGGAGACACCTATGAAGCAAAGCACCCCCAAGCTGTTGAACCGCCGTAGTTTCCTGGCTGCAACGGCCGCTGTCATAGGCGCGCCGGCAATCGCGCAGAGCGTCAACACAACCCAGATGGAGGGCGATGTATCCGCCAGCGTACCGCGCAATATTTCCAGCTTTCGGTCGCTGAATTGGCGGCCATATTTCTCAAGTCTCAGAAACGGCGCGGTGTTGGTGGATATCGAATCGCGTGCCCTGCATTTCTGGAGTGCTGACGGCAGGACGTACAAGCTGTACCCATCCTCTGTTCCGCTGTCCGAGGATCTGACACGCCGGGGCAGAACCTCTGTGACCCGCAAGGTCGTGGGGCCCAGCTGGAGCCCGACGGCAAACATGCTCAGGCGCAACCCCGATTGGCCCAGATACGTGCCGCCCGGCCCCGATAATCCGCTGGGCACTCATGCCCTGTATCTGGGCTGGAAGTACTACCGCATCCACGGCACACACGACAACCGCAAGATCGGGCGCAAGTCATCGAGCGGCTGCATCGGTTTGTACAACGAACATATCGCCGAACTGTTCAGCCTCACAAAGGTTGGCACGCAAGTGTTGCTTATTTGACGAGATCGAGGCGGCTCGCGGCCAAACCAGACCGCCGTACATTTGCAATCACGAAAAATTGCTGTTTAGAAAGTTGACACGAGGTCAACGTCTTGGGTGCTTGCGGTCGCGATTTGCAGCGCAGGCTGAATTTTTGGAGATACAATGAAAAAACTCATTCTCGCCGCCGCTCTGTCCGCTGCCGCTTCGACTGCATTTGCAGGCAACCTGGAGGCGCCCGTCATGGAAGCGCCCGTCATCGTCGAGGAAACCAGCGCAAGCTCGTCTGCCGCCGGTGTCTGGGTTCCGCTGGTTCTGCTGGCAGTCGTCGCAGCGGTCATCGCAGCCGACTAAGCCCGTTGCGATTTTCGCCAAGCGAAAGGCGCTGGACCATCGGGTTCAGCGCCTTTTTCTTTGGGCGGGATCAATCCAGCCAGCCTTTCAGATTATTGCGGATCACACCGGCCAGCGCATCGATATGTGCCGGGCTCTCGTTGAGGCAGGGAATATAGGTGAATTCCTCGCCGCCCGCCTCTTCAAAGCTTTCGCGTATCTCTTCGTTGATCTCTTCCAGCGTTTCGATGCAATCGGCTGAAAACGCGGGTGCGACCACGGCGATCCGGCGCTTGCCCTCTTTCTTGGCAAGGCGCGCGACCTCCTCGACGGTGTAGGGTTTCAGCCATTCCTCGGGACCAAAGACCGACTGGAACGTCGTGGTAATCTGGCTGTCGCCCCAGCCCAGCCGCTCCTTCAGCAGGCGCGTCGTTTTCTGGCACTGGCAATGGTAGGGATCGCCCTGCATCAGGTAGCGTTTCGGCATGCCGTGGTAGGAAACCACCAGAATTTCGGGCGTCGCCGCCCCGGCGTAGGCCGTCTCGATCGAGGTCGCGAGCGCGTCGATATAGGCAGGGTCGTCGAAATAGGGCTCGATCGTGCGCGCGGCGGGCTGACGCGTTTCTTTCATCAACGCGCGAAAGAATTCGTCGTTTGCGGTGCCTGATGTTGCACCGGCATACTGCGGATAAAGCGGCACGAACAGGATGCGGGTGCAGCCCGCTTCGGTCATTTCCCGTACCTTCGAGCGGGTCGACGGATTGCCATAGCGCATGCAGAAATCGATCATCACGTCATCGCCGTATTCGGCGGTCAGCTTGCTGCGCATTGCGTCGGTCTGGTCGCGGGTGATGGTCATCAAAGGGCTTTCGCCCTGCGCCTCATTCCAGATCGATTTGTAGGCCTTGCCCGAGGTGAACGGGCGTTTGGTCAGGATCACGAGTTGCAGCAGGGGCTGCCATTTCCACGGGGAATAGTCGATCACGCGGCGGTCGGACAAAAATTCGTTCAGATAGCGGCGCATCGACCGGTAATCGTAGTTGTCCGGCGTGCCAAGATTGGCCAGAAGGATGCCGGTCCTTTCCCGCGGGATAGCGGGGTGGTCTTTGGGTGCGTACACGGGGCAGGTGGCCTGAATGGTTGGCTGCGTCATGGGCTCGTCCTTTATCCTGCGCCGGTCTGCAACCGGGACATAAGCGAATGGCGGCGGGGGTCAATCGCCCAGCGGCGTCTCTTTGGTATTCAGCGCGTCCGCCAGCCGGGTGGTGGCTGAACCGGGGCGCAGCGGCTGCTGCTGCGACGCATGCGGCGCCCAGCCGGTGAGAAAGATCAGATCATAGGTCGCGATGACCCGTCCCGCGCCATCCCCGAACGCATCGGCATAGATCTGCGCGGCGCGGTCGAACACGGCGCGCCGGGTGAAATGACGGGGCCGGGCGTGCATCGCGTTCCCTTCGCCCATGGCGCGCAAATCGTGCATCAGTGCGGTCATATCGGCGTAGCTGGCGGTCAGCGGCACGCTGTCCACCACCGGCAGGGCCAGACCCGCGCGTTGCAGCAGCCCGCCCAGATCGCGCACTTCGCCGGTGGGGGCGATGCGGGGCGACAGACCTCCCGTGACCTCGGATTCCGCTTGCGCAAGAGAGGCGCGCAACTGGTTCAGCGTGGTGCCGCCTGGCATGACGCCCAGAAACAGGCCGTCGGGTTTCAGCGCGCGGCGCACTTGGATCAGCTGGCCTACCGGGTCATCAGACCAGTGCAGCGCCATGGCATGGATGATCAGGTCATGCGTGTCCGGCTCCAGCGCGAGGGTCGGCTCATCCGCGATGATCGTGGCCTCGGGAAAGGCGGCGCGCCATGGGGCGGGCCATCCGGTGATGATTGCAGGCGCTGTAAACGCTTTGTTAACCATCGAGATGCGATCCTGCACCTCGCCCAATGCGGCCTCGTGCAGGAACAGCGCCGGACCTGCGGCAGAAGCGCGGGCGCGCTGGCGCATCAGGGCGGCGCGATCTGTCAGTTGCGCGGTCATCGGGGGATCATCATTCGCATGGATGGGACATATAGGTGAAGGCCACGCATTTGCAAACGGCCCTGCGGCTGGTCTATCCGCCGCGCTGCACCGTCTGCGGCGATCTGGTGGACAGCGATTTTGGCCTCTGCGGGCCGTGCTGGCGCGATACGCCTTTCGTCATGGGGCAGGTGTGCAACCTGTGCGGCATATCGCTGCCTGCGGGGCCGGACGCGCCGGGCGATTTGCTGACGTGTGACGACTGCCTCAGAACACCGCGACCATGGGACGCAGGGCGCGCGGCGCTGATGTATTCCGGCAACGGGCGCAAGCTGCTTCTGGCGCTGAAACATGGCGACCGGCAGGACATGGTACGCCCCGCCGCCGTTTGGATGGGGCGCGCCGCGCAGCCGCTGCTGCGCCCCGATACGCTGATCGCGCCGGTGCCGCTGCACTGGCTGCGTTTGCTCAGGCGTCGCTACAATCAGGCGGCACTGCTGGCGCGTGCGGTCGCCGCCGAGGTACACCGCTCGATGTGTCCTGATCTACTGATCCGCCCGCGCGCCACGCCGTCCCTTGGCGGTCTGGGGCGCGACGCCCGGTTTGCGACGATGGAGGGAACGATCCGCGTGCATCCGCGGCGGCGCACCCATCTGGCCGGGCGGCATGTTCTGCTGGTGGACGATGTTATGACGTCGGGCGCGTCCTTCGCGGCGGCGGCCAACGCGTGCCTTGCGGCGGGGGCGGAGGGCGTCGATATTCTGGTACTGGCGCGCGCGGGCAAGGATGCCTAAATTCAAGGGCATGCCCTGAACCAAAAGAAGGCCCGCCATGCAACCCGTCGAAATCTACACCTCGCCGCTTTGCGGTTTCTGCCACGCGGCCAAGCGCCTTTTGTCGCAAAAGGGCGTCAACTTCTCCGAGATCGATATCGCCCGCCAGCCCGACCGCCGGTCCGAGATGACACAGCGTGCTAATGGCGGACGCACCGTTCCGCAGATTTTCATTGGCGATGTCCATGTCGGCGGCTGCGACGAGTTGTTTGCGCTGGAGCGGGCGGGCAAGCTGGACGCGCTGCTCGCGGCATGAGGGCCGCGCTGGTCCAATTGTGCAGCAGTGACGATCCTGCGGCCAATCTGCCGGTGACGACGGCCTTGATCGAGGAGGCTGTCGCAGGCGGTGCCGGTTTCGTCCTGACGCCCGAAGTGACCAATTGCGTATCTGCCAGCCGCACCCGCCAGATCGACGTGTTGCGCACAGAGCGCGAGGATGCGACGCTTGCCGCGCTACGCGATCTGGCGGCGGCGCGGGGGATATGGCTGCTGATCGGCTCGCTGGCGCTGAAAACGGAGGATGCGAACGGGCGCTTTGCCAACCGGTCCATCCTGATTGCGCCGGATGGGGCTATTGCCGCGCGGTATGACAAAATTCACATGTTCGACGTTACGATCTCGGACAGTGAAACCTATCGCGAATCGGCTGGCTATCGTCCCGGGACACAGGCGGTTCTGGCGGACATGCCGTTTGGATCCTTGGGCATGACCATCTGCTATGATGTCCGCTTTCCGCATCTCTACCGCACTCTTGCGCAGGCGGGGGCGCGTGTCCTGACCGTGCCGTCGGCGTTTTCACCAGTTACCGGCGCGGCGCATTGGGAAACGCTGCTGCGCGCCCGCGCGATTGAGACGGGGGCTTATGTGCTGGCCCCCGCCCAGACCGGCACGCACAGCGCCAGCCATGGCAAGCCGCGCCAGACCTACGGGCATTCTCTGGCGATATCGCCATGGGGCGAGGTGCTGGCCGATGGCGGCACCGCGCCGGGGATGATTTACGTTGATCTGGACATGGCCAAGGTGGCACAAGCGCGTCAGCGCATCCCGGCGCTGATGCGTGACCCCGGATACGGCGGCCCCTGATGGAAGATACGCCCACAAACGCCCTTGCCGTCGCGCTGTTCAGCGAGATCCTGACGAATGACCAGCTGATCCGCAATCAGTTGACCCGTGTTCTGCCCAAGGGGATGGAGATATCGCATTTTTCCGTGCTGAACCATCTGGCCCGCGCCGGCGCCGAGCGTAGCCCTGCCGAATTGGCCAAAAGTTTTCACGTCACGCGCGGCGCCATGACCAACACTCTGCACAAGCTGGAATGGGCCGGATACGTCCATATCCGCCCCGATTGGGACGACGCGCGGCGCAAGCGGGTCTCGATCAGCCCGGCGGGACGCACCGCGCGCGAGGCGGCGATTTCGTCGATCACCCCGCTGATTTCCGAGGTCGTCTCGGAGCTGGGCGAGGACAAGGTGCGCGCCGCGCTGCCGGTGCTGCGTAGCCTGCGTGCCCGGTTGGAGCCGGATGCTTAGCGCGGCTTGCGGCTGGCGGTAACGTAGTTCACGCTCAGATCGCGATCGGAAATCGACCATTTCCAGCTGATCGGATTGAATACGAATCCCTTGCGATCCACCGGCTCCATCCTTGCCTGCCGCAGCAGATCATAGAGCTCATCGGGCGTGATGAATTTCGACCAGTCATGCGTGCCCTTGGGCAGCCAGCGCATGACATGCTCGGCGCCGATGATGGCCGCGACATAGCTTTTCGGATTGCGGTTCAGGGTCGAACAGATGTGCAGGCCACCCGGTTTCAGCAACTGGCGGCAGGCGGTCAGATAGGCCGCAGGATCGCTGACATGCTCGACCACTTCCATGTTCAGAATGGCATCGAACTGCTCGCCCGCCTCGGCCAGCGCCTCCGCCGTGGTGTGGCGATAGTCGATGTCCAGACCCGATTGCTCCGCATGAAGCTGCGCGACGGGGATGTTCCGCTCGGCCGCATCGGCGCCAACCACGTCTGCGCCCAGACGCGCCATCGGCTCGGATAAAAGACCCCCGCCGCAGCCGATATCGAGGATGCGCAGGCCTGAGAATGGCGCATCATCACTCAGATCGCGCTGAAACTCGGCGGCGATCTGCCGGGTGATGTAATCTAACCGGCAGGGGTTCATCATGTGCAGCGGCTTGAACTTGCCGGTGGGGTCCCACCATTCTTCGGCCATGGCCTGAAATTTGGCGACTTCGCCCTCGTCTATGGTGGATGCCGCCCTTTGCATTTCGCTCTCCGTATGATCCATTGCGCCAGAGGCGCATCGCCTTTTATCCTTTGCGTGCGGCATAACATAGGACGATCATGGATAAAATCTTGGGTCATAAAAGCGCAGCCCAGTATCTGTACCCGCCGGTCGAGCCATTCGATCGGCAAATGCTGGATGTGGGCGATGGCCATCAGATCTATGTCGAGGAGTCGGGAAACCCCGAAGGCCGCGCGGTAATCGTATTTCATGGCGGCCCCGGTGGCGGCTCCAGCCCGGCGATGCGGCGTTATTTCGACCCTGCGATCTATCGAATCATCTTGTTCGACCAGCGCGGTTGCGGGCGTTCGACGCCCCACGCATCGGTCGAGGCGAACACGACATGGCATCTGGTTGATGACATAGAATTGATACGCCAGACACTGGGAATCGAGAGATGGGTCGTGTTCGGCGGTAGCTGGGGCGCGACGCTGGCGCTGATCTACGGCATCACTCATCCTGATCGCTGCGCGCATCTGGTTCTGCGCGGGGTCTTTACCATGACGCAGGCCGAACTTGTCTGGTTCTATGGCGGCGGCGCCGGGCGGTTCTGGCCCGAAACATGGGCGCGATTTTCCGACATGATCCCGGAGGGCGAGCGTGGCGATATGATTGGCGCCTATCACAAGCGCCTGTTCTCCGGTAATCTGCACACCGAGATCCTGCATGCCAAGGCGTGGAGCGCGTGGGAAAACGCGTTGGCGACCGTCAACTCCACCGGCGTAGGCGGCGACAGCCCCAGCGAATACGCCCGCGCCTTTGCCCGGCTGGAGAATCACTATTTCACCCATGCCGGGTTTCTGGACCATGACGGCTGGATCCTGTCCAAAATTGACAAGCTGGCTCAGGTGCCTGGCACCGTCGTGCAGGGCCGCTATGACATGATCTGTCCGCCGGGCACGGCCTATGATCTGGCAAACGCCTGGCCTGCATGCCGCCTGCACATGGTCCCCCTAGCCGGTCACGCCTTGTCCGAGCCGGGAATCAGCGCCGAGCTGGTGCGCGTGATGGACGCCATGGCGCGCGGTTAGTCGCTGCTGCCGCGCCAATCCCCTTGCATCCGGCTGCCTGCTTCGCTATATGGCTCTCAATAGCGGCGCGGTTCGGGTCCACACCGAAGCGTACCACCGGATAATGCAACGGGCCGCGCGCCCGTTTTTTTGTGCTTGCCGACACCTGCCGAGAGAGTCTGACCTGACCGCCATGAACAACGACCTTATCGCCAAAGCCGCCATCGACCGCCGCATGGCCGGGATCATCACACCCGTGATCGAGGATCTGGGGTTCGAGTTGGTGCGCGTGCGGCTGATGGGCGGCAAATACCACACGCTTCAGATTATGGTCGAGCGGCCCGAGGGCGGCATCGAGGTGGACGACTGTGCGCAGATTTCCACCGCCGTCAGCGCCACGCTGGATGTCGAGGATCCGCTGGCCGAGGCCTATACGCTTGAGGTGTCCAGCCCCGGCATCGACCGCCCGCTGACCCGGCTCAAGGATTTCGCGGCGTTCGAGGGCTATGAGGCCAAGATCGAGACGAACGACCTGATCGACGGGCGCAAACGCTTCAAGGGGATGCTGGCCGGCGTTGAGGGCACCGAGGTGCTGATTAATGTCGAAGAAGGCACCATTGGCCTTGAATTTGACTGGCTGGCCGATGCCAAGCTGGTCCTGACAGACGATCTGATCAAGGAAATGCTGCGTCAGCGCAAGGCGGCGGGCTCTATAGACGAAACCAAATTTGACGAAATCCAGACTGACACCGGTTCTGAGGAGGACTGAAATCCATGGCAATCACATCTGCAAATCAGCTTGAGCTGCTGCAAACAGCCGAGGCTGTGGCCCGAGAAAAGATGATCGACCCCGGTCTGGTGGTCGAGGCGATGGAAGAATCTCTCTCGCGTGCCGCTAAATCCCGCTACGGCGCCGAAATGGACATCCGCGTCAGCATCGACCGCAAGACGGGCCGCGCGACATTCACCCGCGTGCGCACCGTGGTCGAGGATGACGCGGTCGAAAACTATCAGGCCGAATTCACTGTCGAGCAGGCCAAGGAATACATGGACGATCCCAAGGTTGGCGATGAGTTTGCCGAAGAGGTGCCCCCGGTCGAAATGGGCCGAATCGCTGCCCAGTCGGCCAAGCAGGTGATCCTGCAAAAGGTTCGCGAAGCCGAGCGTGATCGCCAGTTCGAGGAATTCAAGGACCGTGCCGGCACCATCATCAACGGTCTGGTCAAGCGTGAGGAATACGGCAACGTCATCGTCGACGTGGGCCGCGGCGAAGCCATCCTGCGCCGGAACGAGAAGATCGGCCGCGAGGCATACCGCCCCGGTGATCGCATCCGCTGCTACATCAAGGACGTGCGCCGCGAGCAGCGCGGCCCGCAGATTTTCTTGTCGCGCACCGCCCCGGAATTCATGGCCGAGCTGTTCAAGATGGAAGTGCCCGAAATCTACGATGGCATCATCGAGATCAAGGCAGTTGCCCGCGATCCCGGCAGCCGCGCCAAGATCGCCGTCATCAGCTATGACAGCTCGATTGATCCCGTCGGGGCCTGCGTCGGTATGCGCGGCAGCCGCGTTCAAGCCGTCGTGAACGAGCTGCAGGGCGAGAAGATCGACATCATCCCGTGGAATGACGACCAGCCGACATTCTTGGTGAACGCGCTGCAGCCTGCCGAAGTGACCAAGGTGGTTCTGGACGAGGAGGCCGGCAAGATCGACGTCGTCGTGCCTGAGGAACAGCTGAGCCTCGCCATCGGCCGCCGCGGCCAGAACGTGCGCCTTGCCAGCCAGCTGACCGGTCTGGACATCGACATCATGACCGAGGCCGAGGATAGCGAGCGCCGCCAGAAGGAATTCGAAGAGCGCACCGGCCTCTTCATGGAAAATTTGGATCTGGACGAGTTCTTTGCCCAGCTGCTGGTCTCCGAAGGCTTCACAAACCTCGAAGAGGTCGCCTATGTGGATCTGGACGAATTGCTGGTGATCGACGGCGTCGACGACGACACTGCGCAGGAATTGCAGGCCCGTGCCCGCGATATCATCGAGGCCAAGGCGAAGGCCGCGCTGGACAAGGCCCGCGAACTGGGCGTCGAGGACAGCCTGGTTGAATTCGAGGGTCTGACACCCCAGATGGTTCTTGCGTTGGCCGAGGACGGCGTCAAGACGCTGGAAGATTTTGCGACCTGTGCCGATTGGGAATTGGCCGGCGGCTGGACCGTTCAGGACGGCGAGCGCGTCAAGGACGACGGCCTGCTGGAACCTTTCGACGTTTCGCTCGAGGAAGCGCAGGACATGGTGATGACCGCGCGCGTCATGCTGGGCTGGGTTGATCCCACGGAGTTGGAGCCCGACGCTGAAGAAGACGATGAGACCGAGGAGGAGTCCGAAGCCTGATCGCAGGCTTCGGGGAGCCCTATGAGCCGTGGTGGACAACCCAAAAACCATGACGATGGTCCCGAGCGCAAGTGCATCGCAACCGGGGAGGTGCAGCCCAAATTCGGGCTGATCCGTTTCGTCATCGGTCCGGAGGGACAGATTGCCCCCGACCTGGCCGAGAAACTGCCGGGACGTGGTATCTGGGTGGCCGCCGACCGTGCCGCGCTGGACAAGGCGGCGACAAAGGGCCTGTTCGCCCGCGCCGCCAGGCAGCCGGTGCAGGTGCCCGAGGGGTTGACCGACTGGGTCGAATCCCTGCTGGCGCAGCGGGTGGTCAACCTGATCAGCCTTGCCCGCAAGGGGGGCCGCGCCATTTCGGGCTACGAAAAGGTCAAGGCCAGCCTGGACAAGGAAGAGGCCGAGGTTTTGATACAGGCCAGCGACGGGTCGGAGCGGGGCAAATCCAAGCTCAGCACGCCGCATTATGGCAATTTCATCGGCTGGCTGACCGCCGATGAACTGGGCCAGGCCTTCGGGCGACAAACCACGATTCACGCGGCACTGTCCGCTGGTGGTTTGACGCAACGTGTTGTAGATGAGGCGGCAAGGCTCAAGGGCCTGCGCGTTTCGGACGATGGCAGCGGCCATCGGAAAGGAAAGAAGACCAAATGAGCGACAACGACGGAAAGAAGACTTTGGGTGTTCGTGGCGGTCCGCGTGCGGGCAACGTGAAGCAGAGCTTCAGCCATGGCCGGACCAAGAACGTCGTGGTGGAAACCAAGCGCAAGCGTGTTGTCGTGCCCAAGCCGGGCGCAGGCAACGTGGCTGGCGCTGGCAAACCCGCGCCCATCGGTGATCCTTCCAAACGTCCCGCCGGCATTTCCGATGCCGAGATGGACCGCCGGATGAAGGCGCTTCAGGCCGCCAAGGCCCGCGAGAGCGAAGATGCCGCACGCCGCGAAGCCGAAGAAAAAGAGCGCGAAGAAGAGCGCCAGCGCCGCCGCGACGAGGCCGAGGCCAAGGAGCGCGAAGAGCAGGAGCGCATCGAGGCCCTGAAAGCCAAGGAAGAAGAGGACGCGCGCCAGCGCCGCGCCGCCGAGGACGCAGCCAAGCAGGCCTCCGCCCCGGCCGAGCCGGACGCCGCCCGCGTTGCCCCCCGTGGCGGTCCCCCGCCCGCGTCGACTCCGCGCAAGCAGGATCGCGACACCGAAACCAAACGCCCCGCCAAAGGCAAGGGGATGGGCGAAGACCATCGCCGTTCGGGTAAGCTGACGCTGAATCAGGCGTTGTCGGGCGGCGAAGGCGGCCGTCAGAAATCCATGGCCGCGATGAAGCGCAAGCAGGAACGCGCGCGTCAAAAGGCGATGGGCGGCACGCAGGAGCGTGAAAAGATCATCCGCGACGTGCAACTGCCGGAAACCATTTCAGTCGCCGAACTGGCCAACCGTATGGCCGAGCGTGTGGCAGACGTGGTCAAGGCGCTGATGAACAACGACATGATGGTGACGCAGAATCAAGCGATCGACGCCGATACCGCCGAATTGATCATCGAGGAATTCGGCCACCGCGTCGTGCGCGTTTCGGACGCCGACGTGGAGGACGTGATCGCCAAAGTCGAGGACAAGGCCGAGGACATGCTGCCGCGTGCGCCCGTCATTACCATCATGGGACATGTCGACCACGGCAAGACGTCGCTGCTGGACGCGATCCGCGATGCCAAGGTCCAGTCGGGCGAGGCTGGCGGCATCACGCAGCATATCGGCGCCTATCAGGTCAAGACGGCCGGCGGCTCGAACCTGACGTTCCTGGATACACCGGGCCACGCGGCGTTCACGTCGATGCGCTCGCGCGGTGCTGAGGTGACTGATATCGTTGTTCTGGTGGTTGCGGCCGATGACGCTGTCATGCCGCAGACCGTCGAGGCAATCAACCACGCCAAGGCGGCGAAGGTGCCGATGATCATCGCGATCAACAAGATCGACAAGCCTGCGGCGGATCCGCAAAAGGTGCGGACCGATCTGCTGCAGCACGAGATCATCGTCGAGGCGTTGTCGGGCGACGTGCAGGATGTCGAAGTCAGCGCCAAGACCGGCAAGGGTCTGGACGAATTGCTGGAGGCCATCGCGCTGCAGGCAGAGATCCTCGAGCTGAAGGCGAATCCGAACCGTGCCGCCGAAGGCGCCGTGATCGAAGCACAGCTGGATGTGGGCCGAGGCCCCGTTGCGACCGTGCTGGTTCAGAAGGGCACGCTGCGTCAGGGCGACATTTTTGTCGTGGGCGAGCAGTACGGCAAGGTCCGCGCGCTCATCAACGACAAGGGCGAGCGCGTCAAAAAGGCCGGACCGTCCGTTCCGGTCGAGGTTCTGGGCATCAACGGCGCCCCTGCAGCGGGCGACGTGCTGAACGTCGTCGATACCGAGGCGCAGGCACGCGAGATTGCAGAATACCGCGCCAATGCCGCCAAGGAAAAGCGCGCCGCAGCCGGTGCTGCCGTGACGCTGGACCAACTGATGGCGCAGGCCAAGGAAAGCAAGAACATGGTTGAAATGCCCATTCTTGTTAAGGCTGACGTGCAAGGCTCGGCCGAGGCGATCTCTCAGGCGATGGAGAAGATCGGCAACGACGAGGTGCGCGTGCGCGTGCTTCATTCGGGTGTCGGCGCCATTACCGAAAGCGATATCAGCCTTGCCGAAGCGTCCGGCGCGCCTGTGTTCGGCTTCAACGTCCGGGCCAATGCGCCTGCACGTCAGAGTGCGAACCAGAAGGGCGTCGAGATCCGCTATTATTCGGTGATCTACGATCTGGTCGATGACGTGAAGGCGGCGGCCTCGGGTCTCTTGAGCAACGAGATCCGCGAAAAGTTCATCGGCTATGCCAAGATCAAGGAAGTCTTCAGGGTTACCGGCGTCGGCAATGTTGCCGGCTGCCTAGTCACCGAAGGCATCGCACGCCGGTCTGCCGGTGTGCGCCTGCTGCGCGACGATGTCGTGGTTCATGAGGGCACGCTGAAAACGCTCAAGCGCTTCAAGGATGAAGTGGCCGAGGTCCAGTCGGGTCAGGAATGCGGCATGGCCTTCGAGAGATACGATGACATCCGCGTGGATGATGTCATCGAGATTTTCGAGCGCGAGGAAATCGTTCGCACGCTGGATTGAGCCGGCGGGTTGAGGAATGTGAAAAGGGCGCCTTCGCGGGCGCCCTTTTTTCGTTTATCTCATGTAAAGGCGCCGTCTATAGCCAGTCGCGCAAGATCGGGATCAGTGGCACATCGGCAGGTGGCATGGGGTAGTTGCGCAGGTCGGCGGCGCGCACCCATTTTAGCGCCTGCCCCTCGCGGCCCTGCACGATACCGTTCCACTTGCGGCAGGCAAACAGCGGCATGAGCAGGTGGAAATCCTCGTAAGAATGGCTGGCAAAGGTCAGGGGGGCGAGGCAACTGGCCCAAGTGTCTATGCCCAGCTCCTCTTGCAGCTCGCGGATCAGCGCGGACTCGGGCGTTTCGCCCGGCTCGATCTTGCCGCCGGGAAATTCCCACAGACCCGCCATCGACTTGCCCTCGGGCCGCTGGGCCAGCAGTACGCGCCCATCGACATCAACGAGCGCGACCGCCGAAACCAGAACCACTCTCACGAGCGGTAGTCGGCGTTGATGTCGATATAGCCATGCGTCAGATCGCAGGTCCAGACGCGCGCGGTGCCGCCGCCAAGCCCCAGATCGACCTGAATCGTCAACTCCTGCTGCTTCATGTAGGCTGCGGCGCGGTCCTCGTCATATTCGGGGCTGACCCAGCCGTTTTCGGCCACCTTGATGTCGCCGAACCAGATCGCCAGCGTGTCGCGATCCGCCCGCGCGCCGGATTTGCCGACGGCCATGACCACGCGGCCCCAATTCGGGTCTTCGCCCGCGATGGCTGTCTTGACCAGTGGCGAATTGGCAATTGCCTTGGCGTGTTTGTGGGCGTCTGCGTCGCTGGCAGCGCCGGTGACGGACACTTCGACCAGCTTGGTCGCGCCTTCGCCGTCGCGCACCACCTGCTGCGCAAGGTCCAGCATGACGCAGCGCAGCCCTTCCATGAAGCCGATAGAGCGTTCCGTGATGTGCACGCCCGAGGCGCCGGTGGCGCCCACCAGCAGCGTGTCCGACGTAGATGTATCGCTATCCACCGTAATGCAGTTGAACGTGGTGCGGTTCAGGGCGGTGACCATGGATTGCAATACCGGCTGGTCGACCTGCGCATCGGTAAAGATATACACCAGCATCGTGCCCATGTCCGGCTCGATCATCCCCGAGCCCTTGGCGATGCCCGCGATGCGCACGATTTCGCCGCCCACGTCAACCTCGGTGGCCGACCCCTTGGGGAAAGTGTCGGTCGTCATGATCGCGCGGGCGGCGTCCTCCATGCCATTCTCGCTGAGCGCGTCTTTCAACCCATCCAGTTTGGCCAGGATGCGATCGTGCTTCATCGGTTCACCGATCACGCCGGTGGAGGACGAGAAGACGCGATGCGCGGGCAGGTCCAGCAGATCGGCCACGCCAGAGGTCACGGCGCGGACCGATTCGACGCCGTGACGTCCGGTGAAGGCGTTGGAATTGCCCGAGTTCACGATAATCGCCGCGCCCTCGTCGCCGCCGCGGCCGATCTTGGCCTGACAGTCCAGAACGGGGGCGGAGCGGGTGGCAGAGCGTGTGAACACCCCCGCAACCGTGCTGCCCGGCGCCAGATGTGCCAGCATCACGTCGGTGCGCCCTGAATAGCGCACACCGGCGGCGATGCTGGCAAAACGGACGCCCTCGATGACCGGAAGATCCGGAAACGCAGCGGGTGCCAGCGGCGAGACGGAGGTGTTCTTTGCCACGCTTTTCTACTTTTCCAGAAGGTCGACCTGGTTGAGCACTGCCGGGTCCATCCCATCACCCGCCGCACGGTCAACGCTTTCGGCCTCTTGCAGTTCGTCGATGCGGGCCTCGATCGCCTTCTGGCGCAGGGCCTCTTCGATCTCGACGCGCACCTCGTCCAGCTTGGGGGCTTCCTTTTCGCGGGTCTCGTCCAGCTTGATCACGTGCCAGCCAAACTGCGTCTGCACCGGATCGCTTATGCTGCCCGGCTCCATCTGGGCGACGGCCTCCTGAAATGGCTCTACCATCATACCATCGCTGAACCAGCCCAGTTCGCCGCCGCTGGGGCCGGATGGGCCGGTGGAATGCCGCTTGGCGAGATCGCTGAAATCGGCGCCGCCGCGCGCCTCTTCGACCAGGGTCTTTGCCTCGTCTTCGGTTTCGACCAGAATATGGGCGGCCTTGAATTCTGTGACGCCTTCGCCGCCCACATAGTTGTCATCGAAATAGGTCTGGATTGCCTCGTCCGTCACGGCGGTTTCCACGATGTCGGCCATTTCCTCGGAGGCAATCAGCGCACGGCGCTCGTTTTCCAGCGCCAGTTCGGCGCGCTTGGGCAGATCGCCCTCATGGGCATTCACCAGCAGTGTTTGCTGCACCAGCTGATCAAGTATGCCCGAAAAGAGAACTTCGGCAGGCACCTGCGCGAATTGCGCGGGTAGCCCGGCGCGCAGTACCAGCATATGGCCCAGCGTGATCTCGGTGTCGCCGACGGTGGCGACGACGGTGTCTGCGGTCGGAGCGCTGTCGTCGGCCAGGACCGGCGCGGCGCCGAGTGCCCCCGCCAGAAGGACAGAGGTGGCAATCGGTTTGAGACGGTCGAACATATGACGGTTCCTTCGCAGTTTGGTTTGTTGGTGCCGCGCACATGGGCGCGACGTTGACACTTAGCCAGCAGGCCCTTACATCGCCTTTCAACACAGGCTTTCCCGCTGATACCTTGCCCGATGTAGGGTGGCAATGGAAACGGGGCAAGGCATCGCCAGGCGCGAAACTGATCACAAACGGGATTGAGATTGAACATGCTGGGTATTCGAACGGTCGCCCGTAAGGTTTTCGGTAATTCGAACGACCGCAAGATCAAGGCAACGCGCCCGCTGATCGACAAGATCAACGCACTGGAGCCTCAGATCGAGGCGCTGGACGACGACGGCATCATCGCCAAGACGGACGAGCTTCGCAAACGCGTGCAGGGCGGCGAGACGCTGGATGCGCTGCTGCCCGAGGCGTTTGCAAACTGCCGTGAGGCTGCGCGCCGTTCCTTGGGGCTGCGCGCCTTCGACGTGCAGCTGATGGGCGGTATCTTCATGCATCAGGGTAACATCTCGGAAATGAAGACGGGCGAGGGCAAGACGCTGGTTGCCACGTTCCCCGCCTATCTGAACGCGCTGACCGGCAAGGGCGTGCATATCGTCACCGTCAACGATTACCTTGCCAAGCGGGACGCCGAATGGATGAGCGCGGTTTACGGCGCGCTGGGCATGACCACCGGCGTGGTCTATCCGCAGCAGCCCGAAGACGAAAAACAGCGCGCCTATGCCTGTGACGTGACCTATGCCACGAACAACGAGCTGGGCTTTGACTATCTGCGCGACAATATGAAATCCGAGCTGACCCAGATGAGCCAGCGCGGGCATAACTTTGCCATCGTGGACGAGGTTGACAGCATCCTGATCGACGAGGCGCGCACGCCGCTGATTATTTCCGGCCCGGCGCAGGACCGCAGCGATCTGTATCTGTCCATCGACAAGCTGATCCCCGAACTGGCGGACGAGCATTTCACGATCGACGAAAAGGCACGCAGTTGCACCTTTACCGACGAGGGCAACGAATTCCTGGAAACGCTTTTGGTGGAACGCGGCGTCCTGCCAGAGGATCAGTCACTCTATGATCCCGAAAGCACGACAATCGTGCATCACGTCAATCAGGG
>JBLWYG010000028.1:0-34880 GCA_048267045.1 Roseovarius sp. | reverse complement strand
CGGCCGGGGGCGGGTCGCGGGGGCACGGAGGGGGCGGGGGGCGGTCGAGGGGGACCAACGCCTTGGCCGCCCAGCGTCAGGCGGCGCCGGTCAGGCCGGGCATCTTCGCCTGCAAACAGCGCGATCTCGGTCGCGGTCAGCCGGATCACCCGGCGCACAGGATCGCTGCCCGCGTCCAGCAGCGGGCGGAAGGCCAGCGCACGCACGGCCCCGATCGCAGGCTGGCGCTGAACCTCGGCCAGGATGTCGGCCAGCCGCACCTCGGCCCCGAAGCTGATGCGCGACCGGTGGAAAAAGCCGGGGCGCGCCGCAGGCCCCGGCACCAGAGCCTTGCGCGCCTGATCGCGCACTTGCCCCGCCTCGGCCCCGTCGGACGGGCAGAGCAACAGCGCGATATCCAGCGGCACATAGTCCGGTGACTGCACGATGTGTTCCCGCCCCGCCATGCGCAGACGATCCACATGTGACCAGACGGCTTGCGCCAGGCTTTCGTCCAGCGCGTCCGTGTCGTCGGGTGCGACCAGCACCGCGATGGTGTTGAAGATGCCGCCCAGGGGCTTGGCCGCTGCCTGTGCCACCCCCGGCACCATTTCGGCGGCGCGGCGGTAGTCATCGGCAGTGACACAGCGTTCCAACGCGGGGTGCCGAATGCTTTCGGGGATCTGCTGGCGGGCAAGGTCCAGCGACACCGGTCTGCGCCCGCCGGTCGCCACCGCGATATTGGTCGCGGCGATGATCGCCAGCGCATCCACGTCCGTATTCAGCGTGTCATTGGTGGCAATTCGGCCAACGGCATTCAGCGCGAACGCTCCGATATTGCCTGCCGCCGGATCGCCGTGGCGGTAGCTGAGCGTCAGGGTTTCGTCGGGCAGGGCCGTGTCACCCGGCAAAGGCACTGCGCGGCCCCGCACCCCGTCGCCCAGCATGACCCAGACAGAGCCATCATTGTCGCGCTCAGTCGTGAAATGCCTGTCGAACCCGGCAGAGGACCGCAGGTTGGGCTGCCAGCTATAGGTTTCGTCGTCGATTGTCAGCGACACAGCGGGGCGCGGCGGCGTGCCCGGATCCATCAATATGTCACCTTCCGGGGTGCGCAGGGCCCGCAGCAAAAGCTGCCCGGTCGTGGCATCGGAGGCGGCTACGATATCGCGCCTGCCGTCTCCGAACCCGATCATGCCCGGACCGGGGGCAGTGCTGGCAATGCGCGTTTCGCCGTGGCGCGCGGTGGCAAGGTTGGCGGTGATCAGCATCGGCAACCCCGAGGTGTCTGCCCATGGTGCAAAGGTCATTTCTGTCGGCTCCTCCCACGTCAGCTCGGTCACCTGCACGGGTGCTGTAGCCAAGGGGTCAGCCGGGTGCGCGGTCCAGCCGGGGGCCTGCAATTCGCGGATCGTGCGCAACGTGGCGATGTGGGTGCGCGCGCCCTGCACCAAGGCGATGCGCTGGCCGGGCACCAGGGCGCGGTCCCAGTTCAGGATCAGCAGGCCGCAGGTTCCGACGGGCAGGATCGCATCCGCAGCACCGGGCCACGCCGCGGCTTGCAGGCCCGCCCCGTCCGCCGGATCGGCAAACCCGGCATTCCAGAGCGGGTCAAGAAGGACAGGCTCGACAGTTTCAAAGCGGGTGGTCACGCGGCCGCCGCCCTCGCGCCGCTCGATCGGGGTACCCGAAGGCAGAAAACCGGAAACGCCGACATCCATCGCGACAATGGTTTCAGCAGTGGCGCCCTGATCCAGGTCCAGCCCCAGAAAGCTCGCGTGGCGGGTCAGCGAAATCCGCTCGCGGGCGCTGTCGATATAGCCTTCCTGCACGACGCGATCCTGATGGATCGACAACAACTCCGCATGATGCGCCAAGGCTTCGATCAGCGTCGCCTCGACGGATGCGGGGGCCAGATCGGACCAGTTCGGGTCGGTGGACCGCACCCAATCCTGCGCCACCTGCATGAAGCCGCTGTAATCCTTGGTGGTCAGATCAATGGCAGGTTCCGGCCCGTCCGGTCGCGCGGCTGGCGGCAATTCCGGTCGGCAGTCACCCGCCGGACAGTCAATGTAGAAGTCGAAGAAGCCATCGGCAAAGAACGGATGCAGCGGGTCATTCCCACCCGTAGCCAGTTGCACCCGGTGTTGTCCGCGCGGCAATCGGCCGGAAGCCGGAACGGCAAACTGCACCAGAATGACCGGATCCCCATCGGCGACGCTGGTGGTAAAACCAGGTGCATCGCCATCGGGCCCTTCGATCAGAACATCGCCGGGCTGCAACCCGTCCGAGGCCTTGGCCAGCGCGATCCGCAATTCTGCAGCCAGCCCTGCGGGGGTCGGATCGGTGAAGTTCAGCGTCTCGATGCCCTGCCAACCGCCGGGAACGATCTCGGCCTGATCCCAGACCAGACCATATGCGCCCGCCCCGGTCACAGCACGATCTCCAACCGGTTCTGCACACGATCCGTGCGCCGCATGTAGTCAATGGCGATCATGATCGCGCCGCCGGGGCCGTCGAACGTGACGTCGACGTCCTCCAGAATGGCCTCCGGCCCCAGATCGCGGTTCAGGCTTTCACGGATGCGATATTCCAGCGCGGGCCGCGCCAGCGGTGACAGATTTTCAAAGATCGACCGATTCAACCCCGCCCCGAAGGAGGGCCGCATCACCCGCTCGCCCGGCGCAGTGAACAGGATCGCCATGATCTTGTCGCGCAGATGCACATCCGCATCGGAGGTTTCAGCCACGCCTTCGCGCTGCTGCGCCACATCGATGCGTGCCAGCCGGGGGCCGAGGGCGAAGGGGTACGAGATGAAGCGTTCAGACATATGATTTCCTCATACCACTGTTGCCGTGAAAGGGGGACCGGCGAAGGTGACGATCGAGGTGATCGCCATCGCAAAGACCGCACCGCCGATCATGGCGGCGCGGGCTTCGCGGTCGAGGCTGAGTTCGGTGAATGCCGTGGCAATCGCGATCGCGGCCAAGGGCTGCGCGATGGGCGGGGCCGAGGTGCCCGCACCGAACACCTGACCGGTCATGTAGACCATGGTCCCGGTCGCCAGCAGGCTGCCTGCCGCTGTCGGATTGCCGATCATCAAGGCGCTCTGCGCCAGATTGGTCAGAACGCCGCGATTGGCCTGCGCGGTTGCCACAGGAAACGGCCCAGCGGTGGCGCTGGCGAACCAGTCGGACACCACGCGGCTGAAGATATCGGCGGACTGGGCCGCGCTGCCCGAATGCGGCCCATTCTCATCCGGCAGCCAATCGGCGGCGAGCGTCTGCGTCAAGGCGATGGGATTCAACATGCGCTGTCACTCCGTCTTGGACACGCGCGACAGGTGCTGCGCGGTCATGGGTTGCACGGGCGGGCCGGACGGGCCGACGCCTGTGGGATGGGTATGGCTGTTGAACAGCGTCATCAGCGCGTCGCCGAGAACCAGCTTTTGCCCGGCGTTTTCGCCCAGATTGATCTTGTCCGCCGTAAGGGTAATCTCGCCGGCCGCAGTGATCCGAATTTCAGCGCCCGACGCTTCGGCGACGACGACAACGCCGCCATCGTCATCCATCGAAATCAGATGTCCGGCGGACGTGCGCCAGATATTCTGCCCCGGTCCGGCGGGTTTGTCGGCCCCTTCGGGCGCTTCAGAGCCGCTTTGCGATCCCAGATCATCCTGCCCGCCGGTCGAGCTTGGCGCGCCCCAGAATGCGCCCGACCAGATCGGCCGCGTGATGTCGCCAGCCTGAAACTCGATCCAGACAGTATCGCCGACATCCGGCAGCGCGAAAAATCCGCGACCCGCCCCGCCACCGACCGGCGCGGCTGACGTGGCCCAGCCTGAGACGACGTCCTCGCCAAAGACTTCCGGCACGATCGCCCGGACGCGCCCCACCTGCGAGGGGTCGTCCACATCGGTCACAATGGCCGGGTATTTGCCGTAAAACCGGCTTTCGACCAGCCTGTGAAAGGCGTCTGCGAGTTCGTCCAGCGTCATGCCGCGGGTTCCTCCTCTGCTGACTGGCCGAATTCCTCGGTGCCGGACCGGCCCAGCGCATTCGTGACGGCGACAAAGCTCTGGCTCAGCTCGCCCTCGCGCATCACGGTGCGCACCGAGCGCACGTAATAGATGCCGGACAACCGGTCGCCGACGCCCTTGATCAGCACCGGTGCATGCGGGCGCAGCAGGTTGCGGTAGAGGCCGGGATCCAGTTCGCCGCGCGCCTCGATGGCGTGGCTGTCTTCGGCCATCTGTCCGCGGGCATGGGCGTTCAGCGCGGTATCGCGCGGGACGGCGCCGCGCAGAAACCTCTGCGGTGTCACGGAACCTACCCGCGACAGCCCATCTGCGGCTTTTCGGGTAAACAGGTCTTCGCCCAGCACGGGCACTTCGATGTCTGCATCCACGCGCACCAGCCGTTTGCCCAGCGTATCAATCGCCGCGCCCACCCGGCGGGCGGGCTGCGTGTGAGAGACCTGAAAATCGATCCATGTCAGATTGGCATTCTCGCGCAGAATGGTCAGGTCCGCTTGCGGCGGGGCCTCCAGATCGGGCGGGCCGAAGACGCATTCGGGCGTGCCGTCATTGGGATCTGCGCGGAAGAAAACGGAGTACCCGTTGCGCCGGGCCAGATCGTTCAGGAACCGCCAATCCGTACTGCGCTGGATCAACAGCTGATCGTCTTTTGCCGATTGTGCATCGGTCGCGGTGGCCTGCAACGCGATGCCGTATCGGGACAGGATTTCCTGCGCGGCATCGGCATCCGATGCGTCGGGATAGCTTGCCACGCGCTCTTCGGCATCCAGCAGGATGGCCGGATCATGTGCGACGACATCGACGTAGGAATTGGCCTCGATCGCCTCGAAATGCGGGCGCAGGGCGGCCAGATAGCCGGTGAACAGGCGCTGATCGCTGCCACCGGGCGCGGCCAATGCCAGCGACAGCTCGGCCCCTGGCTCCATTCCTTCGGCGTCGAGCAGCGGATAGGTTCCGTCCGCCCCCTGCGCCAGCGCAAAGCGTACCCGGAGTATCCCGATCGCATCATCGCCCTGCCGCAGCTCCAGTTCGGTCAGGCGTGACAAGGCCCGCGTCCCGATCGGGGCGCCATCGCGGTAAAGGGCTATGCGTCCGGTGGCCATGTGTCCTCCCTACTTGTCCGGCGGAATTTCGATGGGGCTGCCGGGCTGAACGGCATCGAACGGGTCGATCTGTTCGCCGGCGTCGGCAATTTTCCACAGCTTGGCCGGGTCTCGGTAATAGCGGGCGGCCAGTGTATCGAGCCGGTCGGAATCGGTGGCGGTGGTGGCAAAAACCGACCCTCGCGCAGGTCGCGGCGTCTGCCCGATCAGCTCGACTTCCGAGCCATCGGCACGCACCCACGCGACACGCGGCGACTGGACATAACGGCTTTTGCGCTCAACGGGCATGTGCGGTCCCTAGCTTGGCAGGTTGATGTTGGCCCCTTGCGAGGCGGTGGTATCGAGATATATCCGCGCCATCTTGCGGCGGTTGTCGGCGGTGAATTTCAGCGAGGACGCAACGCGGGTGTTGTCGCGCGCATCCCCTTCGCCCAGCGTTTCAAATGACAATTCGACCTCGGCACGGGTCGGATAAAGCTGGCCGTTGAAGAACTGTTCATTGATCGCCATGCCGATGATCTTGACGGGAACGACGCGCCGTTCGCCCCAGACGAACAGCACGAGGGGCCTGCGCCCGCGTGCCCGTGTCGGCTCGCTGCCGTCCGAAGGCTGATCGGTGACGCTTTCCACCGGGTGCATCAGGTCTTCGAGGGCCGAAATCTCGGGCAGGATGCCGAATTCTACCGGCATGTTCGCGTTGGCGTGTTCCTCGCGATAGGCCAGATCAAATCGCAAGACGACGCTGAACGCTTCCTTCAGGCTGCCGCTGTCGGCGTCCGCGCCCTGATCGGCGGCGTTACCTTCGCCCGAACTACCGGCAGCGCCGCCGCCCGGTTGCGCGCCCTGACCTTGGGCCTGTTCGATGCTCAATTGGCGGCTCAGATCTTCGGGGTTGAAGCGGAACGGCAGAAATCGCGCGATGGCGCCGGCCTCGCCGCTGGCCTCTTGGTCAAACACCGCAAGCGCGCCTTGCTGAAAGGAGATGGTATTATCCGCCATCGGTCCGCCCCCCCGCTGAAATCGCCTGATACAGGATGTCCGCCACGCGGGCCGCACCGCGCGCGTCAAGCCAGTCTTCCCTGCTGAGTGTATCGATCTGCAATTGCGACAGCGCCACGCCCATCGCTTCGGGGTCGCGTCCGAAGGATGAGGATGCCAGCCGCTCGGCCAGTTTCTCCAGCCCGTCGCGCAGCGTCGCTTTGATCCGGTCTGCATCCTCGGGGTTCCCGAGGGCGTCAATCCGAACCTGTCCGATGTCCAGAACCAAGGCGCGTGTCATGTTCGGCCCTCCAGATGTTCGGCATAGGGACCAAGATCCTTTTTGCCGCGCGGCAGGCCGGATTTTTCCAACTCGCGCACCAAGGCGCGGGCCATGTGGCTGTGGCCGACCGGCGTCCGGGCAGCCGCGGCCAGATGCGCGGCTGCCACCGCCGCGTTGCGGATATTGCCGCCCGACAACCGGAATCGATCGGCCAGATCGTTCAGGTCCAGAGCCGCGTCGCGCCATTTGGCAGACGGCAGGTTGCGATCCCACAATTGCCGCCGTTCCATCCGGCCCGGCATCGGGAAATCCACGACAAACCGGATGCGGCGCAGGAATGCAGGGTCCAGATTGGCGCGCAGGTTCGTGGCCAGGATGATGACCCCGTCAAAGCTCTCCATACGCTGCAGCAAGTACCCGACCTCGATATTTGCGTATCGGTCATGGGCGTCCTTGACCTCGGACCGCTTGCCGAAGATCGCGTCCGCCTCGTCGAAAAACAGAATGCCATGCCCGGCTTCGGCCTCTTCGAACACGCGGGCCAGCGCCTTTTCGGTCTCGCCGATGTATTTCGAGACAACCTGGCTCAGGTCGATGCGGTAGAGGTTCAGGCGCAATTCATTGGCCAGA
This sequence comes from Roseovarius sp., assembly GCA_048267045.1. Lineage (GTDB taxonomy): Bacteria > Pseudomonadota > Alphaproteobacteria > Rhodobacterales > Rhodobacteraceae > Roseovarius. The sequence goes on along the minus strand of JBLWYG010000028.1, from coordinate 27,871 downwards.
CACCGCGCAGCAAAGGTTTTACCGCCGCCCGGCGGGCCGGAAAACAGCAGCGACAGCCCCCTTGCATCGGCAGAATCGCGGGTCAGCCCCATGTCGCGCCAGACCCGTGCGCCATGGCGGTGCCAGCTGACGGCGTCCTGCAACTGGCCGCGCATGTCGGCGCTGGCCACCAGATCGTCGAACGTCACATCGCTTTCGACCTTGGTCACGGATGGGCCCATGCGCCGGGCACCGTCCTGCAGAATGGCCTCGGCGATGACGGCGCCGTCCGGCGGCGGGGCGGGCACACCATTGGCAGGCGCGCGGATCGACATGATCACATCCGCCTCGCGCAGGGCAGCCCGCAATTCGGGCAGGGTCAGATGGAAGCGCCGCGCCAGCGTGGCGCGATCGCGCTCATCCAGCGCAACCGTCGCCCACAGGGCGGCCAGATCATCAGGCCCCACGGCAGGTGCGTCCACGGCGGCAAATCCCGGATGGTCCAGCCTGTGCGGCGCGATTACCGCAAAATTCAGCCCGCCGCGTGCGGGCATGGGCGGCGCGGTCTGGACATCGAACAGGTCGATAATGTTCAGGGCGCCTTGGTTGGCAAGCTTCGGAGTGTCCTGATCGCGGCATTGCAGGAACGCGGCATCGGTCGACAGCACGCCGGCCAGATCCAGCGCAAACTGCCGGGCCAGGCGTCGCGATGCGCCCCGTATCCAGACCGCCCCGCCGTCTTGCATCAGACCCGCCGCTGCGCGTGCCGCTTGCGGTGACAGGATCAGTTCAGGCCGGGGTTCGATGTCCCTGGGATGCACCGGCAGATCTGCGCCGAAGATCAGCCCGCCGTGCGCGCCACGTAACCGCAGGCCGTGCTGCGACAAAGGGCGCGCGGTGCCGGCGGGTTCGACCATGTCAATCAGGTCTGCCTCATGCAGCGGGCTGCCCCCCAGCGCTGCGGCGAGCGCGGCGTCATAGTCAAGCCCAAGGCCCGCCGCCGCGATCCTGGCGAAGCTGGCCGGGGTCGGGAGCATCAGGCGCTCGTCTTCGGCCAGAATGGAAAAGGCGGCCGCCGCGCCGGAATGCCGCTCGGCGGCCGCGATGGCGGCCATCACCCAGTCCGAAACATCGCCTTCGGGTGCAGATGCGGCACGCGACGCCCAGGCGGCGCGGTTCGGCTCATAAGGCGCGCGCGGATCCAGCGGCGCATCGGGCGGCAGGCGCACCAGACATTCCGCCGCAAACAGGGCGGCATCATACATCCAGTCCACGCGGGCCTCATGCGGGGTCATGGCGACACCTCCAGCAGCACGGGGGGCGTGAACGTCCCGCCAGTCATGCGCAGGCTCACCCGCTGCGGAATGGCGCGTAATCCAGCGCCGGTCAGGGTGGCGGCGCTGATCGTCACGGCTGAGGCCGTCACACTGGCCGGGGCCAGATCCAGCACTTCGCCGGGGTCGCGAATACCGGCATCCGGCCAAAGGAAGACCCGTTCGGCAGCCGCCAGATTGCCACCGTTCAGGATCAGGTCGGCACCCAGCGACAATGGCGCCGTAGGCGCGTCGATCCCCGGCGCATCCGCAGCAGCGACGGCAACAGGCTCCGGGTTCGATCCGATACGCGCACCGCGCAGCACCGCATCCACGTCGCCTGCTGGCGCAGCCGCCGGATAAACCGCCCAGACCCGGCCGAGCGCATCGGGCCGTGCGATCTGATCTGCCCCGACAGGGGTGTCGGCAAAGATGAATTCGACCGTGCCGATCCGCAGGCTCTGCGCGGTCCCGGCCTCGGCGGTCTCCAGCATGATGCGGCCGCCCGCGCGGATGCGGCCCGGAACAGCCCGCAGGATGCGCGGCGGCGCAATCGGGGCGACATCGCCCAGACGGACGCCGCCGGGCCGCACCACGTCCGGTCCGGCGCGCGCTTCGACCAGCCGTGCCAGTTGAATCGGGCCGACCTCGAACAACGCCCATGGCCTATGCCGCATTTGCAGCGGCGTATAGATTTTCTCCATGAGGTCCGCCGCGGTGGGCACGAACACCACATCCATGCGGCCGGTTCCCGGAGTTGGGTCGATTTCCGGCGTCGCCGGATCGTCGGCAAGCGGCAGATTCAACGTCGACCCGGTTTCGAAAATCTGGATCGCCTGGCCCAGCCGGTTAATGGCCTGGCTGGGCTCGCCGCCATCGGTCGTGCCGTAGGCGGTGATCAGGTAGAAGCCGCTCAGCGATACCGGCGGCGGCTGATCCTGCCCGTCCGGACCGGTGATCCAAGGATCGTTGCGGTGGGTCGGCTGCGGCGTGACCCACATCAGCGACACGCGCATTGCCTCCGCCGACCCGGCGGCGTTCTCGATGGGCGGCGCGGCCAGCACGTCGGCCAGATCCGGCATCAGATTGCGCCGCAGATACCCTGCCAGGGTCAGGCCGACATCATGCAGGTTTTCGAATACGGCCATTGCTCAATCCTCCCCAAAGCCGCGCAGGGGGATCGAATGCGCGCGCGGCGCTTTGCGGGTGATCGACAGCGCGGGCCGCGCGCGTGGCGGATCAGGCTGGCGCAGAGTGATGTTCAACGCGCCTATTTCGACACGGACAGGCGGTTTGGGTTCGGGTTGTTTCGCCGTCAGCGGCTTTGGCGGTGAGGGTTTGACCGGTTCCCTCGGCTGCAGCGGATCAGGCTGTGGGGCGGGTTGTTGCGGGGGCTGGGGTTGTGCGCCCGGCCGGGGGCTGTCGGGCGCGGGGGGGTTGTCCTTGGCCTCGTTCGGCCGCTCGGCCACGGAGGCCAATTCGCCGCTGACCGGCCGGGCAGGCAGGATGCTGTCCGGCGCCTCTTGCGCCGGGCCAGAAGCATCGGGTGCCTTTTCAGGCCGGGGCCTGCCATCGCGTTCGGGAGCTTGGATGATCCGCTCGAAGATCCGGTCCCTTGCGGTCATGACCAGCGGTTTGGCGGGAGTATCCGGCGCACCACCAGACCTTTGCGCCGCCTCTGATGGGATCTGCTCCGAGGGCGCCGGTGTGGCAGATGGCTTTGGCTGGATGGTTGGCGGGCTGTCTGTGCTGTCACGCAGGATGCGGTCGATCAACGGGGCAGGGCACACCACCGGCGGCGGGCGGGGTGCAGACCGGTCATGTGACTCGGCAACGGGCGGCTCGGCAATGCCTTCCCTTGCGGGCGCAGTGTCTTCACCCCGCCGCGCAGGGTCAGGGACGGCGTCAGGGTCAGCCTTGAGGGCAGCCGCTACCGGATGCCGCGTTTCGGGTAGTTTTTCTGACGCGTCAGGCATTTCCTTCCCGATGGATCGACCATGCGAAAGTCCGCGCTCGGCCGGCGTTGCATCAGTGCCCTCGCTGCGCCGCAAAGCAGGCGGGTCGGGCTCCGGCAGTCGATCCTCCACCGCCGGAACACCGGGCAGGACAGGGCGCAAGAGGACGTGTTTTGCAGCCGCATCCGGACCGGTGCCGACCAAACGCGCCAGACGCGGGCCTAATGCGATGCTGGAGCTGGCAGGGGTGTCCGGATCAGGCATTGTGTACCTCGATCTGCAAGGCGTCACGCTCGATCCGCGCCAGATAAGCCAGACGCCGATGTCGTGGTAGCGACAGTATGTCCGCCTCTGACCAGTGATAATTCTGCGCGATCACATGCACTTCGTCCAATACCCGCCGGGCGGTTCCGACCCGCTCGGCCATGACGAAGGCCTGCACGTCAAACGGGGCGGAAATCTTAGTGTTGCACTTGGTGCATTGCGTGGCCAGTTGCAGATCCAGCCCGGCGATACAGCGTTCCAATACTGCGACCGTCTCGGTCGGGGCGTTGATCAGTTGGGCTTTCGCCCAGTCTGCATCGCGCCCGGTTGCCCGCATCAGAACCTGCTGGAGCGGATTGCCCTCCGCGGCCTCAATCGCCTCAAGGTCGCTCAGATGCAGATCGCGCAATTGCGCGCCGCCGACCTCTTCGACGCCGGGCCGACCGTCTTTTGGCAAATCGTCGATACCAAAGATCAGCGCCACGCCTTCGCCGCAGTCCGGGCAGGTGAGTTCGGCGCTGATGCGCGGGCCGGAAAGCGCGCGGCGCAGATCCAGCAGGCAGATCTCCCACCCGGCCAGATCGGGGTCGGCATCCGCAGCCAGAACGCCGGTTGCGCGGGCCAGGGCAGCCAGCCGCGCGGTGTCGCCACCGACCTGCGCCAAAAAGCGCATTTCCTGAAGTCCCGTGATCTGGTCCATGTGATCGTTCCAATTCGCAGGGCAAAGCACCCCTCGTGATCAGGTCTCCGCCGGTTCCACCACCGCGTCGTCGATCTCGAACCCTTCGCATTCCAGCTTCAGCGTCTCGACCGCAACCGCATTTGCATTGGCATCGAATTCCGGCAGGGCCTGAAATTCGCTGACCCAGGCACGTTTCAGGTTGATCGCCATGACGGGCGTTGCCTGCATGTTGTGCACGATGATCCGCACGCTCTTGCGGTATTGCAGCAGGGAATTGGCTGCCGCCCCGTCTGGGTTGTTGACCTGATTGGCCCATTGCAGGAATTGCCGGTCATGGGTCAGGCCACGCTCCAGCGTGACCGGTTCCACCTTGGTGCGGCCCGGCATCTTGCGCACGATGCCGGAATCTCCGGCGGCGCGCCATTCGATGGCTTCGGTCGTGCGTTTGACCGCCGACATCTTGGACAAGGCGGCCACGACCTGACCATCCCAGACCACCTGAAACCGGAAATTCTTGTAGGGGTCGATCCGGTGCGCATTGACGTTGAACATAGGCATTGGAACGCTCCTTTAGCTGGTTGCCGTTTTCTGGCTGAGGGTCACGATCACGAATTCGGCGGGACGCAGCGGCGCAAAGCCGACTTGCACGTTCACGATCCCCGCCGCCTGATCGTCCGGCGTCGTGGTGTCGCTGTCGCATTTGACGAAATACGCCTCGCGAGAGGTTTCCCCGGCGAAGGCGCCATTGCGGAACTGGGCCTCCATGAAGGCGCCGATGGATTCGCGCAACGCCGCCCAGAGGGTCTGATCATTGCCCTCGAACACGGCCCATTGGATGCCGTTATAGATCGACCGCCGCAAAAACATCGCCGTGCGGCGCACGCTGATATACCGCCATTCGGTCGTCGGTCTTGTGGTCCGCGCACCCCAGACGACCCGTCCGGCACCCGGCACTGTGCGCAGCGCGTTCAGCCCGTGCGGGTTCATCCGGTCCTGATCGCGGTCGATGATGTTAAAATCCAGTTCGGTGGCGCCGGCGACGACCGCCTCGACGCCCGCGGCGGCCTTCCACACGCCGCGCCGCCCGTCCGTGCGGCCATAGAGCCCGGCAATATGCCCGGCAGCAGGAATGGCCAGTTGCGGATTGCGCCCCAGACCGATGGGATCACCGACAACGATGCGCGGCCAGTAAAGCCCCAGGTGGTCGGAAGTGTTGATGCCGGTGCGCGCTGCCGTCACCGCAGCCCCGACCGGGTCCGTTTCGGCAGTGGAGCGGGGCGCATCCGCCACCAGAAACAGATCGCGCTGCGGCCGGGCCTCGACATAGGCTCGGACGGCGTTGATGATGCCGTTGTGTTCAGCCGCGTCGGCGGCGTTCAGCATAAGGTCCGATCCCGCGACGATCAGGGCCGCGTCATCCAATACGTCCAGCGCCGCCAATGCCGCAGGATACCCGGTTGCCGCGACAGCACCATCGCCGCCCGTGCCGCCGGCCAAGGCCGTGCCGGGCGGTGTGGCGGCCGGATCGCCCTCGTTGACGGGCCGGAATACGGCCGTTCCAGTCCACGTCACGAAAGCAGATCGTGCCAGTTGATCGACCGTGTATTTTTCATCCAGCGGATCCGCGGACAGTCCATCGAACACCTCGACTTCGGTGTGGTTCGCCTCGCCCGGCGCTTGGTAGAACACGTGCAGGTTGAATCGCGCGGCATCTCCATCGGTTGCGTCGGCGATTGCAATGCGAATACCGTTGCCCCACGCGCCCGGCGCGCGTGCGTTTACTGCCGCGGTGTCGGTCCCGTCTCCGACGGCCAGGGTCGCGGTGGCGTTCGTGCCGCTTACCAGCCGCAAGATGTAGGCCCGCGGTCCACCATTGTTGAAAAAACCCTGAACGGCGAAGGGCATGAACAATCTGGCCGGAGTGCCGCCGCTGTCTTCGCGCATATATCCACCGAATAACCGGGAATACTGGATGGCGCTGGTGATGGGTGTCGGACCGACCGGTCCGCGCTCGGTTTCGCCGACGAAGATTGTGACTGCTGTAGGGGCCGCTTCTATCGCTCGTGCGCCTCCCGGGGCTTCACGAACATAAACTCCTGGCGTCAAGGGTGTTGTCATTGCAAGGCCTCCCAAATGTGGCGGCCCGACAGCACTTGTCCCGTATCTTTGCGCTCAAATAATTTTCTTCTCTCTTTACGCTACCGCGTAGATTGAATCGTTTCCACAAGGGTGAAAGTGATCAGCGGAATTTCGCTGGCCTTGCGGCGGCCGCAATTGCGCGATCATCGCGCGGCCAGCCTATCTGACGAGACGGTGCGTGTGGCGACCGGTCGCGATGGGTGTATCACTCGCATAGCTCCTTGACGGTTGCGCTACGCGTTACTACATACCGACAGTCGGTCTGTAGTGGGGTGATCATGACGGATATGTCGAAAACGGTAGTCGCTGGTGTTTCAAAACGTTTGCGCATGGCACCGGATGAGCGGCGCACGCACATTCTGGATGCGGCTCAAAAGTTGTTCTTTGCCCGCGGATGGGACGACGTGACAGTCGCCGATGTCCTGAATGAAGCAGATATTTCGAAGGGCGGTTTCTACCATCACTTCACCGCCAAGGAAGATCTGCTCGACGGTGTGGTTCAGCGCTTCACTCAGGAGGCGCTGGCCGCCGCCGAATCCGCCCATGCGGCAACTACGGGTGATGCGCTGACGAGGTTCAACGCCTTTCTTGCGGAATCCAGCCGCTGGAAGGCCGAGCGCGGTCCCCAGATGAAATTCTTTGTGGATGCGATGACGCGTCCGGGTAACGACGTTCTGTTCCACCGGATCGCGGATGCATCGGGGGCCGCGGCCAAGCCGGTGCTGCGGGCGATGATCGCGGAGGGCGTGAACGAAGGATGCTTTGACGTGCCCGACATCGACCTTGCGACGGATATCGTTTTTGCGCTGGTGGATGGCCGAAGGCCGGTCCTGACCACTGCGATCAAGGCCGCGGAGGCGGGGGACATTGATGCGGCGACTGCCGTTCTGAACGACCGGATGGTTGCCGAGGCCGCTCTGATCGACCGGCTGCTGGGTCTGCCCCGCGCCAGCGTGAGGCTGTCAAATCCCGAGGAGTACCGCCTGATGCTGCGCGGGATCATCGGCAACTGAGCGGACAGGTTGCCCGGTTCAACCAAGCAAGAGAGGAAAGGAAAAATCATGTTGAAGGTAAGAAATTTAAAGCCGAATGTCTGGGAGTTGACTCTGGACGGCGTGCTGGAGAAAAGCGACATCCAGACGATGGAACGCGAACTGACCCCGGTGCTGAAGGGCGACGGCCCGCTCGGGCTGATCGTGCGCGCCGAAGGCTGGAAGGACATCACCGCCGACGCGATGGCCGAGGACGCCAGGTTCGAGTTCGGGATGCTGGCCGAGTGGTCCAAGATCGCCAGGATGGCGCTGGTGACGGACGTGCAGGCATTCGCGGCATTGTTGAAGTGGATTGATCCGGTCCTGCCGATGATCAACATGAAAAGCTTTGGGTCGTCCGAAGTCGCGGCCGCCGAAGCTTTTGCATCCGACCTGCCGCCTAATACGGCGGATGGGGCAGGCGGCGGCGTGACGCTGTTGTCGGACGGCTCGGGCGGGCTGATCGCCTATGAGATCGACGGCCGGATCACCGCAGAAGACGTGGACAAGGTCCTGACACCTTTGGAGCCCTTTTTGAAGGGTGACAAGAAGGTCAATCTGCTTGTCAGGTTCAAGAACTACGAAGGCTTCGATCCTGCGCTTCTGATGGACGGATCGCTGATGGGGTCGAAGTTCGGGGCGATTTCGCACCTTGGCCGCTACGCCGTTGTCGGCGCGCCGGGCTGGATGAAGACGATGGCGTCGGGTGTGGCGCCGATGATGCCCTTCGAGATGCGCCTGTTCGACGCTGCCGATGACGATGCGGCGTGGTCCTGGGTGCGCGCCGAGTAACCCCTTTGGCAGCGTGGGCGCAGCGGGCTCCGCCGCCAAGGTGGGGCGCATCTGCAGGAAATCGACTATCGAGTACCGACAATTCTTGGCGACACCCGCGATCAGCGCGGGTGATCGCGTCCTCGGAGATCAGATCATGACCGATACATCACCGGGCGGGCGCAAGACGCTCAGCTTTGAAAGCGACAGGGGATCGACGCGTTCCAGATGGGTCGCGGGCGGGCTTGCCGTTGCCATCATCGGCTGGATGGGCAGCGGATACATCGTGCCGTCCGCTGATCCCGCACCCGTCGCCGCGCCCAAGGCATCCAAGGCCGTCACGGTCGCCGTGCGCCGCTCTGTCGCGGAACCCGTCGATCAGGTCTTCGTGGCCGAGGGTCAGGCGCTGCCCGATCGCGATACGGCGATCCGGGCCGAGACGTCGGGCCAAGTTGCGGAGCTGCTGGTGAGCAAGGGCGCACTGCTGGAGGCGGGCCAGGTGATCGCGCGTCTCGATACCGCCGCACGCCGGTCCGATCTGTCGCAGGCGCGGGAGGAACTCAAGCGCGCGCAACGCGAGTTCGACAACGCCAGCGCGCTGGTCGAGCGCGGCGTGGCCACCGTGGACCGCTCCGTGCAGGCCCGCGCGACGCTGGCCGCAGCCGAGGCAAGCGTGACCGCCGCCGAAGAGGCCATCAGGGATACGGAAATCCGCGCGCCTTTTGCCGGGCGACTGGAAACCCTGGACATAGACCCGCGCGAATTTGTGTCGACCGGCACCGATATAGGCCGGATCGTCGACAACACGCCGCTGACCATCCGCATCCAGATCCCGCAGCAGTCGCGGCGCGATATCAAGGTCGGGCAAACCGCCAAGGTCGCCTTCATCACCGGCGAGACAGAGACCGGCACCGTCCGATTTATAGGCACGAGCGCCAACGCCGAAACCCGGACATTCCTGGCCGAAGTCGAAGTGGCGAACGAGGATGGCGCCATTCCTGCCGGTATCAGCGCGCAGCTACGTATTCCCACGGCTGAACTGACTGCGCATTTCGTCTCGCCCGCGATCCTGTCGCTGGACACGGGCGGCGCGCTGGGGATCAAGACCGTCAACGACGGCAATATCGTGGAGTTTCACGAGATCAGCATCGTGCGCGCGCAGACTGACGGCATCTGGGTGTCGGGATTGCCGGATGAGGCGCAGATCATTTCCATCGGTCAGGGCTTCGTAAATGATGGCGAGACGGTCGATCCGCAACCGGATGGCGATGACAGCCTGTCCGCCGCTCAGCGCCCGGCCCCCGGCGCGCCCGAGGCCAAGGCCGCGCGCAGTGGCAGCGGTCAGATCATCGCAACCGTGCCCCACACGGACCTCCCGGCCGATGGGCCCGACCATGCGTCTCCGAAGGAGATGATCCAATGAACGGGATCATCGACGCGGCCTTCAGCCGCGCCCGCGTGGTGGTCATGGCGCTGGTCGTGATCCTGTCTGTGGGCGCCTTCGCCTATGTGACGATTCCCAAGGAAAGCTCGCCCGAAATACCGATCCCGGTCTTCTACGTTTCGACCGGCGTTGATGGCATCTCGCCCGAAGACTCCGAGCGCCTGTTGATCGAGCCGCTGGAAACCGAGCTGAGCGCGATCACCGGGCTGAAGCAGATGACGGGCAACGCGGGCGAAGGCTATGCCAGCGTGCAACTGGAATTCGAGCCGGGCTTTGACGCCGAAGAGGCGCTGCGCAAGGTGCGCGAAGGCGTCGACCGCGCCAAGCCAGAGCTGCCCGAGGACGCCACCGATCCGGTCGTGACCGAAATCAATACGGCACTTTTCCCAATCCTTACGGTGATCCTCTCCGGCCCGGTGCCCGAGCGCACGCTCAACAGCCTGTCCGAGGACCTTTCGGATCGGATCGAAGGCCTGACAGGCGTGCTGGAGGTCGATGTGGGCGGCGCGCGTGACGCATTGCTGGAGGTGCTGATCGACCCCACCGTGTTCGAGACCTACAATATCAGCTTCGAGGAGTTGATCAGCCAGATCAACCGCAACAACCGGCTGATCGCGGCAGGTGCTATTGAGAATGGCGCGGGCCGCATCGTGTTGAAAGTGCCAGGGCTGATCGAGAATATCGAGGACGTCATGGCCCTGCCGATCAAGGTGCGCGGTGACACGGTCGTGACATTCGGCGACGTCGCCACGATCCGCCGCACTTTCGAGGACCCGACGGGATTTGCCCGCATCGACGGCCAGCCCGCGCTGGCGCTGGAGGTCAAGAAACGCTCCGGCTCGAACATTATCGAAACTGTCGCCGCTGTGCGCGACCTGATCGAAGAGGCGCAGGCCGACTGGCCCGCCAGCGTAACGATCGACTACATGCAGGACGAAAGCGAGCAGGTCGAAACCATGCTGAGCGATCTGGAGGCGAACGTCATCGCCGCCGTGATCCTCGTGATGATCGTCATTGTCTGGGCGCTGGGAATGCGGTCGGCTCTGCTGGTGGGCCTCGCCATTCCGGGCGCCTTTCTGGCGGGTGTCACGGCGCTTTGGTTCATGGGCTATACGATGAACCTGGTCGTGCTGTTCTCGCTGATCCTCGTTGTCGGGATGCTGGTGGACGGTGCCATCGTGACCACCGAACTGGCAGACCGCCGCCTGCAGGCAGGGGACGAACCAAAGACCGCCTACGCCTTTGCGGCCAAGCGCATGTCCTGGCCGATCATCGCCTCCACCGCGACGACGCTAAGCGTGTTTTTTCCGCTGCTGTTCTGGACCGGCACCGTAGGCGAGTTCATGAAATTCCTGCCGATCACCGTCATCCTGACGCTGACTGCCTCCCTCTTCATGGCGCTGATTTTCATCCCCGTCGTCGGCGGCCTCATCGGCAAGAAGCCTCCGCAATCGGCCAGGGACAAGGCAACGCTCCACGCCGCCGAGCAGGGCGATCCGCGCGATCTGGGCGGGTTTACAGGCGGCTATGTCAAAGTGCTGCAATTCGCGATCCTGCGGCCTTGGGCGACGCTGCTGATGGCGATTTCCTTCCTGCTTGCCGGCTTTGGCGCCTACGGGCAGTTCGGCAACGGCATCAGCTTTTTCCCCTCGATCGAGCCGGAGTTCGCACAGGTGCAGGTCCGCGCCCGCGACAACTTCTCGATCTATGAGAAAGACGCGCTGGTGCGCAGGGTCGAGGAGCGCCTGTTCGCCTACAACGAGATCGCGTCGGTCTATGCGCGCTCGGGCGGCAGCAATCAGGATGCGGCCGACCTGGTCGGCACCATCCAGATCGAACTGACGGAATGGGACACCCGCCGCACCGCCGCCCTGATTGGCGAGGATATCCGCGCCGATATGGCCACGATCCCCGGCATCGACGTGCAGGTGCAGACGGCATCGCAAGGCCCCTCGGCGGGCAAGCCCATCAATCTGCGCGTGCGTGCCCGCGACCCGCAGGCGCAGGCGGCGGCGATCGAGAAGATCCGCGCGGCGATGGAGGATATCGGCGGCTTTACCGACGTCACTGACACGCGGCCTTTGCCGGGGGTTGAATGGCGCATCGCGGTGAACCGCTCCGAGGCCGCGCGGTTTGGCGCCGACATATCGACCCTCGGGCAGGCAGTGCAGCTACTGACCCGCGGCATCACCGTGGCCGATTACCGCCCGAACGACGCCGATGGATCGGTTGACATCAACGTGCGCTTCCCGTCGGGCGAGCGCACATTGGAGAAACTTCAGACGCTGCGCGTGCCAACCTCGGCGGGCCTTGTCCCGATCTCGAACTTCGTCACGTTCGAGCCGTCGCCGCGCAGCGGCACGATCACGCGTGTCGACCAGCGCCGCGTCATCACCATCGAGGCGAATGTGGCACCGGGCGTTCTGGTGAACGACCAGGTCGTCGCATTGCAATCGGCCATCGACAATATGGATCTGTCGCCCGGCGTTGAGGCCGCATTTGCCGGCGAGGCTCAGGACCAGACCGACGCGATGGTCTTTCTGGTTGGTGCGTTCGTGACCGCCATTGTGCTGATGTTCGTAATCCTGTTGATTCAGTTCAACAATTTCTATCAGGCCTTTGTCGTGATGAGCGCTATCGTCTTCTCGATCACCGGCGTCCTGTTCGGGCTGATCGTTACGGGCCGCCCTTTTGGCGTCGTGATGGGCGGGATCGGGGTCATCGCGCTGGCCGGGATCGTCGTGAACAACAATATCGTTCTGATCGACACCTATAACGACCTGAAGAAAGCCGGGTTGTCGCCATTGGAAGCCGCCCTGCGGACCGGTGCGCAACGTCTGCGGCCGGTGGTGCTGACCTCGGTGACGACTGCCCTTGGCCTGATGCCGATGGTGATCGGCGTGAACCTGAACTTCTTCACGCGCGAGATTGTCTATGGCGCGCCGTCGACCCAGTGGTGGACCGAGCTTAGCTCGGCCATCGCGGGCGGGCTTGTGATCGCCACGGTGCTGACGCTGATCGTCACCCCCGCTATGCTGATGCTGGGCGAGAAGAAGGCACGTCGGGCAAAGAATTCTGCGCAGCTTGTCTCCGCAAGCCCTGCCTGAACAGGCTGCGCATCTCATGGCCGGGCAGCATAGCCCGAGGCGGAAATCCACTCGGGCAACAAGCCGAGCCTGTTCAACGGCCCCGAACCCTCGCTATTATCCGTTTCGAGATCAAAGGGAGACAGGCCAATGACCAACCGTGAAGGCACCCCCGTCTGGTACGAGTTGATGACACATGATCCGGACGCGGCCGCAAAATTCTACAAACGAGTCATGGGCTGGAAGTTCGAGGCAATGCCCGGCGGCCCGGACGTGGACTACCGCATCGCGTCAGCCAAGGGCAAAACCGTCGCAGGCGTGATGCGGACGCCCGACCACGCGCAAGGCATGGCAGATACATGGTTTTTCTACATCGCAGTCGAGGACGTTGATGCCGCGGCACAGACGGTCAGATCGCTGGGTGGCACCGTCGATATTGACCCGATGGACATTTCGGGGGTCGGGCGTTTCGCCTTTTGCAGCGATCCGCAAGGCGCACAGTTCTATGTGATGCGCGGCAGCAGCGAAGAGGGCAGCAAGGCGTTCACGCCGATGAAGACCGGACATGCCTGCTGGAACGAGTTGGTCACGTCCGACCAGAAAGCCGCGATGGATTTCTATGGCAAGTTGCTTGGCTGGCGGAATGGCGGCGCAATGCCGATGGGGCCTGCGGGGGACTACACTTTCATCGACCACGGCGGCGAAATGATCGGCGGCATGATGGATGCGCCTGACAGGCAAGCCAAACCATTCTGGAATTTCGCGATGCAGGTTGCCGATATAGATGCCGCCAAGACAAAGGTCGAGAAGGGCGGCGGATCGGTCCGGGTCGGCCCGACCGAATTGCCGGATAATAGTGGCTGGCTGATCCAGACCGATGATCCACAAGGCGCGAAGATCATGTTTGTGGGCAAGAGAAAGAAGAGATCTTGATGGCTGACCGGCGTCACACGTTCACGGACTGACGCAGACCGGCCAACAGCCATCAGTGCGGCCCGGGCATTATTTGACCGAGACGCTGCCTTTCGGTACTTCCGGGGGCCAGGGCACAGCACTTGCTATGCAAGGCAAAGGGTCTTCGGCTGAGCAATGGACCTGCGGCAACAGGTGTGTGGTTGATGAGCGGTAAAGAGATACGGTGTGAGTCCACCGCCGCGCCGTACGGTGTGAGCGGGAGGGTGCGTGAGGCAGCGTGGCATGATCCGGGCGCAGCCTGCGCCAACGTCGAATAAAGGCGGATCGCGTTCAGGCAGCCCAGCCGCACGAGGCTTGGTTCGACTTCAGGGGATATGATTGCCAAGCCAGTTGCCATGAGCCCATCCAAGCCGGTTGTTTGCCCCGAAACTGATCGCGTACCAGCCATTTCTATGCTCGAATGTTCCGACCCGGTCGCCGTTGTGGACCTGCCCGATCATGGGATAATTCGAACCCGGCCCGGTTCTGACTGCAAGAAATCCGTCGCCGTTTGGGTCGAGGCCCATCACCGTGGCCGCTCCGAAGCACGCAGCCTGGGCGTCGGGAGGACAGTAGGTGTTGAAGGGAACGTCGAGGTTTTGCGCCACGGCGACGCCCGGACCGACCGAGACACAAATCGCACCGATGACTGCTGCACGTTGAACGCTGATCATTGCAACTTCCTTTCGATATGTGGGCCACAGGATTTACAAGCAATACCACGGGCAGGCGTCATGTCATATTAGGGATGCCGGCCTGATCCATGTTCTGGCAACGTTGAACCCCCGATAACGCCCGAGGTAGCAGCCTGCGGAAATCTAACGCAGCGCGCGCAGGACCTGACTGCGTCGCAACGTTTCTTGTTCCATGCAGGACCAGTAGAACATCTGATCGGCGCTACCGCCTGCCTGCAATTCCGGCTCGCAGGTCAAATCGCGGTATCTTAGCCATGCACGTTGCTCGTCCAGTAACGCGGCGCCGGTTCCGCGAGCGTCGGCCACCGGCTTCTTTTCGTTCCACAGGCGGTTCAATTCGCGATCAGCGACACTCCATTTTTCTTTGGCACAGAAATTGGCATCAAGCTGGGTTTGCCCGTTGCAGTGGGATTGCGCCGCACCCATTGAGGGGGTCAAAAAGAAAAGAAGGACAAATATTTGTTTCATGGTCAATTTCCATATGTTTGTTTGCCATCTTTTGAGGAAGAAATCGTAGCATGAAACGCTGGTCCATCAAAGCGCGGGACACCGCCCGGCCCCCTCGCAGCGATCAGCGCATTCGTACCGTGGACGGCTCGGGGCGGCGAGCGAGACCGGGACGCGACAGCTGATTCATGCATGGCCGGGCGACCTCAGTTGTGGCCGGCCTGGCGATCATCCTCGACGGGGGCAACCATGATTTGATATAGTTTCCGGATCATGGCCAGAACTGGCGGTTTTCCGAGATGATTTGACATCTGAACCTTTCGCCCTGCCGGAAGTTGTCTGTTGACTGATCTTCCACACATTTTCGGAGACTTTGCCATGGACGACCTGCCATCCATCCGCCGTTCGCTACAGGTTCTGGTTCTGATTGCGCTGTTCGTGACCGCCTATTTCGCAAGAGACCTGATCCTTCCTATCGTCCTTGGGGTTCTTCTCGCGCTGACGCTCAGCCCTCTGTCGCGCTGGCTGTCCCGTGTGGGGATCCCGCATGCGGTGTCCGGATTCGTGCTGATAACCGCGACAGCCGTCCTCATCTTGGGGATTATCGCCGGATCGGCCGGAACCGTCGCCCTGTGGAGCGATGAAATTCCCAGTATGGGTGTCGAAATCCAGCAAAAGCTGCGCGGCATGTCCGACGCCGTGGAAGACGTGCGCGCCGCCACAGCCGAAGTCGAGAAGATCAGCAAGGAAGGAAACGGGTCCGCGACACAGGAAATTCAGGAAGTCGTGGTAAAGCCGCCGACCCTACTCGACAGTGCGTTCGACACGGTCGCCCAGTTTGGTGCAACTCTCGCGGTCACGCTGATCCTTGCGCTTTTTCTGCTGTCCTCAGGTCAGCTGTTCTACCTCAAGCTGGTGCAGGCGATGCCGACAATGGCGGGCAAGAAACGCGCCCTCAGTACCGTTTATGACGTCGAGCGGCGCGTCTCGCGGTATCTATTGACCATTACGGTCATTAACGCCGGTCTGGGCCTCGCGATTGGTTTGTTTTTGACGGCGCTCGGGCTGCCGAGCGCCTACATCTGGGGCGTCGCGGCGTTTTTGTTGAACTTTCTGCCCTATCTGGGCGGCTTCATCGGCGCGCTTCTGGTCGGCGCATTTTCCATCGTGACCTTCGATTCACTGGGCTATGCACTGTTGGCGCCGCTGGGATATCAGATCCTGACCGGGATCGAAGGCCAGTTGATTACGCCCTGGCTGGTGGGTCGGCGGCTGGAGTTGAACACGGTCGCGGTGTTTCTGACCGTGGTTTTCTGGGGTTGGCTCTGGGGGATCCCCGGCGCGCTTGTGGCGGTTCCGTTTCTGGTTGTGTTCAAGGTGGTCTGCGAAAACTTCGAAGCCTTGAACATCATCGGGAATTTTCTGTCAGGTGAGGCCGTCAAACTTGAGGACGCGGAAGAGGCGAATGCGGAAGATGCGGATGCCCCGGCGCAGACGCCCGCCAATACGTGACGTATGGTCAGACAAAAAAACGGCGCCGCAAAGGGCGCCGTTTCAGCGTTCATAGGAAGAGTTATTCAGCCGCGGCGACTGCTGTTGCATGCTTGTCGCGCATTCCGTCGCGGTAGAGCGCCTTCATCAACGCGACGCACATCAGCCCCATTACCAGCGTAAACGGTAGCGCCCCGATGATCATGGCGCTCTTGAGTGCCTCCATCGGGTCCGAGCCTGAACCGTTCTTGCCCGCCACCAGAAGCGTGCCAATGACCAGTGTCAGGATTACACCCCAGACGACGCGATGCTTGATATCGGTTTCTTCCGCGCCGCCCGACATGATCGTGTTCATGACGAGGATTCCCGAGTCAGCCGAGGTGACCAGAAAGGTCATGATCAGGACGACACACATCACGGTGACAGCGGTCAGGAACCCGCCTGATATCATCTGCTCCAAGGTCACGAAAAGCTTGGCGGTGTTCGACGCGCCGATGATCTCTCCGTTGGCACCGCCCGTCAGTTCCAGGTCGATTGCCGTGGCGCCGAGGATGGTCATCCAGGCAAAGCAGACCATGGCCGGTGCCAATACGCAGCCGACGATGAATTCGCGCACCGTGCGACCCTTGGAAATGCGGGCAAGGAACAGTCCAACGAAAGGCGAAAACGCGATCCACCAGGCCCAGTAGAACGTCGTCCACCCGGCCTGCCAGCCGAACAGCCGCCCTTCGGTTCCTGCCGCATAGGCTGCCTGTTGGACCTGCGCGGGCAGTTCCGCCGCAGCACCGGTCAACCCGCCCTGGAATGCCTCGAACGATCCCCAGGCATCGGTGGCGCCGGAGTATAGCTCGCCCGCGAGCGGTGCGGCTTCGGCCGGGAGGGCCGCAGCGAATGCCGTCTCGGACATCGGCAGATGCGGGCCAAAGCTGAGTTGGGTGAAGTGCAGGATATAGTCGATGAAGGCCGATCCGTAGGTTGACATGGCGAAGACAAACGAGCCGAAAACGACGAAGACCATCAGCAGGATCAGCGACAGCACAAGGTTGAGGTTCGACAGGTATTTGACCCCGCGCCCGACGCCTGAGACCGCCGAAATGATCGACATGCCCATGATCACGACAAGCCCGGCAATCAGGCCGACGGACCCCGGCGCAGGCACGTCCCCGCTCATGTCCATCATCCAGTCCATGCCGGTGATCGCATAAACGCCGTCGATGAATTGGCTGACGCCAAATCCGATAGTGACGGACACCCCCAGAATCGTGGCCACGATGCCCAGAATATCGACGACATGCCCCAGCAGCCCGTTCATATACTTGCCGAAAAGCGGTGTCAGTGCCGAACGGATCGTCAGTGGCATGTTGCGGGTATAGGCGTAATAGGCCAGGCAGAGACCCGTGACCACGTAGATCGCCCAGGCGTGAAAACCGTAGTGCAGGAAGGTGTAGCGATAGCCGGACTGCACTGCTTCGGCGGTATTGGCGGTGACGCCACCTTTGAGGATTTCCGGGTTTGATCCCCACAGGCCAAGCGGCTCTGCCGTGGCGAACACCATCAGACCGACACCCAGACCGGCGCCGAACATCATCGAGAACCACGAGAAATTGGAAAACTCCGGAGCCTCGCCCGGCATGCCCATGATCCGCCTGCCGGTTTGAGGCAGCGCCGCGACGACGAAGAGAAAGAAGGCGAAGAAACCGACGATGAGGATGTAGAATGCGTTGAAGTCTTCCAGCAGCCTCCAGTTGAGGCTGCCAAGCACGCCATTTGCGTTGGCGGGCCAAACCAGTGCCCAGATGACGAGGAGCGCCATGGATATTTTCGATATGAGTGCGATAGGCAGGCTGTTGCCTTGGTAAAAGCCCGATGGGGCCTTTTGGATATTGATATCCGTGAATGGTGGTTTGATGCTCATGTTGTTGTCCTGTCCCTTTGGTTATTCGACAGGAACGTACAGGTCGGCTGCGGCGAATCAGCGCAGGCTCGATCTGGTCCCCTGACCGGGCCAAAGTTAACATTTTTGACCGGCGGCAACGGCGGGAAACGACGTGTCCATGCGCCGAATACGACGAAATCCGGGTCTAGGGCGGGTTTGGAATGTTCGTTGCGGGCAGGCCCTGAACGACGACGGCATGGCGGTTGTGCCTGAATGTGCCCTGCCGCACGGTTCGCGACATGGCCCGAGCGTTGGATTGCTGCCGCAGATTTCCCCAGTCGGTAGCGCGTGCTGCCAGAAGGCCGGACAATTCAGTCGTTGTCGGTCAGCCCCGCGCCGGCGCCTGAGATGCGGCTCTCTTCGGTGTCGGGGGCATAGGTGCGGGCCGCCATGGCGGCGAGGCGCCCTGCGCAAGCCGCGTCCAGATCGTAGCGCATCTGACGGGGCGGCAAAGATGGCTGCTCGGCCCGGTCATGCGTCACGTGCACATCGGCGCACGCCGTCAAGGGCGCCGTAGTCTGTCCGCAGGCATCGCCAACAAACGAGAAATCGCCGCCCTTCCATGTCAGACGCAGCGGCTGGCCGCCATCCTCGGCGGCGGCGCTTACGAATGGCAACAGCAACAGGGGCTGGGCGCAGGCTATGATGCATATGTCGCGGATCGGGATATCGCATTGGGCCAGATCGCACAGGGCGGTGCCCGCCGATATCGGGCAGATCGTGCCGCAATGGGCCTGCCACCGGGCCGCATCCACATCATGCGGGCGCATTTCGGCGTGGGGCGTGCCGTCGAACGCTTCCAGGAAATCGGCCAGCACTTCGGGGCCGGGCAGCCCGTAGGAGGCAAGCCAGCGCGCGGCCTTGCCTGCCTCATCGGCCAGACCCCAGCAAAACCCGGCGCCGCGGGCCGCCTTGCGGGTGAGGCCTTCGATCTCGCTCAGGGACCAGCTCATGTTTCCTCCAATGGCGGGAAGGTCCAGTCGTCGGCGTCACCGCCCGCCAGTTCATGCGGATAGGGGGCGTTCTGAAACATGTTGATGCGCACCCAGCGGTCGGACCGGGGATCGAAATGGCAGGCGCCGAAAAAGCTGAGCTTTGCGCGGAGCATGTCGATGGGCATTAGGTTTGCGCCAATGGTGTTGCTACGGATCTCGGCATAGGGCAGGCGGTCGGCGGTCTGGGCCCGGCGCACGATATGGCGATGTTCGGGATGGGCCAGCACAAAGGAGGCGACGGTCGGACCGGTGAACGCCGCCAGCGCCTGCATTGCGCGCGCCGCATCCCGACCGGGACTGAGCGGTTGTTCGTAGGCGTCAAACTCATCCAGGCTGCGCTGGCCCAGACGTGGCTCAAGCTTGGCCTGCGAGACATACCAGACACGCGCCTGCGCCTCGGGAGCGGTCCAGTCGATATCGAGCGCCCATCCATAGACGTCGGTGATGATCTCGCGCAGACGATCGCAGGACATCGCACCGACGATGCGCCAGTTCCTGTCCTCGTCGCAGGCCATCGTGTCGGCAAGATCGTCAACCAGGTCCGCGTAGGGCTCCAGCAGAAGCGAGACCAGCTGTTCCTGCCCTTCCAGCGTCAATGCCTGCTCGGCCCACAGCCACAGGCGATCCCAGGGTCGGTTGCCGGCAAGGTCTGTCGCCTCCAGATGTGCGGCCAGACGCTTCAGATCAGCGCGCAGATCCTCCAGCTTGGCCAACTGCGCGGGGTGATCGCTGCGCCAGGCATCGGCATGCAGGATCGCGCGGGCGACCATCTGGCGAAACGTGTCCACGTGGCGCGGGTCCGCATGCGACACCGCGCGCACCCGCGCCAGAGCTAGTTCGCGCGCAGCAATCCAGCTATGCAGCAGAGCAGGGTGGTTCAACAGGTAGGGCGCCATGCCCAGTCCTGTCGAGTTGCCGACGCCAAACCGGCGGCGCAACGCCGGGTCGAGCGGCACGGCAGTATCTGGCGCGCGCTGGCGGGCTGCGTGCTCGACCAGGTCCATGACGAACGCGCGGGTGAGGTAGACCGACAGCATCTCGATCTGGTAGGGCGCTTGAAATTCCGGCCTGTCCGAGGTGGCGGCACGATCGGCCGCGCCGAATTTGCCCGAGCCATAAACAGCGGTCGTGCGCATCAGGTATCCGACGCATCCGATTGTTTCGGCGTCCGGCTGTGTGCCCGAAGCCAGGGATGCGACGACATGGTCCCACAGCCGAACCGAGCGGTTTGCCCGGCTCAGCGACAGTTCGCTCTGGCTGATGCGTCCTGCCTCCTGCAGCGGCACGTTGGCGCGCAAGCGGGTGATGTCAGCGTCGGTAGGGATGCCGTCAAAAAGGGTGAACGTTGCGTCCCATTCCGTGGCAATCACCCTGTCCGAGCGCTTTTCTGGGGGCAGGTCCTTGGCAAAGGCGATCAGGCTATAGCTGCGCTGGGGTCCGTGTGCGGCGTAGACTGCGGTGCCGACACCACGCGCATCGATATCGAATTTGGCGCGCTCGAACTGCCAGTTTTCTGCCTTGAGGCGGCGCAGCAGGATACGCATGAAAGACAGGCGGCACTGATGAAAGGATCCCAACCGTTCCAGCCGCATGACCTGATCGGGCTGGCGCATGGCAGCAAGTGCGGCGGAGTGATCGATCTGCATCACGTTTCTCTTTTCCCATACTTGGGCGGGCCAAATGAGGTCGCCCTGTTTCCCGTTCCAGTTCGTGCCACGTCCCTTTGCAATGCCGCCGGTTCATCCCCGCGTCGTCGATACACCTGCCAAATCTAGCGCGGAGCCGCGCGGAGTGAAGTTTTCGTCGAAGAACCGCAACCAGTTGCCGCCCATCAGGCCGTCGACTTCGACCTTGTCGAAACCGACGGCGCGCAGCCCGCGCTCGAAATTCGGAAAATCGCGATTATCCCTGAACCAATCGGGCTGCGGCGGAAAACCGGGCGCGGCGGCGTTGCCTTCGCCGTAATCAATCTCCTTGGACCAGCGGCCCATGCGCATCCATTCGACAACGCTATCGGGCTGATCCTGGCAGAGGTCCGTGCCGATGCCGAAATGCTCGGGTCCGAATTCTTCGGCGGCGCGCGCGATCATCTCGCAAAACCCTTGCAGCGTGCAGTCGGACTTGTCTTTCAGATGGTGCGGATAGGCGGAAAAGCCCATCATGCCGCCGTTTTCCGTCACCGCGCGAATGACGTCGTCGCGTTTGTTGCGCAGCGCGGGCTGCCATGAATTCAGGTTCGCGTGGGTGATGGTGATGGGCCGCTCCGAAAGGTCCGCTGCCTCGATCGTCGAGCGGTCCGCTGAATGGCTCATGTCGATCACAAGGCCGACGCGGTTCATTTCCCTGATCACCTGCTTGCCCATGCGGGTGATGCCGGGATCCTCAGCCTCATAGCAGCCGGTCGCCAGCAGGGACTGGTTGTTGTAGCTGAGTTGCATGAAGCGCGCGCCCAGATCGTGCAGCACCTCGACCAGACCTATATCGTCCTCGATCGGGCTGGGATTCTGAAAGCCAAAGAAGATCGCCGTGCGGCCGCTCTCATGCGCGCGGCGCACATCGCCCGCCCATTGGCCCTTCATGATGAGGTCCGTGTACTGCTCGAACCACCGGTTCCACTGCTCGATATTCAGCACCGTTTCGCGGAAATTCTCATGGTAAGCGATGGTGACATGCACGGCGTCCAGCCCGCCCTCGCGCATCTGGCGGAAGATTTTCCCCGACCAGTTGGCGTATTGCAGGCAGTCGATGCGCAGGGTCATGCGGGCTTGCCCGACGCGATGTAGGACGTCTTGACGATGGTATAGAAATCGCGCGCCGTCTGGCCCTGCTCGCGCGGTCCATAGCTGCTGTCGCCGCGCCCGCCGAAGGGGACGTGATAATCGGTGCCGGCGGTCGGCAGGTTGACGGTGACGACACCGGTGCGGGCGTGCCGGCGGAAATGCGTGGCGCGGGCGAGCGAGCGGGTGACGATGCCGGAGGTCAGGCCAAAATTGGTGTCATTGACGGTGGCAAGGCCCTCGTCATAGCTGCCGACCTTGATGACCGACGCGAGCGGCGCGAACATTTCCTGACGGTTGATCTGCATGTCGTTGGTGGTGTTCAGGAACACGCCGGGGGACATGAAATAGCCGTCGGTATCCAGTGTCAGACGCACGCCGCCGCACGCCAGTTCCGCGCCTTCGGCCTTGCCCTTATCCACCCATGCGAGGTTTTCGCTGAGCTGCTGTTCCGAGACGACGGGCCCCAACTGGATGCCTTCGGTCAGTGCGTGACCGACCTTCATCGCCTCGGCGCCCGCCACCAGTTTATCGACAAACGCGTCATGCAGACCGTCCATGACTACCAGCCGTGAGGACGCGGTGCATTTCTGCCCGGTGCCGCCAAACGCACCGCCAAGTGCCAGCGTGACCGCCAAGTCGAGATCGGCATCGTCGGTGACAAATAGCGCGTTCTTGCTGCCCATTTCCATCTGCACGCGGGTAAAGTTCTGCACCGCTGCCGCGGCAATTCCGCGTCCTACGGGGACCGAGCCGGTGAAGGAAATGGCATCGACCTTGGGGCTTTCGACCAGGCGCTGGCCTACATCCCGGCCCGCGCCCATGACGAGGTTGAACAGCCCCTTGGGGATGTCCTGCCGCGAAATGATCTCGGTCAGCGCATGGGCCGAGGCGGGAGTGACGTTGGCCGGCTTCCAGATGACCGCGTTGCCATAGGCCAGCGCAGGCGCAATCTTCCAGCTGGCGGTCGCGGTGGGAAAATTCCACGGGCTGATGATGGCCACCGTTCCGACAGGCTCACGGCGGACGTCGATTTCGATATCGGGGCGCACTGAATCCGCATTCTCGCCCAACTGGCGCAGAACCTCGGCTGCGTAATACGTGAAAAACTGACCGGCGCGGAACACTTCGCCCTTGCCCTCGGCCAGCGGTTTGCCTTCTTCGCGGCTCAGCAGGCGGCCCAGCTCTTCGGCGCGCGCCATCATCTCGCTTCCGATGGCGTTCAGCACGGCCTGCTTGCGCTCAAGGCCATAGGCCGCCCATTCGGCTTGGGCAGCGGCGGCGTCCAGCGCCTGCTCCAGCTGATCGCCGCTGGCCTGTGCATAAACGCCGACCAGATCTCTGAGGTCCGAAGGGTTGCGGTTTTCGATCTCTGCGGGGCCGGCGGCCCACTCGCCCGCGATATAGTTCTTCTGAATGTCCGTCATGGCGATGATCCCCCGGGTTGTGACGCGTGCCTGCCCCGGACGTCAGGGCATGGGATACCGCGTTAACTACATAATCGCCGTCACCCCGATTCAACGCAATCGCAAAGTGGTGAAGCTAACTTCAGAAAAATTGAAGTCACGTGCGATCAGGGCGCCCGATCAGGATTTTCATCGCGGATCGCCCGCGCCAGCGCATTTACGGCGGGGCTGGCGCTGTTGTCGGGCAGCGTCATCAACCAGACTTCGCGCCGCGCTTCGGTGTTGAGAAGCGGCAGGAATGCCAGATCGGAGAATTCCGGCAGGACGGCCAATTGCGGCAGGATCGTCACCCCTGCACCGGCACGGACCATGGCGAGTATCGACGCCGTGTTGCGCACCATCAGGTTGGAGGCCGTGAGGATCGGTTGAAAACCGGCATCAGGGATCTGCGAGCACAGCCCGTTGGCAATGAACCGGACGCCGTGCAGATCAGCCCAGGTCAATTGCTGCCAATCCTGTATCAGCGCATGGTTTGCGGGGCAGACCACGCCGTAGAGATCGCTGAACAGCAAATAACGCTGAAACCCCGGCAGCGGCGGCAGCGATGCAATGCCGATATCGGCCCGGCCCTCTATCAGGTGGCGCTGCACGGCGGCGCTGTCGGTGTCGCGGATATTGATGCGCACGCCGGGATGGGTGGTCATGAAATCGCGCAGGACCGGTGGCATGATGGTCTGCGCGACGGAGGGCGTGCAGGAGATGCGCACATGTCCCGCCTGTCCGCGCGACAGCGCCTCGATCGCTTCGACGGTGCGTTCGAAATGGGCCAGTTCGCGGGCGGCTTCGGCGCGGATCAGCGTGCCCAAGGGGGTCAGCCGGGATTTGCGGACGCCCTCGAACAGCGGCGCGCCGACGTCATCCTCGAATTGGCGCAGCATCATCGAGATGGCCGAAGGCGTGCGCCCCAGCGCCTCGGCCGCGCCGGTCAGGCTGCCATGGTCGGCCACCGCCTGAAAACAGCGGAGCATTTCGATCTTGATCGCTATGGCGTGCTTTCCCTGATTAGGCCCGGCGCCGGGGTGCCGGTTTTTCAGGTCCGGCATTTGGCGCATCCGCCTGAGGATCAATCTGTTTGCGGCCGAAGTCCAGAACTTGCAGCAGTATTTGCGGGGTCTTTGTGTGGATGACATTCCATCACGGGACTGTATACCGGGCCGAACACCGCACAAGGAACCGCACTCATGCCCGTGATCGAGACTGCCGAAATCCAGAAATTGTCGAAAGCCGCGCTGATGCGGCACGGCGCTGCGGAGTGGGTCGCCGCCAGCGTTGCAGATGCAATCCGCGAAGCCGAAGCGACGGGCAACAGGATCTGCGGGCTCTACTATCTCGAAAGCTATTGTCGGCAGTTGCAGACCGGCCGCGTCAAAGGGGATGTCGAGCCAGAGGTGACGCGCCCGCGCCCCGGCTCTGTCCGGGTTGATGCGAAATTCGGCTTTGCCCAGGCGGCGTTTCAGCGTGGCCTGCCCGAAGCGATCACCGCGGCAAAAGAATGCGGGACCGCATCGCTGGCGGTCTGCCACGCGCATACCTGTACGTCGCTGGGTTACTTCACCGGTCAGATCGCGCGGGCCGGGCTGATCGGCTTGGGGCTGACCAACGCGACCCCGGTGGTTGCGCCGCCCGGTGGCAAGACCCGCGTGATCGGGACCAATCCCATCGCGTTTTCCGTGCCGAACGGGCAGGGCGGTGTCGCGATGCAGTTCGACCAGTCGACCACCACCGTCGCTCTGGGCAAGATCACCATGGCCAAGGCTGCGGGCGAATCTATCCCCGAAGGCTGGGCTGTCGACAAGGATGGCCAGCCCACGACCGACCCCGATGCCGGGCTGGCCGGTTCGCTGGTCAGCATGGCCGGTTACAAGGGCTGGGGATTTGGCCTGATGGCCGAAATTCTCGCAGCGGGGCTGACGGGCAGCCGGGCAGGTCCGGATATAGCGCCACTGAAGGCGCCCGAGGGGGATCCGCATGATCTGGGCCAATTCTATCTGCTGATCGACCCCGGCATGTCAGATCATTTTGCCGCGCGCTTTGCGCGTCTGGCCGAGGCTGTGGCTGGGGATGAAGGCGCGCGCATGCCGGGACAGGGCCGCACGGAGGCAGCCGCTGTTGATGTGCCGGATGCTTTGTGGATGCAACTGCGCGACCTGGCCGGGATGGAGACCACCTGAGCCTGCAGGCGAAAGGCGGTCCACCGCGATCGCAATGATCGCCGCGCAACTTCTGCGTATCTTCACCGTTCAGCCACGGCTCGGTTTCAGACCCTCGGCCAAATTCGTTGCCAGGCCCGCGCGTGAGTGTGATTGAAAACGCGGCTGCGATCCCGCATTCTGAGCCTGCAACACCCGGCAAGGACGCCCGATGAGTACATTCAACTTTGAGGAAACGCTGTTCGAGGCGTTGACCGACGACACCGGGAACGCTGGCGGCCTTTCGGACAAGCAGGCGCGCCGCGAACCCGGCAATTTCCTGCGCCACGCCGGATCGCTTTCGATGACCAAGATCGCCGACGGATTGATCGATCCGAAGCTGGTGCTGTCATGGCTGCTGACCCATCTGGGCGCGTCCGCGGTGTTCGTCGGCCTGCTGGTCCCGATCCGCGAGGCCGGCGCGTTGCTGCCGCAATTGTTCACGGCTCCTTACGTTCAGGCGATGGCGCGGCGCAAATGGGCTTGGGTCGCGGGCAGCGTCGGGCAGGGCGTCGCGGCGGCAGGCATCGTTCTGGCGGGTCTTACGCTGAGCGGCGCCGTGGCGGGGGCCGTGATCTGCGGGCTGCTGATGGTGCTGGCCGTTGCGCGCTCCATCTGTTCGGTCAGCTACAAGGACGTCCTGGGCAAGACCGTGGGCAAGTCGCGCCGCGGAGCGGTGACCGGTCTGGCCAGCTCGCTGGGCGCGGGCGCCGTCGTGATTTTCGCATTGTCGCTGATGATGGGGCTGGTGGATCGCGGGGTGCTGGTGCTTGTGGCCATTGCGCTGGCGGCGGTCCTGTGGCTGGGGGCCGGCGCGTTGTTTTCGACCTTGCGGGAAGAGCCGGCGCCCGGCGAAGCTGGAACGGCAGCGTTGGGTCAGTTGAGGTTGCTGCACGATGACCCGCAATTGCGGCGGTTCATATGGGCGCGTGGACTTCTGACGGCGACGGCGCTCGCACCGCCATATCTGGTTCTTTTGGGGACGCAGGCCGGCCAAGACACCTTTGCCAGACTGGGTGCCATGGTTCTGGCGTCATCCATTGCATCACTGCTGAGTTCGTGGATCTGGGGCCGGATGGCGGACAGATCCAGCCGGATGGTTCTGATGCTCTCGGGGCTGGTGGGGTCGGTGGCGCTGGTGGCGGCTGTCCTCTTGGATATCGTCGGTGCCTCGGGTACGGTCTGGGCGCTGCCGCTGGTGCTGTTCGTGATTATGATTGCATATCACGGCGTGCGGCAGGGCCGGTCGATTTATCTGGTGGACATGGCGCCCCGAGACAGCCGCGCCGCCTATACGGCGGTCTCGAACACGGTGATCGGCGTCGTGCTGCTGGGATCCGGCCTGTTCGGAGCGTTGGCCTCGCTGGCTGGCGTCAAGGCCACACTGGTCATCTTCGCTGCCATGTCGCTTGCCGCTGCGGCGGTGGCGAAGGGCCTGGACGAAATCGACGGGTGAACGCCAGACAGCGCGCGCTACCACGGTTGGACCGCATGCGTTGCCGCTTTTGCATGGCGCTTGGCGATCATGCCATCCCGGCGCGCAAGCCGAGTGCATGGCAGACGCCCTGTCCCACGCATGATTTTGCTTCTCTCCGCCCTCTGAATTTATGTCTCATTTGTTTTCAGATACTTATCTGCGCCAGTGAACGCATAGTTTCATAAAGACATTACCCAACCATTAATTTGGCCAAAAATACGACCGTCACCGCGTTATTCTTAACGATGTGTGAAAGGGGAAAGATATTGACAAAATTTAAAAAAGGTTCATTCTTCTAGAGCTAATAACGTCCTGCTTGAGTGTGTACCGCTTAAGCATCCGGAAGTTCTTTTCTACACATCTGAAATAGGACCTGACTTTCGAAGTTTCCAATGTGATTGGAGAACAAAACATGAATATAACTGCGTTTCTCAAAACAACGGCTGCGGTTGCGGGATTGGCCGTCGTTTCCGGCATTCTCCCCACCGCGTCTGACGCGCAACAGAAATACAATATGTGCGAGTTCAACAAGGTGCCGGTCGATGTCATCGAAAGGGTGACCAACCGGTCGGACTACGAAGACATCCTCGCCCGCATGTTCGAGGTATGTCCAATGGCGGCGCTGTCATTGACCGAAGCCGCAACGGCATCGATCGGGTCCGGAGCCGAAAGCGGACGTGATGGCGGCAATGATCGCGGCGGGGGTGATACTGGCGGCGGGGGTACCGGGGGGGGTGATAGTGGCGGGGGGGGTGCCGGGGGGGGTGGGTGTGGCGGGGG
>JBLWYG010000027.1:0-35402 GCA_048267045.1 Roseovarius sp. | reverse complement strand
GCCCCCCCCTCCCGCCCCCCCATCCCGGCAAGGTCGTGGCCCACCTCCGCGATCAGCGGCTGCAGGTCGACCGGCGCCGCCTGATCCACATGCCGCTCGACGGCGGCCAGTTCCAGCAATTGCCTGACCAGACGGTCGGTGCGATCAACCGATTGTTCGATGGTGCGCAGAGCGTGGCGGCGTGTGTCTTCATCCTCGGCGATCCGCGCGATCTGGGCCTGCATCCGCAGGCCGGCCATTGGCGTCTTCAACTCATGCGCGGCGAAGGCGACGAAGTCACGCTCGGTCGCGCGCACCGCCTCGACCTCGGCAAAGAGGCGGTTCAGCGCGCGGCGGACGGGCCTGATCTCGCGCGGGGCAGGGCCGGCGGGCAGGGGGCTGAGATCCTGGGCCGCGCGGGCGCGCAGCCCCTCCGCCAAGCGGTCCAGAGGTTTCAGACCGCGCCCGACGCTCAGCCAGATCAGCGCGGCAAGCAGCGGCAGGATGACGGCCGCCGGTATGGCAAAGCCTGTCATGACATCACGCACCAGCCGGTCGCGCACCTCGATCGCGTCACCGACCATGACGCGCACGCCCAGATCAGGATTGACGGTGGCATAGACGCGCCAGAGCTCGCCATCGACCATCTCTTCGGAAAACCCTGTCTGTGTGGCGGAGGTCAGGCGCGCGCTGGGCGCACCCTCGGACTGGCCCAGCAGCCCGCCCTCCAGCGACCAGATCTGGCACGACAGCTGCCGCGAATAGCCCGCACCCTCCGCTGCGGGGAGCGACAACTGGCGGGGTCCGCCAGACGTCACATCAATGCGCCGGTCCGCGATCAGCGACGAGACCATCGTCGCCGCCTCGCGCAGGCGGGCGTCCAGCACTTTTTCAACTTCGCCGCGTGTCGACTGGTCGATCCACAGGACCGCCGACAGCCAGACCAGCCCGGTCGCCGCAGACAGCAGTAGAAACAGGCGCATTTTCAGCGACATGGGCGTGTCCCATTTTCGGACGCCAGACGGTAGCCAAGACCGCGCACCGTTTCGATATAGCCGCGCCCCAGCTTGGCCCGCAGATGATGGATGTGAACCTCGACAGCGTTGCTTTCGACATCTTCCTGCCAACCGTACAGCCGCTCCTCGATCTGCGATTTCGACAGGATGTGGCTGGGCTGCTCTAGCAGCGCATGCAGCACCGCAAATTCGCGGCGCGAAAACCGCAGGGCGGTGCCGTTGAATTCGCCGCTCTGTGCCGCCGGGTCCAACACCAGACCGTTCCACTGGATGACCGGCGCCGCGCGCCCCTCGCGCCGCCGCAGGATTGCGCGCAGCCGCGCCGAAAGCTCGTCCAGATCGAATGGTTTGCCAAGGTAATCATCCGCCCCCGCATCCAGCCCGTCCACTCTGTCGCGCGCCTGGTCGCGCGCCGTCAGCAGAAGGACCGGCGTCTGCACGCCCTTGGCGCGCAGGGCCGTCAGCAGGTCCAGCCCCGACCCGTCGGGCAGCATGAGGTCCAGCACCACAGCGGCGAAATCCGACGTCTCCAGCGCGGCGCGCGCATCGGCGAGCGTGCCGACAGGCTCGGGCGTGAACCCGGTCAGGCGCAGACCCACCACCAGCCCATCTGCCAGCACCGCGTCGTCTTCGACTACCAATATCCGCATGATCGCTCCATAAGGTGCAGGTGGGGCGCCTACCTTAAGGTTTGCTTAAGGCCGCCATTCTAACCGGGCGAAATGTCAGTGTTCAGACTCATATCTTTTGCCCTGCCATTAGCCAAGCGGCGGCCGCGATGAACGGCGTTGCCATTGGCCCGCTGGTGATGGACGCAACGCGCCTGGCCTTTATCGCGGCGGTTATCACGTTTCTATTTATCGCTGACTTTCGCGGATTCGGAGCTGCTGCCCGCGCGAGGCGGGACGCCAACTCGACTTGGGCCTTCGCCGTCCTTGCCGCGTGGATCATCGGCGCGCGGGTGGGGTTCGTGGTGGCAAATTCAGCCAGCTTCGCAGCCCAGCCATGGGACGCGTTCAAGCTGTGGCAGGGCGGTTTTGCGCCATGGGTCGGCGCGGCCCTCGCGGCCGGGACGATCGCCTTTGCAGGGCTGCGCCGCCGCGCGGCGTTTGCGTCGCTGGTGCGGGGGGCGGTTGTGGCGGCAGTGGTGTTTTTCGCAATGAGCAGCGCGTTTACCGGCCCCGCGCCAGACCTGCCCGGCGGCACGTTCGAGGCGCTGAGAGGCCCGGATGTCACGCTGGAGGATATTGAGGGGCCGGTCGTCCTGAACCTCTGGGCAACATGGTGCCCGCCTTGCCGGCGCGAGATGCCGATGATGCTGGATATCGCGGCGCAAGGGGATGCGGCAACATTCGTATTTGCCAATCAGGGCGAGGGCGCGGCGCAGATCGGCAGGTTC
The DNA here is from genome assembly GCA_048267045.1 of Roseovarius sp. Classification (GTDB taxonomy): domain Bacteria; phylum Pseudomonadota; class Alphaproteobacteria; order Rhodobacterales; family Rhodobacteraceae; genus Roseovarius. The sequence continues at coordinate 33,008 of JBLWYG010000027.1, read as the reverse complement.
CTTGCCGATGGCGGGCTGGCGGCGGATCACATCGTACTGGACCGGCAGATGAGTCTGATGGCAGCGCTGGGGGCCAAGGGCCTGCCTGCCACGCTGATTTTTGATCGCGACGGGGCGTTGGTGCAGTCCCATACCGGCGAGATTTCGCGCGCCGTCCTGGAGCGGGCGCTGGGCCAGGTCGCGGCAGGGGCGCCGTAGCGAAAGCGGCGCCTTTCGGCGCCGCGCACTGCGATCTTGCGGAGTAGCCCGGCCTAAAACTTGTCGACCGGCAGCTTGAGATAGGCGTGTCCATCTTCTTCGGCGTCGGGCAGACGCCCGCCGCGCAGGTTGATCTGAAGCGCGGCCAGCATCCGGTCGGGCAGGTCCAGCGTCGCGTCGCGATCCTGCCGGGTCTTGATGTAATCGGCCTTGTCCGTGCCGGATTTCACGTGCTTGTTCTGTGCCTTGTGCTGCGCGACCGTTGCCTCCCAAGCCGGATCATCGCGGTCGTCGGTGCCGTAGTCATGGCCGATAAACAGACGTGTATCGTCCGGCAGATCAAGGATGTCCTGGATCGACTGCCACAACTCATCGGCCGATCCGCCGGGGAAATCGGCGCGGCTGGTGCCCGCGTCGGGCATCATCAGCGTGTCGTGGACAAAAGCGGCATCATTGCAGACATAGGTGATTGACCCCAGCGTATGCCCCGGCGACAGCATGACGCGCACGCTCAGCCCCCCTATGTCGAAGCTGTCACCATCCGCGAACAGGTGGTCGAAATCCCGTTCGGGATCAAAGGCATCCGGCGTGTTGTAAATGTCGCGCCAGAGGCCCGCGATCTCGCGCACCTTGGCGCCGATGGCATTCGGCACGCCCAGCCGTTTCTTCAGCTGGGCCGAGGCCATCAGGTGGTCCGCATGAGGGTGCGTGTCGAGGATCAAGGCGATGTCCAGCTCGTTCTCTTCGGCCAGCGCCATCACCTGATCCATGCTGCGCGTGTCGGTGGCAAAGCTCTTGGGATCGAAATTCCAGACCACGTCTATCAGTGCCGCTTGCTTCGTGGTCGGGCAGGCACAGATGTATTGGATCGATCCGGTATCAGGCTCGTAGATGCCCCAGACATCGGGGCTGCCCGGACCCGTCGAGGGAGAGTGGCGAGTGATCGCGTCGTTGGTCATGGCTCATGCGCTCCTTTTTGCGAAGGCGGTGGATCTCAGATGGCGGCCCAATGCGACGCCAATCAGCATCATCGGCACGAAGATCAGCGTACCGGGCGCCGCGATGCTGAGCGCGGTCCAGGCCGGGCCGGGGCAGAAGCCACCGATGCCCCAACCGATACCGAAGATTGCCGCGCCTGTCACCAGATTGACGTCGATATCGGTGGCGGTAGGGATGTCAAACGTCGGCAGCAGCGCGGGGCGCTCCTGCTGCCACGCCAGCCGATAGCCGACGAGGGCGGTCAGCGATGCGCCGCCCATCACAAACGCCAGGCTGGGATCCCACGCACCAAAGATGTCAAGGAAGTTCAGAACTTTGGCCGGATTGGCCATGCCCGAGATGACAAGGCCGAGGCCAAAGACGAGGCCAGAGAGGAAACCGAAGAATATCCGCATTATACTGCCCCCCCGATGACATGGCGCAGAATGAAAACCGTAACTGCGGCGACAACCATAAATGTGACGACAGCGACAAGCGAGCGGGCTGACAGCCGCGCAAGTCCGCAAATCCCGTGCCCCGACGTGCAGCCCGATCCCAATGCCGTGCCCAAGCCGACCATGAGGCCCGCGATGGCCATGCCGGGAAGGTTGCTGCCGACCGTTTGCTGCGGCATCGCGCCGGTGGCGACCAGCCATAGCAGCGGCGCGGCAATCAGCCCGGCGATGAAGGCGATGCGCCAGCCGCGATCATCCGCGTTTTCGGCGCCTGCGGTAATGCCGATGATCCCCGTGACACGGCCAAAGAGCGCCATGACCATGACGGTCGAGAGGCCGATCAGGATGCCGCCCCCCAGCGAGGCCCATGGCGTAAAATCTGTTTGCGTGATCGGCAGCATATCAGGTGCCTCCTTTCAGGTTTTGGTTTGCGGCTCGCGCGCGCGGGTCAATGCGTCCACTGCCGCATGTTGCGACAAGAACACCTGACCGGTCAGAGCATCCAGCAGATGCGCGCGTTTCAGGCGGTCCATCACCGGACCTTTGACCTCGGACAGGTGCAGGCTCACGCCCATCTCGCCAAGGCGCTGATTGATGGTCTCCAGCGATTCCAGTGCGCTGAGGTCGATCTCATTCACCGCCGAGCATTGAAGGATGACGTGTTTGACCGCCTTGTCGCGGGTCACGCGGTCCAGAATGTGATCCTCCAGAAACCGCGCGTTGGCGAAATAGAGGCTTTCATCGATGCGCAGCGTGACGATTGCCGGATCGGTCAGCACGTCGTGGCGGTGGATATTGCGAAAATGCTCGGTTCCCGCGATCCGCCCGACCTCGGCGATATGCGGGCGAGACGTCTTGTAGAGGTAGAGCAGAACCGAAATGGCGACTCCGCTGCTTACCCCCAGCTCGACCCCCAGGGTCAGTGTGACCGCGATGGTGGTGGCAACGGCAATGAAATCGGGCTTGGAATAGGTCCAGCTGCGTTTCAGGATGCCGAAATCGACAAGGCCCAGCACGGCAACGATGATCGTTGCGGCCAGCGTCGCCTTGGGCAGGTAGTAGATCAGCGGCGTCAGCGCCAGCGCGGCGATGGCCAGCCCGGCGGCGGTGAACGCCCCGGCGGCAGGCGTGCGCGCGCCCGCGTCGAAATTCACGACCGAGCGCGAAAAACCGCCCGTCACCGGGAACCCGCCGGTAAAGGCCGCGCCCATGTTGGCGGCGCCCAGCCCGATCAGTTCCTGATTGGGGCTGACACGCTCGCGCTTTTTAGCGGCCAGCGTCTGCGCGACGGAAATGGATTCGACGAACCCGATGACCGAGATCAACAGCGCTGGCAGCAACAGCTGGCCTATCAGGCCCGGCGACAGGTCCGGCATGGTCAGGGGCGGCAGGGCCTGCGGGACGGTGCCGACAATCGCGACGCCCTCTGCGCTCAGGTCCAGACCCCAGACAGCCAGCGTCGTGGCGACGACGGCGGCAACGGGGCCGGCCTTGGCGATGACATCGGCGATACGCGGGCCGAGGCCGACCCGGCGCAACAGCGGCTTCAGCCCCCGGCGCACCCAAAAAAGGAACGCGGTGGCAGATGCGCCGACGATCAGGGTCGGGATGTTGATCTGGCCGATGTTGAGCGCCAGACTGTGCACCAGTTCAATCAGCGTATCACCGCCGCCGGAGATGCCCAGGATATGGCGCAGCTGGCCGATGGCAATGATGATACCCGATGCGGCGATGAAACCGGCAATGACGGGATGCGACAGGAATGTCGCCAGAAATCCCAGCCGAAAGACCCCCATCGCCAGCAGGATCGCACCCGACAGCGCCGCCAGCGTCAGCGCGGCAGCGGCATAGCCCATGCTGCCTTGGCTTGCGACCTCGCCCAGTGCAGCGGCGGTCATCAGCGACACGACCGCGACGGGACCGACCGCCAGCGCGCGGCTGGTCCCGAACACGGCATATAGCAGGATCGGTGCGATCGACGCATATAGCCCGGCCTCGGCCGGCATCCCGGCCAGCAGCGCATAGGCCAGCGACTGTGGCACCAGCATGACGGTCACGATCACGGCGGCGATCAGATCGTCCGACAGCGCGGAGCGGTCGTAGGTGCGGCCCCAGGTCAGGATCGGCAAATAGCGGGTGATGGCGTGCATGTGTCAGTCTTTGGTAAAGAAGGGCGCCGGGGGCGATGACCCTCGGCGCGGTGTCACTCAGGATGATATATTTCAGCTCTGGCCGGGATGCTCGGGCTTTGCCAGCCATTCGCGACCGCGCAGCATTGCCTTCCAATAGATCGGGGCAACATTCGTTCCTTCAGGAACCAAGCGGCGCGGGACGGTTTGGTTCCGTCGATCAGTAGTTTCGGCATGCTGGGCAACAGCGTGCGCCCATAGCCGAAGTCGGCCAGTACAATCTTGGCCCGCTCCACCATCAGCGGGCAGAAGCCATAGCCGTTGTGCAGCGCCACGGCCGATTTTCCGCCGATGTCCGCGATCACGTTCTCGGCCAGGGTCTGCGCCTTCGCCGTCAGGCCGGTTGCAGCTGATCGCGCGGAAGCCCTGGCTTTTCAGCGCAGGGATATCTGCCGCGGTGATCTGGGGGGCGACCGACAGCCGCGCCGAGATGGATTTGGTCTCGGTCGTCATGGATGTTCCTTCGGCAGCATCAGAGCGTGTTGACCGGCACCTTGAGCATCGGATTGCCATCCGCGTCCGTCGGCACTTCGCCGGCGCGCATGTTGACCTGAAGCGACGGGATGATCAGGCGCGGCATCGCCAGCGTCGCGTCGCGTTCACTGCGAAAACGCACGAAGTCGTCACGCGTCTTGGCGCCGCCGACATGGATATTGTGGGCCTTTTCCTCGGCCACTGTCGTCTCCCACGCGATGTCGCGGCCACCCGGTGCATAGTCATGGCACATGAACAGACGCATGGCTTCCGGCAGGGCCAGCACCTTCTGGATACTGTCGTAAAGCGTACCGGCATCGCCGCCTGGAAAATCGGCACGGGCCGAGCCGCCGTCGGGCATGAACAGCGTGTCGCCGACAAAGGCGGCATTGCCCATCACATGCACCATGCAGGCGGGGGTGTGGCCGGGGGTGTAGATGGCGAAGCAGTCCATTTGACCGACCTTGTAAGTATCGCCATCCTGAAACAGCGCATCGAACTGGCTGCCGTCGCGCTGAAATTCGGTACCCTCGTTGAACACCTTGCCGAACGTGTCCTGCACGACCAGAATTTTGTCGCCCACGCCGATCCTGCCGCCCAGCCGCTGCTGGATGTAGGGCGCGGCGCTGAGGTGGTCGGCGTGGACATGCGTTTCGATGATCCAGTCCAGTGTCAGGCCGCGCGCTTTTACCTCTGCAATCAGCGCGTCGGCGTGATCGTAGGTGATGCGCCCGGCGGCGTAGTCGATGTCCATCACGCTGTCGATGATGGCGCAATGATCGCTGGCGGGATCCTTGACGATGTAGCTGATGGTGTTCGTGGCCTCGTCAAAATGGGCCGAAACCTCCGGTTTGATCGACATGTCGATAGGGTAGCTCATTGATATCCTCCGGGGTCGGTCGCGTCAGCGGCTGCAGGTGCGGATGCCAAGCAGGGTGTATAGTCCGCAGAACCGCATGGCGGCGGTTGCCAGCAGCACGATGCCGAGGATGATCGACAAGGCAGTTGCCCAAGTTGCCTGAAAGACCGCCAGCCCGCTGATGAAGGGCAGTGCGATCAGCAAGAGGCCGAAAACGATGCGAAAGATTCGGTCGGTGGTTCCGATATTCTTGGTCATGGCGATATCCTCACATTTGATTTGCTCACAGCATAGCGGTCGCACCACCGGTGGTCAGTGACTTTGTCACCGACGCGCGCAAACTCTTTCAGCTTCTGTGCTGTGCCAGCTTGGCCAGCGCGTCTGCGTCCGTCAGGGTGATGGTGCCGCGCGTCTGCGCGATCCAGCCGCGGCGCTGGAATTCCTGCAACTGACGCGAGATGACTTCCCGCGCGCTGCCCAGCTCGGCGGCGAGCTGTTGATGTGTAGTCTGCACTTCGGGCATGCCTTGGGCCAGTTCCTGCAATTTCTGCGCCAGCCGTACGTCGATGCGCTGAAACGCGACCTCGTCGATCATCAGAAACAGATCGGTGATGCGCTTGGAGAAGGCGAAAAACACGAATTTGCGGAACTCGGCAGAGGTGGCGACCAGATCGTCAAACACCGGGCGCGGGATGGCGGCGGCGGATATGTCGGTCTCGGCGATGCCTTCGGCAGCGTAGTCATCATAGGCCAGCAGGCAAGCGGTGGTCAGAACGCAGCTTTCGCCGGCATGGATGCGATAGAGCACGATCTCGCGCCCACTCTCCGAGGTTTGCTGCACGCGCACCGATCCATCCAGCAGGAACAGCATGTTTTCCGGTGATTTGCCCGGCCCGAAGAGCACGGTGTCGCGCGGCGCCTCGATGATGGTGCTGCGCGCAAGGAGGGTCTGCTTGATCCCGTCCTCCAGCCGCGACAGGCCGCCAAAGCGGTCAACCCAGATATCCTGCGTCATGAGGCCGCCTTGGGCAGGGCGCGGTCAGCGCGGATGTCACGGTCCATGGCGGGCAAATTCCTGAAATGATCGAGCGTCCGGCTGACCTTAGCCAGTGTCCTGCCCCTTTGCAAAGCGGGGGGTGCGACAATTGACGCACCTGCCGGGTTTGCCTGTCAGGGGCATTCGCATTACATGACAACCAGCAAGGATCGAGGTGTATCATGCTCGGATCATTCGACGCGGTGCTGCTAGCCCGTCTTCAGTTTGCCTTTACGGTATCATTCCACTTCCTGTTTCCGGCCTTTACCATCGGACTGGCCAGCTATCTGGCGGTGCTGAACGGGCTGTGGCTGTGGACGCAGCAGCGCAGATACCTGGAACTGTTCCGCTACTGGGTGAAAATCTTTGCGCTGGCTTTTGCCATGGGGGTCGTGTCGGGCATCGTCATGTCCTACCAGTTCGGCACGAACTGGTCGGTCTTTTCGGACAAGGCCGGGCCGATAATCGGCGCACCGATGGCCTACGAGGTGCTGTCAGCCTTCTTCCTTGAGGCCGGGTTTCTGGGGATCATGCTGTTCGGCCGCGACAGGGTGGGCCCGGGGCTGCACATGGCCGCCTGCGCCGCCGTCGCCTTTGGCACGTTTTTTTCGGCGTTCTGGATCATCAGCGCAAACAGCTGGATGCACACACCCGTCGGGTTCGAGATGGACGCCGCGACCGGGCAGTTCCTGCCGCTGGATTTCTGGCAGATTGTGTTCAACCCGTCCTTTCCCTATCGCTTGCTGCATACGGTCACCGCGGCCTATCTCACGACGGCGTTCATCGTCGGCGGTGTCGCGGCCTGGCACCTGTTGAAGCGACGCCGCAGCGGGGATGCGCCCACACCGGCAACGCGCACGATGTTCTCGATGGCAATGTGGATGGCGGCTATCGTGGCGCCGGTGCAAATATTCCTAGGCGATCTGCACGGCATCAACACGCTGGAGCATCAACCGGCCAAGGTCATGGCGATGGAAGGCCATTACGAGAGCCACGAGGGCGGCGCGCCGCTGTATCTGTTCGGTATTCCCAATGACGAGACGCAGACGCTGGACTATGCGCTGGGCATCCCCAAGCTGTCGTCGCTGATCCTGAAGCATGATCTGAATGCGCCTTTGGCGGGCCTCGACACCGTGCCGGACGCGGATCAGCCGCCTGTGGGCATCGTGTTCTGGGCATTCCGTATCATGGTCGCGCTGGGCTTTGCGATGCTGGGGGTCGGGCTGTGGTCGCTCTGGGCGCGGTGGCGCGGGCGGCTTTATGATGCGCCGTGGCTGCACCGGGCGGCGCTGGCAATGGCGCCTTCGGGGCTGATTGCGGTTCTGGCCGGGTGGGTGACGACAGAGGTGGGGCGCCAGCCCTTCACCGTCTACGGCCTTTTGCGGACCGCCAATAGCGCCGCGCCGCTGGACGCGCCAGCCGTCGGGGCCACGCTGGTTGCGTTCATCGTCATCTACTTTGCGGTGTTCGGCGCAGGTACGTACTACATCTTTCGCCTGATGGCACATACCCCCGGCGCGGGCGAGCCGCGGCTGAAGGATGTCAGCGACGGGCCGGTCCGATCGGCGGGTAGGACGGCCGCGCATGCAGACGCGCCGCAGCGTTCAGGCGCCACCAGGGCGGAGGGATGAGCCATGCCACCGGTTGAAGGTTTCGCATTCGATCTGACCGTCATCTGGGCGTTCCTGATTGCCCTTGCCGTTCTGATCTACGTCATCCTCGACGGGTTCGATCTGGGCCTCGGGATGCTGTTCGCGCTGGAGCGAAAGCGCCGCGACCGGGACGTGATGATGAACACCGTCGCGCCGGTCTGGGACGGCAACGAGACGTGGCTGGTGCTGGGCGGCGGCGGTCTGATGGCGGCGTTTCCGCTGGCCTATGCGCTGATCCTGCCCGCGCTCTACATGCCGATCATGCTGATGCTGCTGGCGCTCATCTTTCGCGGCGTGGCGTTCGAATTTCGCTGGCGGGCAGGGGGCGGCATGACCCGCGCTGCGTGGGACGCGGCGTTCATCGGCGGATCGGGCATCGCGTCGCTTTGCCAGGGCATCGCGCTGGGCGCGCTGCTGCAAGGGATCGAAATCGACAAGGCGGCGCGCAGCTATGCGGGCGGGTGGTGGGACTGGCTGACGCCATTCTCGCTGACCGTGGGCATTGCCGTCATGGTCGGTTACATGCTGCTGGGCGCGACCTGGCTGGTGATGAAAACAACCGGCGAATTGCAAGAGCGGATGCGCACACGTGCCTGGCCGTTGGGGCTGGCGACGGTGCTGCTGATCGGCGTCGTCAGCCTCTGGACGCCGTTTTTGCAGGAAGGCTACTACGCCCGCTGGTTCGCTGGCTGGCATATCGGGCTGGCCGCTGGCGTGGGGCTGGCTGTGCTGGTTATCGCTGCGCTGATGTTCCGCTCGCTGACCATCCACCGGCACGAATACCGGCCCTTTCTGCTGGCGCTGGCGCTGTTCACGCTGTGCTTTGTCGGCCTTGGCGTGTCGATGTTCCCCTATATCGTGCCAACCGAGGTCACCATCTGGGAGGCGGCAGCACCAAGGCTGAGCCAGCAGTTCATGCTGATCGGCGCGGCGATCCTGCTACCGGTGATCCTGAGCTACACCGCCTATGCCTATTGGGTGTTTCGCGGCAAGGTTGATCCTGATAGCGGGTATCACTGATGCGGGACGACGTGCCGCCGCCAAACCGGTTGTGGCGGCGAATTTTGTGGTTCGTTGGTATCTGGCTGCTGTCCGTCGCCGCCTTGGGCGCGGTGGCTTACGGCATCCGACTGTTTTTGGTCTGAGACGCTAGAATGCGAAGCTGCCGAACGGCAGGTAGCGCACAGGATCGTCCTGTCTGATCGTGGCGGCGACATCGGGCAGTTCCACCAGTCCCTCGGCCCAGCTGAGCCCGCTGATTCGGCCTGATCCCTCAGACGCGAACACCTCCGCGCGGCCATTCCGGATACGGGCGCGCAGGTACTCGCGGCGGCCCGGTTTCTTGGACTTCTCGAATGCGGCAGGCATGTCGTAGCCTTGCGGTTCCTGCCAGCCCGCCCCGGCCAGCAGCCCCAATGCCGGGCGCGCAAAGATCAGCGTGCAGACCAGCGCCGCCACCGGATTGCCCGGCAGGCCGAAGACCGGCGCGCCCTGCCAGAGGCCCAAGGCCAGCGGGCGCCCCGGTTTCAGCGCGATCCGCCATTGCTGCATCGCGCCCGCCTCGCTCAGCAGGGCCGAGACGTGGTCCTCGTCTCCCGCCGATGCACCGCCGGAGGTCAGGATGACATCGGCGCGGCTGGCGGCATCGTCCAGCGCGGCTCGCAGGGCAGCACGGTCATCGGGGATGCGGCCCATGTCGACTGCCTCCATCCCCCATGCGCGGATCTGGGCCAGCAGCATCGGGCGGTTGGCGTCAAAGATCTGCCCGAGGCCAGCCGTGCCACCCGCCTCGACCAACTCATCCCCGGTCGAGATGACGGCGACGCGCAGGCGCTCGAACACGTCCACCTCGCCGATCCCGGTGGCGGCCATCAGCGCCAGATCCGCAGAGGTCAGCACACGGCCCTTGGACAGGATTTCGGCGCCCTCGGCCACATCCTCGCCCGCCTTGCGGGTATTGGCGCCGCGTTTTATCCCGGCGCGGAATGCGATCTGCCCGCCGCCTTCGCGCGTGTCCTCCTCCAGTATCACGGTATCGACGCCCGCAGGCATGGCGGCACCGGTCAGGATGCGGACAGCATGCCCCGGCGGTACCTCGCCGTCATAGGGCACGCCTGCGGCAGCACGGCCCGCGACCAGCGGCAGAACCGGATCGCCCGGCGGCAGGCTGTCATACGCGAAACCGTAGCCATCGACCGCTGAATTCGGAGTTGGCGGATTGGCGCGCTCGGCCAATGCGGGCGCGGCCAGAACGCGCCCGCAGGCGTCCGGCACAGCGCATCGCGCGGGGCGCACTACCGGGTGCAATCCGGCGCGCAGTGCGGCCAACGCGTCGTCCACCGGCGTCCAGTCCACGCCAGCCGGCATGGCAAAGCAATCGTCGCGCAGGGGCGGCGGGGCAGGGGGCTGGTCATCCTCGGCCAGCGCCGAAAGCCGCGCGGCGTGTCCTGCGCCAAGTATCCATGCCTCTTCGCGCGCCACATCCGGGAGGTCCGTCATCATCGCGCTCAGCTGATCCACCGGTAGCCGCGACAGCGCGCGCGCGAGCAGCGTGACCTGCACCGCGTCGCGGACGTGCCCGGTCTGATCCCGTGCCATTGCGGCTTTCACCGCAGGTTCGATCAGCCCAGGCCAGATTTCGGCCAGCACGACCGGCGCGTTTTCCCACGCTTCGAACGGCCAGACGGCGACGCCCTCGAGCCGGCGCAGCCGCGCGAGCATCGGCAGGCCCATCAACACCTGACTGCCCACGGTCGGCGGAAAGCACAGCTGGAAACAGCTGCTTGCCGCCTTGGCTACGATGTCACAGGTGCGCTTCTCCGCGATCTCGTCAAAGGCGATCCCCTGCTTGCGATAGGGTATGCCGGGCCAGCGATCGGCATGCGTCTTGCCCCAGAACGGCCCCAGCCCATCAAAACATGCGTTCATTGCCTCAGCCACGTCGAAGCGGTTGTTTTCGCCTGTGTCGCTGTCGGTAACACACGCCTCCAGCCAATTCCAAAGAGCCAAAGGATCATCGCTGCCGGTGATGCGCCGGGCGACGGTCTCGGGATAGCCGAAGGGAAAATCGAAACCTGCCAGCAGGCGGCGACCGGCGGCGCGTTCGTCCGCGATGATCTGCGCGATGCGCGCCTCGGCCTCGGTCCGGGTGCGGCAATAGATGGCCTGCTGCGGCGTGCCTTCCTGCACAAAGCCCAGCCAGATCGCATCTTTGGAGGCGCGCGCAGGCGCGGGCGATGTGGATGCCGACCAGTCGACGATCAGAAAGCTGTCGAAACCGCTCACAACTCCAACTCGCGCAAGATGAAATCGGCGATGGCGGCTGTACCGTTCAGGTCCAGCACCGGGCGGTCCGTCAGGGTTGCGACATCGCTGGGAATGTCGGCGGCAATGGCGCGGATCGTGGGATCGTCCGGCGCGATCAGCGGATTTCCGGCGCTGCTGTGCCATGCCTCGATCTTGGGGTGGGCTTCCCGTTTGTATCCCTCGATCAGGACCAGATCGACGGGGCTGAGCCGGGTCAGCAGATCGGCCAGCGGCGGTTCGGGGGCGTCACGCAACTCCTGCATCAGAGCGATGCGGCTGCCGGAGACCAGCAACACCTCGCTGGCACCGGCCGCGCGGTGGCGATAGCTGTCGCGCCCCGGCTGGTCGACGTCAAAACTGTGATGCGCATGTTTGACCGTCGACACGGTCAGGCCGCGCCCGGTGAATTCGGTCACCAGCCGTTCCATCAGGCCGGTCTTGCCTGCGTTTTTCCATCCTGTGACACCATATAGTTTCATGCCCCCGCCTCCTCGATGGCCTGCGCGCGGGCCAGATCTTCGGGTGTGTTGACGTTAAAGAAAGGATCGCCCGCGCCGTCGAACATCGCCGTGGCCGCGCCATGCGCGTCGGTCCATTGCACAACCTTGCGCAGCCCGCCTTCCAGCGCCGCGCGCAGATCGTCGCGCAGCGAAACAGGCCAGAGGCCGAAGGTCGGATGCCGCCCGTCCGGCGTCGCGGCCAGCGCCAGCGGCGCCTCCATCCCCTCGGCGGCCAGCACGAGGCGCGCGGCCAGATCGCAGGGGAAGAACGGCGTATCGGCAGCCACGGAAACCACGGTGTCCGCGCCCTCCTCTGCCGCCCAGTCGAGGCCGGCCAGCACGCCCGCCAGCGGGCCGACGAAGCCGTCCAGCGGGTCGGCCAGCACCGGCAAGCCAAAGCGGGCAAGCCGAGCCGGATCGCCATTGGCGTTGATTGCGGCGGCAGCGACCTGCGGCTCTATCCGCGCCAGCACATGGTCCAGAAGGGTGGAGGCGCCGAGCGGCAAAAGCCCCTTGTCACCCCCTCCCATACGCGTGGCGCGGCCCCCGGCAAGGATGATGGCATAGGGTTGTCTCATGCTGCTTTCCTTGCTCTTTCAGGCCAGTCTGGCGTACGGATCAGAACCCATGCTCCGGCGGCGAGCAATGGGATCAGCATTGCGGGCGACAGTCCGGTGCAGAGCATGGCCAGCACCACATAGGTGAGCGTCATGACCATCATGCTGAGACGGTGAAGGGACCCCATCCTTAGCCAGTTTTTGTCAGGAACGCTGCCCTGTTTCGGTGGGCCGTAGATCGCGACGCGCCACTGATGTTTCAATTTCCAGATATAAGGGCAGCCGGGTTGCGGCCAGTCAAGGCTGTCTACCTTACCGCTTAGAGTGCCGCCATGGCGAAGGTGGAGGCGCCAGCAATGGCTCAGAAAGAGGTAGGCGGGCAGCGAGAAAATGACCATGACTGCAATCAAGGCGGCGGTTTGCTGCACAAAGAATGAAAGGGAGTGGATCACGTCCCGGCCCCCTTACGCCGGTGCTTGCCATCCTCCTCGGCCACCGTCGCGGGGTCAGCATCGCGGATCAGCCGTTCCTCACCGGCGAGACACACGAAACGCCGCCCGCGCAGGCGCCCGATCAGCGTCAGGCCAACCTGCTGCGCGATCTCGACCCCCCAAGCGGTGAAGCCGGAGCGCGAGGCAAGGATCGGGATACCCATCAGTGCGGTCTTTATGACCATCTCGGAGGTCAGCCGCCCGGTGGTATAGAGCATCTTGCCCTCCGGACCGACCCCTTCCGACAGCATCCAGCCGGCGATCTTGTCAACGGCGTTATGGCGCCCGACATCCTCCATGTAGACCAGCGGGCGCGCGCCTTCGCACAGGACCGTGCCGTGGATCGCGCCGGCGGTCAGATAGAGAGAAGGGGTGGTGTTGATGATATGCGCCAGCGCGTAGAGGTCCGAAGTGCGCAAGCTGGCCTTGGGCAGGGTGACGCCCTCCAGCCCCTCCATCATGTCGCCAAAGACGGTGCCGACAGCGCAGCCGCTGGTGCGCGTCTTCTTCTTCAGCTTGTCCTCATAGGTGGTCTGCCCGTCGGTGCGCACGACCACCGTCTCAAGCTCGTCGTCGTAATCGACGCGCAGCACGTTTTCGCCATCCTTCAGCATGCCCTGATTGCGCAGGAACCCCAGCGCCAGATATTCGGGATAATCCCCGATCGTCATGGCGGTCACGATTTCCTGCGCATTCAGGAATATGGTCAGCGGCCGCTCTTCGACCACGTTGACGGTCTGGGGCGTGCCGGACTGATCCGTGCCGGTGACGGCGCGGGTCAGGCCAGGCGCATCCGGCGCGGGGGCGATGATGTAGGGGCTTTCGCTGTCGGTGCGGGGCAATTGCATCTCCTGACGGGGGCCGGTAGGCAACGGGGCATACCCATTCTTGTCGGCGGCTATCCGAATGACCCCAGAGACCACCAAATCGACCTACTGGCAAGGCGTGCGCGCGGGCGCGCCGTTCATTCTGGTGCTGGTGCCGTTTTCCATGCTGTTTGGCGTCGTGGCAACCGAAGCGGGGCTGAACCTGCTGGAAACGTTTGCCTTTTCAGCGCTGGTGGTTGCCGGAGCGGCGCAGTTTACCGCAATTCAACTGCTGTCGGAACATGCGCCGACGATCATCGTCTGTGTGACGGCGCTGGCGGTCAATCTGCGCATGGCGATGTATTCTGCGTCGCTGACGCCGTATCTGGGGCGCGCATCTTTGGGCAAGCGGGCGCTGATCGCTTATCTGATGGTCGACCAGGCCTATGCCTGCGCGATCCTGGCCTATGAAAAGAATCCCGGCTGGAGCATTCCGCAGAAGCTGGCCTTCTATTTCGGCGCGGTCACGCCGCTCATCCCGCTATGGCTGATCTTTACGGTGGTCGGCGCGATGGTAGGCAGTGCGATCCCGCCGGAATTCGCGCTGGATTTCGCGGTGCCGATCACCTTTCTGGCGATGATTGCGCCGATGCTGCGCAGCGCGGCGCATGTGGTGGCGGCGCTGGTGGCGATCGCCGTGTCGCTGTCGCTGGCGTTCATTCCATACAGCCTGGGACTGCTGGTGGCGGGCACGGCCGGCATGATCGCAGGTGCGCAGGTCGAACTGATGATGTCGCGCCGGGCGGAGGTGGGATTATGAGGGATATCGCAACGCTCGATATCTGGATCGTGATCGCTGTCCTCGGCATGGGCAGCTTCGGCCTGCGCTTTGTCTTTTTGGGCCTGATCGGCGATCGTCCCATGCCTGCGTGGGTACTGCGGCATCTGCGCTATACAGCGGTCGCCGTTCTGCCCGCGCTGGTCGCGCCGATGGTGGTCTGGCCGCCTGCCACCGGCGGCACGCTTGACGCCGCGCGCCTGACCGCCGCTTGCGTTACGATCATCGCGGGGTTGATCACCCGCAACGTGCTCACGGCGATCATCGCGGGTGGGGCAACCTTGTATCTGATGCTTTATCTGCTGGGCTAGCGGGCCGGGCACGGCTGTCGCGCCGCCCTCCATAAAGCCACATCTTCAAAAAAGCGCGCCGGTCGGCGCGCCTTTTCCGGCACTCCGGCGCTGTCATCCCCCGATGGCCGCGGCCTTCACGTCGTCATCGATATGGGGCATGTACTGTTCGAAATTGTTTGCGAACATCGTGACCAGTTTTGCCGCTTGACGGTCATAGCTGTCAGGTTTGTCCCATGTCCGGCGCGGGTCCAGCAGAACGGTGGGGACGCCGGGTGCGTCGACTGGCACTTCGAACCCGAAATTGGCGTCGGTGCGGAACTTCACGTCGTTCAGCGAGCCGTCCAGCGCGGCGGTCAGCAAGGCGCGTGTCGCCTTGATCGGCATGCGCGCGCCGGTGCCATAAGCGCCGCCGGTCCAGCCGGTGTTGACCAGCCAGCAGCTCGCGCCATGCTTGGCGATCTTGGCGCGCAGAAGGTTGCCATAAACTTCGGGGCGGCGCGGCATGAAAGGGGCGCCGAAGCAGGTCGAGAAGGTCGGCTCCGGCTCGGTCACGCCGCGTTCGGTGCCGGCCACCTTGGAGGTGAAACCCGACAGGAAGTGATACATCGCCTGCGCCGGGGTCAGCCGTGCGATGGGCGGCAGCACACCGAAGGCGTCGCAGGTCAGCATGATGATGTTCTTGGGATGCCCGCCGATGGCGGTGTCGCTGGCGTTCGAGATATACTCCAGCGGATAGGCGCAGCGCATGTTCGCGGTCAGGCTGTCGTCGTCGAAATCCAGCTCGCGGGTGTTTTCATCAAACACCATGTTTTCAATGACGGTGCCGAATTTGCTGGTGGTCGCGTGAATCTCTGGCTCGGCCTCGGGGTTCAGATTGATGGTCTTGGCATAGCAGCCACCCTCGAAGTTGAAGGTGCCACGCTCCGACCATCCATGTTCGTCGTCACCGATCAGCGTGCGGTCCGGATCTGCCGAAAGTGTCGTCTTGCCCGTGCCGGAAAGGCCAAAGAAGATGGCGGTATCGACCGGATTGTTCTTGGCATGGTTGGCCGAGCAATGCATCGGCATGATGTCTTTCTCGGGCAGCAGGTAGTTCAGCAGCGAAAACACGGATTTCTTGTTCTCGCCCGCATATTCCGTGCCGCCGATCAGAATGATCTTGCGGTCGAAATTCATGGCGATGACGGTCTCCGACCGGCAGTCGTGTTTCTTCGGGTCCGCCTGAAAGCCGGGGCAGTTGATCACTGTGAAATCCGCGACGAAATGGTCCAGCGCGTCGCGTTCGGGCCGGCGCAGAAGGTGGCGGATGAACAGGCCATGCCACGCCAGTTCGGTCACCATGCGGACCTTGATCGCGTGGGCCGGGTCGGCGCCGCCAATCAAATCCTGCACGTAATAGGTTCCGCCCGCCATGTAGGCGACCATGTCGTCATAGAGCGCGTCGAACCCTTCGGGCGACATCGCGGCGTTGTTTTCCCACCAGATGCTGTCTTCGACGCTTGGCGTCTTGACCACATGTTTGTCCTGCGGCGAGCGTCCGGTGAACTTGCCGGTCGACACCAGGAATGCGCCGCCCCGCCCCAGGGCGCCTTCGCCGTTCTTCAACGCAGCCTCGACGAGAACCGGCTCGATCAGGTTGTAATGCACGTCGCCGAGCCCTGTGATCCCCTGATCTTCAAGGCGGAATTTCGGATTTACCCGTCCCAATGTCATGACAATCGCTCTCCAATTACTGGTCACTGCCGACCTTGCGGCCTGTCTGGGCGTGTGCCGCGCGATGGCGGTCCGCACGGCGGTCCGGCCACGGCACGCCGGGGTCATAGCATGCCGATTTACGGAATGAACAGATCGCTTCGACCCGGTTAGCGCAACCAATCCGGAGTTAGCGCAATCACCGGCAGCAACTCCCCGCCGAACGGCCAAAGACCGCCCGATGAGGGCGACTGACCCCGAAAAGTGGGTCATATTAGTCATTGGTTATGGAAATCGGTCCCAAATGGGGGCGCAGCTTGGGGTGATTCGCAAATGGGGATTGATCGGAAAAGCAAAAAGGGAGCATATTGATCGGAAAAATCAGACAACCTGAGCAGTACAAGGAATGATGACATGTCCAAGATCGCCCTGGTGGACGATGACAGGAATATTCTGACATCCGTATCCATGACCCTGGAGTCCGAAGGTTTCGAGGTGGAAACCTATAATGACGGCCAGCAGGCATTTGATGCTTTTTCCAAAAAATTGCCAGATCTGGC
Organism: Roseovarius sp.; assembly: GCA_048267045.1. GTDB lineage: Bacteria > Pseudomonadota > Alphaproteobacteria > Rhodobacterales > Rhodobacteraceae > Roseovarius. Next base: position 16,124 of record JBLWYG010000027.1, on the reverse strand, counting down.
AGTGCTGGACATCAAGATGCCGCGCATGGACGGAATGGAACTGCTGCAGCGGGTGCGGCAGAAGTCGCAGATGCCCGTAATCTTTCTGACCTCCAAGGACGATGAGATCGACGAGGTTCTGGGCTTGCGGATGGGTGCGGACGATTACGTGAGAAAGCCGTTTTCCCAGCGCCTGCTGGTCGAGCGTATCCGCAGCCTGTTGCGCCGCCAGGACGCGCTGGAAGGTATCGTTACCCCGGCCGACGCCGAAGAGGGCAAGGTGATCGAGCGCGGCGAGTTGCGGATGGATCCGCTCCGCCATGCCGTGGCGTGGAAAGGGCGGGACGTATCGCTGACCGTGACCGAGTTTTTGTTGCTTCAGGCGCTGGCGCAGCGCCCCGGCTTTGTCAAAAGCAGGGATCAGTTGATGGATGTGGCGTATGACGATCAGGTCTATGTCGACGATCGGACCATCGACAGCCATATCAAGCGGCTGCGCAAGAAATTGCGCCAGGTCGATCCGGAATTCTCCGCGATTGAGACACTTTACGGCATCGGCTACAGATATAACGAAGAATAACCATGGCGCTGGCCGAGAGGATCACTGTGCGCGGCGGTGGATCGCGACGAGATGACGATATTGTTCTCGGCGACGATTTCGTCGCGCCAGACGGCGTGGTCGAAGAGGAAGTTCGCGCCCGCCGGGCCCGTCGTGGCCTGTTTTCGCTGCGCGAGTCGCCCCTTACGCGCAAGATCATCATCTTCAATCTGATTGCACTGAACATCCTCGTCGCCGGCATCCTCTATCTCAATTCGTCACGCGATGGACTGGCGCTGCAGCGTGCCAGCGGGCTGGTCGGTGAGGCGGAGCTGGTGGCGAACGTGTTCGAAGCGCAGTTGCCCGGCCGGTCTCCTGTCAATCTGATTACGGGCGACGGCATTGACGTGGCTGCTGCGCTGGCACGGCTCGATGTGCAAAAAGGGGCCGAAGTCCTGGTCTTCGATACCGCGGGAAACGTGGCAGGTCATGTGACAGGTCAGGCCGAACGGTCCGTTGGCACGGTGCGCAACCAGCCCACGATCATCACGGATGCGCTTTCGCGGTTATGGGTCTGGCTGGCGACGCCCTTCACGTCGTCCGATGAGACCGAGCTGAGCGTCGAGGATCTGGCCCGCAGCCAGGTGGCCGAAGCGCTGGAGAACGGTGAAACCCAAGTGACATCGGGCAATGTGACAGGCGGTGCGGTCTTTGCCGTGGCGACCCCGATCATGCAGGGGGGCAGCCCGGTGGGTGTGATCGCAGTGATCAGCGCGACCGGCGAGATTGACAATCTTGTCATGTTCGAACGCGAGCGCGTGCTGCAGATGTTCATCATTGCAACCGTGGTCTCCATTGGCCTCAGCTTGATTCTGGCGTCGACCATCGCCCATCCGCTGGCCGATCTTGCCGCCGCAGCTGAGATAGGCGGTGAGCGCAATCGGGGCAAACCCGGTGGCGGACGTATCCGTATCCCGGACCTGACCGCGCGGCCCGACGAGATCGGACGCCTTTCCGGGGCGCTCCGCGGTATGGTTGCCGCGCTTTACAATCGCATCGACGGGAATGAGCAGTTCGCCGCAGACGTCGCGCATGAGATCAAGAACCCGCTGGCCAGCCTGCGCAGCGCTGTCGGCACCATGCGTGTCGCCAAGCGCGAGGATCAGCGCGACAGGTTGCTGGACGTCATCGATCACGATGTGCGCCGGCTGGACCGGCTGGTCAGCGACATCTCGAACGCTTCGCGACTCGACAGTGAGCTGGTCAAGGAAGAGGAAGAGCCGTTCGATCTGCTCACCATGCTGCGTAATCTGGGCCAGTATCTGGGCGAACAGGCAGCTGAAAAGGGCATCGAGTTCATCATCGATTTTCCGGAAAAGCCAATCGTCATCAACGGGCTGGAGGGGCGGTTGGCACAGGTCTTTGTCAATCTCATCGAGAACGCCAACAGCTTTTGCGAGAGCGGCGATGCGATCCGGATCTGGGCACGTCGTCGCGATAACCGGGTTCTGATCGTGGTCGAGGACACCGGCCCAGGCATTCCCAATGAGGCGTTAACCAAGATTTTCCAGCGATTCTATTCCGAGCGCGCGTCGAGCGACTTCGGCAACAATTCCGGTCTGGGCCTCGCTATCTCCAAGCAGATTGTCGAAGCGCATGGCGGTGTCATCTGGGCCGAAAATATCCGGCCGACTGACGCGGACATAACATCCGACCCGCTGGGCGCGCGGTTCGTGGTCGGCCTGCCGGTCTGAGATCATGGACCATACCAAAAGCGCCCTGACGCTGCATGCAACCGCGGTGGCGGTAGCCGGACGTGCGGCACTGATCCGGGGCGCGCCCGGTGCCGGGAAATCGGGATTGGCCCTCCAAATCATTGCGATGGGCGGGGCGTTGATCTCGGATGACAGCACGCTTGTCTGGCGCGACACCAGTCGTCTGCTGGCCGATGCGCCCGATGCGATCCGCGGCCAGATCGAAGCGCGCGGTGTCGGTATTCTGAATGCACCTCCGGCTGGGCCACGGCCTGTGGCGCTCGTGATCGATATGGATGCGCCAACCGCGGCCCGGCTGCCCGATGCTGAAACCGAAACCTATCTGGGGCTGTCTGTTCCACTGGTGCGCGGTAGCGTCGCATCACATTTTCCGGCGGCGATCTATCTGTACATGATGCATGGAAGATTTGCATGAAGGGCTGGGGCGATGGTTGAAACTTCTGTGCCGTCATCGGGGCCGTCCTCTGGTCAGGCCCCTCCGATGATGCTGATCACCGGGCCGTCCGGCGCAGGCCGCAGCACTGCGATCCGGGCGCTTGAGGACATGGGCTATGAGGCGATTGACAATCTGCCGCTAGGCCTTCTGCCGCGTCTGCTGAGCGCTCCGCCGGGGCATGCCCAAGAGCTTGAACGGCCCCTCGCGCTGGGCGTTGATACGCGCAACCGGGATTTTTCACCCCAAGCGTTGATCGACGCGGTCGGGACGCTCGACGCGTTCAGGGCTGGGCACGTTCAGCTTCTGTATGTCGATTGCCGCCCCGGTGTGCTGCTCCGCCGCTTTTCCGAAACCCGGCGGCGGCACCCTCTGGCCCCGACCGAGAGCGCGCAGATCGGCATCGCCCGCGAACTGGACCTGCTGCGCGAGGTCCGCGCGCGGGCCGATATTCTGATCGACACGTCGGAGATGAGCCCGCATGACCTGCGGGCCGAGTTGGAGCGATTGATCTTGCCGCAGGACAGGGGCGGTCTGTCCGTGTCTGTTCATTCGTTTTCCTACAAACGGGGGCTTCCGCGCGGGGCTGACATCGTTCTGGACTGCCGTTTCCTGCGCAATCCTTACTGGGAGGAAGCGCTGCGCCCGCTGGACGGGCGCGCTCCGGAGGTCGCGGCATTCGTCGCCGGCGACCCGCGTTTTGCCACGTTTCATGCGCAACTGACGCAGATGGTGGCGTTTTTGCTGCCCGGATACGAGGATGAGGGCAAATCATACCTGTCCATCGCGCTCGGTTGCACGGGTGGGCAGCACAGATCTGTCGCACTGGCGGAATCTTTGGCGCGCACCCTTGCAGACGGCGGCTGGCAGGTGTCAATAAGGCACCGTGAACTAGAGCGGCGCGCGGCCATCGCGGAGGCGCCATGACGTGCGCTGCCGACAAGAGGATGCAAGGGCGTTGATCGGGATCGTCATTGTTGCCCATGGGGGCCTTGCGCGGGAATATCTCGCTGCGGTCGAGCATGTCGTCGGCCCGCAAAATGGCGTGCGCGCGATTTCAGTCGAGTCCAATGACGATCGCGTGGCCAAGGCTGACGAAATCACTCAGGCCGCGCGCGATGTGGATCGCGGCGCCGGGGTCGCTATCGTGACCGACATGTTCGGCGGCTCGCCCGCCAACCTGTCACTGCCCGCCTGCCGCAGCGGCGACCGGCGCATGCTGTATGGTGCGAACCTGCCGATGCTGATCAAGCTGGCGAAAAGCCGGGACAAGCCGCTGCCCGAGGCGGTCCGCGATGCGCTGTATGCCGCGCGCAAATATACTGACAGCCAAAATATTTCAGTGGAAGATTGATCCTATGTCCGCACCTGTGACACGCAAATTGCAGATCGTGAACGTCAAAGGTCTGCACGCACGCGCGTCGGCCAAGCTGGTCGAGGTTGTCGAGGGCTTCGATGCGACGGCTGAGGTGTCTCATGACGGCCAATCGGCCAGCGGCGACAGCATCATGGGCCTTTTGATGTTGGCAGCCGCAATGGGAACCACTATTGACGTCGAGACTCGAGGCCCCGATGCCGAGGCGCTGGCCGATGCGGTGGCGGCTCTTGTAGCAGCCCGGTTCGGAGAGGACATGTAACGCGGCGCGCCGCGTTCAGGACGGAATGGAACGGTCCCACTTGGTACACGAGCAAGGCGAAAAGCGCGATGAAGTGTCCGCCGGGACCGCGGTAGATGCGGCTGGCCCGGACAGTGGCACGGTGACCTTTCCCAAGTATGACCGTCGCAGCCTGACCTATTCGAATTCTTTCGATGCGCCGCTGACGGCGTCTATCATTCGCGGGATCGAATGGATGACCGGCAAGGTGTCGATCATTCAGATGATCCGCGAATTCGAGCGGCGCGGCGCGCCCACGGGCCAGCCTTTTTGGCGGGCCTCGCTTGATACCATGGGGATCGACCTGCTGACGCCCGAGGCCGAACTGGACAATATCCCGCTGGAGGGACCGGTGGTGGCCGTGGCCAACCATCCGCACGGGTTGGTCGATGGGATGATTCTTGCCGATCTGATCGGGCGGCGCCGCACCGACTACAAGATCCTGACGCGCGCGCTGCTGACCGGCATCGACGAGGTCGCGGCCAGCTACATGATCCCGGTCCCGTTCCCGCACGAGCCCGACGCGCAGCGTAAATCGGTGGAGATGCGTGCAAATGCGATGGCGCATCTGAAGAAGGGCGGCCTGATCAGCGTGTTCCCTTCTGGTGTGGTCGCGTCTTCGGACACGATGTTTGGCCCTGTCATCGAGCGGGAGTGGAACGTTTTTACCGCCCAGATGATCCGCCGGTCAGGCGCAAAGGTCGTGCCGATCTACTTTCCTGGCGCCAACAGCCGCTGGTACCAGGTGGCCAACCGCGTCTCGCCAACGCTGCGTCAGGGGCTGCTGCTGCACGAAGTGGTGCATAGCTGCAACCGCCCGCAAAAGCCGGTGGTCGGCGCGCCGGTTTCGGATGCGCGGATGGAGATGCTGGCTGGCGATCCGCGCGGTTTCATGACGTGGTTGCGCGCGCATACGCTGTCGCTGGGAGGCGAGCGGACGGCATGATGCGGCGGCGATGGACGCTTGCCTCCGGTTGCGCTATCAGTTCGGGCAAACATCCTAATACGAAAGCGCACCCATGTCTGGCCACGGCACCCCCATCCCCATGAGTTCGGCCAAGTGTGGCCCGCTGACCGGCAAGGCGGACGTGCCTGGCGACAAGTCAATCTCGCATCGGGCGCTGATCCTGGGCGCGATGGCGGTGGGTGAGACGCGGATTACCGGCCTTCTGGAGGGCGAGGATGTACTCGACACCGCCCGCGCGATGCGTGCCTTCGGCGCCGAAGTGACCGATCTGGGCGGCGGCGCGTGGTCGGTGCATGGCGTGGGCGTGGGCGGCTTTGCCGAGCCGGACAGCGTCATCGACTGCGGCAACTCCGGCACCGGCGTGCGGCTGATCATGGGGGCGATGGCGACGTCGCCCATCGCGGTCACCTTCACCGGTGATGCGTCGCTGAACAAGCGCCCGATGGCGCGCGTCACCGATCCGCTTGCGCTGTTCGGGGCGCAGGCCGTGGGCCGCGCGGGCGGGCGCCTGCCCATGACGATTGTCGGCGCGGCTGATCCGGTGCCGGTGCGCTATACGGTGCCCATGCCTTCGGCGCAGGTGAAATCCGCGGTCCTGCTGGCCGGATTGAACGCCCCCGGCCAGACAGTCGTGATCGAACGCGAGGCGACGCGCGATCATACCGAACGGATGCTGGCAGGGTTCGGTGCCGACATCACGACCGAGGATACCAATGAGGGCCGCGTTATCACCCTGACCGGCCAGCCGGAATTGACGCCCCAGACGATCGCGGTGCCGCGCGATCCCAGCTCGGCCGCCTTTCCGGTCTGTGCCGCGCTGATCGTGCCCGGCTCGGACGTGCTGGTGCCCAATATCGGGCTGAACCCGACGCGGTCCGGGCTGTTTGTCGCCCTGCGCGAGATGGGCGCGGACCTCAGCTATGAGAACGAGCGCAGCGAGGGCGGCGAGCCTGTGGCCGATTTGCGCGCGCGTTTTTCTCCGGACCTGAAGGGGATCGAGGTCGATCCGGCGCGCGCCGCGTCGATGATCGACGAATACCCAGTCCTGTCGGTCGTCGCCGCTTTCGCTCAAGGCGCCACCGTCATGCGCGGGGTCGCTGAACTGCGTGTTAAGGAATCCGACCGGATCGAGGCGATGGCAAACGGTCTGCGTGCGAATGGGATCGAGGTGGAGGACGGCGAGGATTGGTGGATCGTCCATGGCCGCGGTCATGGCGCAGTGCCCGGAGGCGCCGTCTGCGCCAGTCACCTGGATCACCGGATTGCCATGTCATTCCTCATTCTCGGTATGGCGGCGTCTGCACCGGTCAGCGTCGACGATGGCGGTCCCATTGCCACGTCATTTCCGATTTTCGAGCCGCTCATGGCCGACCTTGGCGCGCAAATCACACGCACTGCCTGAGCAGACTTTGGGTCAGTCAGTCGAGTATTTGGGCCAAGATGAAGCAGGGCGCGCCTGACAGATGGCGCGCCCGTTTTTTCGCTCAGTTCAGCGCCTTGTCCGACACGGCATGTGTCCAGGCGTCATCGCCGGGGTGCTGGGTTATGACCGGATCAGAGCCACCCGAGAGCAGCGATTCGACCGTCCGCTCGAAATCGGCGGGGTCCAGTGCGCCATCGCTGCCTGCTGTCAGCTTGGCGACTTCGGTCATCATGAAGACCTGGTGCGCCTCGGTCTGGGCGCCGCTGGCGTCGTTGTCCAGAACGATCATCGCGGCCTCTTCGGGGTTTTCTTCGGCCCATTTCCAGCCCTTCATCGACGCACGCACGAAGCGCGCCATCTTGTCGACGAATTCGGGATCTTCGAGGTTCTCGCCCAGAACATAAAGGCCGTCTTCCAGAGTGGCGACGCCCTGATCCTCGTATTTGAATACGACCAACTCCTCGGGCGTCAGCCCGGCATCCAGCACCTGACCGTATTCATTATACGTCATGGTCGAAATGCAGGCAGCCTGGCCCTGAAGCAGCGGGTCAACGTTGAAGCCCTGTTTTAGCACGGTGACGCCGCCGTCGGATCCGTCGGTTGCAAGGCTTAGCTTGTTCATCCAGCTGAGGAATGGATATTCATTGCCGCTGAACCAGACCCCCAATGTCTTGCCTGGAAAATCCTCGGGGCTGTTCACGCCCGTATCCTTGCGGCAGGTCAGCATCATGCCCGACGATTTGAAAGGCTGCGCGATGTTCACCAGATCCAGACCCTTTTCCCGGCTGGCCATTGCCGACGGCATCCAGTCAACCACGACATCGGCGCCGCCGCCGGCGATGACCTGAGCGGGGGCGATATCGGGTCCGCCCGGCTTGATCGTGACGTTCAGGTCCTCTTCGTCATAAAACCCCTGATCCTGCGCCACGTAGTAGCCCGCAAATTGCGCCTGCGTGACCCATTTCAATTGCAGTGTGACGTCATCAGCCGCGTGTGCGGCGCCTGCCGCCATCAGTCCAAATGCACCGAGCCCGAATGCTGCAATGCTTGGTGTTGTTTGCTTTTTCATTTCCGTTACTCCCTGTTGTTATCGTTTTTGATTGCGCTTGTTCACGCGCGGCTCCGCTGCGAAGGGTGCCAGAATGTCAGTGCCTTTTCCAGCAGTGCAATGGCCCCGTAGAAAGCCGATCCGGCGATGGCGGCCACGACGATCTCGGCCCAGACCAGATCCATCGCCAGCTGCCCGACCGAGATCGAGATGCGAAACCCCATGCCCTTGGTCGGCGAGCCAAAGAATTCGGCAACGATGGCCCCGATCAGCGCCAGTGTTGTTGCGATCTTGAGCCCGTTGAAGATGAAAGGAAGCGCGGCAGGCAGACGCAGCTTCAACAGCGTTTTCCAATAGCCTGCCGCATAGGTGCGCATGAGGTCGCGCTGCATGGGGCCGGTATCCTGTAGCCCCTCGACCGTGTTGACCAGCATGGGAAAGAACACCATCACCACGACCACGGCCGCCTTGGACTGCCAGTCAAATCCGAACCACATCACCAGGATCGGGGCCAGCCCGATGATCGGCAGCGCCGCCATGAAGCTGCCCACCGGCAGCAGGCCCCGTTGCAGGAACGGGAACCGGTCAATCGCAATGGCCAGCACAAACGCCGCCCCGCAGCCCAGAACATAGCCGGTCAGCGCGCCCTTGATCACGGTTTGCACGAAATCGCGCCAAAGGATCGGCAGTGATCCGGCAAACGTCACGGCGATCTGGCTGGGTGGTGGTAAAAGGATGGGCGAGATATCCAGCGCATGCACCGTGCATTCCCAGATCACAATAATGGTCAGGCCGAAAACGACAGGTCCTCCCAGCCCCGTCGCCCTGCTGGCAGGGCGCTGTGCCAGATACGCATTTATCTGCCATCCGATGAACCACGCGGCGATCGCCGCGAGAAGCCAACCCATCATGCCATCCCCATCCGCTTGAGCGTGATGCGCTGCGCCAGGCTGATTGTCCCTACCATAAAGGCGGCCAGCGCGGCAGCCGTCAGAAGAGCGCTCCAGATCTGAACGGTCTGGCCATAGTAACTCCCGGCCAATAGCCGCGCGCCAAGGCCGGCAACCGCGCCGGTAGGAAGCTCGCCCACGATGGCACCGACTAGGCTGGCGGCGATGCCCACTTTTAGCGAAGTAAACAGATACGGCATCGACGACGGCAGGCGCAGCCGCCAAAAGGTTTGCGCTGGACTGGCGTTCCAGGTGCGCATCTGGTCAAGCTGCATCGCATCAGGGCTGCGCAGTCCCTTGACCATGCCAACAACCACCGGGAAGAACGAAAGATACATCGAGATCATCGCCTTGGGCAGCAATCCGGAAATGCCGACGGCGTTCAGCACGACGATGATCATCGGCGCGATGGCGATGATCGGCACTGTCTGACTGGCAATGACCCATGGCATCACGCTTAGATCCATCGTCCGGTTGAACACGATACCGACTGCCAGAGAGATGCCCAGAGCGGTGCCAAGCGCAAAGCCAAGGATGGTTGCGCTGAACGTCACCCAGCTGTGATATATCAACGACCTTTTGGAAAACCCGCGGCCCTTCAGCACCATGGCGCCGGTCGTATCCCAAATCTCGGCGACCACCTGATGCGGCACGGGCAGCTTGGGTTTCTGCTGGCTCCAGGTGTCGGCGATCAGATCGACCTGGCTAAGCTCGACGCCGGCGCGTTTAGCCTTGTCGTGAGCCCAGGGCGCGTTCAGCATGATCGCGGCGGCATACCAGATTGCGATGATCGTCAGCACCACGGTGAGTATTGGCAGGACATTGCGCATCAAAGGCTCCTGGCTTTCAATGTTCCGAAAATACTCAATCCGGATGTCCGCCTCAAACCAGATTTTCTGAGTATTTTAAGAACATTGAAAGATCCTGTTGATGTAATGATCCTGCGGTACAGGCTGGAGAGCCGATGACCGTGAACGTTGAAAGTCCTGTGGCCATTATGACCGGCCAAGGCAGGCTGCGGGGCGCCGCGATCAATCATCGCCGTGCCCCGCACGCAGCCCGTCGCGCACGCGGTGGGCGATCTTGATGAATTCGGGGCTTTCGCGGATATCTAGGGGCCGATGCCGGGGAAGGGGGCTTTTGATGATGTCGGCAATGCGGCCGGGGCGGGGGGACATGACGACGATGCGGGTGCTGAGATAGACGGCCTCGGGAATGGAGTGCGTGACAAAGCAGATCGTTTTGCCGGTCCGGTCCCAAAGCTGCAAAAGCTGTTCGTTCAGGTGGTCGCGGACGATTTCGTCCAGCGCGCCGAACGGCTCGTCCATCAGGAGCAGGTCGGCATCGAAGGCAAGCGCGCGCGCGATCGAGGCGCGTTGCTGCATGCCCCCCGAAAGCTGCCATGGATACTTCTTTTCAAATCCGTCCAATTCCACCAATTCCAGTACCCTGGACGTGCGCTGTTCCTGTTCATCCCTGGAGTAGCCCATGATCTCGAGCGGCAGGCGGATGTTGCCGCCGATGGTGCGCCAGGGATAGAGGCCTGCCGCCTGAAAGACGTAGCCATAGGCGCGGTTTCGGCGGGCCTGCTCGGGGCTGACGTCGTTGACGGTAATCGTGCCGGACGTCTGCCGCTCAAGATCTGCCATGACGCGCAGGAGCGTCGTCTTGCCGCAACCGGAGGGGCCGATGAAGCTGACGAAATCCCCGCGCTGCACATCAAGGTTCACGTCTTTGAGGGCATGGACCGGGCCGTCATTGGTCTGGAAGGTCAGGCCAAGGTTCTTGGCTGAAATCACCGTATCGCTCACGTATCAAAATCCCATAACTTGGCTTCGGCGAACTCGACCGAGTTTTGCGCCGGATCGCGCACGTAGATCGAACGCACACCGTTCGGCCATTCGAAGTCGGCTTCGATCTCCACATTTTTTGCAATCAGGTGGGCTGCCCACGCGTCCATTTCTCCGGGCGCTGCGCGAAAACAGATATGGCCCTCGCCTGTCGCGCCGTGGGGCGGGACAGGGGACTTGCCGCCGCCCTGCCGGGTGATTTCGGGGTTGAACAGCATGACCATCGACGTCTTGCACCGCATGAAGACATGGCGGCCCGGCACGCTCTGATACACTTTCAACCCGATCACGTCACGGTAGAACGCTGCGGTGGCATCAAGATCAGTCGCATAGAGGGCCGTTTCCAGAACGGCCCCAGGAGGGTGAGGGGCTGTCATGCCTGCTCAGAGTCCTGCCGGGATGTTCAGGGGGTCGCGCTGGATCAACTTTGGAGCGGTCAGCGCCTTCCATTTGCTCAGCGCCGTGTGCGCAGACGGAAAGGCAGGGCGCGGCACGAACCGGCCGCGTCCCGGCTGCGGCTGGGAGTTTTGCCCCCAAGCCCATATGACTTCGCCGCGCGAGAGGGTGTAGCGGCTGTTCGCTGTTACTTCGAACCCTTCGAAGACGTTGTAGTCGAGGATCGAATGGTGGTTTGCCGGACTGATCGTCTTGGTGATCTTGGGGTCCCAGACGACGATGTCGGCGTCCGCACCTTCGACGATGGCGCCTTTTTTGGGGTATATATTCAGGATCTTGGCGACATTTGTTGATGTGACGGCGACAAATTCGTTCGGCGTCAGGCGCCCGGTTTCAACGCCTGTCGTCCATAGCACCGGCAGGCGTTCCTCCAAACCGTTGGAGCCGTTGGGGATAATTCGGAAATCGTCCTTGCCCGCGCGCTTCTGTTCGGTCGAAAAAGCGGCGTGATCGGTTGCGACCACTTGCAAGCTACCGGCCTGAAGTCCCGCCCAGAGCGAATTCTGGTGTTCCTTGTTACGAAAGGGCGGCGACATGACGCGGCGGGCGGCATGGTCCCAGTCGGTGTTGAAATACTCGGACTCGTCCAGCGTCAGAAACTGCACCAGCGGCTCGCCATAGACGCGCATGCCCTTCTGGCGCGCGCGGCGGATCGCTTCATGCGCCTGCTCGCAGCTAACATGCACGATATAAAGCGGCACGCCCGCCGCGTCGGCGATGCAAATGGCGCGGTTCGCCGCCTCGCCCTCGAATTCGGGGGGGCGGGAATAGGCGTGGCCTTCGGGGCCGGTGATGCCTTGGTCAAAGTATTTCTGCTGCATCTCGGCGACCAGATCGCCGTTTTCGGCATGGACCATCGGCAGCGCGCCCAGTTCCGCGCAGCGCTTGAAAGAGGCGAACATCTCGTCGTCCTCGATCATCAGCGCGCCCTTGTAGGCCATGAAATGCTTGAAGGAATTGACGCCCATGTCGATGGCGTCCTTCATCTCGTCAAAGACGTTCTCGTTCCAGCCGGTGATCGCCATGTGATAGCCGATGTCGCTGCAAATCTGCGGCGCGGATTTGCGGTGCCATTCGTTGATCGCGTTCTTGATGGAGCCATCGGCGCCGGGCAGGCAGAAGTCGACCAGCATCGTGGTGCCGCCGCAGGCCGCGGCCCATGTGCCGGTCTCGAAGGTTTCGGCCGCGGTGGTGCCCATGAAAGGCATTTCCAGATGGGTGTGCGGATCGATCCCGCCGGGGATGACATAGGCGCCGGAGGCGTCGATATATTCGTCGCCCTTGAGGTCCTCGCCGATCTGCTTGATCGTCTCGCCTTCGATCAGGACGTCCGCTTTCCATGTGCGGTCGGCGGTGCAGACGGTGCCGCCCTTGATGACTTTGGTGGTCATGGCTTACTCCTTATCCGGCGAATTCAAGATATTTGCAATTTCCTGACCCAAAGGAGATGCTGATAGCTCATCCGAAAACGAGATCATTTCCTCCTCGCAATTTTGGAGTATCTCTGCATCCAACCCGTTAAAAGGGTATCGATTCCCATTGGCCGCAATTTCTTGGAGAATGGTCGCTAAGCACATTCCATAGAGGTTTAAATGATCGAAATTGCCTGCCTTATCTCTAATCGCTTGTGCAAACGCTGCTGCTGCAAGCGAAAGCTTGTGAGGCCGCTGCCCAAACCTGCCATCAAAAAGGTGGGTATTGTTCGTCCATACAGCTTCAACTAAACGGTTCGCAGTCATATGCGCGTCTAGATCGTCGTGGAAGTTGCGGCCATGCATTTCAAGTAAGTTTTGAGCCACAACTGCTCCATGGCTTTTCTGATACGTGTTCTTAATCGATTTAAACATTCACCCCTCAACCCCCGCCGTCTCGACCACCGCGTGCAGCAGCACATCCGCCCCGGCGCGCGCCCAGTCCAGCGTGATCTCTTCGGCCTCGTTATGCGACAGGCCATCCACGCAGGGGCACATCACCATCGCCGTCGGCGCCACCTGATTGATCCAGCAAGCGTCGTGGCCCGCGCCGGAGATCAGGTCGCGGTGCGAATAGCCCAGACGTTCGGCAGCCGAGCGGATGGCGGTGACGCAGTCTTCGTCGAATGTGACGGGGTCAAAGCCGCCGACCTTTTCGAATTCGACCTGCAATTCCATGTCGTCGCAAATCTTTTGCGCAGCTTCCTTCATCTGCGCGACCATTTCAGTCAGCGTGTCGATATCGGGCGAACGGAAATCGACGGTGAACACAGCCTTGCCGGGGATCACGTTGCGCGAGTTGGGGAAGACCTCGATACGGCCGACCGCGCCGACGGCGTTGGGGGCGTGGGCCAGCGCGATCTCGTTCACCTTCTCCAGCACCCGCGCCATGCCAAGGCCTGCATTTCGGCGCATCGGCATCGGGGTCGATCCGGTATGCGCGTCCTTGCCGGTAATGGTCAGCTGCGTCCAGTCGAGGCCCTGGCCGTGGGTGACGACGCCGATATCCTTGCCCTCGGCCTCCAGAATGGGGCCTTGTTCGATATGCAGCTCGAAAAATGCGTGCATCTTGCGGTCGCCCACGGGCTCGTCGCCCTTCCAGCCGATGCGCTTCAACTCGTCACCGAAGGTCTTGCCCTCGGCATCCGTACGCGAATAGGCGAAATCCTGATCGTGCAATCCGGCAAAGACGCCGGAGGCCAGCATGGCGGGGGCAAAACGGGTGCCTTCCTCATTCGTCCAGTTGGTCACGACGATGGGATGCTTGGTCTTGATGTCCAGGTCGTTCAGCGTGCGGGCCAGCTCCAGCCCCGCCAGCACGCCCAGCACGCCGTCATATTTGCCGCCCGTTGGCTGCGTATCGAGGTGACTGCCGACATAGACTGGCAGCGCGTCGGGGTCGGTCCCCTCGCGGCGGGCGAACATGTTGCCCATCGTGTCGAGGCCCATGGTCATGCCCGCGTCCTCGCACCAGGATTGGAACAGCGCGCGCCCTTCGGCATCGGCATCTGTCAGTGTCTGGCGGTTGTTGCCGCCCGCGACGCCGGGGCCGATTTTGGCCATCTCCATCAGGCTGTCCCACAGCCGCTGGCCGTTGATTTTCAGGTTCTGTCCGGGTGCAGCCATGTTCATGCCTTCCTTGCGCGGTCGCGGGGTGGTCTTTTACCAAATGGTCAACTTAACGATTGCGCACGGCCCCGCGCCTGTCAAGAATAGTGTTGGGCCAGTTTTGCGCTGACCGGTAGAATGCATGCGGACGGGCAGCAGGGAAAGAGGTGTGATGGGCGAGAGTGGTGCAACCCAGCATACGGCAGAGGGCACAGGCCCCAGCCGGATTCAGCGGCGCAACCGCGCGCGTATCATCGAGGCGGCGCTGGATGTGTTTTCGCAGCACGGCTTTCGCGGCGCCACGCTGGACCAGATCGCCGAGCGGGCAGGGCTGAGCAAGCCGAACATCCTGTATTATTTCACCGGCAAGGAAGAGATCCACGTCACCTTGCTGAACCAGTTGATGGATCGCTGGCTGGCGCCATTGCGGCGGCTGGACCCCGAGGGTGAGCCGCTGGACGAAATTTTAACCTATGTGCGGCGCAAGCTGAAGATGAGCCAAAAGTATCCACGCGAAAGTCGGCTGTTTGCCAATGAGATCCTGCAGGGGGCGCCGCGGATCGCGCCGCATCTGGAGGGCGATCTGAAGCCTTTGGTCGATAACGCGGCCGCAACGATACAAGGCTGGATCGACGCTGGACGCATCGCACCGACGGATCCCCGGCATCTGATCTTTTCGATCTGGGCGACAACGCAGCACTACGCCGATTTCGAGGCGCAGGTCGGCGTACTTATGAACGGGCGTGCCGCGACGGATGGGGCGGATCCGTTTCTGACCACCCTCTACACCCGGCTGCTGCGGCCCGATCAAGGTTGAGACGGTGTTAATCGTGATGTCAGATCGGGTTTGGCAGGGCAGGGCGCGGCATCTACAGTGATCTTGGGTAAGGAGCTCCGTGGGGGAGTGGGATGTCGGGATTTTATCGTCAAGGTTTCATTTTCGATGCAGCCGTCGAGGGCGCGGACGCAGCCTTGGCGCGGCTGCGGACTGACCAGATGCTACGCGCTGTGCGCGCTGCGGCAATGCTGGGCAACAGGCCTGCACCGCGTGGCGTCTGGCTGTCCGGTCAAATACTGGACGCGGACGATACCGGCGGAGATGGCGCGCGCATCATCGAAAGCGGCGACGCCGAGCATCAAAGCCGGTAGTGATCATCACGCGGTCGCCACGATCCGTTATTCTGCCGCGCAAGCCCCCGGATTGTTCGGGTGGGTTGTCCAGTTGGCGTAGTCCGCCTCGACCACTTTGCCGGTGCGGGGGTCGGTCGTGCCGGGGACCATTTCCTCCATCGTGATGCAATTCTCGACCGGGCAGACATTGACGCACAGGTTGCAGGCGACGCATTCGGCGTCGATCACCTCGAATACGCGATCGGGTGACATTGAGATCGCCTGATGCGACGTGTCCTCGCAGGCGGCATAGCAGCGACCGCATTTGATGCACTCGTCCTGATTGATTACGGCCTTGGCCACGTAGTTCAGATTCAGGTCCTTCCAGTTGACCGTATTCGGCACCGCCCGCCCGACGATTTCTGCCGTGGAGGTCATGCCCTTTTCGTCCATCCACTGGCTGAGGCCCGAGATCATTTCCTCGACGATCTTGAAGCCGTAGGTCATGGCCGCTGTGCAAACCTGCACGTTGCCCGCCCCCAGTGCCATGAATTCGGCGGCGTCGCGCCAAGTGGTGATGCCGCCGATGCCGCTGATCGGCAGGTGCCGCGTGGCCGGATCGCGGGCAATCTCGGCCACCATGTTCAGCGCGATGGGTTTGACGGCGGGGCCACAATAGCCGCCATGCGCGCCCTGGCCGTCGATGGTGGGTTGCGGCGCGAAAAGATCCAGATCGACGGACGTGATCGAGTTGATGGTGTTTATCAGCGATACCGCATCGGCGCCCCCACGGGATGAGCGAGCGCGGCATGGGCAGCGCCGTGGGACAAGTGCCCGAGTATGTCGGTCAGGTCGCCCAT
>JBLWYG010000026.1:9323-36532 GCA_048267045.1 Roseovarius sp. | reverse complement strand
ACGAACGCGGGGATCACCCATAACGTCCTGAACGCGCGCCAGCACGAGAAAGAGGCGCAGATCGTCGGCGACGCCGGCAAGCTGGGCGCCGTCACCATCGCCACCAACATGGCCGGCCGCGGCACCGACATCAAGCTGGGCGGCAACATCGACATGAAGATCATGGAGGCGATCGCCGACGATCCCGAAGGCGATCCCGCCGAGATCCGCGCGCGCATCGAAGAGGGCCACAAGACCGAAGAGCAGGCGGTCAAGGATGCGGGCGGCCTCTTTGTCCTCGCCACGGAACGCCATGAAAGCCGCCGGATCGACAACCAGCTGCGCGGCCGCTCGGGCCGTCAGGGCGATCCCGGGCAATCTTCATTCTTTTTGTCGCTGGACGATGACCTGATGCGCATCTTCGGCTCGGAGCGTCTGGAGAAAGTGCTGTCCGGCCTCGGCATGAAAGAGGACGAGGCGATCATCCACCCGTGGGTGAACAAATCTCTGGAACGCGCGCAGGCCAAAGTTGAAGGACGCAACTTTGACATCCGCAAGCAGCTGCTGAAATTCGACGACGTGATGAACGAGCAGCGCAAGGTGATCTTCAAGCAGCGTCTCGACATCATGCGCGCCGCTGATCTGAGCGACATCGTCAAGGACATGCGCGGCGAAGTGATCGACGATCTGGTCGATCAATACATGCCGCCCAAAACCTATGCCGATCAGTGGGACATGGAGGGTATGCATCAGGCCGTCATGGACGCCTTGAACATGGATCTGCCTGTGCAGGCATGGGCCGACGAAGAGGGCGTCGATGACGAGCAGATCAGCGAGCGCATCGAAAAGCACGCGAACGAGATGATGGCGAAAAAGGCCGTCGCCTTTGGGGCTGCCAACATGCGGCTGGTGGAAAAGCAGCTGCTGTTGCAGACCATCGACGGCAAATGGCGCGATCACCTGCTGATGCTGGAGCATCTGCGCAGCGTCGTCGGCTTTCGCGGCTATGCGCAGCGCGATCCGTTGAACGAATACAAGAACGAGGCGTTCCAGCTGTTCGAGACGATGCTGGACACCCTGCGTCAGGACGTCACCCGCAAACTGGGTCAGGTCCAGCCGATGCCGCAGGCCGATCAGGACGCCATGCTGGAGCGGATGCTGCAGGAACGCGCAGCGCTGGCGGCCCAGACAGCGGCGGCAACGCCGCGCGAGGATGGCAAGCCTTCGGCCGAGACCACGCAAGAGGCCGCGCTTGAAGGTTTCGACGAGAACGACCAGTCCACATGGGGCAATCCGGGCCGCAATACGGCCTGCCCCTGTGGGTCGGGTGTGAAGTTCAAACATTGTCACGGCCGCCTGGCCTGACCACCACCATTGCATCCAAGTCATCAGGCCGCCACAGAGCGGCCCGAATGACTCCGCACCCCCGCCACATGTCTGCCGCTTTCGGCATCTAGGAATTCTGTAGAACGAATTTCGCGTTTTTTGGGGAGAACCGAGATGCAGAAGATCAGGGTAGTTGCGATGGTATGCGGAACGTCGGCTCTTGCTTTGGGTGCCGGCCATTTCATGCAATCGGCCGATGCGAACGAACCCGGATCGGTTGTACGCGCTCCGCAGACTCCTGTCCCTGATGCTGTTCAGCAGACCGCGTCCAAGGGCCCGATAGAGGTGACATCGGTCGAGATGACCTCGGCGGGCCCAACTGCGCCGGAAGAAGCGCTGGCGCTGGCCAAAATGCCATCCACACCGGATGGCACCGTCCAGCTTGCCGCTCTGAGCGATACACCCGCGGTCATCACCGACGCGCTACCGACCGAGGTCGCCGCCCCCACCTTGGCGTGCGACTATACTCTCACAGCCGACACCGCGCCGGGGGCGATGGTCGCGTTGTTCCTCGGCGCGCCTTGCGCGAGAGACCAACGTTTTACCCTGCACCACAACGGGCTGATGTTTACCCAAGTAACGGATGGCGACGGCCATGCCTCGATGATGGTGCCGGCGCTGGCAAAATCAGCGGTGTTCATCGCGGCCTTTCCGAACGGCGACGGCGCGGTTGCCAATACCGTTGTCGAAGGGTTGGACGATTATCAGCGGGTCGCTGTGCAATGGCAGGGCAATAGCGGCGTGCAGCTTCATGCGTTTGAGTTTGGCGCCGAGATGGGCAGCGAAGGTCATGTCTGGGCCGCAGCCCGGCGCGATGTCGCCGCAGCTGCGGAGGGCGGCCGCGGCTTCATGACGGTGCTGGGTGACGCAACGCAACCCGAGGCGCTGATTGCCGAGATCTATAGCTTTCCCAGCCGAACGAGCGAACACAACGGTGCTGTCGCGCTGCAGGTCGAGGCAGAGGTGACTCAGGCCAACTGCGCCCGGGATATCGAGGCGCAAGCGCTGCAGATGCAGCCCGGCGGCGCGCTGAATGTTCAGGAACTGACACTTGCAATCCCCGAATGTGAAGCGGTGGGCGATTTTCTGGTGTTGAAAAACCTGCTGAATGACATCACCATCGCGCGAAACTGAATTTCAGTGTCCGAGGTCTCTTGATGGCAATCCTGCGTGCGGCGATCTTCGCCGCACTTTCCGTATGCTGCACCGGTTTGGCTGTCTCCGCGCAGGACGTCACGTTGACGTCACGCGATGGCGATGTCGAGATTTCCGGCAACCTCTCGGGCTTTGACGGTGAATTCTACCGGGTCGACACGATCTATGGCGAATTGACGGTCGACGGATCGGGCGTCCTGTGCGAAGGCCCCGGTTGTCCGAACCTGAACGCCTACGTCGCCGAAATCACCATGTCCGGCGCGCCTACCATTGGCCGGGTCCTGATGCCGGCACTGATCGAGGCATTTGCCCTGCGCCAAGGGCTGGAACTGTCGCGCGAGAACACCTCGGACACCGGTACCACCTATACGCTGAGCGACGCGGGCGAAGGCCAGCCGCGCGGCCGATTTCACGTGCGCCTGACCAACACCGACGAAGGCTTTGCCGATCTGCTCACCGGCGAAGCCGAGATGGTCATGTCATTGCGCGAAGTCACCAGAAACGAGGCTATCCGGGGCCGCGAGGCTGGGCTGGGCGATCTGCGCGACGCGCGGCGCAGCCGTGTTCTGGCGCTGGATGCGCTGGTGCCGCTGGTCTCGGCGGGTAATCCCGTGACGACGATCACGACGCCGCAACTGGCCAAGATTCTATCCGGCGAGATCATTGACTGGGTCGAACTGGGCGGTGCAGACGCGCCCATCGCGGTCCATCTGCATGATCCAGACACGGGGCTGGGGCAGGCGACGGAGCGGCAGATGCTGAGTGGTGGCGCCGGGGGTTTTGTGCCGGACGCCATTCGTCACCCGGACGGCGAGGCGCTGGCGCAGGCCGTCGCGCAGGATCCGTTTGCCTTGGGCATTGGCAGCCGCTCGGAAAAGGGGCTGACGTTTGAGCTGGCGCTGACAGGTGCTTGCGGATTTTCAATGCACGCTACGCGCCGCGCTGTTAAAACTGAGGATTATCCGCTGACGGCGCCCATGTTTCTCTATCTGCCGGCCCATCGCCTGCCCAAGCTGGTACGAGAGTTTCTGGTGTTCACCCGCGAGCCTGCGGCCCAATTGGTCATCCGGCGTGCAGGTTTTGTTGATCAACTGCCCGAAGAGATCGAGATCGACGCGCAGGGCGACCGCTTTGCCAATGCAGTGCTGCGGGCGGGCGAGGATGTGAAGCTCGCCGATCTGCAACGCATGGTTCAGGTTCTCAGGCCGCTGAAACGCCTGACCACGACCTTCCGGTTCGAGCCGGGTTCGATCCGGTTGGACCCGCAATCGCGCTCGAACGTCGATGGCCTTGCGCGCGCGCTGGAAAGTGGATTTTACGACGGGCGGCAATTGGTTTTTGTCGGCTTTTCCGACGGCGAAGGTCCGGCAGCGGCCAATCGCACCATCGCGCTACGCCGCGCGGATGCTGTCCGGAACGCGGTTGTGCACGCTGCGGAAACCGCACAGCTGAATCGGCTGAAGCTGGACGTCGAAACATTTGGCGAAGCCATGCCAATGGCCTGCGATGACAGCGAATGGGGCCGCCGCGCCAATCGCCGGGTCGAGGTCTGGATGCGTTAGGCAGCACCGCGCGGAGAAATCACTGTGGTTCGCCGCCATTCCGATGATCTGTCGTCATTCTCTCCATGGCCTTTGTCCATTCGCGATCGCGCAAGATGCGCCGGAATGCGCGGCGCAATTCCTCCACCGCATCCTGAGAATACCAGCGGCCATGCGCCAGTATCAGGCGCTGAGGATTCCACGCGATCATTTCTCCGACCGATTCGGCCAGCGGCGTCTTGGCAAATGTCATGCGCATATCGATCGGCATCTTGCCGTCGCTGTCGTCAATCCCGGCCAGCCAGACCAGCGGTCGCATCCAGGCCCGGAGTTTCGCCGTCTCGAAATTCTGGATCAGGTCCGTGAGGATGAGGGTCGAGGAGGCGCGGTGAAAGAAGACGGCCTCGCGGTGCTGCTTGCTTCCTTGAACGATCATCTGGTCGATCTGCTCGGCCCACGGCGCGGGCGGTGTCTGCCCCAGATCATGATCCACTTGCAGCGTCGCACCCCTTCGGGACGCACGGGCAGCGACGCCGGGTGCGGCGTAGGTGGCCGCATCGGGATAGGCCTCTTGCCAGCTTGCGATGCTCACATAGTGCAGCGCGTTTGGCGCGATCAGATAGCGCACCGGCCCCAGCGCCCGCAATTCGTCGCGCAGCAGGTCCGTCAGCATCGTGGGCGAATGAACCCACAGATCGCCATTGGCCAGCCGCAAGACGGTGCAGCGTGTCGAATAGGGCATCCCGTAAAACCGCACGGCAGGCCCGTCGATCAGCCAGATGTCGGTTGCCACGGGCTTGAGCGTGTTCAGCGGCTCATGGCCCGTGGCGTGTTTGTCCGGTGCCAAACTTATTCGACGACCGTGACGGATGTCATCACGTCAGGCTGACCGACGACCGCACCGTTGCCGCCGGTGCCGCGCTTGATCGCGTTCAGCACGTCCATGCCGTCCGTCACCTTGCCGACCACGGTATAGGCTCCGTTCAGGTGGCCCGCCGGTGCGAAATTGATAAAGAACTGGCTGTTGGCGCTGTCTGGGCTGGCGCTGCGCGCCATGCCGACGGTTCCGGCCTCAAACGGGCGATCCGAGAATTCCGCCTTGAGGTCGGACATGTCCGAGCCGCCCGAACCGGCGCGACTCATGTCGCCGCCGTCCAGCTTGCCGAATTCGACGTCGCCGGTTTGCGCCATGAAGCCGTCGATCACGCGGTGGAACACAACGCCGTCATAAGCGCCCTGCTTGGCCAGTGTGGTGATGCGCTCGACATGGGCAGGTGCGACATCGTCGAACAGTTCGATTGTGATCGTGCCGTTCGCCTCGCCAGCGACGTCGATTTTCAGATCCGTCGCCAGCGCGGGCGCGGCGGCGAGGATCATGGTGGCTGCCAGAATGTTACGCATCGGAGGCCACCTTGACGCTGATCATGCGGTCGGGGTTCGCGGGCGGCTCGCCTTTGGCGATGGCGTCCACATGCTCCATCCCCTGGATGACGCGGCCATAGACAGTGTATTGGCCGTTCAGGAAGTGGTTGTCGCTGAAATTGATGAAGAACTGGCTATTGGCGCTGTCGGGGCTGGCGCTGCGCGCGGCGCCCAGAGTGCCGCGGTCATGCGGGATCTTGGAAAACTCGGCCTTCAGATTGGGCAGATCGCTGCCGCCCGTGCCGGCGGCGCGGGGATTGTAATCCTTTTCCATGTTGGCGTTGGCCACGTCACCCGTCTGCGCCATGAAACCGTCGATCACCCGGTGAAACGCGACGTTGTCGTAGGCGCCGTTGCGGGCCAGTTCCTTCATCCGCTCGGCATGACCGGGGGCGACGTCGGGCAGAAGCTCGATCGCGACGGTGCCGTCTTTCAGTTCGATCAGAACGGTGTTTTCTGGGTCTTTGATCTCGGCCATTGGGGCCTCCTTTTGATGGGCGTTGCGTGATTATTTAAGCGCTCATGGCGTGATTGCCAAGCGCCCCACCTTGACGCATGCGCGTCCAAGCGCCAAGACATGCGCGTTGGACCCGGTCGCAAGGATAGACGCATGAGCTGGAAAACCCTCGACGACATGGACCTCAAGGGTGCGCGCGTGCTGACACGCGTCGATATCAACGTGCCGGTCGAGGCCGGGCGCGTCACCGATGCCACGCGGATCGAGCGAATCGTGCCGACAGTCAGCGACATTCTAACCAAAGGTGGCAAGCCGATCCTGATTGCGCATTTCGGCAGGCCCAAGGGCAAGGTCGTGCTGGACCTGTCACTGCGGGTTCTGCTGCCGACGCTGGAGCAGGCGCTGGGCCGCAGCGTCCGCCTGATCGAGACGCTGGACGGCGCCGAAAACCTGACCGCCGAGGCGGAAGCGGCCGATGTACTGTTGCTGGAGAACATTCGGTTTTATCCTGGTGAAGAGGCCAATGACGCCGACTTTGCGGCGCGTTTGGCCGCATTGGGTGACGTCTATTGCAACGACGCTTTTTCAGCCGCGCACCGGGCGCATGCTAGCACGGCAGGCATTGCGCATCTGATACCGTCCTGCGCCGGGCGTCTGATGCAAGCCGAATTGCAGGCATTGGAGGCCGCGCTCGGCACGCCTAAGCGGCCCGTTGTGGCTGTGGTTGGCGGCGCGAAGGTCTCAACGAAACTGGATTTGCTTAGCAATCTGGTGGAACAGGTCGACAGTCTGGTGATTGGCGGCGGCATGGCCAATACGTTCCTGGCTGCCCAAGGTTTGCAGGTTGGCAAATCGCTGTGCGAGCATGACATGGCGAAAACCGCGCGCCAGATCATGACCAAGGCCGCCGACAAGGGCTGCGAGATCATTCTGCCTGCCGATATCGTCGTGGCGCGCGAATTTGCGGAAAATGCCCCGCACGAGACGCTGGCAGTGCATCTGTGCCCGCAGGACGCGATGATTCTGGACGCAGGCCCGCAAAGTGTCGCACGAGTGGCGCAGGCTTTGGACCATGCGAAAACGTTGATCTGGAATGGGCCGCTGGGTGCGTTCGAGATCGCGCCATTTGATACTGCCACCGTTGCGGCCGCGCGTCACGCGGCGGAGCGCACAATGGCTGGCAAGCTGATTTCGGTTGCCGGTGGCGGAGATACGGTCGCCGCGTTGAACCGCGCAGGCGTTGCCGAAGATTTCACCTATATCTCGACCGCCGGCGGCGCGTTTCTGGAATGGATGGAGGGCAAGGATTTGCCCGGCGTCGCCGCGCTCAAGCGCTGAGGCGTTAGCGCGACCATAATTGCAAGCGTAATGGCCCTGCCATAGAAGCAGGTGCAGGATAGTAAACATCATATGAGCGGAGCCGAAATCATGCCGAATGCAGCCCAAGCAGAAAAAATTCGCGCCGGGAACGGATTTATTGCGGCGCTGGATCAGTCGGGCGGCTCGACCCCCAAGGCGCTGGCGCTCTATGGTGTTCCGGAAAGCGCCTATTCGAACGAGGCCGAGATGTTTGACCTGATCCACGCGATGCGCGCACGGATCGCGACGGCCCCGGATTTCAACGGCGACAAGGTCATCGGTGCGATCCTCTTCGAGATGACGATGGAGCGGCAGATTGATGGCAAACCGTCGGTAGCCTATCTGTGGCAAGAACGAGGCGTCGTCCCGTTCCTGAAAGTCGACAAGGGGCTGGAGGATGAGGCGGATGGCGTCCGCTTGATGAAGCCGATGCCGGATCTGGACGCGCTGTGCGAACGGGCGGTCAATGCCGGTGTCTTTGGCACCAAGATGCGCTCGGTCATTGACGCGGCCTCGCCCGGCGGGATCGAAGCGGTTGTGGCCCAACAGTTCGAGATCGGCAAGCAGATCCTGGGCCACGGCCTGATCCCGATCATCGAGCCCGAAATAACGATTTCGATCACCGACAAGGCGGAGGCCGAGGGAGTGTTGCTGGAGGCGATAAAACGCCACCTTGATGCGTTGCCCAAAGGCACCGAAGTGATGCTGAAGCTGACCCTGCCCGAAACCGCAAATCATTATAAATCGCTGGTCGATCACCGGGCGGTGATGCGCGTTGTCGCCCTGTCGGGCGGTTATTCGCGGGAGGAGGCGAACCGGCGCCTTGGACAGAACACCGGCATCGTCGCCAGCTTCAGCCGCGCCTTGACCGAAGGGCTGTCTGCCGATCAGTCGGATGACGAATTCAATGCGGTAATCGGGGCCACGATCGACAGTATTCGCGCGGCATCGATCGCTGGATGAGCTGACGTTGGGCGGGGGCCGGCCCCCAAACTGAAAATCAAGAGATTTCCAGTTCCCCCCGGGATATTTGACGGCAAGAAGAATGTGTCTGCGGATGTCTTGCTAACAGCAATCTGGCCGATGCGCTCGGGTCTGGTCTCGCCCGGTCAGCCAAGGCGGGCGAGGATTGCCGCAGTGTCGATCCCGGAAACCGCGCCCGGCACACGGCCCCTTTCGCCTGAAAGGCGGGTGGCAATGTAGGCCTCGGCCACCGCGGCAGGGGCGGTCTGGATCAGGACAGAGGCAGTCAGCAGCGTTGCAAGGTTGGCGGCATACCAACGCGCCTGCCCCTCGTCCGGAAGCCGGGGAAACCTGTCCATATGGGCGCGCAGCGCAGCGTCGTAGCGACGGAATTCGCCGGTTCCCCGACCCAGCATATCGCCCAGCACCTCGCCCGCCATGGGTACGTTGCGCAGCGTACGAAGAATGTCGAGGCAGATGACATTGCCGGACCCCTCCCAGATCGAATTCAGCGGTGCTTCGCGGTAGAGGAGTGGCAGACCCGTTTCCTCAATATAGCCGAGGCCGCCAAGGCATTCCATCGCCTCACCCACCACGGTTGGGCACAGGCGGTTGCTGAGGAACTTGGCGAGGGCGACGCCGAGCCGGGCGAAGGCGCGGTCCCGCTCGCCGGTGCCGTCGAAAGCGCGCGCGACGGCCATTCCCAGCGCAAGCGCGCCCTCCCAGTCCAGCGCGAGATCGGATAGGACATTGCGCATCATCGGCTGGTCGATCAGCTGCGCATCCGCAATGCTGCGATGGCTGCACCAGTGATGTGCAGCGCCAAGGGCGGCGCGCATCAGACCCGCCGGGGCCAGCGCGGTATCCAGCCTTGTATGGTGGATCATTTTTATCACGCGTTTGATGCCATCGCCCTCGTCGCCCAGCGGGTAGGCCAGCGCATCGGCATATTCGATCTCGGCGAGTGCGTTCGAGCGGTTGCCCAGCTTGTCCTTCAGCCGTTGGATGTGGACGGTATTCCTGGTGCCTGTTGTCCAGCGAGGTACCAAAAACGCGGTCAGTCCGCCCGGTGCCTGGGCCAGTGTCACGAACCCGTCCGACATGGGCGCTGAGCAGAACCATTTATGCCCGCAAAGGCGATAGGCGTTGCCATCGCGTATCGCCTGGGTGGATGTCCGGCTCAGATCCGAGCCGCCCTGTTTCTCGGTCAGCGCCATGCCGAGTGTCGCTGCCGCCTTGCGCGCCAGAGGCGCAACGGCCGGATCATAAAGGCGCGCGGTTAGTTTCGGCACCCATTCGTCGAACAGGGCCCTGGACGCGCGCAGGGCGGGCACTGCGGCGTAGGTCATGGTCATGGGACAGCAAACGCCCGGCTCGACCTGACTGGTCATGTAGACCATCGCGGCGTGGGTGGAGTGGCCCCCTGTCGCCCCTTCCCACGGCAGCGCGGCATACCCGGCGCCGAGCCCGGCCTGCATCAACATGTGGTAGGTGGGATGGTAGGTGACTTCATCCAGCCGCCTGCCGCCGACGTCGAACAATTGCGCCTCAGGCGGATGGCAGTTCGCCTCCATGCCGGCCTCGCGCATCGCAAGGCGGCCGATCTTGCGCCCATAGGCGGCCAGATGCGCATCGTCGGCGGTGCTTGCGTAATCGCGCAGGGCCGGATCGCCCTCCCAAAGATCCAGATCGCCGCGCGGCGGCGGCTGATTCAGCACCTCATGGGTATCCGTTTCATTATGTGGCCGGGAATTGGGCATCGCATGATCTCCTTTAGCGTGTGCATTTAGGCGGTGGCGACGCAAGATTGCAACGCCTTCCGACTGCATGTGGCGGTCGCGCAAAATGCGATTCCAAATCCATGGCAATTGTGGCAGGGTTCCCGAAAGGCCCGCCAGAGGCCAATGTAATGAGGCAGATGCAGTGACAAACCGGAAAAAACCCGCGCTGGGCGTGTTCGTCTATTTCGCCATTGCATTCGCGCTGGGCACGTATTTCACCTTTGCCGCCGTTCAGGGCGATTTCGGCCTGTTCAGCCGGGCCGAAGTTGAGGCCGAGGCAGACGCGCTTCAGGTGCAGCTTGATCTGTTGAACAGCGATATCGCGCTGATGGAGAACCTCACTCACCGCCTGTCGGACACCTACCTGGATCTTGATCTTCTGGATGAACAGGCGCGCTCGGTCATTGGACTGTTGCGCAGCGATGAGATCGTCATCCGCTGAAATCCGGCCCCCCGGCCCTTCACGCGCACTGTTGCAAATCGCCGCGCGATCCCGTCAACTGT
Organism: Roseovarius sp.; assembly: GCA_048267045.1. Taxonomy (GTDB): domain Bacteria; phylum Pseudomonadota; class Alphaproteobacteria; order Rhodobacterales; family Rhodobacteraceae; genus Roseovarius. The sequence goes on along the minus strand of JBLWYG010000026.1, from coordinate 25,985 downwards.
TTGTGCCGTGTATAGTTCACCGTTAAACTATCTGGCTAACAGAGGCCAACCAAGGGGGTTCCTGCCAATGGCTGCCCAGAAGAAAGCAAGCAAATCAAATGCTTCGGCAGACGAGCTGAAAGCCTATTATCACGACATGCTGCTGATCCGACGATTCGAGGAAAAGGCAGGGCAACTATATGGTATGGGCCTGATCGGGGGGTTCTGTCACCTTTACATCGGGCAGGAGGCTGTCGTCGTCGGGCTTGAGGCCGCTGCCGAAGAGGGTGACAAGCGTATCACCACCTACCGCGATCACGGTCATATGCTGGCCTGCGGCATGGACCCGAATGGCGTCATGGCCGAATTGACCGGCCGCGAGGATGGCTATAGCCGCGGCAAGGGCGGCTCGATGCACATGTTCTCGAAAGAGAAACACTTCTACGGCGGTCACGGCATCGTTGGGGCCAACGTACCCTTGGGCGCGGGGCTGGCGTTCTCCGACAAATATCGCGGCAACGACCGGGTGACATTCACATATTTCGGCGACGGTGCGGCCAATCAGGGTCAGGTGTACGAGACGTTCAATATGGCCGCCCTTTGGACATTGCCGGTGATCTTTGTCATCGAAAATAACAATTACGCGATGGGCACGGCGCAGAAACGCTCGACCTCGACGCCCGATCTGTACAAGCGCGGCGAAGCGTTCGGCATCCCCGGCGAGGCGGTCGATGGCATGGACGTTCTGGCCGTCAAGGAGGCGGGCGAAAAGGCCGTTGCGCATTGCCGTGCGGGCAAGGGGCCGTACATCCTGGAGATCAAGACCTACCGCTATCGCGGTCATTCGATGTCGGACCCGGCCAAGTACCGCACTCGCGAGGAGGTGCAGAAGATACGAGAAGAAAAGGACTGCATTGAGCATGTCCGCGATCTGCTTCTGACCGGCAAGCATGCGACCGAGGACGATCTGAAAGCGATCGACAAGGAGATCAAGAAAATCGTCAACGCCTCGGCAGAATTTGCCAAGGACAGCCCCGAGCCGGACGAGGCCGAGCTGTGGACAGATGTCTACGCCGACGCCGTGCCGCAGAAAGCCTGAGGAGCCATACACATGCCGACAGAAATTCTCATGCCCGCCCTCAGCCCGACGATGGAAGAGGGAACGCTGGCCAAATGGCTGGTCAAGGAAGGCGACACCGTAAGCTCGGGCGATATCCTGGCCGAGATCGAAACCGACAAGGCGACGATGGAATTCGAGGCCGTGGACGAGGGCACCATTGGCAAGATCCTGATCGACGCCGGCACCGAAGGCGTCAAGGTGAACACCGCGATCGCCGTGCTGCTGGAAGAGGGTGAGAGCGCCGAAGATATTGGTGCCACCAAGGCTGAGGCGCCGAAGTCCGAACCAGACGAGGCGCCAAAATCCGACGCGCCCAAATCGACCCCGGCCAAGGCCGCAGCGCCTCAACCCGACCGCAGCCCCGACTGGGCCGAGGGCACCGAAACCAAAAAACAGACAGTGCGCGAGGCGCTGAATGCGGCCATGGCCGAGGAAATGCGCGGCAATGAAGACGTGTTCATCATGGGCGAAGAGGTGGCCGAATATCAGGGCGCCTACAAGATCACCCAGAACCTGTTGGAGGAATTCGGCGCCAAGCGTGTGATCGACACGCCGATCACCGAACATGGCTTTGCCGGGATCGGCGTTGGTGCGGCGTTTGGCGGCTTGCGGCCTATTGTCGAATTCATGACGTGGAACTTCGCCATGCAGGCAATTGACCAGATCATCAACTCGGCGGCCAAAACGCTTTATATGTCCGGTGGCCAGATGGGCTGCCCCATCGTTTTCCGCGGCCCTAACGGCGCCGCCGCCCGCGTGGGCGCGCAGCACTCACAGGATTATGCCGCGTGGTATGCGCATATTCCGGGGCTGAAAGTCGTGCAGCCCTATTCGGCCTCCGACGCCAAGGGTCTGCTGAAAACGGCCATTCGCGATCCGAATCCGGTGATCTTTCTGGAAAATGAAATCCTCTACGGAAAATCCTTTGACGTGCCGGTGATGGACGATTTCACCGTCCCGTTCGGCAAGGCGCGCGTCTGGCGCGAGGGAGAGGATGTGACGATCGTCAGCTTTGGCATCGGAATGACCTATGCGCTGGAGGCCGCTGAAAAGCTGGCCGAGGACGGCATTTCGGCAGAGGTGATCGACCTGCGCACCTTGCGTCCCATCGACTATGATACGGTCATCGCTTCGGTGATGAAAACCAACCGCTGCGTGACCGTCGAAGAGGGTTTCCCGGTCGCCTCCATAGGCAATCACATCTCGGCTGTCATCATGGAGCGCGCGTTTGATTATCTGGACGCGCCGGTGATCAACTGCCTCGGCAAGGATGTTCCGATGCCCTATGCGGCGAACCTGGAAAAGCTGGCGCTGACCTCGACCAAAGAGGTTTTGGACGCGGTGCACAAAGTGACCTACCGGTAAGGAGAAAGAGCGATGCCGACAGAAATTCTGATGCCCGCGCTTTCCCCAACGATGGAGGAAGGCACGCTGGCGAAATGGCTGGTCAAGGAGGGCGACACCGTATCCTCCGGCGATCTGCTGGCCGAGATCGAGACAGACAAGGCGACGATGGAATTCGAGGCCGTGGACGAGGGCACCATCGGCAAGATCCTGATTGAGGCCGGTACCGAAGGGGTGAAGGTGAACACCGCCATCGCCGTCTTGCTGGAGGAAGGTGAAAGCGCCGATGATATCGGCAGCGATCCCGAACCGGCCCCGGCGAACGACACCAAGAAAGAGGCGAGCCAGAAGAAGGACGCGACAACAGACGCAACCGGCGATGCCACCATTGAGGCACCCGCAGCGCCCAAGGGCAAGGACGGTGAACGCATTTTCGCATCGCCTCTCGCGCGCCGGATCGCGGCGGATAAGGGGCTGGATCTGAGCCAGATCGACGGCTCTGGCCCGCACGGACGCATCGTCAAAGCGGATGTCGAGGGCGCCCAGCCCGCGCCCAAATCCGCCGAAGCGGACGCCGCCTCTGCCCCTGCCGCGACCGAACCAGCGAAGGTTGGGCAATCGGCGGACGCCATCGCCAAAATCTACGAAGGCCGCGAGTATTCCGAGGTCAAGCTGGACGGCATGCGCAAGACCATCGCCGCCCGCCTGACCGAGGCCAAGCAGACCGTGCCGCATTTCTACCTGCGCCGCGATATCCGTCTGGATGCGCTGCTGAAATTCCGCAGTGACCTGAACAAGCAGTTGGAAGGGCGCGGCGTCAAGCTGAGCGTTAACGACTTCATCATCAAGGCCTGCGCGCTGGCCCTGCAATCGGTGCCTGCGGCAAATGCCGTCTGGGCGGGCGACAGGGTGCTGCAACTCAAGCCGTCGGACGTGGCAGTGGCGGTCGCCATCGAGGGCGGGCTGTTCACGCCCGTGCTGAAGGATGCAGACATGAAATCGCTCTCGGCCCTGTCGGCCGAGATGAAGGATCTGGCTGCCCGGGCACGTGACCGCAAACTGGCGCCGCATGAATACCAAGGCGGCAGTTTCGCGATCTCCAACCTTGGCATGTTCGGCATCGACAATTTCGACGCGGTCATCAACCCGCCGCACGGCGCGATCCTGGCTGTCGGCGCGGGTGTGAAAAAGCCCGTCGTCAGCGCGGACGGAGAACTGGCGATTGCAACTGTGATGTCGGTGACGCTTAGCGTTGATCATCGGGTGATCGACGGCGCAATGGGAGCCGATTTGCTCAAGCACATTGTCGAGAACTTGGAAAATCCGATGGTGATGCTGGCCTGATACGGTTGAAACGTGGTTGAAAAAATGCCAAAGCGCGCCGTTTCGGCGCGCTTTTTCAATTGCGCCATAGCGCAAAATGCGCCGTCTGCCAGCACGCATGATGTCGACGGCATAGGGGTATTGAACTGCCAATTTTACCTGTCATACGCGGCCCGATGAAAACAATCCCCTTGAGTTTTTGTGCCGAATTATGGTTCAGTACGCTCATAAATAAAAAGAAAAAACTGAGGTGAGCATCATGAAAATCAGATCAGGCAGCGTATTCGCTTGTGCCCTGTTGACCGCGCCCGGCGCTGGGCTGGCGCAGGATTTTGACGGCGCCGCAACGTTGGGATACGGCCACTCGTCCGTTTCCAATCTACGGCCGGACGTAAATACTTATTCGATGGATGGTGCAGGCACTCTGGCGTTTCAGAATGGGTTCAGCCTGGACGTGGATGGGTCTTTTCACCATGCAAATCCTGATAGCGGCAGTAATATGGGTGTGTTCGATGCGGGCGGGGTTCTGAACTATCGCTTTGGCGCAGGACCGGTCGTTGGCGCATATCTTGAATACGCCAGTCTTGACAGCAATGGCCTGCTGGGGCGGGACATCAACGCAACATCTTATGGTCTGACCGGCGGCTACGAGAGCCTGCTGTTTCAGGCCAAGCTGTTCTACGGTGGCACGGACGCCAGCACTGTCGTCGGCGCAACGTCGGATTGGACGGACTATGGCTTGAACGTTGCATATACGCCGACCCAGAGCACCACGGTCGCCGGTCACTGGATGCGCAGCGATATCGAAGCGCGTACTTTTGAGACTGGGGCGACCAGCTTTGGCGTGGGGGTCGACCACAGTTTCGGAAATGGATTCAACGGTTTCGGCGGTATCAGCCAGTTGAATTTTGATGCGCTGAACATTGATGCCACTTCCTATGGTCTGGGGGTTGGGTATGACCTGAGCCAGGTCGCCAGAGTCCCCGCTCAGATTTCGCTGGAATTGGCGCGCACCACGATCGATCCGGTTGGGCGCAATACCGACATCGACTCCATTCGTGTGGGTGTGACAATTCCGTTCGGTGCACGCAGGACTGGAACGCCGCTGAACAGCGCTGCGAATAACGCGATGTCGCCGCGTCATAACGCTGTGTCGACGTTCTATGACAATCTCTACTGACAACCATTTCAAACGGCGCTGAGCACAAAAAGGGCGGATGTTTCCATCCGCTCTTTCTTGCTTCGCAGTCAGCTTAGATATCGCCGGACGCCAGCCGACGAGTGCTGTCTCAGCGCACGCCTAGAAGCTGGTCCATGCGCACCGACGGCTGATCGCAGCCTGCCTCGCCGACGATTCGCGCGGGCACGCCAGCCACAGTTTTGCAGGGCGGGACTTCCTCCAGCACGACCGACCCTGCGGCAATGCGGCTGCAATGGCCGATCTTGATATTGCCCAGCACCTTGGCGCCTGCGCCAATCAGGACGCCGTCTGCGATCTTGGGATGTCGGTCCTCTTCTTCCTTGCCCGTGCCGCCCAGCGTCACTGAATGCAGCATCGAAACGTTGTCGCCCACGACGGCTGTTTCGCCGATGACAATGCTGTGTGCGTGATCGATCATGATCCCTTTGCCAATCCTCGCGGCAGGATGGATGTCGACACCGAACACCTCGGACACGCGCATCTGAAAGAAACGCGCAATGTCACGGCGCCCCTCGCACCACAGCCAATGCGAGATGCGGAAGGCCTGCAGTGCCTGAAAACCCTTAAAGAACAGCAGTGGTAGAATGTAGCGGTCGCATGCCGGGTCACGGTCGTAGACCGCCACGATATCGGCCCGCGCGGCGGTGCCGATATCGGGATCGCTGCGATAGGCCCAGTCGCAGATTTCCCGCAGGATCTGCTCGGGCATCTCGTTCGAGGCCAGTTTCATCGATGTGCGATATGCCAGCGAAGATTCCAGCGATTTGTGATGCAAAATACTGGAATGGACCAGACCACCCAACAAGGGTTCATCCCTGACGGTCGCCACTGCTTCGGTGTTGATCTGATCCCAGACCGGGTCGCATTCGGTCAGCTTTGCGTGCGATTTGCCCATGGCCTAGCTCCTGTTTTCCGGAACTTACTATAGCACGCACGCGACGATGGCAAAACGCAATGGTGTGAAAATGCCTACCGATTGCTTGGTGGACGCAATTCGGAATCGGCCCTGAAGCATCCCGAATTGCGTGTCGTTCGGTAAACAGGCTGTATGAATGGTGGCGTACTCAGTAGACAGTGGGTCGGCTGCCGCTGCCCGATTCCGAGCAGCGGCATTTTCTAGGCTGTGTCGAACTGTCAGAGCCCAATCGCTGTGCTCGCAAACACACCTGCGCCGAACTTGGCCGACACTTGAGCGACATGGACCTCAAACGACGTCCCGGCGCCGTCGGCATCCTGCACTGCGGCTGGATATCGCCATTCGGGAGTATTGAGCACCGCCTCGCGCAGCACGATATCATCTTTCATGACGCGCAAAATATAGCTTTCACTTTCTTCACCCAAGGGGACTTCCGGCGTATCCCAGCGATCCCCGTCAATCCGCGTTCGCCTGATCCAGCTGAAGTCGATTGCACCATCCGGCTTGCGCAGTCCGCGTAGATGCACGGGACTATAGGGACGCAGTCCTACACCCTCGAACGCCACGATTTCATGCTGGAATGATGGATCATCAACGGGCCTGCCCGCCGGACCAATCCGATAATGCTGCGCCCGGCGCCGCATATTGTCGGACAGATTTATCTGGCTTGGGATGCCGTCCAGCATCACGATGAAGGTGTCCTTTCCCCATCCCGACGACCCCGCAGCCTCTGTGCCCAACTGCCCACGCAGCCGGTGGCTCAGAATATAGGTATTCGGTCCCACCAACACGGCGTCACGAAATTGAACCAATTCCCAACCGTCGCTGGTGCCGTCGCCAATCGCGCACAGATTTGCCCCGTTCAGCAAAGTGTCATCATCGATACTTTCCAGTTGCCCAGACAACATTCGCACCGTTACGCCATCGCCGCGGTCAATCAACCCCGCACACGCAGGCGCAAGTGCGGTCTCCAGCACGCCCACGGTAGCGCGTGCCTCGATCAGGGTATCCAGCCTGTAATTTGCGTCACTCGATCCGACATGAAGCGCCACGGCACCCGGCCATGGCCGTGCTGTCACGGCCAGATGCGGCGCATGTGGCACCTCTCCACCGGTCATAAGCGGCAGGTCCAGAAACAGCGGAAGCACGGGTACTGGCGGCACAAACGGCCTCACCGACGGCGCATTGTCGGCGATATGGATCGGCCGGTAGCTTTCCGGCTCGATCCGCACGCCGTCGATGCGTTGGGCATTACCCATCTGCTCGACCCGGTCGATGCGGAACAGACCTTTGCCGCCTGCCTCGTCCAGCCCAATGACATCGCCCGCTCCCAGAGCCAATTGTGATGGCGGCAGCGTCAGGCGAACAGTGTCGGCAGATACCCTCGCCTCGGACAACCACCGCTCGGTGACGGCACGGCCTTCGGCCCGCGTCATCGCCAGCGGAATTTCCGACGTGGACACCGCGTGCGTCGCGTCATCCGGCAGCACTGCCTCTTCTGCGATGACCTCGAAATCGCCGTCTGCCTCGATGAAGCGCAGGCGTACTCGTCCCGCGATTTCAGCCGCACTGGCGCGCGTTTCGTCCAGTCGTGTGCCGCTTTCTGCGTCTCGCACCAAATGGTCCATGCCGATCCGTGTATCGGCCAGACCATCGCGCATGCGGAACATCAGCATGCCGTCCCGCTCAACCGCATCAAACCCGTAGCGCAGCATCAGCGGTTGTAGCGCCGAGCGGGCGTCCCCGACCTGATCGACGATATAGCCGCTGACGTAGCCATGCAGCTTTGAGGTATCCACATGTCGCAGCCCGGCGCGCGCTGCGATCTCCTCGACCATCGATGCCAGCGAACGGGATGACGTGCGCCCGGTGATCCAATGCCCCAGTGCATGATTCCGCCCATCTTCCCAAAGCGCCTGATTGTTGGGAAAAAATGGAAACGGGCGCGCGTCCCAGGCCCAGACGTAGGCGCGGTCCATGTCGACCATTTGCACGCCATATTCTTCCGACACCGGGTTATGCGCCGGATCGGTCCAATAATCGCGCATCGCACGCAGGTATTGCCGCTGGATCAGATCGTCGCGCCGCCCGTCCGAGAAATGCGGCAAAGCCGATTCAGACGATTTCACGTCAACGAATTTATTCGGCTCGTTCGTGGCCTTGTCGATAGCGGCGCAGCCGATTTCCGTGAATCGGATCGGTTTCGATCCCGGCATCCACGCACTTGGCTGCGTGACACGCACACCTGCAATGCGATCATGGTGTCCGTTTAGCCACCAGTTGCGGATATCCTTGTAGCGCCAGATCCACGGCTCACCATACGCATCATCGGTGATCGGCGTGCGGATCTGCGCCGCCCTGGCCTCAAACGAATGATAGAACCAGTCATAGCCTTCGCCGCCTTCGATATTGGCCTTGAGATAGTCCAGGTCATAGATTGAGCCCGAACCGGCATCGGCGTGGTCCACACCATCGCGCCAATCCGAGAGCGGCATGTAATTGTCGATTCCGATGAAGTCGATGTTCTCATCGGCCCAAAGTGGATCAAGATGGAAATACCTGTCACCGGTCCCGTCCTGCGGTTGGTATCCGAAGTATTCCGACCAGTCGGCGGCATAGCCAATCTTGACGTCAGGCCCAAGCAGTACGCGCACTTCGGCTGCCAACTCGATCAGTGCTGCAACGGCAGGAAAGCTGCCATCGACCCCCCGGATCTGTGTCAGACCGCGCATTTCAGACCCGATGCAAAAACTTTCGACGCCGCCTGCAACGGCGCACAGCGCGGCATTGTGAAGGATGAACCGCCGGTAGCCCCACTCATTCGGCCCAGTATAGCGGACCGGGCTTGACGCCGCTGCGCTGCCTGATTGCGGCCATTGAAACGGTGGCCGATCCCGGCCCGGTATGGATTGCGCAGGGGGCGCCGTTGGCGCTGGTGGGCCTGCAGGGAAATCGCTTGCTGCTGCCGTTCCGAAAAATGCGGCGACCTCGGCGTTGGCGTTCGCGCTCTCGTCCGGACTGCCTGCTCTGCCGGGCGCGTGGGACAATGTAATACGCCCGCGCCACGGCAGGGGCGGTTGCCCATCTGCATCGCTGTAGGGGTCGGGCAACACGTTGCCTGTGACCTGTTCCATCAGGATGAACGGATAAAACATCACATCCTGGCCGACGGCCTTCAGGGCCTTTATCGCCTCGATGACAGACTTGTCTGTGGGGGTGCCGCCGTAGATCGTCTTGCCCTCGACCTGCGGTATCTGCTGCGCAGTGCTCCGGCTCAGGCCAGCCACGCTCCATGGCATGTTGCTGGAGTCGTACCGCTTCTGATCGACCTTTGGACGTATGCTGCACGCGCTGCAGCGCAGATCGTCACCAAACCAGCTGACCACCAGAGATGTCGCGCTGCATTGTGGCAACTCGCCGGTCATGTTGTCCAGCGCGGTCAGAAAATCGGATTTGCCCGACGGTGTGTTCACGTTTGCCAGTTGAGAAGATCCCGGGCCGAAATTCATCGTGACTGGCGTTGATGCCAGCGCGTATTCACCACTGCCGGGCAGCAATGCAACGGCGCGAACGGATCGCACCGGGTCCAGCCCTGCGGGATCCTGATCAGCCTGCGTCGGGCGCGTCACCTCGAACGTAAATTGCGGGACGCGGTTGCCAAATTCGCCCAGCTTCAGATCCTCGATCACTACATACGCAATGCCGCGATAGGCAGGTACCGTGCCCGGCCCCTCGACAGCCTCAATCCTGGGATCGGGCAACTGGTCGTGCGTGCCGGTGTAAACCCGCATCGTCATGCTGTCGCGCGCGACTTCGGTCCCATCAGCCCAGACACGGCCGACATGGCTTACTTCACCCTCACACAGCGCCAACGCGATGCTGACTGAGTAGCTGTATTTTCGCACCGTAGGCCCTTCGGGCGCACCCTTGCCGCCGCCGCTGGCGCGGCTGACATTGACCTTCTCGCGAAATTCGGTTGCCCAGATAATCTGGCCGGCGACGCGCATGCGCCCGTAAACTTGCGCAATGGCGTCGCCCTCACCCGATCCGGTCAGCCGCAGGCGGTTGGCCCGACCCGTGTCCACCACGTCCGAGCCTTGGCCCATCAGCCGCTGATCAATGGACCGCCCTATGACGCCGCCCGCAAAACGGCCAATAGCGGCCATTGACAAACCTGCTACCGTGCCGCCGACGGATCCACCAATAGCCGCGCCTGCAGCCGATAATAGAATAGTCGCCATCAGTTATGCTCCTCGGGAAATGTGAACCGCGCCACGATGCGGCGGCGCCATGGCAGGCTCAGCGGACTTTCGACGACCGCATGGCCCGAGTAGGCATGAACAAAGCTCGCCTCGGCGCCGACGCGCCCCGCGATACCTAGATGTTTGGCCACAGCGCCATCCCGCATGCGGAACAGCAGTACGTCGCCGGGCGCTTCTTCTGCCAATGCTTTGGATGACAGATGCCGTTGTGCGGCCTGCCACAACGCCTCGACGCGTGCGGGCTCTGACCAATCCATCGAGTAGGCTGGCGCCACCTCAGGCTCGGTGCCCAGCACCTCGCGCCAGATGCCGCGCAGAAGACCCAGGCAATCGGTGCCCGCCCCTTTGCAGGAGGCCTGATGCAGATACGGTGTCCCGATCCAGCCGCGCGCGGCGTCAACGATGCGATTCTGCAAGGTATAGCTCATCGGCGGCTCCCCCCGTTCAGGTTGCCTGCCTTCGCCGGGTCGGAAATGGACCAATCGTCGCCCGGAATGTCCGGAAAACCTTGATAGTTAAAAAAATTCTGAAACTTCATCCGACACGTCACCGCGCGTTTGTCGCACCCTGCTTCCAATCTCAGGCTATCTCCGGGGCGCACATCTGCACGCAGCGGATGCCACAGCTCGACCACGCGCTGCTGGCCGTTTCTGCCGTCACGCTTGATTACGCCGCTTAGCCCACTGGCCGCGCCATCCAGCACAATCAGGCGCCCATGTTGGAACCAGCCAGCATCGAACCCGCCGAACGCGTCGAAATGAAACACCCGACGCTCATCAATCTGCACTGCCGCCAATTCGTTTGCATACCCCGGCGTCGCCATATCGAACGCACAGGCGCCATCGCCCAAAACAGCCGAGCATGGTTTCTGATAAACCCGCCCGAGCGGGCGATTCAACGCCGCGGTCAGCCCGCGCAGCTCTGCCTCGAATGCTCCGCCGGACCTTCGCAACTCACCAATCGTTCCGCGAAATTGCAGGTGCCGCTGCGCGGTGTCCTGCCAGTTGACCAGCCACGCGCGGATCTGGGCGCCATCATAGCGGCCCGCCTCGATATCCTCCTCACGGATCGACGCATCGCTTAGCGCACCCAGCGCCTCGGTATTGTCCACCGACAGTCCGGTGGTCTGCTGGATCGCCAGCGCGCTCAGGCCCGTATCGGCGCGAAAGGTGATCCCGTCAAACCGCAGCGGCCTGTCGTGATCGGTGAACCCCAGCACCGTACCATCTGTGCGCTCCAGTGCCCACGCGCGGCACGTGGTGGTGACACCCGTTTGCAAATGTGCGTGCAGATCCGTGTTCAGCCCGCTCATATCCGGATCTCCACGACCGGCACATTCGGCGCATCCCCAGCGTGAAAGCTGGCGACGCTGACCATGATGCGATCAGTGTCAAACCGAACCGGCACGTCGAATTCATACCCGGCCGTCACACGTTCCCCGTCATTCGGCGGATGGTTGAACGTGACGATCCCGGTCGAGGTATCGACCTCATAATGCACGCCTTCTTTCTGTTCGTCCCCGCCGATGCCGACCCGTACGGTTCCGCGCACCGGCTTGGTGATGGGCCGCTCGTACTCATGTGCGCCCGACCGGTAGGTCTTGGTCAGTTGAAAGCTCGGCGTCACGTCGTCGCCAAACGCGATCAGTTGGTCGTCATAGGCCGGGTCCAGCAGCGCGCCACCCGACTTGTAGTCGGCCCAATCCTTCCAGCGAAATCCGTGAATTTGCCCGCGCCGCGCTTCGAAAAACGCGATCAGCGTCTCAATATCGTCCAGCCCGCGCATGGCCACGCCCGCATCATACCGCCTGCGCGAATGTTGCCATGGCGTGTTGCGCTCCTCGAACCCGTTGGCCAACGTCACGACATCCGTCAGCCGCTCCGGCCCGCCGACCGAGCCAAAGCTCAGATTCGCTGGAAATCTCACCTCGTGAAAACCCATCATCCCTCTCCCTTACCGATTGCGCTGACCGCGCCCTATGGCCCGGCTCATCTGCGCCGCGATCTGGCCCTGACTGCGTCGGAATCCTTCGGCATCGGGCGTCGAGATGTTCATCACCACGCTCACATTGCCGCCACCACCGCCGCGAACGCCCAATTTTCCGTCTGCGCCCCGTGCCAGCGGCATGATCGCCTCAGGCCCGGCCTCGCCCATCAGACCGGTGCCTCCCCGCATGGGAAAGGTCACAGGTCCGCTGACAATTCCGCCGCTTGCAAAAGGCTGCACGCGCCCCTGCGAAAAGTTCGCCCCATTCGCAAAAGGCATCAGCCCGCCTACCAGATTGCCAACCCCGCTGGCCAGCAGCCCGCCCACATGATCTGTCACCGGCTTCACGGCCGCATTGAACGCCGTGTTGATCATCGAATTGGCCAGCGTGCGCAGAGACGTTGACAGGCTGTCGCCATCTACCACTGCCCCCTTGATCGCGCGACGCAACCCTCGGCTCATCCCGCGATCCAGCGTCGCCACGTCATAACCCGTCTTCTCAAACGTGCCACGCACGCGGCCCAGTTCGGCGTTGAACGCCGCCGCCATGTCGGTCGCCGCGCCAAGCGAGCCGTCCAGCGCCTCGATCTGCGCGTCCAGCGCGCCCAAGTCTTCACTGTCACTCATCATCTTCTCCTCGCGTGTCCGGATAAGCCTGCATCAACGCATCCAGGCGGTCTCGCACCAGCGGCGAACCGCCCTGCGCCTCGCCCAGCATCAACCGCAGTTCTGCCGGGGTCAGCGCCCAGAAATCGACGGGTTTCAGACCCAGACCGCGTAGGCCCGCCTGCATCAACCCCGGCCAATCAAACCCGCTCATTGCGCCTCCGGCAGCATGAAGGCCCGCGCCAGCAGCTCTGCCGCCGCGCGGGCCGCCGCCAGTGGCCCGCCTTCGATTTCAGCCGCGATCAGATCGCCAGCGGATCCCTGCCAGCCCCCGCCGCGCAGCCCGGCGACGATCAGTGCCAGAACATCTCGCGTCGAAAACCCGCCCGCCTCGAACCGCTCGACCAGATCCACCAGCGATCCCGCTGCCAGCCCTGCCTCCAGCTCGGCCAAGGCGCCCAAAGTCAGCTTCAGCACGCGCCGCTCGCCGTCGATGACCACCGCCACCTCACCTGCCCATGGGTTTGCCATCTCAGATCGCCGTGAAAATCATGCGGCCCGCCGATGCCAGCGACAGCTCGTAGGTTGCCTCGCCGTCATGGGTCCCTGCATACTCTACCGACGTCACCTGAAACGGACCCTCGATGATCCCGAAATCGGGAATTACCACTTGGAAATCCGGGGTCTCGCCGTCGAAAAAGATCTGCCGTGTCCGCTCGTCCGATGCCGCATCGCGGAAAATACCCGATCCGCTGATCGCCGCCGATTTGACGCCCGCACCGGACAGCAATTCGCGCCAACCGCCCGCGCTCTCCAGGCTGGTGACATCCACGCTCTCGGCGTTGAAGCTGATGCGCGTTGCGCGCAGCCCCGCCACCGAGTCAAAGTTACCGTCGCCGGTCAGATCGACCTTGATCAGAAGGTCCTTGCCGTTTTGAACTGCCATGTCTCTTGTCTCCGATTGAAGTGGTTAAACCGCGTCCTCGACGCGTGCGCGAAATGTCAGATCGATCCGCCGCAGCGGGCCGTCACGCCGTGCCCGCGCCTTGTAGAAATTCAGCGCAGCCAGGTGCCCCCGGTCCAGGCTCAGCTCAGCATCTGTCAGCGCGTTGCCGACCGCCGCCGCCGCCGCCTTGGCTGCTGCAAACCCGGCGGCATCGCTGATCACCGAAACGGTGAACCGGTGCCATGCGCCGCCCGACGTCGCATCCGACCGGTCGCGCACATCCTCTGGTCCAAGCGTCACGTACAGCGACGGCAACGCGCCCGCCGGCGGCGCATCATAAATCGCACCGCCGACCAGCGCCGACAGCTCCGCATCGCCAATCATCTGCCCGTAAACCGCCGCCTGTAGCGCCGCCGATCCGCCATAGCTCATACCGCCACCTCCTCTTGCGCATAGCAGGTCAGGTAGCGGCCCAAAGGGTCGCGCTCCGTCACCGCCTCGATTCTGAATATCCGGTCGCCTCCCCGCAGCCGCTGCTCGGGCTTTGGGCGCGAAGGCGCACCATAGGGCGCCGCTCGAACCGTGATTTTATATCCAGTGGAAGAAACCTGAGCCGTCCCGTCCGTCACTTCGCGCCCCGTTCGCGCGATGATCTCGGCCCAGACTTCGCCAATAGGCTGCCAGGTCTCAGCGTAACCGCCGGCACCATCGGAAATGCGCTCAGGTGCTTCCAGCACCAGACGGCGATTGAGGTTGACGTCCCTCATCATGCCGCCCCCCCACCTAGCAGACGCACTGTCCGATATCGCTCAATCAGACTGGTCACTCCAAAGGGCATGCACCCGCCGCCCAGCGCCGTGTCGGCGCGGTATTCATAGTAATGCGCCGCGAGGAGAAGCACCGCCTGGCCCAGATCGGCCGGCAAATCGCCCCACGCCGCGCCGAACCCCGCGCGGAACCGCACCACAACGGCGCCCCCCGACGGCACCGGCGGCAGAACAGTGCCCACCGGCATAAGGCGCGGTCGATGCGTGTCCTTCTCCAGCCGGAAATGCGCCGGGTTCGCGATCTCCTCGCTGCCGGACATCTGGCGCAGCACCACGTCCTCGATGGCCGTCACCGGCGCCACCGGTAGCGCCTGACCATAGCCTGTGCGCCAAGCGACCAACTCCCACGAGAATACCCGCTCGATCAGCACCTTGCCGGTCCGCGCCTCAATTGACGCGATGGCCGCCCTCAGGAAACTTGCCAGAACCGGGCCTTGCACATCATCGTCGGAAAACCCCGTTCCCAACCGCAGATGCGCCTTGAACTGCGCTATCGGCAGCGCGGCCTCCGGCACGGCGGTTTCTTCAATCAACATCATGGAATAACTCCGATAGTCCCGGATCCCTCCGGTGGTTCAGGCGCGCGCCGCCTCGCGTTGCTCGGACGGAGGGGAGCAGCTGGACAACGCATTGAAATTTGGCGGCGCGCGCCCCGGGCGGGGGCAAATTCCCCGCCCGATCCGCGCCTCGCTCAGGAGGTCGCGAACTTCAGCAGCTTGATCGCGGCATAGTCGCTGACGTCGCCGCCGACGCGCTTGGTCGCGTAGAACAGAACGTGCGGCTTGGCGCTGAAGGGGTCACGCAGCACGCGCAGGTCCGGACGTTCAGCCACGGTATAGCCTGCACCGAAATCACCAAACGCGACCGACATGCTGCCGCTGGCCATGTCCGGCATGTCCTCTGCAATCAGCACCGGATAGCCCAGCAGACGCGCAGGCTCGCCTGCCGCCAGCCCGTCCGACCACAGGAAGCGTCCATCGGCATCCTTCATTTTGCGCAAGGCGCCGGCGGTCTTGGAGTTCATGACAAAGCTTGCATTGGCGCGATACTGCGCCCCCAGCGCATAGACCAGGTCGATTACGGCATCGGCGTCACTGAATGCGCCATCCGCGCCGGTCGGCACGTAGCCCAGATTGCCCCAGGTCCAGACATCATTGTCGACCGTCGGCTTGGTCAGAAAGCCGGTCGGCTTGTCGACACCGTTGCCCATGACAAACGCAGCCGCCTCGGCCCGCGCAAACTTGTCCGCGATACGCCCAGCCAGCCAGCCCTCGATGTCAAAAGCTGAGTCGTCCAGCAGACGCTGCGACGCTTTTGGCAGCGCGCTCAGTTCGTGCAGCGGGATGTTGATACGGTCGATACCAGGCGTCGCTGTCTCGGTCAGACCAGCCGTCTCGGTCGCCCAGCCATGACCAACATCGCCGTGATCAATCAGCACGTCAAAGCTGGTCGCCTCGACAGCCACGACATTGGCAATAGCACGGATGGATGCCGTCGCGCTCAGCGTCGACTTGATCGTGCTTGCCGTCTGGGGGTCCACCAGGTAGCCGCCATCGCCGGCAACGGACGTGCCCAGCGCCTTGCCTTCCAGTTCCAGACCGCGAAGGCCGTCGTCGTCGCCCGAGCGCAGATAGGCATTGAACGCCTTCTGATGGGGCGTGGGGCCGTCATTGCCGCCCGCCAGAACAGGACGCGCAGGCACAAAGGATTTACGTTCGAACATGGTCAGTTTCTCTTCTTGTTGTTGCAGTCGCTCTTCGATGTCGGACTGAAAGCCCTTCAACTCTTTAACAAAGCCCGCCACGGCGGACTTCACTTCGGCCACCGGCTGGCGGTCGTCAGACACACCGCCCCCGGCCCGAGAAATCCCGGTTTCATTCATCACCTGCTCCTTGTTTTGGTGCGTCTTCGCCCGGCGTTATCCGCGCGCCAATTCTTGCCGAGCGGCATTGAACGCCGCCGCCAATTCACGCAGATCGCCGCCGCCCAGAGCATCGCCCTTGGCCGCCACCCGCGCACTGGGAAGCATGGGAAACGTCACCAGCGACACTTCCCAAAGCTCCAGTTCCTGCAAAAGCCGTTGGCCCTTGTCATTCTTTGTCGCCCGCACCGTCCGATAGCCGATGCTCAGCCCGTCAATCGCCTCTTCCTG
>JBLWYG010000026.1:0-9313 GCA_048267045.1 Roseovarius sp. | reverse complement strand
CCGATGCCCAGCCCGCCACCCGCGCCCGCGGCGATCAGCGCCGCCGCTTCGCGCCCGCGGCCCACTGCCTCCAGCAGACGCCCCTTGACATACAGGCCGCGCTTGTTTTCGCGGACCTCATCCCAGACACCGATGGGTTGTGCCGGATCGTGCTGCCACAGCATCTTGACCTGCCGCGCCTCTGCGCTTAGCCGCGTCAGCGACTTGGCATAGGCACCCGCCACCACTACGTCGCCGCCCTGATCAGTATCTCCGAAATAGCTGGCATAGCCTTCGATCCCCACACCGTCCTTGACGGTCAGATCCGCATCGAACCGCGCGAATTTACGCTCCAGCCCCGTGTCGATATCCATAAACCTCATCCTTTCAAAACCTCACGGCAGCGCTGTCAGCAGCGGCTGCAATGCCTGCGCCACAATCGCGCCCGCGATGCCATAAACTGCCAGCCACAATCGTCGCTCCAGCCGTTCCATCGCCTCTTCCAGCTTCTTCTGCCGCTCCGCGACCGCCTGAAACTTCAGCACCGCAACCCGCTCGTTCGCCTCCAGCCGCAGCGCCGGCGCACAGTCGAACGCCTCAAAGCCGTAGCGCTCGGGCCGACGCTCCTCATCCATCCGCGCATCCAGGTTCGGGCAGGGCGGGCAGCCCCAGCAGTGACCGTTTTTCACCTTCCGTCAGAAAATCGGCACCGGCCACCCGCGCCCACTGTGCATCCCGCTCGGCGGCCAGTGCAGGTACCTGATCCAGATCCGGTTTCAGCTCCAGACAGTGCCCTTCGAACTGGCTCAGCCAGTCCGACAGGCTTGCCGCGACCCGGCTCGCCAACGGCAGAACCGTCAGCCTGAAGAACGCTCGGTTCGCTTCCTGATAGTTGGAATAGGTCGCATCCCCCGGCACCCCCAGCAGCATCGGCGGCACTCCAAACGCCAGCGCAATCTCTCGCGCCGCGCTCTCCTTGGTCTTCTGAAACTCCATGTCCGAGGGCGAGAATCCCATCGGTTTCCAGTCCAGCCCGCCTTCCAGCAGCATCGGCCGCCCGGCATTGCGCGCGCCCTGATGATGGCTCTCCATCTCGTCCACCAGTCGCTGATACTGATCCGTGCTTAGCGTCCCCTGACCCTCGACGCCGCGATAGATGATCGCGCCTGAGGGCCGCGCCGCGTTATCCAGCAGCGCTTTGGACCAGCGCGACGCGGAATTATGCACATCCACCGCCTGCGCCGCGGCCTGCATCGGCGACAGCCCATAATGATCGTCCTGCGGATGAAAGCTCTTGATGTGGCAAACCGCCGGATGCCCCTGGCTGACATCAAACCGATGCTTGCGCCCGGCCACCGCATATTCATACGCCACCGGCCAGCCATCATTGCCCGGCACCACGCTCATCCGGTCCGAGCGCAGCACATGCAGTTCCACCGGCGCGCCAGCCGCATCGCCAACCGCCTCGACATAGGCGTTGCCGGTCAATAGCAGCTGCCCATAGAGCGCCTCCAGCAGCTCGGCACGACCCTGCGCCGGGTTGGGTCGGCGCATCAGCGACAACATCGGATGTTCGGCATACCGCTGCTCTGCGTCTTGCAGGACCAGGGGCAAGGATGCCGCCGCCTCCGCAATCATCTTGACGCAGCGAAAGCCTACCGGATTGGCAGAAAACCCCTGCCGCGTCAGCGTCCCTGTGTCCCTCGCGCTCCACGCCACGCGGTTCGAGCCATGCCAGGCCATGACCCGGCCTGCCGCGCTGGCCTTGGCTTCGGGGGCGCCTTGCTGCGCCTGCTGTGCCGCGCCCTGCCGAAAGAAGTCCATGATCATCTGCCGTTGCTCCTTGCTGTTTCGCGGCGAACCTTGGGCGCTTGCCTATCGATCCGCTGTTGAAGGCATCAGACACCTAAAGGTTTAAGAAAACTGAACGTGACCGCGCGCTGTCCGATGCGCTGCCGTCCATCGCGGCAAAACCCCAGCAAAGACTGGCGCGCCGCGCCGTCCGCAGCTAGCCTTGCGTTCAAAGGAGGCCTGCTAATGAGACCCGAATCCCTACAAGACTTCCTAAGTGCCGCCCGCGCCGCCTTCGCCGTGCATGTTACAGAGCCGCGCGCCACTGTTTCGCTGAACCGCATCTTTGCGGCGCTGGAAACGCCTGGCGTGCTGACGGAGGCACGGGGTGCCCGACTTCCGGCTTGCACGCATCTCGCTGAGGCTACCGACCTCGCAAAGTTCAGCGATGCGTCCCTGCACCGCCTGATTGAAACATTCATGCAGCTTGAACCGGACCTCCAATGGCGCCCGCGCAGCGGCGATTGCACCAATGCCGGGCCCGGCTTTGCCGAAAACCACGCCAACGCCTACATCGTCGGCCCCGGTGGCACCGAGCGGCGCAGCGACGTCTGGATCGGCATGTCGCTGGTCGCCCCGAACATCCGCTACCCCGACCATACCCATCCTCCCGAGGAAACGTACCTCGTCCTCAGCCCCGGCCAGTTCATGCAAGGCGCGGGCAATTGGTTCGAGCCGGGCATCGGCGGCACGCTCTACAACCCGCCGGGCATCCTGCACGCTATGCACTCCGGCGACGCTCCACTGCTCGCCCTTTGGGCGTTATGGGCAGAACCTCACGACGGCTGACAAAAAAGGGGCGCAACGATGAAACGTTGCGCCCTTTTTTCAGACCCTCAAACCGCGCGCACTCTGGGATGCCGCCACTTCGCCGCCGGTTCGACCATCAGCTCATGCAATGCCCAGACCAGCGCATCGACGCGGTCCGGGCTGCCCTTGCCCTCAAATCCCTGCACCGTCATCGCGCACATCTGGTCCTCCAGATCGCCCAGACCGCGCAAGTGATGCACGCGTCCCTGCTCATAAAGCGCCGCCACAGGTTCCGCCCGCGCCACCTTGCCGCGGCTGGCATGAACGGCTCTGACCGGCACCATAGGGTCGATCTGGCGGATCACTTCAGTCACCATATCGCCTCCTTGATTGACCTCCGCCACCAGCCGCTCCGCCCCCCAGTCCTGCATCGCCTGCACCGCCGCTCCCGCCCATTTGGCGGGGCTGGCCGCACTCACCGACGCATCCGCCAGCACATAGGCGCGCCAGTCCTGTACCGGCCCGCGAGTGACCGCGCCGACCACGACGATTCCGCATTCGTCCGACTTGGCCCCGCCCGTCACCGGCGGGTCGACAGCCACGACGATCCGGTCCATCTGAGGTGCCAGATCCACGCGTACCGCCTCCAACGCGCTGCTTGTCCAAAGTGCCCCTTCGGCATCCTCCATCAGCAGGCCGTCCAGCTCCTGCCGCCCCAGCCGTGTCCCGGCATAGCGCGTGCGCACCTCTTCCAGAAAGCTCTCCGCCAAAAACGCCTTGTTTGCCTCTGTTGGCGCACTCGTCACCACTGTCGACGGCGACTTCAGCAACTCCTTCAACACCCCTACATTGCGCGGCGTCGTCGTGACGCAAACCCTCGGCTGCTCCCCCAGCCGCAGCGCGAACTGAAGCATATCCCACGTCTCGCGCGCCTTCTTCCACTTGGCCATCTCGTCCACCCAGGCCCCGTCAAACTGCGGCCCGCGCAGCCCCTCCGGCTCATGCGCCGAAAACACCTGCGCGATGGCACCATTCGGCCAGACCAGACGCGTCTTGGTTGCCTGCCACTCAGGCCGCCGGTCGGGCGGCGAGCAGGCCAATATCCCGCTCTCGCCGAACACCATCACGTCCCGAACCTGCGCCACAGTCTCACCGATCAGCGCCAATCTCTTGCAAGGTCCCGCATCCAATGGCGTCGATCCTTCGACCATGCTGCGCACCCATTCCGCCCCGGCGCGGGTTTTCCCCGCACCTCGCCCGCCCATGATGACCCATGATCGCCAGTCACCCTCGGGCGGCAGCTGATGCTCCATCGCCCAGAATTCGAACAAATAGGGCAAGGCCAGCAGCTCGCCCTCGTCCAGGCTATCTAGGAAAGCGTCCCGGACATCCGGCTCTTCTGAGGCGATCCAGGCGGCACCCGATCGAATCCCGTGCGGCGTCCATGTCGAGGGCGTATCCATTGACGATCCCCTGCTCTTTCTTTTTGCGTTGCTCAAGTTGTGTCTCCGCTTCAATTGCCATTTTCAGCCACTGCCGGATGTCGCCCAGTATCCGGCTCTGGTTCTTGATGTCGTCGAATTGCTCGGCCCTGACCTTGTCGGACAGTGCCTCCAGGTCTTCACACATACCGCGCAGCTGGCGCTCCAGCGTGGTGACGGTTGCGCTCAGACCCGAAGGGCCCTCTTCGGGTGTTATCAAACTCATTCGTGATCACTGCCTCATGCGATTGCGTTGCTTGCCCCACCGCCCGCGCGAAATGAAAAAGCGGCCACCGGGGCATTACCCCCGGGGCCGCTTGCGCACTTCTTCCAGCATGTCACAACCTATACGCGAAACCGTTCGCTGAGTCAATCTGTTTCAGCCCGAAGGATGCCTCTAACCGACCGTAACTGTTACAGTTTCTTAAGGTTTGGCCTTCGCAGTCAGCAGTGTCCTCAACCAATCCAGTCGCGCGCTATCAGTGCGTCAATGGTTCAAGCGTTCACATCCACCACGATGCGGCCCTTGACGCGTCCTTCCAAAATGTCGCGCCCCAGATCAGGCAAATCTGACAGCACGGCGGGTCGCACCATTGCCTCCAGCCTGTCCATCGGCAGATCACTGGCGATCCGCTTCCACGCTTCAAGGCGCCGCGCATAGGGCTGCATCACCGAATCGATGCCCAAGAGGTTCACCCCCCGCAGGATAAACGGCGTGATCAGCGCGCCCTCGATCGCCGCGCCACCAGCCAGCCCGATGGCCGCAACGGACGAGCCGTACTTCATCTGTTTCAGCACCCGGCCCAGCATCGCGCCGGCCACTGCATCGACGCAGCCCGACCATTGCTCGCCTTCCAGGGGTTTTTTGGTAACTTCCGTCAGATCCTCGCGCGGCACGATCTGGGTTGCACCCAACCCTGTCAGGTAATCTGCGGTATCGGGGCGGCCGGTCACGGCCGCTACATTGTAGCCCAACTGCGCCAGAATCGCGACGGCGATGCTGCCGACGCCGCCCGCTGCGCCTGTCACCAGCACTGGATCTGCGCCCGGCGTCAGGCCGTGATCCTCCAGCGCCATGATCGCCAGCATCGCGGTCAGGCCCGCCGTTCCCACTGCCATCGCGCGGCGCGTATCCAGCCCCTCCGGCAGGGGCACCAGCCAATCGGCCTTGACGTTTGCCTTCTGCGAATAGCCCCCCCAATGCGCCTCACCGACGCGCCAGCCTGTCAAAACCACCTTGTCGCCGGGCTTGTAGCGCGCGTCGCTGGACCGCTCGACCGTACCGGCAAAATCTATGCCCGGCACATGCGGATAGTTGCGCACAAGGCCACCACCGGGCCCGATGCACAGGCCATCCTTGTAGTTCACTGTCGAGTATTCCACGGCCACCGTCACCTCGCCCTCGGGCAGATCGCTGTCGGAAATCTGCTGCACAGACGCGCTCGTCTTGCCGCTCTCGGCGTCTTTTTCCACGACCAAAGCGTTGAAAGTCATCTATCGTCTCCTTTTTGTAGGGCTGATGGGCCACCGCGCGCGAATCCGGTGCGTTCCGCTAGGGTGCCCACTCCATATCACGGTCCAACGGAAAAATCGGCCTTTGCAGTTTCTCGAACGGGAACAGATCGAAATTCGAACTGGTAATCCCCTCACTCGCGCATTCCACCAACGCGCGCGACAACGGGCCAAAGACCGGGCGGCAATACATCCGCGATTTCAGGATGAGAAAGCGCGCAGCGATTGGGTCGATCCCAGCGCAGCCGAACACGCCCAAATCCCATGGCTCGTGCGGCAGTTCCGTCACCAGCACGGTTGCGCCGCCGGTCTCCAGCACCACCGCGCGGCCCATCGTGCAGGTCTGGCCGGTGTAGATCGGCCCGGTCACCACATACGTGCCATCGCTGATCTGCCCTACCGTGCCGGTCAGCGTCAGCGGCGCTTTGGGCGGCAGTCCGGGCAGCGGTACCTTGTTGCCCAGTTGCACTGTGATCGCGGCGCCGGTCCCGGCCGCGATCATCTGCGCAACTGTTTCGGGATCGCAGATCGGCCCAGCGGTGACCCCGCTCATCCCGGCCTCCAGCGCCGCGCGCAGCACATCCATGGTATCGCAGGTGCCGCCCGACATGCAGTTATCGCCGTGATCCAGCAGCAGCACAGGGCCTTCACCCGGCCCCTCGGCCGAGCGCACGGCCTCGGCCAGCGAGGTTGCCAGCGGCGCCTCGTCATAGACAAACCCCTCGCGCCCGTCCCAGGCCATGCGTGCCAGATCGTCCGCCAGATGCTTGGCAATGCCCGCGTCATCCGCAACCGTCACGATGGACACGCCTGTCTCGGCCAGATCGGCGATTGGGAACCCGCCAAAGATCGTCGCGCCATGCACCCCCGCACGCGTCTCGCCCTCCCGCGCGGCGGCGACGAGATCGGTCATTAGGCATGGCTCTTCGGTATTCATCTTTAGCGTATGGGCCAGAATTGGCGGATGGGTCAGCGCCATCTTGGGCTTCAGCCCCCTGTGCAGCATCGCATCCACGATGTCGGTCACATGCCGCCCCGTCTCGTTCATGTCGATATGCGGATAGGTCTTGAACCCGATAATGCAGTCGCAATTGTCTATCATGCGCTGCGTGATATTGCCGTGCAGATCCAGCGCCACGCCCAAGGGCACGCCCGGCGCAGCCGCCCGTACGCGCGCGAGCAGCTCGCCCTCGCAATCGTCGATGCCCTCCGCCACCATCGCGCCGTGGAGATCCAGCAGGATCGCGTCGCAGCCTGCCTTGACCGCCTCAATGACCGGTGCCGCAAGCGCCTCGAACACCTTCGCAGACGCCGGGCCGCTGGGGTTGGCGGTGGCGGAGAGCGGCGTTATCAGTTCGGCCCCCTGCGCCTCGGCGTATTCGATGAACGCGCCAAAGGCCGTCGCTGACCCCCGGCCAAAATTCAACGCCTGATCGCCATGCAGCGGCGCAAAGGACTCCAGCGGTGTCGCCACCGGCGAGAACGTGTTGGTTTCGTGGTTGAACCGTGCAGCGACGATACGCATGTGTGGCCTCCTGTAGTATAGCGGTGGGCGGTATCAGACGCCCACACCCAGATAACGATCGCGGATTTCGGCGTCCCGTACGAAGTCCGCGGCGCTCGATTCATGCACGATGCGGCCAAGCTCGATGATGTAATGCCGGTCGGCCAGTTCGGCGCAGACGGCAAGGTTCTGCTCGACCAGCAGGATCGGCACGCCTGCATCGCGCACCTTTTTCACCTGTGCCACGATCTCGTCCACGATGACGGGCGCCAGCCCCTCGACCGGTTCATCCAGCATCAACAGCTTCGGTCCGCACAACAATGCGCGCGCGATCGCCAGCATCTGCTGCTCGCCGCCCGACAGTTGGCCGCCGCCATTTTTGCGCCGCTCCTCCAGCCGGGGGAAAATGCCGTAGATGTCCTGCAGCGACCATTGTGATCCCTTTCGCTGCGAGATGCGGAGGTTTTCCTCAACGGTCAGCAGATGAAAGATGCCCCGGCTCTCCGGCACCAGTGCCAGCCCGTTCTGCGCCGACTTATGCGCCGCCCAGCCCGTCATGTCCTGACCATACAGCGTAATCTTGCCGCGCCTTGGCGTGACCAGCCCGGCGATGGATTTCAGCGTCGTTGACTTGCCGGCACCGTTGCGGCCCAGCAGCGTCACGATCTCGCCCGCACCGATACGCATCGACAGGCCCTGAATGATGTGGCTCTTGCCGTAGTAGCTGTGGATGTCCTCGACCTGCAAGGCGTCCGTCATGTGATATCCCCCGTCAGCATGTTGCCAAGGTAGGCCGCCTTCACCTCGGGGTCATCCCGCACCACCGACGGCGGCCCCTCGACCAGCATGCGGCCCAGCTTCATCACCGACACGACGTCGCTGATATTCATCACGATGCCCATGTTATGTTCAATGAACAGCACCGTATGATCGCGGCCCAGATCGCGGATCAGCGCCTTCATTTCCTCGATGTCGTTGATGCCCATACCCGACGTCGGCTCGTCCATCAGGATGACGCGCGGCTTGGCGGCCATGGCCATGCCCACCTCCAGCCGCCGCTGTTGTCCGTGTGACAGCTCGCCCGCCGCGCGGGTGGCAACATCACTCAGCGACAGTCGCTCCAGCATCTCATCGGCAATTGCCATGATCGCCTTGTTGCTTTCGGGCCAGCGCCACAGCGCCAGCGCCTGCCAAGGCGTGCGGCCCTGCGCCGCCAGACGAAGATTCTCGCGCACGTCCAGATCGGGGAACAGGCTGGTCACCTGAAATGATCGCGCCAGGCCCCGCTGCACCCGCTCGGTATCAGACGCGGCGGTGATGTCGTGACCGTTCAGCAAAACCTGCCCCGCCGAGGGGCGCACCTTGCCCGTCAGTGCGTGAAACAGCGTCGTCTTGCCCGCGCCGTTGGGACCGATGATCGAATGAACGTTGTTCTTGCGCACGGTCAGGTCAATTTCTGCCATCGCTACGAACTTGCCATAGGTTACCCCCAGATCGTGGGTCTCCAGCGCGATATCGCCCGTGGCGTCCTTGCGTGCCATGCGCCTACCCTTTCCCCGAAGTCAGATCGTCCGGCAGAGTATCGCCTTGTACCGGCGCGCGTCGATGGGTGATCGCGGCCCATAGCCGCTCGACCAGACCCCAAAGGCCCTTTTGCAGAAACAGCGCAACCGTGATCAGGACAAGCCCTAGGATCAGCAGCCAGCGCGGCATGATCGTCGACAGCGCATCGGCCAGCAGCATGTAGAACCCGGCGCCCAGAACGGAGGCGAACAGCGAAGAACTGCCGCCGATGATGGTCATGATCAGGATCATCTCGCTGGTGTGGTATTCGATGTTCGACAGCGGCGCGACGCCGATCAGCATCGCGTGCAGCCCACCGGCAAACGCCGTGACGGCGCCTGAAATGGCAAAGGCCACGATCTTGAATATCCGGACTGGAAATCCGATCGCCGCCGCGCGCTCGGCATTCTCCCGCACCGCGATCAACGTGCGACCGAAGGTCGAGCGCGTGATGATCAGCATGGCGCCGAACAGCACCAGAAAACAGACGGCAACGAACCAGTAATACGGCCAGGGATCGACCAGATAGACGCCGGCCAGGGTGGGCCGCGGCACGTCCAGCAGGCCATTGTCGCCGCCCGTCAAACCGCTGAACGTATAGGCCAGAAAATAGAACATCTGCGCAAAGGCCAGCGTCAGCATTACGAAATAGACCCCGGATTGGCGGATCGAC
>JBLWYG010000025.1:0-36891 GCA_048267045.1 Roseovarius sp. | reverse complement strand
CGGGGCAGGCGGCGGGCGACTTCAGCCGGCTGCATTGCCCTGCTGTCCTGCCCCTGGCCCCTGCCGGGGGCGCGCCCCATCACTTGGGGCAGATGTCAGGCTGCGGGCCTGAGGGTCAACGCCGGGGGCTACCAATGCAGGACGCGCGCGACGTGAGCACGCTGACCGAGGACGAGGCAAAAGCCGAACTGGCCCGACTGGCCGAAATATTGCTGCGTGCTGATACGGCCTATCACGGTGAGGACGCGCCGCAGATAAGCGATGCGGACTATGATCGGTTGAAATTGCGCAATGCTGAGATAGAGGCACGGTTTGCCCATCTCAAACGTGACGACAGTCCAAGCGACGCAGTTGGCGCCGCCCCGGCCGAGCGTTTTGGCAAGGTGACGCATGCGCAGCGGATGATGTCGCTCGGCAATGCCTTCGACGCGGCTGAAATAAATGAATTCGACAATCGTCTGCGGAAATATCTCGGCCTCGCGGCCGGTGCTCCGCTGCGTTACACCGCCGAGCCCAAGATCGACGGGCTTAGCCTGAGCCTGCGATACGAGGGCGGCGATCTGGTGCAGGCCGCGACGCGCGGCGACGGTGCCGTTGGCGAGAATGTAACCGCCAACGCGCGAATGGTGCGGGATATACCTGTTACAGTGAAGGATGCCCCCGCCATTCTGGAAGTGCGCGGCGAAATTTACATGAGCCACGTGGATTTCGCCGCGCTGAACACGCGCCAATCCGAGGCGGGCGCCAAGACCTTTGCCAACCCGCGCAACGCCGCCGCCGGATCGCTACGCCAGCTCGACTCCGAGATAACCCGCGCGCGACCGCTCCGGTTCTTTGCCTATGCCTGGGGCGAAGTGAGCGCGCCGCTGGCAGATACGCAACTGGGCGCCATAGCCAGGCTTGAATCCATGGGTTTCCCGACGAACCCATTGACCCTGCGGTGCGATGGTCCCGATGATCTGCTGGCGCATTACGCCCGTATCGAACAGCAGCGCGCCAGCCTTGGTTACGATATCGATGGGGTTGTCTACAAGGTCGACGATCTGGATCTGCAACGCCGTCTGGGGTATCGCAGCACCACTCCCCGCTGGGCCATCGCCCATAAGTTCCCGGCCGAGCTGGCCTGGACGCGACTGGAGGCGATCGAAATCAATGTCGGCCGCACCGGCGCGCTCAGCCCCGTCGCGCGGTTGACCCCAGTTACGGTCGGCGGCGTGGTTGTCAGCAATGCGACACTGCATAATGAGGATTACATTGCCGGACGCGGCGGCGATGGCGACCAGATCCGGGGCGGCAAGGACATTCGTGTCGGCGATTGGGTGCAAGTTTACCGCGCTGGGGACGTGATTCCCAAGATCGCCGATGTGGATCTCAGCAAGCGGCCTGATGCCGCAGTGCCGTTCAGATTTCCGCTGACCTGCCCCGAATGTGGCTCGGATGCCATCCGCGAGGAGGGCGATGCCGTGCGCCGGTGCTCCGGCGGCATGATTTGCCCGGCGCAAGCTGTGGAAAAGCTGAAACATTTCGTCAGCCGTGCGGCCTTCGACATCGAGGGGCTAGGTGCGAAACAGATCGAGATGTTCCACGGCGACGACCAACTGCCTATCAAGACGCCCGCCGACATCTTTACGCTGGAGACCCGCGATAAGGCAAACCTCACGAAACTGGCCAACCGCGAGGGCTGGGGCGAGGTCAGCGCGCGCAATCTTTTTGCCGCCATTGATCAGCGCCGGAAAGTTCCGCTGGGGCGTTTGATCTTCGCGCTGGGGATCCGCCATGTGGGCGAAGTCGCAGCCCGTGATCTCGCGCGCCATTTTGGCAGTTGGCATGGGTTTGTCGAGGCGGTGGATACGGCGGCTCCTGCGGCGGAATGCCACTTGCAGGCCGATGCAGCAGAAGCGGCCGAGCGGCAACTGGCCGTCGAGGAGGGTCGGCGGGCCAGGATCAAACCGGCGCGCGATGCGGTTTGGGCGGGCATTGACCCTGCCGCGGAATCCGCTTGGAACGATCTGACCGGAATTGATGGCATCGGCGCGACCGTCGCGGTGTCTTTGGTCACCAGCTTTCAGCAAACGGCAGAGCGCGCGTCGATCGACCGGCTGGTCGACGCTTTGACGATTGAGGATGCAGTTGCACCTAAAGCCGCCTTCAGCCCGGTCGCGGGCAAGACGGTCGTTTTCACCGGCACGCTGGAGAGGATGACCCGCGCCGAGGCAAAGGCACGCGCCGAGGCGCTGGGTGCCAAGGTGTCGGGCAGCGTATCTGCGCGCACCGACATTCTGGTTGCGGGCCCCGGCGCCGGATCCAAGGCCACCAAGGCCGCCGATCTGGGGGTCGAAACGATGGACGAGGGCGCGTGGCTGGCGCTGATCGGCGCATGAGCGGCACGGCGAAAGGTAGGCCAGAATCGCTTTTTCCGCTTTTTGCCGAGATAGAGACGTTGCCCGGTGTTGGGCCGAAAACGGCCAGGATGCTGGCGGCGCTGCATATCGAAAAGCCCGCTGATCTTGTCTTTACGCTGCCGCAATCGGGCATCGACCGACGCAAACGCACCAGTGTGCTGGGCGCCGACCTGCCCGGCGTTGTCACGGTAGAGGTGACGGTGGGCCAGCATCGCGCTCCGGCACGGCGTGGAGGAGCCTACCGCGTGACCGTGCAAGACGCCGAAACGACATTTCAGATCGTGTTCTTCCGGGCGCATGACGAATATCTGCACCGCGCTCTTCCGAGCGGCGCGCGGCGCGTGGTGTCGGGCAAGGTCGAGCTGTTCGACGGCGTGGCGCAGATGGTACATCCCGATCACATGCTCCCCCCCGCAGAGGCGCATGAGATTCCCGATTTCGAGCCGGTCTATCCCCTGACCGCCGGTCTGACCCAAGGCGTGATGCGCAAGGCGGCGCTTGGGGCGTTGGCGCGGCTACCGGACCTGGCGGAGTGGATTGATCCCGGGCAGAAGCAGCAGGAAGGCTGGCCGGATTGGGCCGACGCCATCCACGCCGCGCATACACCGCGGCAGATGACCGATCTGGGCGCGACCCATCCTGTACGCGCGCGGCTCGCCTATGACGAGTTCATGGCGCATCAGATCACACTGGCACTGGCACGTTCGCGGCTGAAAAGGTCGAAGGGACGCACGACAGTGGGCACGGGGCGATTGCAGGCACGGGTGATGACGGCGTTGCCCTACCGGGCGACCGGCGCACAAACCCGCGCGATTGCTGAAATTGCCGCGGACATGGGGCGCGAGATGCGGATGAATCGCCTGCTTCAGGGCGATGTCGGGTCTGGCAAGACGCTGGTCGCGCTCAATGCACTGCTGGTTGCGGTCGAGGCAGGCGGGCAGGGCGTGATGATGGCGCCCACCGAAATTCTTGCCCGGCAGCATCTGGAGGGGCTG
This sequence comes from Roseovarius sp., assembly GCA_048267045.1. GTDB lineage: Bacteria > Pseudomonadota > Alphaproteobacteria > Rhodobacterales > Rhodobacteraceae > Roseovarius. The sequence continues at coordinate 33,494 of JBLWYG010000025.1, read as the reverse complement.
CGTCCGCTGGCCGAAACTGCCGGTGTGGTGCTGGAAATCCTGACCGGCCGCGACAAGGGCGGCGAGCGGCGCGCCAAGCTGGCCGCACTGGCGGCGGGCGACATCCACATTCTAGTCGGCACGCATGCAGTGTTTCAGAAAGACGTCGAATTTGCCGATCTGCGCCTTGCCATCGTAGATGAACAGCACCGGTTCGGTGTGCGTCAGCGGCTGGAGCTGGGCCGCAAGGGCGAAGCTGTCGACGTATTGGTGATGACGGCGACGCCGATCCCGCGCAGCCTGAGCCTGGCGCAATACGGAGATATGGATATCAGCGTGCTGGACGAAAAACCGCCGGGGCGCAAACCCATCGCCACGGCGCTGGTAAACATGATGCGTATGGACGAGGTGGTCGAGAAACTGCGCCATGCCATTACGGAAGGGCGGCAGGCTTATTGGGTCTGCCCACTGGTTGATGAGAGCGAAGTCAGCGATCTGAGCAGCGCTGAAGAGCGGTTTCGCCGCCTGCGCGCGGCCTTGGGCGAGGGGCGCGTCGGGCTGGTGCATGGCCAGATGCCTCCCGAAGACAAAGACGCGGCCATGGCCGCATTCCAACGGGGCGAGACAGCAGTATTGGTGGCCACAACGGTAATCGAGGTGGGCGTGGATGTGCCCAATGCATCCATCATGGTGATCGAGCGGGCCGAGAGTTTCGGCCTTGCGCAGTTGCACCAGTTGCGCGGACGGGTCGGTCGCGGCACCGCCGCGTCGACCTGCCTGCTGATGTATCAAGCGCCGCTCAGCGAGGGGGGCGAGCGGCGGCTGTCCACCATGCGCGACACCGAGGACGGATTTCGCATCGCCGAGGTCGATCTGGACATGCGCGGCGCCGGCGACGTGATCGGCACCGCGCAATCAGGGCTGCCACGGTTCCGTATCGCGGACCTTGAAGGGCAGTCGGGGCTGATGGCCGTCGCGCAAAGCGACGCGCGCAAGCTTCTGGCGGACGATCCTGACCTGACCAGTCCGCGAGGGCAGGCGGCGCGCGTGCTGCTGTGGCTGATGGAACGCGATCAGGCAATCCGTTTGATTTCAGTTGGTTAAGAGCTAATTCCCGAATTGTTCCAAAATGTTCTCATAAAGTTCTTTACAAATCGTTTACGAAATGAGAACAAAGAGGCAACGAATAGCCCGGAGGACCCCAGAATGATACACCAGATCAAGACCGCCGCTGCCCGCTCGCACGAGACGCTGCTGGGCGATGCAGTTGGCGCTGCGGCGTTGGTAGTGATACTTTTGGGCTGCCTCTATTTGCCCGGACCTGTTCAGGGTTTCTGACAAACCGTTCCTGCCTGCGCTATTTCCGTGCCTGTTCGCGCTTTGCATCCTCTGTCCCCAAACGTGATGCCCAGCGACCGACACTGCCTGTCACAAGTCGCGCCCGGGTTTGTCCTCAAGCCTGCGGTTTCTGCGAACGGGGTCCCTCATGGTAATACGCATACTCCCGCCGCCATCCTATCGGATGTGCGGCGGTTTTTTTGTGCGATGGTTTTTCAGCAGGCCGCTTCCATGGCGTCGACTGCAGCATCCAGTGCCAGCATGATGGATGCGTGCCGGTTCTTGTACTCCTGCGCGGGGCGCAACACTTCGAGCCCATCAAAGGGGGCAGGCGGGGTTGGCCCGTCTTCGGTCAGCATCAGTTTCAGCGCATCGCGCGCTGCGCGGACCTGATCGCGGGTGCACCCGACGATATGCGCGCCCACGACACTGGCGGCCGCCTGACCCAACGCGCACGCCTTCACGTTCTGGCCGAACGCTGTCACTGTGCCGTCCTTGCACGTCAGATCCACGGTCACGGTCGACCCGCAAAGCGGCGCGCGGCGCTGGACTGTCGCGCCCGGCGTCTCAAGCCGCTGATGCCGGGGGATATCGGATGCAAGCGCCAGAATGCGCGATGAGTAAAGTTTGATCATGTCGGTATTGGCAGTCATGGCTGGTCCTTCGCTCGCTTGATCCTTAGATAAGGCGCGAGTCGCCAGATGCAAAAGGAAAAGCCCGATGCGCTTCGATCCCGCCAGTTTGATGTATAATGAGGCAGGGCTGGTCCCGGCAATCGCGCAGGACGCCGTATCGGGCGAGGTGCTGATGATGGCATGGATGAACGCCGAGGCGATCGCGCGCACGCTGGAAACCGGACGCGTCACCTATTGGTCCCGGTCGCGCCAGGCATTCTGGATCAAGGGCGAGACGTCGGGCCATGTTCAGTCGCTCGTCGAATTTCGCGTCGATTGCGACCGCGATTGCGTGCTGCTGAAGATCGAGCAAACCGGCCCCGCCTGTCACACGAACCGACGCAGCTGTTTTTATACACTTGTCGAGGACGGCGCGGAACGAGTGACGATGGCGCCCATGGCAGAGTGAGTGCCTGACGCGTTTCGCGAAAAACCTGACTCACAGCTTTTAGCGGACCGCGCGCACCATACCAGAGTTGCGCGCGTTTAGCTTTTGTCTGATGTTTCCGGTTAAAGGCGAAACGCTTTAGGGCTCTGCCACAAACGATAAATTCCTAGGCTAGGTCCAGCATCCTGCGGATGTCCTGCGGTGTGCATCCGTCCTCGCGATACCTGGCGATGGCACGGGCATCGTCACGCTTTGCCAGTCGCTTGCCTGCGGCGTCGCGGATCAGGCGATGGTGGTGGTAGGTGGGGGTGGGCAGCCCCAGCAGGCGCTGGAGGATGATGTGGATCACGGTCGCATCGAACAGATCAGCGCCGCGCGGGACCAGCGTGATGCCCTGCGCGGCATCGTCCAGCACGACCGACAGGTGATAGGATGTACCCATGGACGGGCGCGCTAGGACGATATCGCCGATACCGGTGCGGACCTCATCCCATGACGCCATTATGGCCCCGCTACGGCCATTCGCCGCAGCGCCGGTTTCCTGAAAGGTCAGAGGCGCCCTGCCAAGCAAATCTTGGGCCGCGCGCATGTCCAACCGGAGAGCTTTCCCAACTGGCGGAAGAGACGTCACCGGAATTCGCGCTGCCTTGGGGCGACATGTTCCGGGATAAAGCGTGCCGTCCGGACCGGCAAGTGGCGCACCTTCCTGCGGGGCGGCGGCGGCGGCGGCGATGTCGCGCCTCGTGCAGGTGCAAGGATAAAGAAGCCCCCGGCGCCAAAGCGCATTCAGTGCTGTCTGATAGATCGGCATCCGGTCTGACTGGCGCATCACCGGTTCGGGCCACGATAGGCCAAGCCATGCAAGGTCGCTCAGGATCTGCGCCTCCCACTCTGGCCGACTGCGGGACTGGTCGATGTCCTCGATCCGCAGCAGGAATGTGCCATTCGCCGCCACGGCCAAATCATGCGCCAGAATTGCCGAATAGGCGTGGCCCAGATGCAACGGGCCGGTCGGAGAGGGAGCGAAGCGCGTGATGAAAGTCATGAGATATCAGCTTGCTGCGCTTGGATCTTCATTTGATGTCTCAAACAGGACAATGGTCCAGCCAGTATTGCCATGCTGTCTTGGCCCGGTCGGTATAGGCCTTATAGCGGGCCGTGCGGCCTCGGCGCCCGCCCTTGAGGCCGTCCACCGGGCGGAAAAGCCCGAAATTGATGTTCATTGGCTGGAATGTCCTGGCCTCGGCGCCGCCTGTGATGTGGTGGATCAGCGCGCCCATGGCGCTGTCCTGTGGTAGGTCCGGCAAGATACAGCCCAGTATTTCAGAGGCAGCCAGCCGGCCTGCCAGAAGGCCCATCGCGGCGGATTCGACATAACCTTCGACCCCGGTGATCTGCCCGGCAAAACGGATATGAGGATGTGCGCGCCAGCGCATCTGGTCGTCCAGCAAGGTCGGCGAATTGAGGAACGTGTTGCGGTGGATCCCGCCCAGTCGGGCAAAGCGCGCGTTTTCCAGACCGGGGATCATGCGCAGCACATCAGCCTGCGCGCCGTATTTCATTTTTGTCTGGAATCCGACTATATTATAGAGCGTTCCCAAGGCGTTATCGCGGCGCAGTTGGACCACGGCCCATGGTTTTACCTCGGGCTGATGCGGGTTGGTCAGGCCGACGGGCTTCATCGGGCCGTGCCGTAGCGTCTCGCGGCCTCGCTCGGCCATGACCTCGATTGGCAGGCAGCCGTCGAAATAGTCGGCGGTTTCGCCTTCATGAAACTCGGTCTTATCGGCGGCCAGCAGCGCATCGATAAAGGCGTCGTAGGTTTCGCGGTCCATGGGACAGTTCAGATAGGCTGTCCTCTCGTCCTCCGTCTCGCCCTTGTCGTAACGCGATTGCATCCACGCGCGCGACATGTCGATGCTGTCGTGGTGAACGATGGGCGCAATGGCATCGAAGAAGGCCAGCGCGTCGGTGCCCGTCTCGGCGGCGATCGTGCGCCCCAGCGCGGCGGAAGTCAGTGGGCCGGTGGCGATAATCCAGTGGCCATCCTTGGGCAAATGCGTAACCTCGGCACCAGTAATCGCGATGTTCGGATGCGCGTGCAGGGCGGCTGTAACCGACGCGGCGAACGGGTCACGGTCAACCGCCAGCGCGCCGCCGGCAGGCAGACGGTGCTTTTCCGCCGTCCGCATGATCAGGCCGTTCGCGGCGCGCATTTCCCAATGCAGCAGGCCGACCGCGTTCTGTTCGTCATCGTCCGAGCGAAAGGAGTTGGAGCAGACCATTTCCGCCAGATCGCCCGTCCGATGGGCGAACGTGCCGACCTGCGGGCGCATTTCGTGGATCACGACCTGCACGCCCATGTTGGCCGCCTGCCACGCGGCTTCGGCTCCCGCCATGCCGCCGCCGACGATGTTGAGTATCTGTGTCATGGTGCGGCAGATAGTGCATCGCCAAAGCTTTGGAAAGGGTTCGGGGTGGGGCTGCCGCAGATGCCGACAGCCCCTCATGCGCAGGGAATGCTGACTGACACGTTAGTGCCAAGTAACATCTGATATCGGGAAAGTTAATTCGGGTCGCCGCGTCAGCCAAGTCGGTTGCCAGAGAGAGGCTGGCTTGGAGGGACATGACTGCGACTGCGGCGACCCAAATTCTGACTTGAGATTAGCCGCGCCGGAAGCCGATTGAAAGAAAAAAGTTTCCAGATTGCGGCAAAAAGACGGCAATTGCGGACCCATTCAGGCAATAATATGGAAACATTGCTTAAAATAATTGTGTATTGGGCACGTTCTGGCAACAGACATCCCGTGTCTGGCGTCAATATACTGATTCTCACAACCATTGTGATCCGTCCGGCGCCCGCTTGCCCAAAAAAGCCGCAATCTCTGCCATTTGCCGTGAAGCGTCGGGTTTCCGGTCATCGCGGCCCGGCCGGATCGGCCGTGACGCAACATCATCCTGCGCCGCGATGCCTTGTCACTGCCTTGCTGTTGCGGTCAAGTGTAGCGGCAGCAAAGTGAGGAAATCACATGACCTTGAAAATGTCGGTCGCCGATCTGGGGGCTTTCATGAAAGCCCACTTTCCACAGGTTTCAGGCGATTTCACTGTCGATGCCGTTTCACCGATGCGCCTCACGCTGCGTTTGAATGTGACAGAGCGGCATCTGCGCCCCGGCGGAACGGTGGCGGGGCCGGCGATCTTTGCGCTGGCTGACGTGGGAGTCTATCTGGCGGTACTTGCGATGATAGGCCCGCAGGCGCTGGCGGTGACGACCAATTGTAGTCTCGATTTTATGCGCAAGCCAGCGGCGGGCGTCGACCTGATCGGCCAGGTGCGCCTGCTCAAGCTGGGGCGCGTTCTGGCAGTGGGCGACGCGTTGATCTACTCGGACGGATCGGACGCGCCGGTTGCCCGCGCCAGCATGACCTATTCGATACCGCCCGCGCGGCAGGGGTGACATCCTCAGGCGTCCGAGGGCCGATAACGCCCGAATTCAACGCTTGGCCTATGGGGTATTTAGTTACCTAATTTTTAACCAATTGTAATTGAACGGAAAATAGGGAAAAACGCAGATTGACGCGGCGCGGCCAACCTATATAACCCGCCCATCACCACCGGGCTGGCCATTGCGGCCTTCCCAAACCGGAAAAATAGGGTTCTCCTGACATGAAGACATTCTCTGCGACACCGGCAGATATCGACAAGAAATGGATCATGATCGACGCTGAAGGCGTCGTTCTTGGCCGTCTTGCGTCGATCATCGCCATGCGCCTGCGCGGCAAGCACAAGGCCAGCTTCACCCCTCACATGGATATGGGCGACAACGTCATCGTCATCAACGCCGACAAGGTCCAGTTGACCGGCAAGAAACGTGACAAGCCGAACTATTGGCACACCGGCCATCCGGGTGGCATCAAGTCCCGCACGACCGGCGAGATCCTCGAGGGCAAATACCCTGAGCGCGTCGTCATGCAGGCGGTCAAGCGCATGCTGCCGGGCAACCGGCTGAGCCGCACGCAGATGACCAATCTGCGCGTTTATGCCGGCACCGAGCATCCCCACGAGGCCCAGAGCCCCGAGGTGCTGGATGTGAAGAACATGAACTCCAAGAATACGCGGGTGGCATACTGATGGCTGACGAAATCAACACATTGCAGGATCTCGAAACGATCGCATCGGGCACTGCACCAATCGAAGCCACCCCGCGCGAGCCGGTCCGCGACGAGCTGGGCCGTTCCTACGCCACCGGCAAGCGCAAGGATGCGGTTGCCCGTGTCTGGATCAAGCCGGGTTCGGGCAAGGTCGTCGTGAACGGCAAGGAAATGAAGGTGTATTTCGCGCGTCCGGTCCTGCAGATGATCCTGCGCCAGCCCTTCACCATTTCGGGCACCGAAGATCAGTTCGACGTGATGGCGACAGTCGTCGGCGGGGGCCTGTCCGGTCAGGCCGGCGCGGTCAAGCACGGCATTTCGAAAGCGTTGCAGTTGTATGATCCGTCCTTGCGCGGCGCGCTGAAGGCGGCAGGATTCCTGACCCGCGACAGCCGCGTTGTCGAGCGCAAGAAGTATGGCCGCGCCAAGGCCCGCAAGAGCTTCCAGTTCTCCAAGCGTTAATTGGTGGACAGGCGATCAAGATAACGAATGGCGCGGCGGTATATCCGCCGCGCCTTTTGTCTGTCGGGCGTGGCAAGTCCCAGTCCACGCTACTGCGCGCAATAACTGAGAACGCATATGAAATACCGGCCCGAAATTGATGGCTTGCGCGCCATCGCTGTTATTCCGGTCATCCTGTTTCATGCCGGATTTGCCACGTTCAGCGGTGGCTATGTCGGCGTTGATGTTTTTTTCGTCATCAGCGGCTATCTCATCACCACCATCCTGATTTCGGAACGTGAGGCTGGCACCTATAGCCTCAGCGGCTTTTACGAACGCCGCGCGCGCCGCATCCTGCCCGCACTTTTCGTCATGCTGATCGTGACGATTCCCTTTGCATGGCAGTGGCTTTCCCCCGCGCTTTTCAAGGATTACGCGCGCAGTCAGGCATTTGCGGCGATGTTCATCTCGAACATCCATTTCCTTGAAAAATCTTCTTATTACGACGTCGGATCGGCGCTGCGCCCGCTTCTGCACACATGGAGCCTGGCCGTGGAAGAGCAGTACTATCTGCTTTTCCCACTCGTCCTGCTGCCCTTGGGGCTTTTTGTACGGCGCAAGTTTCTGGGCGTTTTTCTGGTGATCTCGGCGGTGTCGCTGGCCGTTGCGGAATGGGGCTGGCGCAACTATCCCGGCGAAAATTTCTACTTCACATTTTCAAGGCTATGGGAGCTTCTGGCAGGATCAATTTGCGCTGCGATCCTGTTTGGCAGGCCCCAGATGCGCAGCGATATCGCGGCATTTGCGGGTCTGGCGCTGATTGGGTTCAGCGTTTTTGCCTATTCGTCGGCGGTGCCGTTTCCGTCGCTTTACACGCTGGTTCCGGTTGTCGGAACAGCGTTGATCATTCTGTTCGCCGACCGCGGGACGTGGACGGCACGGCTGTTGAGCGTTCGGCTGATGGTGTGGATCGGTCTGCTCAGCTATAGCGCCTATTTGTGGCATCAGCCGCTTTTTGCCTTTGCGCGCATCCGCAGCATCGCAGAGCCTTCCATGTGGTTGATGTCGGCGCTGGCGCTGTTGTCGATCGGGCTTGCATATCTGACCCTGCGCTTTGTCGAGACCCCCTTTCGGACCCGCAGGATCCTGCCGGGACGGAACAGCCTGCTTGCGACAAGCGGTATAGGCATCGTCCTGATCGCCGCGTTCGGGATCGCCGGTGAGCAAACCGATGGATTCCCCGGCCGGATCGACCGGACACAGCCCGGCCTCATGGCAGACCTGAGCGAGCAGATTTCAGCGTCGCCGGGTCAAAATGGCTGTCTCGACGGGCCGGGTCTGGCGGCCGAGCGACTTTGCACGATTTACGCAGCAGACAGTCCGACTGCAAAAGTTGCCGTTCTGGGCGACAGCCATGCCACGGCATTGCTACCGGGTTTCGCCCGTCTTGCCGAGGTTTATCATGTGGATGTCGATGCCGCCGCACGCGGGGCATGTCCGCCACTATTGGGTGTGTATCTTGCCAAGGGCGGTCAAGAGGCGCGCAAGTGTTTCGACCTCGTACAAAAATCCGCGCAAGACGTGGTCGATCGCGGGGTCGAGACCGTCTATCTGGTCGCACGTTGGAGCTTGTATGCAACCGGCGAATACGGTGACGATAAGGCGACATATGCACTTAGCACCACTTACGGCACGCGCCATGTCGGACATGCCGAGAGGGTTGCCAACTACCGCAACGCGTTGGACGCGACGCTTGCCTACTACAGTCAGGCGGGTATCCGCGTGATCCTGGTGGGTCAAGTCCCGCTACAATGGCAGATCGCGCAAAACATGATAGAGCAGGCGGCGCTGATGGGACTGACCCCCCAAGAGAGCCGCGAGAAATTTCGGCTGAGTTTTGTTACGCGCGCTGCGAATGATGCGCTGTTCAAGGAGGCAGATGACATCTTGCTGGACCTGGCCGCGCGCTACGATGCTGACGTTCTGACGTTGGCGGATGCGTTTGCCGACGGCGACCACTACAGATGGTTCCGCAGTACCGACGACGTAACGCTATACCGCGACAGCAATCATTTGTCGGTTGCCGGGGCGCTCAGCCTTGCGCCGTTGCTGGTACGCAGCTACCCGGCCCGATGACCGAACCCGCCGGTGTCGCCGCTGATGTCAGCTCATTCGTCTGGTGGGATCAGTCCAAGCCCGCGCAGGTAAATGCCGATACCCGATTCCAATAAATCCTCTGGTGCAATGGGGCAGGCGGCGCCGGGTGTTCCGCGTGCAAATAATTCCACCACCCCGTGGCTCATCGCCCAGATATGCGCCGAAAACATCGCGGCGGGTGGACGTTTTTCCAGCGGAATATGCTCGGATAATTGTTCTGCCGCCTGCTCCAGCACCCCGCGCGCGGCGGCGGCGGCGGCGGCCAGTTCGGGCGTGCGGTTCACCGAAATACCGCTTTCGAACATGGCGATGTAATGACCGGGATGCTTGCGGGCAAAGGCCAGATAGGCACGGCCGGTTGCCTCGAACGCGGCCAGCGCCGAAGGCTGACCCGAGCGGTAGGCATACTCCATCAGCGCGGCGAACATCTCGTACCCCTGCAGGGAGGCCTCCGCGATCAGATCGTCGCGCCCGGCAAAATGGCGATAGACGGCGGCGGGGGTCACGCCGACCTGCTTCGCGGCCTCCGACAGGGTGAACCCGGCCGGGCCCTTTGCCTCGATCAGCATCAACGCGGCCTCGACCAGCGCCTGACGCAGATTGCCGTGATGATAGCCCCGCTTAGACATCCGCACCCTCGACCGGCGACCAGATTTCGAGGCCAGCGCTGATCAACGGGTCGGGATCTCCGATGGCGGCCGCGTCCTTGGTGTCATAGGGGACCGCGCTCAGCACCCTGCGAATGGCGGCAAGGCGCGCGCGCCGCTTGTCATCGGACCGGATGATGGTCCATGGCGCGTGGACGCTGTGCGTGCGCTGAAGCGTGGTGGTGATGGCGGCAGAATATTCGTCCCATTTCTTCAGGCCTTCAACGTCAATCCAGCTCAGCTTCCATTGCTTGAGCGGATCGCCTTCGCGGCCCAGCATGCGCCGCAATTGTTCTGCGCGCCCGACGTTCAGCCATATCTTGATCAGGATGATCCCGTCCTGCACCAGCATCTTTTCGAACGCGGGGGCCTGATCAAAGAACAGGGCACGCTCCGCATCCGTGCAAAAGCCGAAAACCGTTTCGACCACGCCGCGATTATACCAGCTGCGATCGTAGCACACGATTTCGCCAGCGGCGGGAAGGTGCCGGATGTAGCGCTGAAAATACCACTGGGTCTGCTCAATTTCCGAGGGTTTCGGCAGGGCGACGACATGGGCGCCACGAGGATTAAGATGCTCCCGCAAGCGTTTGATCGTACCGCCTTTCCCGGCGGCGTCCCGGCCCTCGAAGACGATAGCGATACGGGCGCCTGACGTCTTGGCCCAGGATTGCATCTTGACCAGTTCGATCTGCATCGCGGTCAGACTGGCCTCATAGTTCTGGCGCCCCATACGTCTGGAATACGGGTAATCATCGCCGAGAATATGACGTTTGCCCGCGGCGCGGATCGCCTCGCGGATCGTATCTGGCGCACCGTGCTGAAAGAACGCGCTGATCGCGCCATCAAAGGGGAGGTTCATCTGCCGCAATTCCTTTTGCGCCTGCTCGTCCGGGCAGTATGGGGCGGTGCGGACCCGGGTGCAATCGAAGTGCTACAATCCGGCGCGATCGGCCGCCCGGTCTATCGCGGCTACGACCGCATCCTGCGCGGTATGGTGGGGCATGTGCCCAATGCCAGTCAGGCGGGTCAACGTGGCGCCATCTATCTGGCGCACCAGCCGGACCGAATGAATCTGAAGGTCCACGGTGGTATCGGCAGTACCGTGCACGATTTCCGTCGGGGCCATGATATTCTGGTAGAGCGGTACGAGGCCCTTTATTTCGCCGAGGATATTGGCCCGCTGATCTGCATTGGCGCGTAGGGATACCCGTCGAAGCGTCAGGGCGGCGCCGACATGGTCTGCATACCCTTCGGGTGCATTCTGCGGCTGAAACACTGACTCGACCGCGTTTTCGACCACCGATTTCGGGACGAAGGCGGTAATAAGCGGCACGACCCACAGTTGGCCTAGCCGCGCCGAGGTGACGTTGTAGAAGGTACTCAGCGGCGTATCCCAAGGGTTCGACGCGGCCGCAACCGGGACGAGCGCGGCAACATCGCTGGGAAAATGCGCCGCCCATGCCAGCGCGACAGCACCGCCATAGCTTTGGCCCATCACGATGGGCCGCGCGGCACCCAGTTGATGCGCCGCGGCGCGCAGCAGCGTCGCCTGCTCCAGCAGCGTTGCGCCAGTGTCGTTCAGCCGCTCAGTATAGCCCAGTCCCGGCCTGTCGAAAACGATCACGCGGTAGCGCTCGGCCAGTCGCGGGGCGAGTGAGAACGTCATGTCGCGCGTGTTGCCGCTGGCGCCGTGGATCAGCACCAGATCAGGACCGGAGCCCATGACCACCGCGTGAACCTGATGCCCGCCCACGTCCAGAATTTGGCCTTCTGGGGGGAAGTCACGCACCGCACGCGCCTCGCGCATGGTGGCGGAGACCTGCACGACGGCAGCGAGGAAGAGTATGGCAAACGTGATATATATCAAAGCTTTGCGCACCCTGTCACGTTCCAATGACGGCGCTGTCATAGGGTGTTGTCTGATAGATTTGCGAGATCCAGTTGCCATAGAGCAGGTGCGCATGGCTGCGCCATCGATTGCGCGGCGCCTTGGACGGGTTGTTGTCGGGGTAGTAATTGCAAGGCACATTGATCGGCGTGCCGACGGCGACGTCGCGATCATATTCCTGCTTCAGCGTGTCGCTGTCATACTCGAAATGGTTGAACACATACAGCGCGCGGTGTGCCTGATCCTCGACCAGACACGGCCCGACCTCGGTGCTGTAGAGCAGCGTTTCCAGTCCCGGCGCCGCATCGATTTCGGCCTTGCGCATTTCCGTCCAGCGACTGACCGGCACCACCATATCGTCAGAAAATCCGCGCAGGTAGGGTGATGCGGGCGCCATGTTATCGTGACGAAAGCAGCCAAAGGCCTTGGCGTCCAGAATGTGTTTCTGCACGCCGTGGAAATGGTTCATCATCGCCATGCCGCCCCAGCAGACGCCGAAGGTGGAATGGACATGGCTCTGGGTCCAGTCGAAGACGCGGCGCATTTCATCCCAGTAGGTGACGTCCGCAAAATCCAAATGTTCGATCGGCGCGCCGGTGATGATAAGCCCGTCGAATTTCTCATCTGTTTCATGGACTTCGGCGAAGGATCGGTAGAAACTCTCCATGTGATCGGCGGCGGTGTTGCGCGCCTGATGTTCGGTCATCCGGATCAGACTCAATTCGATCTGAAGCGGCGTCGCGCCGATCAGGCGGGCAAATTGGTTCTCGGTCTGGATCTTTTTCGGCATCAGGTTCAACAGGCCTATGCGCAGCGGCCGGATGTCCTGCTTGGCGGCCTGATCCTCGTCCATGACCATGACACCCTCGCGCGTAAGGACGGCGTAGGCGGGCAGGTCGGCGGGGATCTTGATGGGCATGAGGATCAGGTCCGTGGATTGGGAAAGCTAGTAGGTAGTGATCTGGCTGCGGCGCTCAATGGCTTGGGCGATCACGTCTATGAAACTGGCGGCATTAGTGATGCGTGACACGTCGCCGGGCGTCAGGGTCACGCCCCAGGGGGCCATTGCGTCATAACGCGGCTTGCGATGTGCCAAAGCGCGTGCATATGTCCAGCGAATGAAGCTGTCAGGATTAATATCCCCCTCCACACAATTGTTTTCGCTTAGGTATTCTTCCCACGCGGCGGTCAGGAATTCGGGCTGGTAGGCCATCGGCTTGGGCGCACGATCAAAGCGGCGGATCAGCTCGGCAGTGTGCGCCTCGCTGCCCTCCAATCGAACCAGAAGGCATTGGCGGGAGAGTTCGGTCAGTAGCGGGTCGTTCGGATCGGTGCCGTCCACCCATTCGCAGATCGACCCGCCGGTGTCGCAGATGAAATTGGGGTAGTCATAAAGCCGCCGGGCGCGGTCGATGAAATATCCCGTATCCTCCAGCGCGGCAATCTCGGCGCGGCGGAACTGGTCCTGCCGCGCGCGGTATTCGTCGATCGGCATGCCGCCTTGGGCCGGGTTGCCCGGCTTGCCCAGATATGTCGACACCGGGGCGAGGTTGTTGAAGGTGATGTTGGAGCCGATATAGATCGAATCCGACAGCAGCAGATCACGCAGGAACGGGACCTGCATCGCATGCGCCTTGGCATTGTCGGCGATCAACTCGCCCATGTAGCGGGTGCCTATGCGGTAATCGATAGAGTAGTGAAACCAGCCGCCCGACGCGCGCAGCATGTTGGACAGATGCGTCTTGCCCAACCCGGACATGCCGTAGAACAGCACGTGTTTTTCGGGGGCAGCGCGCCAGGTGTCAGCGTCGGGGTAAAGCATGGTCGGCCTCGAAAATTGCCTCGGATGCCCGGCCTGTGGGCGGCGTCAAATGCAGACGCTCACTCCCACTCGATGGTGCCCGGCGGTTTGCTGGTGATGTCATAGGTCACGCGGTTGATGCCGCGCACCTCGTTGATGATGCGTGTCGCCGTTTCGCCCAGAAACTCATGGGTGAAGGGGTAGTAATCTGCGGTCATTCCATCGACCGAGGTCACGGCGCGCAGGGCGCAGGCGAAATCGTAGGTGCGGCTGTCGCCCATAACGCCGACGGTGCGGACCGGCAGGATCGCGACGAAAGCCTGCCAGATTTCATCATAGAGGCCATGCTTGCGGATCTGGTCGATATAGACGGCGTCGGCCTTGCGCAGGATGTCCAGCTTTTCGCGGGTGATCTCGCCGGGGCAGCGGATGGCGAGGCCGGGACCGGGGAAGGGGTGGCGCCCGATGAAACTAGCGGGCAGGCCCAACTCCATTCCGAGGGCGCGGACTTCGTCCTTGAACAGCTCGCGCAGCGGCTCAATCAGCTTGAGGCCCATTTTCTCGGGCAGGCCGCCGACATTATGGTGCGACTTGATCGTGACCGACGGGCCGCCGGAAAAGCTGACGGATTCGATGACATCGGGATAAAGCGTGCCCTGCGCCAGAAATTCGGCGCCCTCGATGCCGTTCGCGTATTTCTGAAACACGTCGATGAACAGGCGACCGATTATTTTTCTCTTGGTTTCCGGGTCACTTACGCCGTCAAGTTCACCCAGGAAGAGGTCCGCCTCGTCCGCGTGAATCAGCGGGATGTTGTAATGGTCGCGGAACATGGTGACGACTTCGTCGGCCTCGCCCTGACGCAGCAACCCGTGGTCGACAAATACGCAAGTCAACTGGTCGCCGATTGCTTCATGGATGAGGACGGCGGCAACGGATGAATCGACGCCGCCCGACAGGCCGCAAATCACCTGCTTGTCGCCGACCTGTTCGCGGATCTGGCGCACCGCCTCTTCGCGGTAGGCGGCCATGGTCCAGTCGCCGGTGAAACCTGCGTCCTGGATGAAATTCTGATAGAGTGTCTTGCCGTTCGGTGTGTGATGCACCTCGGGGTGGAACTGCACCGCGTAGAACCGGCGGTTCAGATCTGCTGTCACGGCAAAGGGCGCACCGGGGGAGGTGCCGTAGATCTCGAAGCCGGGCGCGATGGCGGCGACATGGTCGCCATGGCTCATCCAGACCTGCTCGCGCGACTCAAGGAACCAGCCATTCATCAGGTCGATGCGCGTCTCGGTCGGCGTCACGTAGGCGCGGCCGAATTCGGCGGTGCCATCACCACGCTCGACCCTGCCGCCTAGCATGTGCATCATCACTTGCTGGCCGTAGCAGATGCCGAGGACGGGCACGCCCATCTCGAAGACGCGTTTCGGCGGGCGGGGCGATCCTTCGTCGATGACACTGGCCGGGCCGCCCGACAGGATGATGGCGCGCGGGGCCATCTCGTCCAGAAAGGCGTCTGTCACCTTCTGGAACGGATGGATTTCGCAATAGACGTCCAGCTCGCGCAGGCGGCGCGCGATCAACTGCGTCACCTGACTGCCGAAGTCGATGATAAGAAGGCGTTCGTGATGTATCTCGCTCATGCACGCCTAGTAGGACGGACCGCGCATTTGCGCAAGAGGAACAGCCATGTCGCTTTCTCCCCTCAAGAGGCGCAAACCGGCGCCGATGTGTCGGCGCGCTGCGATATTGAAGATGCATCAATTGGCCCCGCAGTGGGCCTGCAGAATATCAAAGGGGTCGATCATGGCAGAAATTGAGGCGCCAAGGCGCGCACGTGGTGGCGGCGGCGCCGCGCGGCGGGCCGAGCGTACGGCAGTCAGCATCGAGACGGCCAAGTATATCGAGCGTAATATCCCCATCTACAACATGCTGAGCGACGAGGCGCTGGAGATCATCGAGGCGAACGCCGAGACGGTCCTGGCCGAGATCGGCGTCAACGTCGTGGACAACCCCAAGGCGCTGGAACGCTGGCGCGAGGCCGGCGCCGAGATCGACGGCGAGCGTGTACGCATCCCGCGCGGCCTGGCCCGCAAGCTGTGCGAAACCGCGCCCAGCCGCTATACCCAGCACGCCCGCAATCCTGCCCGCAACGTCGAGATTGGCGGCAACACCCTGGTCACTGCGCCGGTCTACGGCCCCCCCTTCGTGCGCGACATGGAGGGCGGGCGGCGCTATGCCACGATGGATGATTTCCGTAAATTCGTAAAGCTGGGCTATATGTCCAAATGGCTGCATATGTCGGGTGGCACGGTCTGCGAGCCGACGGATATCCCGGTGAACAAGCGGCATCTGGATATGCTTTACGCCCACATGACCCTGTCGGACAAGCCGTTCATGGGATCGGTCACAGACCCCAGCCGCGCGCAGGACAGCGTGGATATGTGCGGGATTCTCTTTGGCGAACAGTTCGTGCAGGACAACACGGTGATGACGTCGCTGATCAACGTCAACTCGCCGCTGACCTTTGACGATGTGATGATGGGCGCGCTGGAGGTCTATGCCGCCAACAATCAGGCCTGCATCATTTCGCCCTTTATTGTGGGGGGTGCGATGGCGCCGGTGTCGGTGATCGGCACGCTGACCCAGGTTCTGGCCGAGGTGCTGGCCGGTGTCGCCTACAGCCAGCTGATCCGCCCCGGCGCGCCAGTGATCTTTGGCGCGTTCGTGACGTCAATCGACATGAACTCCGGCGCACCCACCTTCGGCACGCCCGAGGCCAGCCATATCCTGTATGGCGCGGGGCAACTCGCGCGGCGGATGAACCTGCCGTTCCGTTCCGGCGGCGCGCTTTGCGGATCGAAACTGCCCGATGCCCAGGCGGCCTACGAATCGGCGCATACCTTGAATGCGGTGCTGATGGGCGGCGTGAACTTCATGCTTCATAGCTGCGGCTGGTTGGAGGGTGGGCTGGTCGCGGGCTTCGAGAAATTCGTGATGGACGCCGACCAGCTTGGCGTGCTGCACAACATGGCGCGCGGCGTGCAGCATGACGAGAACGGTCAGGCGATGGATGCCATCCGCGAGGTCGGGCCGGGCGGGCATTATCTGGGCTGCGCCCACACGCAGGCCAATTTCAAGGATGCGTTCTGGCGCACCGAGTTGCTGGATTACAAGCCTTTCGAGACATGGGACGAAGAGGGCGCGCGCGATACGATGACGCTGGCGAACCTGCGCATGCACCGGATGCTGGACACCTATCAGCGCCCCTCGCTGGACCAGGGCATCACCGATGCGCTGGACGAGTATATTGCGAAAAAGAAAGCGTCGATGCCCGACGCCTTCGTTTAGAATACCGGCTCGCGCGGCCTGCTTTCAGGCCGCGTGGGCGCCGCGCAGGATCCGCGCCTCGCCCATCATGGCGATCAGGATCTCGACATGGCGCGTTGCGGAATACCGCGTGCGATCGCTGTGCCGCTGCTGATTAAGCTCCTCCTCCATTTCGACCAGGCGGGCCAGCGCCGCGGCGCTGCGTGGCAATGTGCCATATCCCAGATGACGCCGCAGGTGCGCATCGCGCCGATAGTCGGCGGCGCCGATGCGTGCGGCGCGGATCAAAAGGTGCGGACGGCGCAGGCTGTCGAGGGCTTTCAAGGCGTCTTTCATTGCAGTCTCCGGTCTGAATTGCACGCCCCACATGACACAACCAGGACGGGTGTTGCGCAATCTGCGGAGTCACCGGACGCTGGTATTTCTCTTTATTTACCCTTTGGCAACGATTGTTGACGACACGTTCACAATTAACGAACCGGAAACTTTTTCTCGCATAGGTTGCATCCCCAAAGACAGGGAAAAATCTGTGCAAAATCAGCAGTGGACGGGGCTTTCGCCCCGGACAAACCGCTGCGTTCAAGGCAATAGAAGGGTTAATATGTTGGATCGGGGAACAGACACCGGTGGCGGACGCACTATGCCGTCCTGGGTGCCTCAGGGGGCGATGCTATACCTCGCCCATACCGAACAAGGCTCGTCGATACGAGCCTTGGCACGGGCCAGCGGCTGTCATGCCTCGACGGTGCTGCGCCGTATCCGCGCATATGAAGCCCGCCGCGACGATCCCATGGTGGACGAGGCGCTGCGCCGTCTCGGATGCCGCGTTGCGCCGCGAGAAAAGGCCGGTTCCCTGCATCAGGAGACTGCCATGACATCCCCAACCATCGAAACGAACATCGCCGAAGTGACCGAGGCACAACTGCGCGTAGAGGCGCTGCGCATTCTGCGCCGACTGTGCGAGGCGGGCGCCGTTCTGGCTGTCGCAGCGCAGATGGACAAGGCGGTGGTCGTGCGTGATGGTGATCAGGGCGACCCCACGCGCACGGCCGTGGTGGACCGGCCCGTTGCCGAAGCGATGGCGCTGAAAGGCTGGATCGCCTGCGACGAGCCGGGGCGTATCGCGCGCTATCGCATTACCAAGACGGGGCGCGCGACCTTGTCCGCGATGCTGGCCGACGCCGAAAACCGCGCCTCGGGGTTTACCGACGCGCAGGCGCCGTTTTCCGCCGCTTGCGATGACACAGGCGACCAGGATGCGCCCAGACGCGCACGTTATAACGTTACGGAAAGCCCCTTGATCGCGCTGGCACGTCGCAAGGGCCGCGATGGCGCGCAGTTCATTCCCAACGATCTGGTGCGCGCGGGCGAGCGCCTGCGCGAGGATTTCGAGCTGTCCCAGATGGGTCCGCGCGTCACCCAGGACTGGAGCCGGTTTCTGACGACGCCCGGCGGCGGTGGCGGCGCAGGCGGCCATGCGCGCGGTTTCGAGGCGGCACGCCGCCGGGTGGAGGGTGCGCTGCACGATCTGGGGCCCGGCCTCGGGGACATCGCGCTGCGATGCTGCTGCCATCTGGAGGGACTGGAGCGCGCCGAGCAACGCATGGGCTGGTCTGCCCGGTCGGGCAAGATCGTGCTGCGCATCGCGTTGCAGCGGCTTAAGCGGCACTACGATGGGCTGGGCGAGGCTGGCAGCATGATGGGGTAGAGCCGCCGGTCCGGCCCGGCCGCCGCGTCCAGCCCTGTCATGCGGGCAGGACGCGCGCCATTGATCCCGATCAATGCGTTGCGATGGACTTTGCGGCAAGGCTGCGGCGACAAGGCCCTGGGCAGGGCCTGCTGCCGGAGATTTGATGCATGAAGTATATTCGCCCCCTGATCGCGGCTATCGTGGCTCTGGCTGCTGCCACGGCCGTGGCCTGGTATGTCTGGGATCAAAACAGCGGCGGGTTGCCCGCCGGGTTTGCATCGGGCAACGGGCGGCTTGAGGCCGACCAGATCGACATCGCCACCAAGATTCCGGGCCGCATCGCGGAAATCCGCGTCGGCGAGGGTGAACTGGTCCAGCCGGGCGACGTGCTGGCGGTGATGGACACGCGCGAATTGGCCGCGCAACAGGCCCGCGCCGAAGCCGACGCACATCGCGCCGAAAGTCAGGTCGAGGAAGTGCGCGCCCTGATCGCACAGCGCCGCGCCGAACAGACACTGGCGCAGGAGGAGTTCGACCGCGCCAGCACGCTGGCCGAGCGTGGCGTGAATTCTCAGCAGGTAGTTGACCAGCAAGAGACGCGGCTTGCCTCGGCAAAGGCCGCGCTGAACGCGGCACTTGCGCAACTGAACACCGCCGAGCGTGGCGTGGACGCCGCAAATGCGCTGGTCGCGCAATACCGGACGCAGATCGAGGATGCGACGCTGACAGCGCCGGTGCTGGGGCGCATCCTTTACCGCCTTGCGCAGCCCGGCGAGGTCTTGGGTGGTGGCGGAAAGGTGATCACGCTGCTCGATCTCAGCCAGGTCTACATGGAGATGTTCCTGCCCGCCGATGAGGCCATGCGCACCGGCATCGGCGCCGAGGCGCGGATCAGTCTGGACAGCATCCCTTACGCCATTCCGGCCTATGTCAGCTTTGTCTCGCCCGAGGCGCAGTTTACCCCCAAGCAGGTAGAGACCCGCGAAGAACGCGCCAAACTGATGTTCCGCGTCAAGGTGCGCCTGCCCAGGGAACTGGTCGAAGCCTATATCGATCAGGTCAAGACCGGTCTGCGCGGTGTCGCCTATATTCGCCTTGCCGGCGCCGAGGATGCGCCGTGGCCTGTCCATATCGTGGGGCAGCCAATCCCTGCCGATGCGCTGCCGGGCGACTGAGCCATGGATATTGCGCCGATCGCGCAGGTAAAGAGCCTGAGTCACAGTTACGGACGGACAACCGCGTTGCGCGATGTCACGCTGGACCTGCCCCCCGGCAGGATGCTGGGCCTGATCGGGCCGGACGGGGTGGGCAAGTCCACCCTGCTGGGCCTGCTGGCCGGGGCACGCAAAATCCAGACGGGCAAGCTATCGGTTCTGGGCGGCGATATGTCAGGCGCGGTGCATCGCACCAAGGTCTTCGACCGCATCGCCTATATGCCGCAAGGGCTGGGCAAGAACCTCTATCAGGAGCTCAGCGTCCGCGAGAACCTTGATTTTTTCGGACGGCTCTTTGGCCATGATACGGCCGAAAGGGCGCAGCGAACCCGCCGCCTGACGCGGGCGACCGGGCTTGATCCGTTTCTGGACCGCCCGGCGGGCAAGCTGTCGGGCGGAATGAAGCAGAAACTCGGGCTGTGTGCGGCGCTGATCCATGATCCGGATTTCCTGATTCTGGACGAGCCGACAACTGGCGTCGATCCATTATCGCGTGATCAGTTCTGGGACCTGATCGACGAGATCCGCCTGGGCCGCCCGGAGATGAGCGTGCTGGTTTCGACAGCTTACATGGAAGAGGCCGAGCGATTCGACTGGCTGGCGGCGATGGATGACGGCGGCATTCTGGCCACCGGCACCCCGGATGCGCTGCGCCGACAGACTGGCCGGGACAGTTTGGAAGAGGCGTTCGTAGCGCTACTGCCATCCGATAAGCAGCGCCGGAGCGCTCCGGTGGAAATGACCCCGCTGCACGATACTGGCGGCGCGCCGGCAATCATTGCCAAGGGACTGACCCGCCGGTTTGGCGATTTCACCGCCGTGCATGACGTCAGCTTTGAGATCAGGCGCGGCGAGATTTTTGGATTTCTAGGCTCCAACGGCTGTGGCAAGACGACGACGATGAAGATGCTGACCGGTCTTCTGCCGCCCAGCGAGGGCGAGGCGTGGCTGTTTGGTGAAAAGGCCGACGCGCATAACATCGAAACGCGCAGGCGGGTCGGGTTCATGACGCAGACCTTCTCGCTTTATGGCGAACTTACGGTGCGCCAGAACCTTGCGCTGCACGCGCGGCTGTTTCATCTGCCCGGCGAGGGTATCCCGGAGCGCATCGACGATCTGCTGGCCGACTTCGCCCTTGGCCGCTACGCGGATGCGTTCGCCGCTGATCTGCCGCTGGGGATGCGCCAGCGGCTGTCGCTGGCCTGCGCAATCATTCACCGTCCCGACATGCTGATCCTGGACGAGCCGACATCGGGCGTCGATCCGGTGGCGCGCGACGAGTTCTGGGATCTGCTGGCACGGTTGTCGCGCGAGGAGAAGGTGACGATCTTCATCTCGACCCATTTCATGAACGAGGCGCTGCGCTGCGACCGCATCAGCCTGATGCACGCGGGCGAGGTGCTGGTTTATGACACGCCTGAAAATCTAGCAGACGGCGGCGGCTCGGACGGGCTGAACGCGACGTTCATCCGCTATATTCAGGACGCCATAGGCGATAGCGGCGCCGCGCCCGAGGATCTGAGCGACGCGCCTGCAAGACCCGGCAAGGACCGGCGCCTGCCGGGCCTGACCCGCCTCATGGCGGTCAGCCGCCGCGAAATGCTGGAGGTGATGCGCGATCCGATCCGGCTGGCCTTCGCCTTCCTTGGCTCGATGGTGCTGATGCTGATCTTCGCCTACGGGATCTCGACCGATGTCACGGGGCTGAAATTTGCTGCCTTCGATCAGGATCGCACGCCCGAAAGCCGTGAGTATCTGGCCAATTTCGCCGGGTCGGAATATTTCATCGAAGTGCCCGAGGTGATGACCGCGGACGAGCTTGAGCGCCGCATGGTGGCGGGCGAAATCAAGCTGGCGATCGAAATTCCCGCAGGCTTTGGCCGCGCCGTCACCACGGGAAGGCGGGCCCGCGTGGCCGCCTGGATCGACGGGGCCAACACATTCAGCGCCTCCACCGTCGAGGGCTATGTTCAGGGCGCGCATGGCAGTTTTCTGGCGCGGCGCGCCGCCGATGCCGGACTGACGGGCATGGCCAAACCCATCGTCGATATCGAGCCGCGCTATCGCTACAACCCAAGTTTCGCGTCGCTTCCGTCAATGGCGGCATCAGTGCCTGCGATTCTGCTGATGCTGTTTCCAGCGATCCTGATGGCGGTCAGCATCAGCCGCGAGCGGGAGATCGGCACGATCACGAATTTCTACGTCACCCCCACCAGCAAGCTGGAATTCCTGCTGGGCAAACAATTGCCCTATATCGGGATCGGCTTTGTCAATTGGGCGATCCTGTCGGCAATGGCGGTGTTTCTATTTGGTGTTCCCCTGAAAGGGTCGGCCATCGCGCTGGGGCTGGGGGCGCTCGCCTATGTGGCGGCCTCGACCGGTATTGGTCTGGTGATTTCGGTCTTTGTGCGCAGTCAGGTGGCAGCTGTGTTCACCACGATGGTTCTGGTGATGATGCCGACGATCCAGTTTTCGGGTCTGACGCGTCCCGTCGCGACGCTGGAGGGGGCCGGGCGGATCATCGGACAGATGTGGCCGACCAATTATTTCATGCAGATGAGCGTCGGCGCCTTTAACAAGGGGCTGGGATTTGCGCAGCTCAGCACCAATATCCTGCTGCTCAGCATCTTTGCGCCGCTGCTTTTGGCAGTTGCGGTGTTTTTTATGAAAAAGCAGGAGGCGTGAGGCATGCGTTCGGTCGCCACGATCTTCTGGCTGACGATCAAGGAGTTCCGCACTCTTTGGCGTGATGCCATCCTGTTGCTGCTGGTGGTCTATGCCTTCGGTCCTGGCATGTATCTGGAAAGCGCGGGCGCGGGCGACCAGCTGAACAACGCCGCCGTCGCCTTTGTGGATGAGGACCGCTCGCCGCTCAGCCGAGCGCTTCAGAATGCGCTGCTTCCGCCTCTGTACCTGCCCCCGGTGGAGGCGGGCGCCGACCAGATCGACCGCATGCTGGACTGGGGCGAGACGACGTTCATCGTTGTTATTCCAGCCGGGTTCGAGGCCGATGTGCGGGCCGGCCGCACGCCATCGCTACAGATCAATATCGACGCGACCAAGACGATGGCGGCCGCCGTTGGCACGGGGTATCTGACCGCAACCTTCAACGAGGAAATCAGGCGCTACGCCATTGACCGCGATATCGTGCAGGCCCAGCCTGTCGATTTGGTTCTGCGCCGGTCATTCAACCCGGCGGGCAACACCGTCTGGCTGCAATCGGTGTCGGCGCTGCTGAACTGGCTGTCGATGCTGACGATCGTGCTGACCGGTGCGGCCCTGATCCGCGAGCGCGAGCATGGCACGTTGATGCATCTGATGGTGATGCCTGTCTCAGCGACGCAGATCGCGATGGCCAAGATCATCGCCAATTCGCTCGTAGTGCTGATCGCCTTCGTCTTTTCGCTCTTCATCGTGGTGCAGGGCGCGCTGGCTGTGCCGATTGCGGGGTCCGAGGGCCTGCTGCTGGCGGGCGTGTCGGTGTATCTCTTTGCAGCGGCGTCCATCGGGGTGCTTTTGGGTATCATTGCGCGTACGATGGCGCAGTTTGCATTGCTGCTCCTGCTGGTTCTGATGCCGATGATGATCCTCTCGGGTGGTATGACCCCGATCGAATCTCAGCCGGTCTGGCTGCAGCCGGTCACATGGCTGCTGCCGTCGCGGCACTTCATGGAATTCGCCACGGCGATCGCCTATCGCGGGGCGGGATTCGATATCGTGTGGATCGAATTCCTGTGGACTTTCCTTCTGGGCGCCGTCGTTCTCGTGCTCAGCCTCATCCTGTTTCGCCGCTCCGTCGCTGGAGGATGAAGCAGATAAAGCGCGGCCATTTCCGGCCCGCTGTGGCTGGATCGTGTCACATTCAAGTTCAAGCCGCTCTTGCGCGCTTCGTGCGTCCGCGTCCGGAGGTGAGTGGACACGCCTGCATTCGATCGCATCCGGTCAGGGTTGCAGGTTTGTTTCACCTTGGGAGCGTGTCGCGATTGACCCAAGTTAATGTGACCTGAACTGGCCTGCGCCACGCTGTGTCCGTGCAGAACCGCCGCGGGGTGCAGAAGTATCCCGCCGCGAAACCAGCGGTCAAAGGAAATCCTGCCATGTCCTCCGATCCCAAGATGTCCCCCGATGATGATCAGGTTCTCGAGTCTCGCTTCCCGACGGCCTATACAATTCTGTTTGCGCTAATCATCCTGATTGCGGCACTGACTTGGATCATCCCCGCCGGCAAATACGAACGGGTGATGGACGAAAGCCTGGATCGCGAGGTGGCAGTCGCAGGCAGCTATACATTGGCCGAACCTGACCCGCAGGGTTTTGTCGACGTGATGATGGCTCCCATTGCGGGCTTTTACAATCCCGACAGCTACGCCGCCAACGCGATCGACGTGGCGCTGTTCGTGCTGTTTCTGGGCGGATTTCTGGGCGTCGTGAATGCGACCGGTGCGGTCGATACCGGCATCCGTGCCGCAATGACCCGGATGAAGGGGCGCGAGATCTGGATGATCCCGATCCTGATGGCGCTCTTTGCGCTGGGCGGGACGACCTATGGTATGGCCGAGGAAACGCTGGCCTTCTATGCCATCTTGATCCCGGTGATGATCGCTGCCGGCTATGATGCGGTGACAGGCGTGGCGGTGATCCTGATCGGGGCCGGCATCGGTGTGCTCGGCTCGACGATCAATCCGTTTGCCACGGTCATCGCGTCTGATGCGGCGGGCATTCCCTTTACCGATGGCATCTTGCTGCGGCTGATCATTCTGATCGCGGGCCTTGCCGTTTGTGCGGCGTTCGTCATGCGCTATGCAGCCCGGGTCAAGGCCGATCCGTCGCGTTCTGTCGTGGCGCATCAGGCCGAGGCGCACAAACGCCTGTTCCTTCAGGCCGGCAACGAGGGCGAGGCAGGGGACATCCTGTCCGGCACCCAGAAACTGGTACTGATCCTATTCGCGCTGACCTTTGCCGTGATGATCTGGGGCGTTGCCAGTCAGGACTGGTGGATGGCCCGGATGAGCGCGCTGTTCCTCGGCGCCGCCATCGTGACCGGTGTGGTCGCACGCATGGGCGAGAAGAAGCTGACCGGCAGTTTCGTCGATGGCGCGCGCGACCTTCTGGGCGTTGCGCTGGTCATCGGCCTCGCGCGGGGCATCGTTGTCATCATGGAGCAGGGCATGATCGCCGATACGATCCTGCACAGCGCCGAGCAAACGCTGGGCGGGCTGGGCGAGCTTGCCTTCATCAACCTGATGTTCTGGATCGAGGCGGGGATGAGTTTCCTCGTGCCGTCCTCATCCGGCCTTGCCGTCCTCTCGATGCCCATTCTGGCGCCGCTCGCCGATTTCGCCAACGTGGGCCGCGATCTGGTGGTGACCGCGTACCAGTCGGCCAACGGCCTTGTGAACCTGATCAACCCGACCTTTGCGGTGGTGATCGGCGGGCTGGCGATCGGCCGCGTGTCATATGACCGCTGGCTGGCCTTCATCTGGCCGCTCCTGATCCTGCTAGTCGTCCTGATCACGGTGGCGATCAGCATCGCCGCCATTCTTTGAGATAAGGAAAAATCATGACAGATCATCAACTTGGCGTGCACTCTGAATCTGGCAAACTGCGACAGGTCATCATCTGCCGCCCCGATCTGGCCCATCGCCGCCTGACGCCCGACAACTGCGAGGATCTGCTGTTTGACGATGTATTCTGGGTCAAACAGGCGCAGAAGGATCACGATGCCTTTGGGCAGGCCATGACGGACGAAGGTATCGAGGTTCTGGAAACCGGCGCGCTGCTGGCCGAGACAATGCAGATCCCCGAGGCGCGCAAATGGGTGCTGGACAATCGCATTGCCTCAACTCACGTCGGGATCGGTATGCGGCGGGAACTGCGCGACTGGATGGACGAACTTCCCGGCGTGGAGCTGTCGAAATGGCTGATCGGCGGGCTGACCGTCGCCGATGTGCCGTTCGAGGCGACGAGCATGTTCGGCGCTTATCTGGGCAAGCATGGCTTCATTCTGCCGCCCTTGCCCAACTTCCTCTTTACCCGTGACAATTCGGCCTGGATCTACGGCGGCGTGACGCTGAATCCGATGTATTGGCAGGCCCGCCGCCCCGAGACGCTGCTGACCGCTGCGATCTACAAATACCATCCGAAATTCGTCGGCAAGGTCGAGGTGATCTGGGGCGACCCCCTGAAGACCTACGGCCTCGCCACGCTGGAGGGGGGCGACGTGATGCCCGTCGGCAATGGTGTGGTGCTGGTCGGCATGGGCGAGCGGACGTCGCCGCAGGCCGTTGGCCTTCTGGCCGAGGCCCTGTTCGACGACGGCCGCGCGACGCGCGTTGTCGCCTGCCAGATGCCAAAGTCCCGCGCGGCGATGCACCTCGACACCGTATTTACCTTCTGCGGCGGCGATGTCGTCACCAGCTTCAAGGAAGTGGCAGACGAGATGACCTGCTACGTCCTGCATCCCGGCGAAGGGGCCAAGCCGCTGGACATGCGCCATGACACCCGCCCGATGTTCGACGTCGTGGCCGATGTCATGGGCTTCAGGAAACTGAACGTCATCCCCACAGGTGGCCTTGATCCGTTCGAGCAGGCGCGCGAGCAGTGGAACGACGGCAACAACGTGCTGGCCCTGCGCCCCGGTGTGGTCATGGGCTATGACCGCAATGATGACACCAACGCGGCGCTGCGCGCCGAGGGGATCGAGGTGATCGAGCTGCCCGGCGCCGAACTGGGCCGGGGCAGGGGCGGTAGCCGCTGCATGTCCTGCCCGACCATCCGCGACGCAGTTTGAAAAGGAGTTGATGCAATGGCTTTCAATCTGAAAAACCGCAGCTTCCTGACGCTGCGCGACTTTACCCCCGCCGAGATCGCCTTCCTGCTGAAGCTGTCAGCAGACCTCAAAGCCGCCAAATATGCCGGCACCGAGGTGGAAACGCTGAAGGGCAAGGAGATCGCGTTGATCTTTGAAAAGGACAGCACGCGCACGCGCGTCGGCTTTGAGGTGGCGGCGCATGATCAGGGCGCGACGGTCACATATCTTGGCCCGTCCGGCACCCATATCGGGGGCAAGGAAACGGTCAAGGATACCGCCCGCGTGCTGGGCCGCGTCTATGACGCCATCGAATATCGCGGCTTTGGCCAGAAGGTCGTGCAGGAGCTGGCCGCCTGGTCCGGCGTGCCGGTCTATAACGGCCTGACGGATGAATTCCATCCGACGCAAATTCTTGCAGATTTCCTGACTATGCAGGAGCACGCCGAAAAGCCGCTGCGCGAGGTCGCCTATTGCTTCATGGGGGATGCGGGCAACAACATGGGCGACAGCCTGCTGATCGGCGGGGCCAAGATGGGCATGGACGTGCGCCTGTGTGCGCCCAAATCGCTGTGGCCCGAACAGGCCATTCAGGACGAGGCGCGAAAGGTGGCCGAAGACACCGGCGCGCGCATCATGATTACCGACGACGTGGCCAAGGCCGTCAAGGGCGTCGATTTTGTCTATACCGACGTCTGGGTATCAATGGGCGAGAGCAAGGACAAATGGGCAGAGCGGATCGACCTGCTGACGCCCTATCAGGTCAATGCCGAGGTCATGGAAAAGACCGGCAATCCGCGCGCCAAATTCATGCACTGCCTGCCTGCGTTTCACAACACCGATACGGACGTCGGCAAGGATATTCAGGAACAGTTCGGCCTTGATGCGATGGAAGTCACCGAGGAGGTGTTCGAAAGCCCGGCCTCGATCGTTTTTGATCAGGCCGAAAACCGGATGCACACGATCAAGGCGGTTCTTGTCGCCACCTTGGGGGGCTAGACCATGCTTGTCGTCGCAGCCCTTGGCGGCAATGCCCTGCTGGAGCGAGGCCAGCCCCTGACAGCGGAAAACCAGCGCGCAAATGCACGCACGGCGGCCGCCGCGCTGGTCGAACTGGTCCGCGCGGGCCATGATCTGGTCGTCACCCACGGCAACGGTCCGCAGGTCGGGCTGCTGGCGCTGCAAGGCGCGGCCTATAAACCCGACGAGGCCTATCCGCTGGACGTTCTGGGGGCTGAGACAGGCGGCATGATCGGCTACATGATCGAGCAGGAGCTGGAGAATGCTCTGGATCATTCGCGCCCCGTCGCCACCCTGCTGACGCAGGTGGTGGTCGATGCACGTGATCCGGCTTTTCAGAGCCCAACCAAATTCATCGGCCCGGTTTATGAGCGCGAAGAGGCCGAGGCGCGCGCCAAGTCCGCGGGCTGGACCATCGCCGCGGATGGGGACAAATGGCGCCGCGTGGTGCCATCGCCCGCACCGGTCGAGATACCGGATACCCGTGTGCTCAAACTGCTGCTCGATCAGCGTGTTATCGTCATCTGCACCGGCGGTGGCGGGATCCCGGTTCTGCGCGGCAGGGATGGCAGCCTGTCCGGCGTCGAGGCGGTGATCGACAAGGATGCCGCCAGTGCGCTGCTGGCGCAGGAGTTGGGCGCCGATGCGCTGCTGCTGCTGACAGACGTGCCTGCCGTCATGACGGATTTCGGCACGCCCCGGCAGGCCAAGGTTGGCGATATCTCGCCCCAGGATGCACTGAAACTGGATCTGCCCGCAGGTTCGATGCGGCCAAAGGTTGCTGCGGCCGCGACGTTCGCAGGCAAGGGCGGCATGGCGGGGATCGGACGGCTGGCCGAGGCGGCGCAGATCCTTGCCGGGCAAGCGGGCACTAGAATTTCAATGAAATCAGGAGAAGGCGAATGACGCGGCTTTCATTTGCGGCGGGCAATTCCCGGTCGATGCCGGTAAGGCGGCGGGCTGAGAGATGAACGCCGCGCCGAACCAGATCCGCAAGGACCGGCCAGAGGGCAAGGTGATCGCCGTGCGCGGCGGCATTGTCGATGCAGCGCTCACCGGCAGCAGCCCCGAAATAGACGACCTGCTTTATGCGGGCGACGTGCCCTTGCAAGTCATGAGTTTCGTCGAGGGCGGCGCGGCGCGCTGCATCGCGCTGGGCGCGGTTCAGGGCCTTGGGTTGGGCACGCCGGTGCGCAGCACCGGGGGTCCTGTGCGCGTGCCAGTGGGCGAGGGCGTGCTGGGCCGGATGCTGGACGTCTTTGGCGCGCCGATCGACGGGCTGCCCGCGCCCGAGGCGGACACGCGCCGCTCGATCCACAACGCGCCGCCTGCGCTGTCGGACCGCATGTTGCGCGCCGAAGTGCTGGAGACGGGCATCAAGGCCATTGACCTGCTGGCGCCCATCGAACGGGGCGGCAAGACCGGCCTTTTCGGCGGCGCAGGCGTCGGCAAGACCGTGCTGCTGACCGAACTCATTCACAACACTGTCGAGCATCACCACGGCGTCAGCCTGTTCTGCGGTATTGGAGAGCGGTCGCGTGAGGCCGAGGAGCTGTGGCGCGAGATGGGCGAGGCCGGCGTGCGCGACAAGATGGTGATGCTGTTCGGCCAGATGAACGCCGCCCCCGGTGTGCGGTTTCTGGTCGGCAAGGCGGCGCTAACCATGGCCGAATGGTTCCGCGACGACCGCCACCAGGACGTCCTGCTGCTGATCGACAACATCTTTCGCTATGTGCAGGCCGGATCGGAAGTGTCGGGCCTGATGGGCCGGATGCCCAGCCGCGTGGGCTATCAGCCGACACTGGCGACCGAACTGGCGACCTTGCAGGAGCGTATCGCCTCGACCGCCAAGGGCGCGATCACCTCCATTCAGGCGGTCTATGTGCCGGCCGATGATTTCACCGATCCGGCGGCGGCCCATATCTTTTCCCACCTGTCGGCCTCGGTCGTGTTGTCGCGCAAACGCGCGAGTGAAGGCTTGTATCCAGCGGTCGATCCGCTCGCCTCGACCTCGGTCATGCTGACGCCGAACGTAGTGGGCCAGCGCCATTACGACATCGCCCGCGCCGTGCGCCGCACACTGGCCGAATACGAGGACCTGCGGGACATCATCGCCATGCTCGGGATCGAAGAGTTGTCCGCCCATGACCGCGCCATTGTCGCCCGCGCAAGGCGGCTCGAGCGGTTCCTGACGCAACCCTTCGCCACCGTCGCCGGATCTACCGGCGCGGGCGGCAAGCTGGTGCCGATGGACGCAACCCTGGACGGCTGCGAGACGATCCTGGCTCAGACAAGTTTCGAGCGGCCTGAAAGCGATTACTACATGATCGGCGGCCTGAGCGATCTGGAGAGCGCGGCATGAGCATGGCAGACGAAATGCAGGTCCGGATCGGACTGCCGGGCAAAACGCTATATCAAGGCGCGGCCACACGGCTTAGCGGCGTCGCAGCCGATGGCGGCTTCGGTATCCTGCCCAACCATGTGGATTTTGTCACAGCGCTGGTGCCGTCGGTCCTGATGATGACACAGGGCGATGGCCGCGAGCGGATCTTCGGACTTGACGAGGGCGTGCTGGTCAAGAAGGGGCACGACGTCGACATCGCCGTCCAACGCGGTGTCGAGGCGACGGATCTGGCCTCGCTCGATGCGGCCGTTACCGACTTCTGGGACATGATGGAGGATGAAGAGCGCGCCGCGAGGGCCGCGTTGTCGCGCCTGGAGGCGGACATGGTGCGCCGCTTTGCCGGCCTGAGGACGCAGCCATGAGCGGCGAGCGCAAGGAAACCGGGCAGATCGGCCGCAGCGCCGCGCGCAAACAGGACGCGCGCGACCATCCCGGCCCCAGCCCGCTGCGCGGAATCGGCGTCTTTGGAATGATCGGCTGGTCGGTCGCCGTGCCGACGGTGGCGGGCGCGTTTCTGGGCCTCTGGCTGGATCGTGCCTACCCGCAGGAATTTTCATGGACCATCGCGCTGATCCTCGGCGGGGTCGTGATCGGAGCGGCGCTGGCCTGGGCATGGATCGACAAGGAGAAAGGCGAATGATGGGCAGCATCGACTGGACCGCCTTTGCGCTGGGGCTGCTTGCCGGAACGGGGGCAGGTGCGCTGTACTTCGCGGGCCTCGCGTGGGGGATGCGGCTCGCGCTGAGTCGAGGGCGCGCCGGCTGGGTGTTGCTGTTGTCGGCGGCGATCCGCATCGCGCTGCTTCTGGCGACGGGCTGGGCGACGGCACAACTGGGGTTTGCCGCGCTGGTCGGATTCGGCGCCGCGTTCCTGCTGCTGCGGTTTTTTCTAGTGGCAGCAATGCAGTCCGACAACAGCGACGGAGGGCCGCAATGCGACTGACACCTGATGAGTTGATCCTCTGGACCATCGCGGGGTTTGGCCTGAACGCGACCATCGTCTTCACCTGGGCGGTGATGGCGCTGCTGACCGCTGCGTCAATGCTGATCACGCGCAACCTGCGCGCCGACGTGCCGCCCAGCCGCTGGCGGACGGTGCTGGAGGCAATCGTGCTGACCATTCAGGGCCAGATCGACGAGATCAGCGCGCGCCCCGACCGCCGGCTGCTCTACTTCTCGGGCACGCTGTTCCTCTTTATCATCGTGTCCAACATGCTGGCCATCGTGCCGGGCTGGCAGCCACCCACCGCGTCGCTGTCAACGACTGTCGCGCTGGCGCTGGCGGTGCTGGTCGCGGTGCCGCTCTTCGGTATCGGCAGCCGGGGGCTGGGCGGCTACCTGCACAGCTATCTGGAGCCGAATATCATCATGCTGCCCTTCAACATCATCGGCGAGGCATCGCGCGGCATATCACTGGCGATCCGCCTTTACGGCAACGTGATGAGCGGCGCGGTGATCGCCGCGATCCTGCTGGGCGTCGCGCCGTTTTTCTTTCCGGTCGTGATGGACATGCTGGGCCTTCTGACGGGCGTCATTCAGGCCTACATATTTGCCATTCTCGCCACAGTTTACATTTCGTCCGCGACGGCCCGGCCGGCGCCGACAGAGCCAACTGCGAAGGAGCAGACATGACCGAACTCTATCTTGCCATTATCGCCTCGGTTTCGATCTTTACCGCCGGGCTGACTGTCGCGTTCGGCGCGCTTGGCCCGGCCTTGGGCGAAGGGCGCGCGGCGGCGGCGGCGCTCAGTGCCATCGCGCAGCAGCCGGATGCGGGCGCCACCTTGTCGCGCACACTGTTCGTCAGCCTTGCGATGATCGAATCGACCGCGATCTACTGCTTTGTCGTCGCGATGATCCTGCTGTTCGCGAACCCGTTCTGGACCACGGCGCTTGAGGCTGTTCAGACAGGGG
The DNA here is from genome assembly GCA_048267045.1 of Roseovarius sp. Classification (GTDB taxonomy): domain Bacteria; phylum Pseudomonadota; class Alphaproteobacteria; order Rhodobacterales; family Rhodobacteraceae; genus Roseovarius. The sequence continues at coordinate 1,647 of JBLWYG010000025.1, read as the reverse complement.
CAGGTGGCTGACCATGTCCGTCGACTGGATCACCGTTGCCGCGCAGATCGCCAACTTTCTGGTACTGGTCTGGCTGCTCAAGCGGTTTCTCTACCGCCCGATTCTGGACGGTATCGACGCGCGGGAACGGCAGATAGCCGAACGTATGGACGAGGCAGGCCGCATCCGCGCGCGCGCCGAAGAGGCCGAGGGGCGGCACGAGGCCGAGATCGCCCGCCTGAAGGCGGGCCGCGAGGGCGTGCTGGCCGAGGTGCGCGAGCAGGCCGAAACAGAACGCGATGAAATCCTGTCAAAATCCCGCGCGCGCCTGGAACGCGAACAGGCCACGCTTGAGGCGGCCCGCAAGGACGACGCACGCCGCTTTGCCGCTGATCTGGAACTGCGCGGCACGTCCGCGCTGGTGGCGCTGCTGCGCAAGGCGCTGAACGATCTGTCCGGCGAAACCCTGGAGGAGCGGATCGTCGCGCGCGCCGCTGAACGTCTGCCCGCGATGGCACAGGATCTGGCCGAGGCGGCCGGAACCAGGCCCGAGGCCATCGTCACCACGCAAGACGTCCTGCCTGAAAATCTGCAAACGCAACTGGCGCGCCAGATCAAGGACGTGCTGCCGGAAACTGACGTGCAATTTCACACCGATCCGGACCAGTCGCCCGGCCTGAACCTGCGCGTTGGTGGCGCACAGCTGGGCTGGACCGCTGCCAGCTATGCTGCCGGCCTGCAAGCGACGCTGGAGAGCGCATACAAAGCACGGGGGCTGGCCGATGCCACATGACACAAGCCTGCTGCAAACCCTGCTGGACGCCCCCGCGCCGCAGCCGCAACTAAGCGAGATCGGGCAGGTTACCGAGGTTGGCGACGGCATTGCCATCGTCACCGGTCTTGCCCGCGCGTTGGTGGATGAACTGCTGGATTTCGGATCTGGCCTGATGGGCGTCGTGTTCGACTTGGAAGAGGACCGTCTGGGCGTCGTGCTGTTGGGTGCGGCTGGTCACGTGGTACCGGGCAGCGACGTCCGCCGCACAGGCAGGGTGGTCGCGGTCCCGGTCGGCAGCGCCTTGCTAGGCAGGGTCGTCGATGCGCTGGGCCGCCCGCGCGACGGCGGCGCCCCGCCTCGCACGGACCGCACCCGCCCGATCGAGATGGAGGCGCCAGATATCCTGAGCCGCGCGCCGGTCACGCGCCCGCTGGCGACGGGACTGAAGGCCATTGATGCCGCCGTGCCTGTAGGGCTGGGCCAGCGCGAGCTGATCATCGGTGATCGCCAGACCGGCAAGACGTCTATCGCCGTGGACACGATTCTGAGCCAGAAGGCCACCGGCGTTCTGTGCATCTACTGCGCCATCGGCCAGCGCGGGGATGCGGTGGCCAAGGTCATCGGCGCCATTCGCGAGGGCGGCATGATGGACCGCACCATCGTCGTCGCCGCCGGCGACGAGGAGGCGCCCGGTCTGAGCTATGTCGCCCCCTATGCCGCGATGTCGATGGCCGAGGATCTGGCGGCGGACGGCCGTGATGTCGTCGTCATTCTGGATGATCTGACCCATCATGCCCATTCCTACCGCGAATTATCGCTGCTTTTGCGCCGCCCACCGGGGCGGGAGGCATTTTCGGGCGATATCTTCTATGTCCATGCGCGGGTGCTGGAAC